>JAPXSY010000014.1:0-51755 GCA_033812795.1 Kiritimatiellia bacterium
CGCTGTGAACGTGAACGTTGGCCATACCCCGTTCACGTACTCGTACGCGACAACTCTTCCCCCTGTCACTAACCGATTGCCTTTTCCGGCTTGTCTCAGAGTGTAAATCTGGCTACCCTCTATCCGCAATGTGTGTGTAAGACGCTTCAATCTTACCTGTTTGCCGCACGAATGCGAGGTCGCCTCCAAAACCTTAAGAGTTGCGATAGCCAGTCGCACACGTGCCCCTGAAAACCCGGTCGCATCGACCTGTTCCGAAAAAACATGGTGCGCCCGGGAAGGGTGGACTGTGCCCAAAAACAACCCCGGCGAAGGCCGCCGCGCTGCGCGGAGCGCGTTCCGCGCCGTTTTCGGAGCAACTGAATGCGACCGTGCGTCATAAAGACCCAGTTTTGGCCGCATTTACTTTGCCAAGTGACCTGTAAAACGCGGTTGCTTTTCGGGGAGGAGGCGCGGTAAACTAAAAAGCATTCTCAAAAAAAGGTTACGGGTATATGACTCTTGCGGAATTGGATTCTCAACAGGCGGACTCTTTGGCTGAAGTGGCCTCTGCGGCGGATGCCGCCGCGCTGGAGAAGGTGCGTGTCCGGTATTTGGGGCGCAACGGATTGCTGCCCGCGATCATCCGGCAGATGAAGGAGGTTCCGGCTGCTGAGCGGCCGGAGTTCGGCAGGCGGGTGCAGGCGTGGCGCTCCGCGCTGGAGGAGGCGTTGGCCGGACGCATGGCGGATGCCGTCGCGGCACGGGAAGAACAGGCGGCCTTCGACTGCACGTTGCCGGGACGATGGCCTGCCTGCGGGGCGAAACATCCGGTCTCACGCGTGATCGAGGAGACCGCCGCGATCTTTGCGCGGCTGGGCTTCACGGTCGCGGACGGGCCGGATGTCGAGACGCGCTTCAACAACTTTACGGCGCTCAACACGCCCGCGCACCATCCCTCGATGGACGCGTCCGACACCTTCTGGCTGACGGATGACCGGCTGCTGCGCACGCAGACCTCGCCGGTACAGATCCGCATGATGACCTGTCACACGCCGCCGGTGCGCATCATCACGCCGGGGCGCACCTACCGCCGTGACACGACCGACGCCACGCACAGCGCGAATTTCCATCAGATCGAGGGCCTCTACGTTGATACGAAGCCGGTCTCGCTTGCGGATCTCAAGTCTACGTTGTCCTATTACGCGCGGGAGATGATGGGCGCCAAGGCGGGCGTGCGTTTCCGTCCGCACTTCTTCCCCTTCACCGAGCCGAGCGTCGAAGTGGACTTCTCGTGCCATGTGTGCGGCGGCAAGGGATGCCGCATCTGCAAGATGAGCGGTTGGATCGAAATCGCTGGCGCGGGCATGGTGGATCCGCGCGTATACGAACACGTCAATCGGGCGCGGGGCGATATGGCGTACGACCCTGCGACGGTCTACGGCTATGCCTTCGGGTTCGGTGTCGAACGCATCGCGATGGTCAAGTACGGCATTCCCGACATCCGCTGGCTCTACGAGAACGACACCCGTTTTCTGAGCCAGTTGGCGTGATGCGGATCTAATGCGGGGGGAGCCCGCAACCCAAGGGAGACGGGCGACGTCGAAAACGCCGAAGCAACGGTAGGGACGCATCCCCGAGGCGTCCGTCCAGGGCAGGGACCGGCGGCGGTTTATGGAATCAGGCTTTCCGCGAGGCCGGTGGTGCCGTGGTACAGGAAACGACCCCAGCCGCAGGTGAACAGGCACTGTCCGTAGACGGCATGTTCCGCAGCCGCAGCCATCAGCGAGCCGTGCCGCAGATACGAGCGGTTGATCAACAGCCCTCCCAATAAAGTCCAGGCAAGTGCCCAAAAATTGTTGAAGAGCAGGTGGGCCAGACTGAACACGACCGCACTCGCCAGCCAGGCCGCGCGGCGGTTTTGGAACAGCACCGCATACCGTGTGAAAAACAGGGCGCGGTAGAGGATGCCTTGCGGGAATACGGAAAGCACGGGATATGCCGTCATCACGATTGCCCAGAGCCGGGGATTGCGTCGCGGCAACTCGAACAGCGAGTCGGGTGCGGTCAGCCACAGCGTCCCGGTGAGGACGGCGCCGGCCAAGGCGGCGCGCAACGCGAGTGTGCCGATCCGGCGCGCACTGGCCGGAAGGGCGAAAAAGGCCCGAAGGTCCCAGTTGTGCCGACGGACCAGACAGTACGCCGCCGGACCCGCCGCGCACCAAAGAGCCGGCAGTACCGGCAGGGGAATCCCCTGATGGCGGATGAGAAACAAGAAAACCGGCAGCACGAGATAGAGGGCCGCGAATTCCAACGTTAAACGACGGTGTGTGTGTGTCATGGCGAGCCTTTCCGGAACCGGGGCATGATGCCGGAGGGGAACCGGGGTGTCAAGATCCGGGCGGTCACGCGAAAACCCGCTTCCACAGGGCCGCGAGACGTTTGGCGGACACGGGAACCTGCGTGGTCTTGCCGGAAGCGGTATCGCCGCTGACGATAACCACCGGATGGGTGCGTAGAGCCGCGGCGATCTCGCCGGCATACGCGGAGATGGGCAGTTCCGGAAGACAGGCTGGCAAAGTCGGAAGCAACATGGGAAATACGGTGTTCCGAACGGTTCGGGGTTGCCGCCGCACCTGCCGGATGAGTTTGGGCCAGGCCCGGTGTCCGGCCGATTGCGGGAAGGCTACGGTTTGCGTTGCGAGAAGAACCAGGTAAGCACTTCGGTATCGTTATACGTCGGTGTCCAGACCCCGTGCCCCGCGCCCGGATATTCACGGTACCGCACGTTGCCGCCGCACGACTTGAGCGCTTCCGCCATATCACGCGACCGGCAGACCGGCACCGCGCCGTCCTTCTCACCGTGGAACGTCCAGATCGGGATGTGTCGGATACGTGGCGCGCAGGCAGTGTCGCCACCGCCGCAGACCGGTATGGCCGCAGCGAACAGGTCCGGCTCACGCTGGATGGCGTCCCAGGTGCCGTATCCGCCCATAGAGATACCGGTGACATAAACGCGCGCGGGATCGACGGGCAGGGTACGTATCTTTTCGCGGAGCAGCGCCAGCGCGCGCCGCATAGGGATTGACGGCTGCGCCGGCATGGTGTGGCGGGAATCTCCCCACGGGACACTTACCCACTGCATACCGTTCGGGCACTGCGGCACCAGAAGGATCGCGGGGTCTTTGGCGTTCTGCCCGTATCGGATCAGCGGCATCACGCCGTGCACCAGTTGGCTGACATTGTTGGTGCCCCGCTCGCCCGCACCGTGGAAAAACAGCACCAGCGGAAGTTTGCGCTCCGCCGGGATTCCGGCAGGCAGGTAAATCCGGTAGGGGAGGGTGCCGCCATCCGCATCGGTGAACACTTCGGCAACAGTCATTTCGCAGGCAGTCTGGGCTGCCCGCGCATATGCGAGACACCCCGAACACAACAGAACAGCTATTAGAGTTTTCATCATTTCTCCGGAGGGAAAGGGCCGGTTTGCGGTATGCATCCCGTGCCGGATCCGAATGAGGCGTAGCATAGCAACGCGCCGTCGGATCTGTCAAATGCGCGGAGAGGATGACGATTCGCGTGAAAAATCAGGGCAGCACTTTTACATTCGCCGTTGCGAGCCGCTGCGTGGTCGCAATACGCGGTCCGTCAAAATTATAGAAAAGACACCGTAGGTTTTACTATGACATGCCGCGACGGATTCGCGTCCGCAGAAAATGAGTTTACGTCGCCACCGGTTTTGCGCTATAGTCCTGTCCCGGCCACGCATTAACGGTTGACCGTTTTTGTTTCTCTTCCTTATCGCGCGGAGGCAGGTTGTTTATGGCGGACATAATCGGGTTTGACAATGACACGTACCTCACTGAACAAACCGAGGAAATCAAACGCCGCGCTGAAAAGAGCGGCAACAAGCTTTATCTCGAATTCGGCGGCAAGTTGATGCACGATATGCACGCGGCCCGTGTCCTGCCCGGGTATGATCCGAATGTCAAACTACGCCTTCTGCAAAAGCTCAAGGACAAGGCCGAGATCGTGCTCTGTGTCTTTGCGGGCGACATCGAACGCAAAAAAATGCGCGCGGATTTCGGCATCTCTTACGACACCGACGCTCTTAAGATGATCGACGGTCTACGCAGTTGGGGCCTGCTGATCCGTGCCGTGGTCATCACCCGTTTTTGTGGACAGCATGCCGCCAAGCAGTTCCGCGCCCGCCTCGAGCACCGCGGCATCAAGGTCTATTATCACTACGTGACCCAAGGTTACCCTGCCAACGTCGACACGATCGTCAGCCCCGAGGGTTACGGGGCGAATGAGTATATCGAGACTGAACGGCCGATCGTGGTCGTGACCGGACCGGGCCCCGGCAGCGGCAAACTGGCCACCTGCCTTACTCAGCTCTACCACGACCGCAATGCGGGGCGCTTGGCCGGTTACGCCAAATTTGAAACGTTCCCGGTCTGGAATCTGCCGCTGGAGCACCCCATCAACATCGCCTATGAGGCCGCCACGGTCGATCTCAATGATGCCAACATGGTGGATCCCTATCATCTTCAGGCCTACCAAAAGGTGGCGATCAACTACAACCGCGACATCGATGCTTTCCCGCTGCTGCGTGCCATCTGGGAGAAAATCACCCGCGAACCCTGTCCCTACAAATCACCGACCGACATGGGCGTCAACCGCGTGGGCTTCGGCATCACCGACGAGGCGGTCGTCTGCGCGGCAGCCAAACAGGAGGTGATCCGCCGCTACTTCCGCCATCTCTGCGAGTTCTCCTCCGGACAGACCGAACACATCACTGTGGACCGCATTGAACTGTTGATGCAAAAACTGGATCTGGTCCCGGAGGACCGCGTGGTCGTGACGCCCGCGCGCCAAGCGGGACAGGACGCCATGAAAAAAGGCAAGGGACGCAACGGGATATTCTGCGGCGCAGCCCTGCAACTCAAGGACGGACGGATCGTCACGGGCAAGAACTCCGAGCAGATGCACGCGGCGGCAAGCATGGTTCTGAACGCGATCAAGGAACTCTCAGGCATTCCGGATCAGATTCATCTGATCGCCCCGCAGGTCGTGCAGTCGATCGTGCACATGAAACACGACATCCTCAAAGGCAAATACACCAGCCTGAATCTCGACGAAGCGCTGATCGGACTCGCGGTCAGTTGCGCGACCAATCCCGCCGCCCAGATCGCGATGGAGCGGCTGATCGACCTGCGCGACTGCGAGGTCCACCTGACTCACATGGTGACCCCCGGCGACGAGGCGGGTCTGCGGCGTCTGGGCATGCGCTGCACGAGCGACCCTTTCTTTGCCACGTCCGAGCTGTTTATTGACGCGTGAGCGTCAACCGGTGCCAGAGCATCCGGTCGCCATCGAAAACGAAACGCCCCTCGAACGCTTTGCCTGCGAGCATCAGCGGAATCCAAAGCCGGTCATCGGCCCACATGCGATCGTACGGGATGTCGGATTCCGCGCACCAGAAGGGCATAGCCTCGTCGGTTTCCGTTAGCGTGCCCTCGTAGCCGCTGGCGGTAAAGACGCAACAGCTCAGCGAATAGCCGTCCATAAAGGCGAAAGCAAGGCGACCGGCCGGGCGCAGGCCATTGGGCGTCAGCCCCACCTCTTCGCGCGTCTCGCGCACCGCCGCCTGCTCGGGCGTCTCACCCGGTTCGAGGCGGCCACCCGGCGCGTTCACTTTGCCTCGGCCCAACCCTCTTTTCTTGACGATCAGCAGAAGCCGTCCTTCATACCGGATAAATAAGAGCACCGCACGGTCCTTCGGCACCCACTTCTCCCAATCCATCCCGCCATCTTGTTTCACTTCTTGCTTCTTACCTATTACCTCTCACCTATTACTTCTTACCTCTCACCTATTACCTATTACCTATTACTTCTTACCTATTACTTCTTACCTATTACCTATTCCACATGCCTCGAGATGAAATTGTCACGGATATAGTCGATCGCCGTATCCAGCGATGGCAGGATCTTGGTGCAGTAACGCACCATCCAGGGCGAGCAGTCCTGAAAGCAGAAAGGCGAAAAGGCCACCACGAACTTACCCAGATTGTGTGCCGCGAAAAAGACCTCCATCGAGGTGCCGATCGAGGATTTGTTGTAGTTCACCAGCAGGATATCGGCATCGCGGACATCTTGAAGGTCGAACTCGACGATCTCATTGGCACTGTCGACTTCGCGGTCCTTGAAGTTCCGCCGCATCGGGTCGAGCAGGATAAAATGGTCGCGCAGGGCTTCCTTGGCCCGTTCGCGCCACGTTGTAGCCAGATCGGGATGCTCGTCCATGATCGGGCCGGAGAGATAGATCTTTTTCTTCGTGTTCATGGCACGTGGAAAGTGGCGGTCAGAGCGGCAACTTCCGTGCGCACCTTTTCGATCAATGCCGTATTTGAGAGGTCGGAGAGGATGTCAGCGATCCAGTCGCCGATCCGTTGCATGTCAGGCTCCCGCATGCCGCGCGTCGTGACCGACGCAGTGCCGATGCGGATGCCGGAAGTTACGAACGGGCTGTTCTTGTCGAACGGAATGGTGTTCTTGTTGCAGATAATGCCAGCTGCGTCCAGCGCGGCGGCGGCGTCCTTGCCGGTGAGGCCGTTGCGCGCGACATTCATCAGCATCAAATGGTTGTCCGTACCGCCGGAGACCAGATGGAAGCCGCGCGCCGTGAGAGTCGCGGCCAGCGCCTTGCAGTTCGCCACGACCTGCTTCGCGTAATCCTTGAACGCCGGCTGCAACGCCTCGTTGAAACAGACCGCCTTGGCTGCGATGATGTTTTCAAGCGGACCGCCCTGCAGGCCGGGGAAGACCGTCTTGTCGACCGCTTTGGCAAACGCCTCTCGGCAGAGGATCAGGCCGCCGCGCGGGCCGCGCAAGGTCTTGTGCGTGGTCGTGGTCACAAACTCCGCGTACGGCACCGGACTCGGATGTGCGCCACCGGCCACGAGACCCGCGATGTGCGCCATGTCCACCATCAGCATCGCGCCGCAGGCGTCGGCGATCTTACGGAAGCGGGGGAAGTCCAGCACGCGCGGATAGGCGCTGGCGCCAGCCACGATCAGACGCGGCCGATGCTCCAGCGCGAGTTTTTCGATCTCGTCGTAGTCCAGCACCTCGGTCTCTGGCGAAACGCAGTACGGGACGATGTTAAAGAGCCGACCCGAGAAGTTGACCGGGCTGCCGTGCGTCAGGTGTCCGCCTTGGTCAAGGCTCATCGAGAGGATCGTGTCGCCGGGATCGAGGACCGAGAAGTAGACCGCCATGTTGGCCGAGCTGCCGCAGTGCGGCTGCACGTTGGCGTGTTCGGCGCCGAACAGCGTTTTGGCTCGTTCGATCGCCAAGGTCTCGACGGTGTCCACAGGGATGCAACCGCTGTACCAACGCCGCCCCGGATAGCCTTCCGCGTATTTGTTGGTCAGCACACTACCCGAGGCTTCACGTACCGCGCGCGACACCGTGTTCTCGGAGGCGATCAGGTTGATCGTACGGTTTTCCTGACGGATCTGCCCGACAACCGCCGCGTGAACTTCGGGATCAGCCGCCGCAAGGTGGGATATCTCGGACAGGCGTTCACCGCGCTCAAGTTTGTCAATGCGGCGTGCGTGACGTTCTTCCTGCGAGAACGGCGTCTCTAGGAAAGTCCGCGCAATGTCGACGGCAACTTCGGGATCCATCGTGCCGGCCAAGACCAGCACGTTGGCGTTATTGTGCGTACGGGTTTTGACGGCGGTCGCGACGGACTCGCAGAGGGCCGCGCGCACACCGGCAAACCGGTTTGCCGCGATGACCATGCCGACGCCGGTGGTGCAAATCAGGATTCCCGCATCAGCCCGACCCTCAACGAGTTGTTCCGCCGCTTCGATCGCGAAGTCCGGATAATCCGAGGGGGAAGCGTCAAACGTGCCTAAGTCGCACACATTGATGCCGTGCGTTTGCAGAAAGGGGAGCAGGGCTTGCCGGATGGCCAGCCCGCCGTGATCGCAACCAAGAACGAGTTTCATTGCACTCCACTCCGGGATTGAAGGGTAACGGGTGCGGGATTAACGGGTGGCGTCCATCACGCCACGGAAGTAACCGATCGATTCCGCGATGCCGGCAAACGGATCGGCCATGTCTTTCTCGTATTCGAGACTACAGACCCCCGAATAGCGCACCGAACGCAACGCGCGTACGAACGCGGGCATGTCGATCCGGCCACGCGGCATCTCAATGCCCTTGCCGCTCTTATCGGCTGCGGTCACGTTCTTGATGTGAATGTCATGCACGCGGTCCGCGTGACGCAACAGGGCCTGAACCGGGTCTTTACCGTCCCGGTACTGATGACCGATGTCCAGACAGAGCCCGACACGCGGATCCATGTCGGCGATCATCTCCATGGCGCTTTCAGCAGTGGGAAACAGTTCCGGCATGTCAGGGCCGTGGTTATGGATGGCGTAGCATATATCGTACTCCCGCACCCGCTCCTGTACCCGGCGCAGCACGCGCGCTGAGGCTACGCGCTTCTTGCCCTCTCGGTCATAGGGCACACCCACCAGTGTCCGGGTGCCGACGCGCTTGGCATAGGCGAACGCCGCGTCCACCTCCTCGTCGGTTGTCATGTAGATGGGGCCGACCCCGTATCCGGTCACCCCATAGCTGCGGCAGGTATCATGGAAAGCGGCGACCTCTTGCTCCGAGCTGGAGATCGGCAGGTGGAAATCCTTGATGCACAGGAAGTGTACATCGATCTTGCGCAACATCTCCAACGTCTGGATCAGGTTGAACTTGTGAAACGTGTATCCGGCAATGCCCAAACGGAACGAATCCGTCGAGGCGGACGGTGTCGGGCGGATACGCGGCGTACTGGCGCAGCCTGTCGCGAGACCACACGCGCCGGCCCAAGCCGCAGTACCGATCCCTGCCTGTTTGAAAAACGAACGTCGAGTTGTCATCCTTCCCTCCCTACAAATGGAAAATCGTGTTTGTAAACGGGACCGCCCTTAAAGTCAAGAGCATTCGCGGATTTTGAGGTAATCGGTTCGTGACAGGGGTGTGCGAAGATCATGCATTCCCGAAGAAAAGGGGGCAGTGAGTCGGGAGCGCGGGCGTCCCCGCCCGCAACAGCGTGTCTTGCGGCTGCTGGTTTTATCCGCAGATTTGCGCAGGTTGCGCAGATTTTTCTTTTTTGTTTTTGACCGCAGGCGGGGAGGGACGAGCGTCTGCTCGTCCGCAGCGTCACGCCGCCATCCCGTAAAAATCTCTGCGTCTCTACGTTAAATAAACCCGAGTAGTGCCATCCCTAAAAAACCTGCGTAATCTGTGTGTCCATCTGTGGATAAAAAACCGAACAGTGCCAAAGCAAACTAACGCGCTAATACACTACAGCTCCAGCCAACCGCAGTTCCATGCGGCAAGCGGCGGTAGAGTCGCCCGCGTCTCACCATCGGCGCGAACAAGCGGCACCGTCACCGGTACGGCACGCAAAGCATGCCAAGTGGCAGACGCCTTGTCCGGCGCGACACCACGGAGGCGCAACGTAATCGGCGGCTGCACATCAATGCGCGCGTTGATGAATGCGACGCTCCGGAGTGCCCCATCGGGCGCTACGCGCGGTATGACAAGGCCGACAGACGGCGTCTCGGCAATAACGGGCAGCCTGCCGCCAGCGCGCGTATCCATCCGTTGCCGAAGATCAAGGATCTGCCGCGACGACATCGCGCTGAGGTTGAACGACAGATCGGCATTGGTCACTTCGCCGAACGTTTTTCCGACGCCCGGTACGACGGGGACGCCCACAAGCGCGAACTCGTAAAGCTTTCCTTTCGATACTGTTGTCGCGTCCTTCAGCCCCACGGGAACACTCCCTTCGTTGTGTTTGCGATAGCCCTCGAATACGGACCGTTCCGCCGCAAGTGGCGCGAGGAGGTGTTCGCCGTACCATGCGTCGGTTTCATAGCGCGTGTCCATAATGAGCAAGCTCACGGTGTTCATGCCGAGCGCGAGATTGACAAACGCCTCGTTCATGATGCCCTGCGCCGTCCGGCTTGCGAACGCGCGCGGATACGTCTCGACTTCGGGACACCATGTATCGATCCAGTCGGGATTTCCCAACTGTTTTCGGGTGTACGCCGCGCCGAACGCTTTGATCATCTGCAGATTGGGATTCTGGTCGTAGTACGCGCCGCCCCCGGGACGCGACCCGACCGGAAGTCCCGTCGCCTCGTGCAGCGCACGGAAGACGGCGAGCAGCGAATCGTTGCGGTAATCGCCGTGCTGATAGGCGAGACGCGTCGTTGGCGAGACCTTGTGGAATTCCTCAGCGATCGCGCGTGCAACGGCGGCGATACCCGCGAATGAAAACGTCTCCCAACGGTCGAAAAGCTTTGTATCCTTCGCCATCGCGGCGTCTAGCGTCTCGCGCGTCCAGTTCGTGCCCATCTCAGCGTTGAACGCCGCGAGACATGTTGGACACCAACAGCCGATCCAACCGTCCTTGACCTTGCCCCACGGTGACCCAGGCGCGTGCCCGGCGACGCGCAGATCGTCATCGACCCACACGCTCCTAGGCTTGAACGACGCATAGAGCCGCGACATCTCGCGCACGTAGGCAAGGAAATCGGGCTGACGCGGACAGTTACAGTGACGGCATTCCGTGCCGCCGCGTCCTGTGAAACCGCCCCACGTCTTTGCAGGCGAGCCTTCAAGCGCGGAGAGTTCGTCGGAATGGCCGAGCGTCGCCTGTACTTGCAAGCTCGGTACGATGCCGGCCGCGCGCAGTTCAGCGGCGTACCGCGCGAGACGCTCTGCATGCGCGGCGTGCCAGGCAAGCGTCGGCACGCCGATGCCCGTCGAGAACCATACCTCATCGCACGCGCCGCGGTTTGCGACGAGCACGGTGCGCGTCTTTGCCCACTGCGCGTCGTCCGCCGTATGCGGTGCCCTCAGACGAATCATCATGAGCGGTAGTTCCGCCGCGCCTGCAATACCCGCCGCAAGCGCAGCGATTACAACAACAAACGATGTTCCTTTTCTTTTCATGTCTTGATCCTTCACTTTGTCTTGGAAAGGTAAAAGCTAGGCTCTGGTTTTCTGGTTGAGCGTTCTTAACATCCAACTCCCCACGCCATCCACTGTGTCTGGCACACCACCGGCACACCCTGCTGCTGGCAAACTCTTATCGTGTGCCCCGTGCCGCCCTTCATGGGGTCTTTCACATTGACGTAGAAAATTCCGACTGTCGCCGGTGCAATATCCGCCTCATCTGAGCCAACGACCTTGACCGTGTCACGCAGGATGTATTTTGCCTTCGCCCGCAACTGGGGGATCTTCGTCCGCCGCGCCATCATCCCGCTGTATTCAGGAGATGCCTGCTTGGTGTGATACACCACACGCTCCTCAGCGACCGCCGTCAATTTCGAAACATCGATCTGCGCAGCCCCGCTCTCCAGCGTCGTTTTACGATGCCCGCTATAAGGCAGAACATACTCAATACGCGTCGGGTCCACTTGCGCGACACCACTCGCGAACGCCGTATCCGTCCCACCCGCATTTCCGGTTCTGAAGATTGCTTGAGGGTAAGTCTCCGCCATCCATCTAGCGAATGCAGCCAGCCTGCCCACATCCTCTTCGGGCAACTTCCGTGTCCCTTCTACGAGGATCACCGGCCACGCCGTCCCTGCAATCAGCGTGTTGAATTGATCAAAGTTCATCCGCTACCCCACCCGCTCGCTCGCGTTAAACCCCCAACTTCCATTGTGCCAGAAACCTTTCACAAGGAGAACAGCCTTTTCATCTTACCTCTGTGTTAAAGAACTTTCAACGCTCAACTTTCAGCAGGCGGGGACGCCTGCGCTCCCGACAGCGCACACACAAAACACGCGCTCGAATCGCCGATCACAAAAGCGGCATAGCGTCCCGCTCGAAGATGAAGAGACAACCACTCAAATAGCGTTGCCATCTCTACCCTGAAGGTAAGAATCTTTTCAGCCGTAGGTTGCTTTCGACTGTACTTGCGATGGCTGCCGATCTCCGCTTGATTCGACAACGTCTCTGTGCCATTATTCTGACGCGTAACGGTGCCGTTCATCTTGTACTTCTTCATGAAGCAGATCCTCATTCTTTGTTTGGCGGCGTTGGTGGTCGCGTTGCCGTTCATCTTCCGGCCGAAACCGGAAGAGGGCGGATGGTTGGGGGACGATCCGGAATTGGTGCTGATCACTCCGCACAACGAGGCGTTGCGGCGTGAGTTCGAGGTGGGCTTCTCTCACTGGCACCGTCTCCGCTACGGTCGTCCGGTGCGCTTCGATTGGCGGGTGATCGGCGGCACAACGGAGATTATGCGTTACCTCACCGCAGAGTATGAGGCTTCGCTGAAGCGCTTCCAGAAAAGCGTGTCGCAACGCGAGGGGCTTAAACGCGAAACAGGCGAACTCGCGGCGTGCGGTGACGACCCTGCGGCGGTCACCTGCGGTATCGATCTGTTCTTTGGCGGGGGCGTGTACGATCACGCGAAAGCGGAGCGGCAGGGTCTGACGGTGCCGGCCTGGCCAAGCGGGGCCGAGCCTGCCGGACTCTTTAAGGATAACGACGGCAGGATTCTGATCCCGCGGGAGATGAACGGCGAGGTGTGGCGGGGCAAAGCGTATTACGGCAGTGTGCTGAGCGCGTTTGGGATCTGCTACAACGCCGACCGTCTGCGGGATCTTGGTATCCGGCAGCCTCCCGCCGCTTGGGAGGATCTGGCCGATCCCCGCTATGTCGGAACCCTCGGGTTGGCGGATCCGACGAAAAGCGGCAGTGTGGCCAAGGCGTTTGAAATGATTCTTCATGCGCAGTGCGTTCGATCCGTGGCTGCGGCCGGCTTCACGCGCGAGCAGATCCGGCAGTACGAAGCCGCATGGGCCACGTCCGGAAGCGCACAGGACGCGAAGCCGCCGGAGGGCGTGCCGGCAGCCTACCCGGAGGCGATCGGATGCGGGTGGCGGGAAGGGGTCAATCTCGTGCGGCGTCTGGGCGCCAATGCCCGGTATTTCACCGACGCGTCCGGAAAGGTGCCGTCGGATGTCGCCATGGGGGCGGCCGCAGCGGGGATCGTGATCGATTTCTACGGACGCCTGCAGGAGGAGTTGTCCGCGCGTCCGGATGGCCGGCCGGTCATGACGTACGTAACGCCGGTGGGGGGATCGAGCATGACTGCCGATCCGATCAGCCTGCTGCGCGGCGCGCCGCACCGCATGTTGGCGGTCCGTTTCATCGAATACCTGCTCGGCGAATCGGGGCAGCGTTTGTGGAATTACCGTGTGGGGACACCGGGCGGACCGAAACGTTTTGCATTGCGGCGGTTGCCGATCCGGCGTGATTTCTACCCGTCCTCCGATCCGGTGCTTCAGGCGGCTTTCGAACAACACCGGCCCTTTCTGGCCGACGCTCTGTGGCGACCGGATGCGGACGCGTACCGGTTGAGCGAAGCCTTTCCCTATGAGGCGCGGTGGACCGCTTCACATTTCGGGGTGCAGCGTGATCTGATCCGTGCGATGTGTATTGATTCCGGAGAGGAGTTGCGGCGCGCCTGGCGGGCGATTCTGCGGCAGGGCGGTCCGGAACGCCAACCTGAGGCGATGCGGTTGCTGGAGGCGCTGCCGGAGCATCCCTTCCCGCTTTCGTGGGCTACGGCGGTCAAAGGGTACAGCGCATATCCGCGATTGGATCTGCTGCGGCAGTGGACCGCCTTTTTCCGGGAACAGTACCGGCAGGCGGAAAAGGTTGCGAATTCTGCGGCGGACGCGTATGGCGGAAGGTGAAACGGGAACAGGGAAAGGAAGGACGGGACATGCCGGAGTATCTGCATTTCGGGGCCGGGAACATCGGGCGCGCGCTGGCGGGTCCTCTCTTCAGCCGGGCCGGGTATCGGGTGGTGTTTGTGGATGCGGTGCCATCAATCGTGGCGGCGTTGCAGCAGCGTAAACGCTACCGCGTGGTGGTGAAGGACACGATTCCCGCTGGGGAGTCCGAAACGTTCGAGGTGTGCGGGGTGGACGGGATTTCCGTGGAGGACGCGGAGGCGGTGCGTCAGGCGGTGGCCCGTGCGGATCTGATCGGGACGGCAGTCGGTGCGGCGCATCTTCCGGATGTGTTGACCGCGATCGCATCGGGACTGCCATTGCGTAACGGTCGTCCAGTTTCGATTCTGTTCTGCGAGAACCTGAACGGGTTGTCCGTCATGGCGCGTGAGGTGTTGACCCGCGCCCTGCCGCCGGGATTCTTGATGGACCGTGTCGGTCTGGTGGAGACCAGTATCGGCAAGATGGTGCCGCTGATGCCGGCTGAGGTCCGGGAACGGGATCCGCTGGAGGTCTGGGGCGAGGCCTACAATGTCATCATCGCTGACCGCAACGGGTTTGCGGGCCCGGTGCCGGAGGGGGTGGAGGGCCTGGAACTGAAATCCTGTTTTCAGGCCTATGTGGAACGCAAACTCTACATCCACAATCTGGGCCATGCGACGTGTGCCTGCCACGGGTTTTTGCGCGGTCACACACGGATTTGCGAAGCGATGGCGGATGCGGCTGTGGTCGCGGAAACGCGGCAGGTGATGCAGGTCTCGGCGCGCGCCCTGATTCGCCGGTACCCGTCGGAGTTCAGCGAAGCCAATCAGACCGCGCATGTGGAGGATCTGTTGCGGCGCTTCGGCAACCGGGCGTTGGGCGACACCGTCTTCCGCGTGGGACGCGATCTGCCGCGCAAACTCGCGCCGGGCGACCGGTTTATCGGCGGGTTGCGCTTGGCGCAGGCGGAAGGGGAGGACCCTGCCCCTGTCTGCCGCGCGATTGCCGCAGCCCTGCATTTCGCAGCCGTGGATGAGACGGGGCACCTATTCCCGGCTGACGCCGCGTTCCGCGAACGGCTGGCACGCGAAGGTGCGGAAGCCTTGCTCAGCGCGCACAGCGGGCTCGACCCGATCCGCGACCGTGAGGCGCTGAACCTGATCCTCGGTGAGCTGAAACCTGAAGTCAATCACCCTGCTCAGCGGGCCAACAGTTCGCGCGCCACGGACAACACGTTCTCGACGGTGAACCCGAAGTGGCGGGCCAGGTCTTTGTAAGCGCCGGACGCGCCGAAGGTGTCCAGGGTGACGCGGGCACCTTGGGTGCCGATATAACGCTCCCATCCGAATGCACTGCCTGCTTCCACGACCAGACGGCGTTTGCAGTCAGGATCGAGGATCCGGTCGCGGTAGGTGCGGTTTTGTTTTTCGAACAGCTCCCACGAGGGCATGCTGACCACCCGCACATTCCGGTCCGTAATCTGCTGCGCCGCATCCAGCGCGAGTTCGACCTCTGAGCCGGTCGCAATCAGAATAAGGTCTGGCGTACCGTCGCCGCTCTGCCATAGGGTGTAGGCACCTTTTTCCAGATTCGACGCGGCGGGGTAACGAGAGCGGTCGATCACCCGCATGTTCTGCCGGGTCAGCAGCAGGGCGGTGGGGCCTTTACGGTTTTTCAGCGCGGCAACCCAGGCGGCCGCGGTTTCGGTCGGATCCGCAGGCCGGATCACGGTGATGTTCGGCATGCATCGCAAGGCGGCGATCTGTTCGACCGGCTGGTGTGTGGGACCATCCTCGCCCACGTAGAAGCTGTCGTGGGTGTATACATAGATCACCGGCAGTTCCATGAGCGCCGCCAAACGCATGGCCGGCCTACAGTAATCGCTGAACACGAAGAACGTGCCGCCGAAAATACGGAACCCGCCATGGATCTGTACCCCGTTGAGAATGGCGGCCATGGCGAGTTCGCGGATGCCGAAGTGGAAGTTGCGGCCCGCGAAGTCGCCGGGTTTGATCTCGCCCATCTCCTTGAGCCAGGTCATGTTGCTGGGCGCGAGGTCAGCCGAGCCGCCGACCAGTTGCGGGAGCAACGGCGCGAGCGCGTTGAGCACGGCACCGGAAGCACTGCGTGTGGCGAGCGCTTTGGCGGGATCGAATTTCGGCAACCGCTCCTCGATGTCAGCAGGCAGCCGGTCTTCGCGCATGGCGGTCCACAACTCCGCCCGTTCCGGATGAGCCTTGGCCCAGGCTTTGAAGGTGCGCGTCCATTTGGCGTGAACGCGTTTCATCCGCGCGGCGCGCGCCTGAAACATCGCGTACACCTCCTGCGGCACGTAAAAGAACTGGTCCTCCGGGAATCCGAGCGCACGTTTCGTGAGGCGCACCTCCTCCTCGCCGAGCGGCGCGCCGTGTGACTCATGGCTGTCCTGCTTGTTGGGACTGCCTTTGCCGATGTGGGTTTTGCAGAGGATCATCACCGGTTTTCCGGTCAGGCGCATGGCCTTACGGATCGCCCGGTCGATCGCGTCGTAATCGTGGCCGTCGATTTCCAAAACATGCCATTGGTAGGCTTGGAACCTCTTTTTGGTGTCATCGCTGAGGGCGAGTTCCGTTTTCCCTTCGATGGTGATGCCGTTGCTGTCATAAAACAGCACAACCCGATCCAGCTTCAGATGCCCGGCCAGCGAACAGGCCTCGTGGCTGATACCTTCCTCAAGATCGCCATCGCCGCAGAAGATCCACGTGCGGTGATCGACCACCGTTTCGGCGTCCGCGACATTGAAGCGGGCGGCGGCCATGCGTTCTGCGATCGCCATACCGATTGCGGTGGCAATACCCTGTCCGAGCGGTCCGGTGGTGGTTTCGACCCCGTCCGTATGTCGGTATTCCGGATGTCCCGGGGTAAGGCTGCCGAACTGGCGAAAGCGTTTGATTTCGTCGAGGGGCAGCGCGTATCCCGCCAGATGCAGCAGACTGTAGAGCAGCATGGAGCCATGCCCGCCGGAGAGGACGAACCGGTCGCGGTCAGCCCATTGGGAATCCGCCGGATCATGCTTCAGATATTTCAGCCACAGCACGGCAGCGATATCGGCCAGGCCCATGGGGGCACCGGGATGTCCGGACCGCGCCGCTTGGACGCCATCCATGGCAAGGCAGCGGATCGTGTTGGCGGCAAGGGCCAATGCTTCATTCGTCACTTTCATGATGCGACACTCCTTCTTCAGACTTTTCACGGAAACGGAAATTACGTTTCACTGTCTCATAAAAGGGGGCAGGATGTCAAAAGATCAAGACGAAAGACAAGAAAAAGGGAAAAAAAGGTAGTGAGGAAGAAAGGGGGAAGGGAAACGGGGATGAGCCCGCGCTACAGCAATTCGCGGATCACGGCGTCGCCGACCTCCCGACCGCGTGCGGTCAAGCGCCAGCGGCATTCCGCCCGTTCGGTGATGCCGTGCCGTTCGAGCGCCTCCAGTTTCTTCTCCCAACCAAGGATATGCTCTTGCAGTACGGGAAAACGCGCGGCGCGTTCGGCGGGATCGAACCCCTCCTTCAGACGCAGCGCAAACAGGGTTCGCTCGGTTGCATCGTCCAGCGCGGTCAGTGTCTCGTGCATCCGGGGGGGGGACGCGTTTCGTCCCAACGCGTCCGTGTATCCTTCCAGATCACGCTCGTTGGTCCATCGGTCGCGGCCGAGGCGCGAGGAGGCGGAGGGACCCAGCCCGATGTAATCCGAACCCCGCCAGACCGCGAGATTGTGCTGGCACGCAAACCCCGGTAGCGCGTAATTGGAGATCTCATAGCGCGTGAACCCCGCGCGGCACAGGAGGGTGTCCGCCTGATCGAGATCAGCCAATTGCGCGGTTTCGTCGGGAAGGAGAAGCCCTTTCTCCGCCTGATAGGCCAGCGCGGTGCCGGGCTCTACGGTTAGGGCGTAGACCGAGAGGTGTTGCAGGTCAAGCGACAATACCTGCTGGAGAGAATCCAGCCATTGCTCCGGTGTGACCTCCGGCAAACCGGCGATCAGATCGATGCCGAGGTTCGTGAACCCGGCCTCACGCGCCATGCGGATCGCGCGAATCGCAGTCGCGGCGTCGTGACGCCGTCCGATCCGCGCAAGCGCGGCGTCATTGAAGCATTGGACGCCGATGCTCAGCCGGTTGACCCCCAACCGCCGCAAGGTGTTCAGGAGCGACGGGGTCACCGAGGCGGGGCTCAGCTCGACCGTGCTCTCCTCCACGGAATCCAGCGGCGTCACCTCGGCAAGCCTCCGGAAGAGTTCGGCGAGGCCAGACTCGCCCAGTGTGGCGGGGGTGCCGCCTCCTAGGTACAGGGTTCGGATCGGGGTACGCACTGCGGCAGGGCGGGTGTCCAAGAGATGCGCCAACTCGCGGGCGGGCAGGCGGGGGTAGTCTTCGATGAGACGCGTACTGTTCAACACGGAGTAGAAGCCGCAATAGTGGCATTTACCATCACAGAACGGAACATGGATGTAGAGGGGATCCGTCACGACTCAATCGGTTTCCTTCACAGGGGAGAACGAGAAGGCTCGTTATCCTGTGCGGGCAAAACCCGCAACACAAGGATTCGGGCATCAGAAAAGAGCATACAGAATGAACCGCGTCGAAGCGAGTCGCTTCCGTTGTTTTCCCGTTTTCGACCCCGATGTTTCAGGTCAGGAGCAGTTTTCTGGGAGACAAGGGACGGGCGTCTGCTTCTCCTTGCTCACGGGAAAACAAATCCGTGCCATGTTTTCTCCGTTTTATGTTGCACTTTGGTCGCGGGTTTGGCATGTTGCGACCGTGTTTAGGAGGTGCGGGACCGGCGCGTTAAACGGGGCGCGTCCGAGTCCGATCCGACAAAGGATGTGATGGGGGAGGAACCACCCGAAATGCCGCATAAACTTTTGGATGCACTGGACGGCTGGAACAGCGTCAAAAGCGCCGAGCTCTACGGGGTCAGCACGTGGGGGCAGGGCTATTTTAACGTCACGGAAGACGGCTATGTGGCGGTCAACCTGAAAAACACGGACGGTACAGTCAGTATCCGGCTTTGTGATATCGTTGATGGGTTGCGTGATCGCGGCATGGGACTGCCGTTGCTGTTGCGGTTCAGCGATCTGCTGGGCGACCGTATCCGTCTGCTCAACGAAGCGTTTGGCAAGGCGATTGCCGATTACGACTATCAGGGGTGTTACCGCGGCGTATTCCCGATCAAGGTCAATCAGCAACAGCAGGCGGTGCACGATGTGGTGACCTTCGGGGCACCCTACCATCACGGGTTGGAGGCGGGATCCAAAGCGGAGTTGATCGCAGCCCTTGCTTACATGCGGGACCCGGACGCCTTCCTCATCTGCAACGGGTACAAGGACACCGAGTTTATTGATCTGGCGTTGTTCTCCCTCAAAATGGGACTTCAGACCATCCTTGTGCTGGAGACCGCCGATGAGCTGAGTCTGATTCTCGAGCGCGCGGCAGAACTTAAAATCCGGCCGCGCATCGGCATCCGGGTGAAGCTCTCCAGCCGGGTGGGTGGCAAATGGTCGGAATCGGGGGGCGAGCGCAGCGTGTTCGGTCTGACGCCTTCCCAGGTGATTGACATGGTGGACGCTCTGCGCGAGGCCGACATGCTCGATTGCCTGGAGCTGCTGCACTATCATCTCGGGTCGCAGGTGCCTAACATTCGCGAGATCCGCGACAGTGTCAAGGAGGCCTCCCAGTTTTACGTCGGTCTCGTCAAAGAGGGCGCCCGCATGGGGATCTTCGATATCGGGGGCGGTCTGGCGATTGACTATGACGGCTCGCACACCAACTTCCCCAGCAGTGCCAACTACGACATGTCGGAATACTGTGCCGATGTGATCGAGGGGATCATGACCGCCTGCAACGAGGCGGGAGTCGGCCACCCGACCGTGATCAGCGAATCCGGGCGGGCGCTGATCGGCTACTACTCGGTTCTGCTGGTCAACGTGCTGGACGCGGCGATTTACGAGGAGAAGGATGCGCCCGCGAATATCCCCGAGCCGCAGCCGGAGGCGCTCGAGAACATGATGTACGTCTCGCGCACGCTGAGCCTCAAAAACGTGCAGGAGTCCTTCAACGACGCCCTATATTACCGCGAGGAGATTCAAAAAGCTTTCAAACACGGCGACATCACCCTGCGGCAACACGCTGCCGCCGACTGCCTGTTCTGGTACATTCTCACGCGCATCCGCGAACTGGTACAGAACTTGAAGAGCGTACCCAGGGATCTGCAGGGGCTGGATACGCTGCTCGCTGATGTCTACTACTGCAATATGAGCGTGTTCCAGTCGCTGCCCGATGCGTGGGCGATCGATCAGCTCTTCCCGATCATGCCGATCCACCGGTTGAACGAGAAGCCCACGCGTATGGCCTCCCTTTCCGATATCACCTGCGATTGCGACGGGAACATCAACAAATTCATCGATCAGCACGATGTCCGGTCGGTCTTGCCGGTACACGCGTTGCGGCGCGGTGAACCGTACATGTTGGCGGTTTTCCTTGTTGGCGCGTATCAGGAAACCTTGGGAGACCTGCACAATCTGTTCGGCGACACCAACGCGGTAAGTGTTCAGGTGGATGAGGACGGCGACATCGAATATGTGCAGGAGCTGGCAGGCGACTCGGTGGGGGATGTGCTGAGTTACGTCGAATACCGGCCCGAACGCCTGATGGAGCAGTTCCGCACACTGGCCGAGGATGCGGTCAAGGCCCGGCGCATCACGCCTGCCGAGCGTCGCGAGATTCTGGCCGCCTACGAGAGCGGCTTACGCGGCTACACCTATTTTGAACAGTGATCTGCGGGGAAAAGCCGCTCTGACGAGCGTATCCGAACGCCATGCCGGTCTGCGCATTTAAAACCTAAAAAGAGCGGTTGAACGGGTAGAATTCCAGCAAAGCCCCGTAAACATTGGGTTTTGTCGCGGTCCCCGCCGCACCTTGAGATGCGGGCGGAGCCCGCAATCTCAAAGGCTGTGAGACTGTGAGGATGTGAGACTGTGAGGCTGTTAGGCTGTGAGACTGTGAGGCGGTGAGACTGTGAGGCTGTGAGGCGGTGAGACTGTGAGGCTGTTAGGCGGTGAGGCGGTGGTGTTCTGTGGTGAAACAATCGATAGCGATCCCGATAGCGATCCCGACCCCGATTTGGATGAAACCTTGAAACCTTGAAACCTTGAAACCCGATCCCGATCCCGATAGCGATTCCGACCCCGATTTGGATGAAACCCTGAAACCTTGAAACCCGATCCCGATCCCGATAGCGATCCCGACCCCGATTTGGATGAAACCTTGAAACCAGAAACCCAGAAACCTTGAAACCCAGAAACCCGATAGCGATCCCGATAGCGATCCCGATCCCGATTTGGATGAAACCCTGAAACCCTGAAACCCTGAAACCCTGAAACCAAAGAGAGTTGAAGGTTCAACTACTCTTTTTAGGTTAACCTGACACGCTACGGGTCAAGGCGGACGTTTTCCATCGGCGCGGAAATCTCATATTTCTTGCCGCCCGGCGATTCGGTGACAGAAACGACCGAGGAGTCGCTCAGCGGCCCCCTGATCCAGACTGCGACCTTCCCCGAAGCTTTTACGCCCCGGACATCCACATGGTGCATTTCTCTCAACTCGCACCGTCTTGTCCTGTGGTAACTCTTGTCTCCGATGCGGATTGTCGCTTGAGGACGCCTCTCGTTCCCCGTTGCCGTATCGACGACATCCTCAACCGTGATGTGGTGCATCCGGATGCCATCACACGTCAGCAGACGGATGACGCCATGCCCTCCCGACGAACGGGCCCGGATATTGCGAATCGTCACGTTGTAGATGTCATCTTTTTCGCCCAGCGTCGCATTGCCGCCGATCTGCATGCCGAAGCGCGCTGGAGAGCCGGGGGGATCACGATAAGCCGTCAGCGCGACCACATCGTCACCTGTCATGCCGGAGATGTTCTCGATCACAAGGTCGTGGCATCCCTTGCGCACGTCAACACCGTCCTGATTGAACAGGATGTCCGTCGAGCCGAAGACGATATCGTGTATGTGACCGCGGCAACAGCGTTCTTGGGAAATCGCCCAGCACTGTGTCTCCTCCATCGTGAACCCGCCGACCTCGTAGTCGCTCACGTCACAAAGGAGAATGCCGACCGACCGCCAACCGTTCGGATCGCCCGAGCGCCGGGGCAGATAGTGGTTGCGTTTTCCGCCGCTCAAAACCGCTCCATTCTTGCCAAGAATACGAATGCCGCGGTTCGGCGTACACCGCCCCTCTACGGCACCCGCGTTGCGCACAAGATTGTCCTGTGTCCCGTCCACAAGCTCCACGCGGCAACCATCAAAGACAAGCGTGAAGTCATCTGGCACGAGGATTGCCCGCGTCAGGTGCCAAGCGCCGTCCACGGATGCCGCATTCTTCGTCAACGTCACGGCGCGCGAGCCGTCGACGCATGCCGCCGCGATGCGACGCTCGATCGCGTCCGAGTCTGCCGTGGACGGGGCCTTGAGCTGACGGTCCGCGAAATCCATGAACCGCTCCCAGTCGTCGGCACGAAGTTTGTGAGGCCCGTCGTGGCAGTGGTAACCCATGCGTTCTTCAAGTTTATACGCGCGATAGACGTCGTGGGCCGCATCCCAGGCCGCCTTCTCCGCCGCCGGCCCCGCCCAGGCATCCTCGCTCCCGCTCGCCACATAGACGAGTCGCGGGGCGATCAGGCGGATCAGGTCATCCGCGTCATGCGGTAACTCGGCATCCCGGTCGATCCACGCAGTGAAGGTGGGACAAAACCAGTTCGGGAAGTTCTTGAGGATCTGCCGGATGGTCTCTGCCTTCGGAGCCTTCGCTCGTCCGAGCCGTGCGCCGCCGCAACCGGAACCGTTGGAGATCGTCATCGCGAAGCGTTCGTCCTGTGCGCCCGTCCAGAGCGCGGTCTTCCCGCCGCGGCTATGCCCGAGCACAGCGACACGCGACGCGTCGAGTTCGGGCCGGGTCTCGATCCAGTCCATCACCCGCGAGTTGCCCCAGGCCCACGCGCCAATCGTTCCCCAAGAGTTCGCCTGGCGAACGACGTTCGTCGCATTCCGGTCGCCTGTCGCGGCATAGGCGATGATACCAAGCGGCCACCGTCCGAATGAATGGTTTGCATCCACATTCGGGCAGACGTCATTGAAGTTCCACCGCACATAGGCGTAGCCGCGAGCCGTGATCGAGTTTGTCGGGATCCCCTCGTACGTCTCCTGCGCGAAGTCCGGCGGCGCATTGCCGCCCCGATGATCACCGAAGAGAAAAACCGGTGCGGGGTGTGCGGCATCAGCTCCGGCAGGCAGACTGCAATGGATTTCGATGCGGACACCCGCATTGGTGAACGCGACGTACGTTTCGCCAATCACCTCGTCCGGCAAGCGGCCGACCGGCGTCTTGCCGAACTGGTTCTCCTCGAACCATGCCAGCGTCTCTTGTCGCTTTCCGAGTTCCCACGCCTTCACTTGCGGTGCAATGCCGTTCCACAGGCGCGGCGTGGACTGCGCCCCATCGGGACATGCCCTCACGCACACCGCAGGTGACGGAACCGATCCGCCCCAGCCGGAAGCGACCACACAGAATGCCATGACTCCCAAAACAAGTGCTTTCATTTCAACCATTATCCGGAATAGAAAAGGCCGCGTCAATTCCCAATCGTGTTTTGTCGCGATTCCAAGCCCATTCCATTTCCGAGCCGTTGGCCATTGCGGTTTCCAGTTTCGGGTTGGGGTAACTCCACCCCCTCTGCCTGTAACCCGGTCATTTTGTCATATCGCGACAGTCCCGGATTGACACCGGGACGGCATTCCTTCACAATATCCTCACAATTTGTCTGGTATAGCGTTTCTTGCGGGCGTGAACTGGAATCCGTTTGAAACGCATGAAAGGAACGTATGCAAAGCCTGCTCAATCATTTAAACCAGCTTCAGGAACTCGTGTTGATCCGGGATGAGCACCGTACGACAGGGGACGGCTCCCACATGGAGCGTCTGAACGACTCGATCGATCAGTTGACGGACAAGCTGCCGCCGGAAATCAAATCGCTCTATCAACGGCTGTACAAAAAAGACCATATCGTGATGGCGCCGATGTACAACGGGTGTTGCGCGATCTGCGGGATGCGGTTGCCGATCAGTCAGGTTCAGTCCGTGCGTCTCTGCAAGCAGATCCAGAACTGTCCGAGCTGCGCACGCATCCTGTTCGAGGAGAGCGGCGCGCCACGCTGGGTCGGAGACGTGCCGAGCCGTACCGAGCCGCGCAAGTCGGGCATTTCGCGTTTTTCGGCTGAATCGCTGATGATTCCGGATTTGAAGGCCACGAACGGTCGTGAGGCGATCGTGGAGCTGGCGACGGTCATGGAGCAGCAGAAATTCGTTTCCGGCGCGGAAAAACTGGTGGCGAGCGCTTTGGAGCGGGAGGCGGTTCTGAGTACGGCGATGGATAACGGGCTGGCCTTTCCGCACGTGCGCGGCGTGGAGGGGGGGGGCTTGACGCTTGCGTTGGGTGTCGCGAAAAAGGGAATCCGGTATGATGAAGCGGGCAGCATCGTGAATCTGGTCTTTTTCATCACCATCCCCACGGCGGTCAGCGCGTTTTACCTGCGCCTGATGTCAGGTTTGACCGAGACCTTCCTGAAAGAGCAAAATCGCGAGGCGATGCTTGCGGCGGAGACGCCGGAGCTGCTCTGGAAGGCGCTGATCAAGGCCACCCGCTACACCATCAAATAGCTGCGGTTCCTGCACGGGAGTAACGGCTTTCGCGGCTGTTACGATGCGCCCGGCAACACGCCGCTACAGCAACCCGCGCTGCTCGAAAATCGCGCGGGCTGCCTGAACCTCCTCCTCCGTCGGGGGAGGGGTGTCGCTGAGCCGGTAAGGCCGCTGCAGCGCCTCCCATTTATATTCGCCCATCTTGTGGAAGGGCAGCAATTCGACTTTGCGGATGCAGGCGTAGCGCAACAGGTGGTCGGCCAGGCGGGTGAGGTGTGCGGGATCGAGCGTATACCCCGGAACCAACACATGGCGAACCCAGACTTCCCGCCCTGCGGCTTCGCAGTATTCGAGGGTCGCCAGCGTTTCCCGGTTGCCGCGGCCGGTCAGGGTGCGGCAGAGGTCGTCGTCGATCGCCTTGACATCCAGCAGGATCAGGTCCGCACGGTCGAGGGCCGCGCGCGAGATCGAGAGCGGAATTGCGCCGGACGTGTCCAGCGCGGTGTGCAGACACTGTTCGCGGCACCCTTCCAGCAAGGCACAGACGAATTCGGGCTGGAGGAGCGGTTCGCCGCCGGAGAGCGTGACACCGCCGCGCGCGATGAAGGCGCGGTAAGTCAGGATGTCGGTCAGGGCTTCGCCAGCGGTGATGACCCGTCCCGCCTCGCAATCCCCCGCGTCCGGGTTGTGACAGTACAGGCAGCGGAGCGGACACCCCTGCAGAAACAGCACATAGCGGATGCCGGGGCCGTCCAGTGTGCCGAACGACTCGATGGAGTGAATCCGTCCCGTGACCTGCGGGTTCATCGCAAAGGTCCTTTTTAGAGGGTGCGTGCCGCGCGCGTCATTTCGTTTTGGCTGCGTCGGAAGGGCGCGAGAGCTTGCCGACGAATTCACGCAGGAGGATCATGGCACCCTGTCCCACGGTGCTGTGATTGAGTCCGCCCATTTCATAGAACTCAACATGCTGGTGTCCCAAGTTCCGCAGGCTGGTTGCCAACAGGTCGTTCTCCTCCACACGGTTTTTGTATTCGATACGGCGGTCTCCGACAATCAGGCAGATCGGCGAAAGCTCGGCGGAACTGTAATAGAGCGGCGCGAACTCGTCAATAATGGGGCGGTACTGCGACTGGGTGTCGCCCCGGAGTTTCTTCACATGAAAGTGCGTGGTGACCTGTCCGCTGATCGGGACGATTCCCGCAAGCTGGCGGTGGGAGAGTCCATGACGGGCCAACCAACGGGGATCCATGCCGATCATGGCGCTGAGATAGCCGCCCGCGGAGTGTCCGGAGACAAACACCTTGTGGGTATCGCCGCCAAAGCGTCCGATGTTGCGCAACACCCAGGCCGTGGCTGCCGCGGCATCCTCAAGGTAACCGGGGTGCTCGACTTGGGGTGACAGACGGTATCCGACCGCCGCTACAGCGATCGACGGATCTTTGAGGTCAATGAAGTGGCGGCGTCCGGACGTGAGGCCGCCGCCGTGAAACCAGACCACTGTGGCGAAGCCGGTCTTGGATACGGGATAGCGCAGATCCAGACGGCACTGCGATTGCCGGTAAGCGTCGTCTGTTTGCGGCGCGTCGTCATCGTAATAGGCGATGTTGTTCGTGACGCCCGGTTGCTGCGCTTGTAGCGTCGCGAACGGCAGGGTCAGCACCAGACCGATTGCGGGCAGGGAAAACGCAGAAGAAAAGGACCACATGGAAAGACTCCTTCAAGCGTGGAGGGTAAAAAGCGGGGGCAGGCATCGGTATGCCCACCCCACGTGTCACAGATGGAAACAGGCAGGTTAGATCTTGACCCAGACACTGCCTTTTTTCGAGGAGGTCACCACCGCGTGGATGAACTTCATGCCGCGGACGCCGGCTTCGACGCTCGGGAAGTCCAACTCTTCGGGTGAGGGTTTCCGCTTTTCGGCCTTCGCCCGGATGGTGTCTGCGAAGTTGCAGTAATTGTTGGCAAAAGCCTCCAGAAACCCTTCCGGGTGCCCGCTCGGGATGCGGGTGCCGCGCGCGGCCGCCTTGCTCTTCTCCGCAACGTACCCGTTGCCACGGCGCCAGATCTCCTCGGGCGCGGTCTGGCAGAGGACATGGAGTTCGTTGGGGTTCTCCTGCCGCCACCAGAGGCCTTTTTTATCGCCATAGACCCAGATGGCCAGATTGTTCTCCTCGCCAACCGAGATCTGGCTGGCATGCAGGACACCCTTGACGCCCTTTTGGAAGCGGAGCAGCACATTGCCGTCGTCATCCAGTTTCCGTCCTTTAACAAAGGCGGTGAGGTCCGCGAGCACGCGCGTGATCTTCACGCCGGTGATGTACTCGGCCAGGTTGGCGGCGTGCGTGCCGATGTCGCCCATGGCGCCGGCGACACCCGAGGTCTTGGGGTCGGTGCGCCACGAGGCCTGCATGTTGCCGCTCTTTTCGGCGAGCTGATACAGCCAACCCTGGGGGTATTGGACCACCACCTTGCGCAACGTGCCGAGGTCTCCCTGCTTCACCATGTCACGGGCCAGTTTGACCATCGGGTAGGCCGTGTAGTTGTGCATCAGGCCGAAGACCTTGCCGCTGGACTTGACGAGCGCCGCCAACTCCTCAGCCTCGGCGACCGTGAGGGTCATGGGCTTTTCACACATGACGTGGAAACCCGCTTTGAGGCAGGCTTTGGCGATCGGGAAATGAGTGTGGTTCGGGGTGCAGACCGACACGAAATCGACGCGCTCGCCCGGGGGCAGCGCGCTTTCCTTGGCGATCATCTCCTCGTAGGTGGAATACACGCGCTTGGGATCCAGGCCGAGGTTCTTCCCCTGCCGCAGACTCTTACTCGGAACGACGTCAAAGGCTCCCGCCGTCAACTCGATTCCGCCATCCATCCGGGCCGCCTTCCGGTGAACCTCGCCGATAAACGCGCCGATCCCGCCGCCGACCTGCCCCATTTTCAGAATTCGCATATCCTGCTCCTTTCAGTTGGATAATCACCCGTAAAAATAGGTTCCGGCTAAAGCATAATGTGTTGTTCCGACAAAGGGAAGCGCAAAATCGCTTCAAAGAGCGGAACGCGTCAGTGCCTTATGGGCGTTCCCGCAGGCAACGGTGGGGCAGTCGCCCTGCCAAAGAGCCTAAACGTCGCGGGTCGCAAGTCGTCGATGTACACGAAAACGAGGACGGGATGCTGATCCCGTTTTCGCTCGGAAGGACGTCCATCCGTATGCTATACTCACGGCATTTCGAACGGATGACCTGCCGGGTTCGGCGGGCGGGGGAGGATGATGCGCATCGAGTCCTGTGATTTTTTTGTGGTGGGGAGCGGTATCGCCGGTCTCATGAGCGCCCTGTATCTGGCACCGCACGGCAGGGTGCTGCTGGTGACGAAAAAACGGATCGATGACTGTAACACCAACCGGGCGCAGGGCGGCATCGCATGCGTGATGGCGGCGGGGGACAGTTTCGAGCAGCATGTGTCGGACACGCTGACTGCCGGAGCCGGACTCTGCGACGAAGAGGTGGTGCGGAAAATCGTTTCGACGGGGCCGGCGCGGATCGCGGATCTCGAGGCACTCGGTGTGTGCTTCAACCCGCGCACGGATGGCGTGCCGGGCTATGATCTGGGACGCGAGGGCGGCCATTCGCAGCGCCGTGTGCTGCACGCGGGGGACATCACCGGACAGCACGTCGAGGCGGTGCTGGTGGAGCAGATCCTGAAGCATCCCCATATCCAGGTGTTGGAACACACCATGGTCATCGATTTGATCACCACCCGCTGGCTCAAACGACCGGAGGAGAACCGCTGCGTCGGGGCGTATGTGCTCGATCAACTCGCCGGCGAGATTTATGCGGTCCGCGCGGCCGACACGATTCTGGCGACCGGCGGGTGCGGCAAGGTGTACCTTTACACCTGCAACCCCGACATCGCCACGGGTGACGGTGTGGCGCTGGCGTGGCGGGCGGGTGCGACGATCGAGAACATGGAGTTCATCCAGTTCCATCCCACATGCCTCTACCATCCGCAAGCCAAACGCTTTCTCATCAGCGAGGCCGTTCGCGGCGAGGGTGCCGAACTGGTGGATGCCGAGGGCCGTCCTTTCATGCAGAAATACGACCCGCGGGGCGCGCTGGCACCGCGCGATGTGGTCGCCCGCGCGATCGACTCCGAGATTAAACGCACCGGAGCGCCCTACTGCTGTCTCGACATCCGGCATAAGAGCCGGGCCTTCCTGCAGAAGCGTTTTCCGACCCTGTACAAAACCTGCGCCTCATTCGGTATCGACATGGCGCATGACCTGATTCCCATCGTGCCTTCAGCTCATTACTGCTGCGGCGGCATCCGAGCTTCCGTGGATGGCGTGACCTCATTGCCGGGCCTGTACGCTGTGGGCGAGACCGCCTGCACCGGTCTGCACGGCGCGAACCGGTTGGCCAGCAATTCGCTGCTGGAGGCCTTGGTCTGTGCGTATGAGACCGCTGGCCGCATTGCGGCGCAGCCGGGGCGGCTGCCGGACGCGATACGCATTCCGGACTGGCAGTACGGTACGGCGGTCGCGAGTGATGAGGCGGTGATGGTGGCCCACAACTGGATGGAGGTTCGCACCTGCATGTGGGACTATGTCGGGATCGTGCGCACGAACAAGCGGTTGGAGCGCGCCCGTCGGCGTCTGCGTAACCTGCGGCGCGAAATCCGCGAGTACTACTTCGATTATCTGGTCACGGCCGATACGCTGGAACTGCGCAATCTGGCGCTGGTCGGTGAGTTGATCGTGCGCAGTGCTGTCCGACGCAGAGAGAGCCGGGGCCTGCACTACACGCTGGATTATCCCGAGACCAAACGGTTCGCCCGGAACACGTCCTTGCCCGGACGGAACGCATAGGGAGCGGCAGGCGCCATGCTGACAAGCGCGTTTGACTACGATCTGCCGCCCGACCTGATTGCCCAGGAACCACCCGCCGTGCGCGGTACGTCGCGCATGATGGTGCTGCATGGTTCGGACGGCCGCATCGAGCACCGGCACGTCATGGATCTGCCCGCATATCTCGGTGCGGACGACCTGCTCGTGCTCAACGACACACGGGTTTTCCCGGCGCGACTGCAAGGTTTCTGGACGGACACGCACGGCGCGTTGGAGTTGCTGCTGCTGGAGCCCTGCCCCGCGCCGGAAGGTACGGCCTGCGCGGAGGGGACGGTCTGTTGGGAGTGCATCACTGGATCGGGACGGCCCATCCGGCCAGGGCAGCGGGCGGTCTTTGCCGATGGCCAGATTGAAGCCGAGATGCTGGCACGCCAGCCGAACAACGCTTGGCGGATTGCCTTCCGTTCTCCGGTGCCGCTGATGACGCTGTTGGAACGTTACGGGGTGACGCCCGTACCGCCGTACATCCATCGCTGCGGGGACGCGCGGCAGGCCCGTCTGGATCGTGAACGGTACCAAACGATCTATGCGCGCGAAACCGGCGCGGTGGCCGCGCCGACTGCGGGACTGCACTTTACGGAAGCCCTCTTCGCGGCCCTCGCGGCCCGGGGTGTGGCGCGCGCCGCGGTCACCTTGCATGTGGGGCCCGGCACTTTCAAGCCGGTCAAGGCGGAGCAGGTCGAGGAGCACCGCATGGATCCCGAGCGGTATGCCGTGCCTGCTGCCACGGCTGCGGCTGTGGCGACCTGCCGTGCGCGCGGCGGCCGTGTGGTGGCGGTCGGCAGCACCAGTGTGCGCGCGCTGGAGACCGTGGCCGCTGCCCACGGCGGCGAGGTGACGGCCGCGGTCGGCTCCAGTTCGATCTTCATTTATCCGCCTTACCGGTTCCGCGTCATCGATGCGATGCTGACCAATTTTCACCTGCCGAAATCGACGCTCATCATGATGGTCGCCGCCTTGGCGGGCCGCGAACGCATCCTGGAGGCCTACCGCGAGGCGGTCCGGGAACGCTACCGGTTTTTCAGTTACGGTGACTGCATGCTGATCCTGCCCTGAATTTTTGTGTGGAAGACTCGTCCCCTGAATCGGTATACTGTAAGCCAAATGAGCGAAAAAACACTGATCATCATTCCGACGTATGACGAGCGCGAGAACGTGGAACCCATGTCCGAGGCGGTCCTTCGTGAAGTGCCCACGGCAAACATACTGTTTGTCGATGACCATTCGCCCGACGGGACCGGCGCGGTGCTGGATGCGATCGCCGCGCGGGAGCCGCGGGTGTTCGTGATGCATCGTGCGGGCAAGGAGGGCCTTGGCCGCGCCTACATCGCCGGGTTCAAGTGGGCGCTGGAGCGCGGTTACGAACTGATCTGCGAAATGGATTGCGACTTCTCGCACGATCCCGCAGCCCTGCCCGTCTTGCTGCAAACCGCGCGTGAAGGCGCGGACCTGGTGCTCGGGTCGCGCTATATCGGCGGCATTCGCGTGATGAACTGGCCGATGAGCCGGTTGCTGCTCTCGACCGGGGCGGCACAGTACGTCAAATTGATCACCGGTATGCCGGTCAACGATCCCACGGGCGGGTTCAAGTGTTTCCGGCGTGCCGTGCTGGAGGCCATCGATCTTGACCGCATCACCTCCAACGGCTATTCGTTCCAGATCGAGATGACCCATACCGCGTGGATGTTGGGCTTCACCGTGCGGGAAGTGCCCATCACGTTTGAGGACCGTCGTTCCGGATACTCCAAGATGCGCGCCAACATCGCATATGAGGCGGTGGCCATGGTGCTGCGCCTGTGGGGGCGCTGCGGCTTCCGCCGGTCGCCGCGGCCGCGCCCGAGGGAAGAGACGTGATCCCAACGCGTGCGGCCATCTGGTTCCGGGCTCTGCGTCCGGCCCAATGGCTGAAAAACGGTGTGCTGCCCGCAGCCTACTTTTTCGCGCGATGGGATCCGACTCAGTGCGAGGGGGTGCGGGGAGTGCTTCCTCTCGTGTACGTGGCTCTGGCGGTGGCTTGTTTCTGCTGTGTCTCCAGCGGCATCTATCTGATCAACGACGTGCGGGATATCGAGGCGGATCGGGCGCACCCGTTGAAACGTCTGCGCCCGCTTGCCGCCGGACAGATCCGCGCGTCCGCCGCGGTCGCGGTCGCGATCGTCCTGCTTGCGGCCGGTTTGGCGGCTGGCGCGCTGACTCTGCCGCGCGCGTTCACGGAGGTGTTGCTCGCGTACGGACTTATGCAGTTGGCCTATACGTTTGGACTCAAGCGCATCCCGTATGTGGACGTGTTCGTGATCGCCGTTGGGTTCGTGCTCCGCGCGATCGCCGGGGCCGCGGCCCTGTCGGTCCGCATCTCGCCTTGGCTGCTGCTTTGCACCTTTCTGCTCGCGCTGTTTCTGGCCCTCTGCAAACGTCGTCACGAGAAGGTGCTGCTGGATGAGGACGGGGAGCGCCACCGTAAGGCCCTGGCCGGGTATGACCGGTATCTGCTCGATCTGCAGATCGCGGTGACGGCTTCCGCCACGCTGGTCTGTTACGCGATGTACACGCTTTCGGAAGAGACGGTGCGGCGCTTCGGCACCAACCGGTTAGGGTTCACCATCCCGTTTGTGGTGTTCGGTCTGTTCCGCTACCTCGAACTGGTCTACCGTCATGACGGTGGCGGCCGTCCCGAGCAAACGTTGTTGACCGACCGCGTTCTGATCGGAACGATGATCCTGTTTCTGCTGACCGCATTAGCGGTTTTCCTCACCGGGCAGACCGTATGACGCGCGCGTTTCTGAAAACCCTGATCCGGCGGTACCGGGCGTATGTGGACAGTTTCCGCGATGCGCGCGGCGGGTTGTCCGAACTGCACCGGTTGAAGATCGAACACACCGAGCGGGTGGCGGAGAACGCTTGCCGGATCATGTCCGGAGAGAACTGGCCCGAGGCCTGGACCGCCGCAGGCGAGGCGTGCGCATGGCTGCATGACATCGGCCGGCACGTGCAGTTGCGGGATTATGGCACCTTCCGGGATGCGGACTCCCTTGATCATGCGGCGTGCGGGGTGGCGGTCATTCGCGAGGAACGCCTGCTCGACGGTCTCGCGGCCGCGTCCCGCGCGCGGATTCTCGCTGCGGTGGCGTTGCACAACCGCAAGACCGTGCCGGACGGACTGGCCGATGACGCGGCGCGGCTGACGCATCTGGTTCGGGATGCCGACAAACTCGATATTTTCCGTGTGCTCGAAGAGGTGGTTGACGACGGTTCACTGCGGCGCAATCCTGCGATCGCCTGGGGATTACGGTTGGATGGCGCACCCTCGCCGGATGTCGTTGCAGCGGTCTGCGCCGGTCAGCCGGTCTCCTACGACGCCGTCCGGAACCTGTCGGATTTTGTGCTCATCCAGGTCGGCTGGCTCATCAACGGACTGCATTATACCGCATCGTTGCGGTTGGCGGCGGAGCGGCGGGTGCTGGAGTACCGCGAGGCTTTTTTGAAGACACTCAGCACAGATGCGGGCGTGACGCGTTGTTGTGATGCGGCGCGGCGTCATTTTGCGGCAAAGGCGGTGGGGGCGTGAGGGCCTGCGTACTGGTGGCGCCGACCGTTGGCGCGGGGCCGCGTGAGCGGTTGAACGCGGCCTTGGCGCGGGTCTCCGATGCGCACGGAATGGCGGTGGAGGTGCTGGACCTGCCTGCTGCCGATCATCTGGCGGATGAGATCCGTGCGATTCTGGACCGGGGGGTGGAGTGTGTGGTGGCGGCCGGCGGGGACGGTACGGTGGCAGCCGTAGCGCAGGTGCTCGTTGGCGGCGGTGTGCCGCTGGGTATTGTGCCGATGGGTACCGGTAATCTGGTGGCGCGGGAATTGGGTATTCCGCTTGAGGTGGAACGGGCCGCGGAACGGTTAGCCTGTCCGTCGTCTTTTCGGCGGCTGGACGTGATGCGGATCAACGGGCGGATCTATCTGTTGAACGCGGGCGTGGGGGTCAACGCCGAAGTGATCGACCGCACCTCGCGTCGCGGCAAGACTCTGTTTGGGGTGTCGGCATATGTGGGGACCGCGGTGTGGAAAGTACTGCAGGCCCGGCCGCACCGGTTGGAAATCGTGATCGACGGGGTGTCTATGGTGTATGACGCCACGGATGTGTTGATCTCAAACTGCGGGATTCTAGCGAGAGGGTTGTATCCCAACGGGCCGGACATCCGTGCGGACGACGGACGGCTGGACGTTTGCGTGGTCTGCATGAAGAGGCCGATCGAATACCCGTGGTCGTATGTGATGCGCCTGCTGCGGATGCGCAATGTGAACCGGGTCCTGCATGAGCACGCGGCCGCCTGTGCGGTGACGGTGCGCAGCGCGCGGCCGCTGGTGGTTCAGGCGGACGGCGATATCATCGGCTCCACGCCCGTGACGGTGGAGATCCTGCCGCACGCGCTTTCCGTGATCGTCCCGTGAGGGCCGGTGGCGCGGAAAGCCCGTACGCGGGGTTCAGGTCGGAACTCGTTCGATCTCCGCGCCCAGACGGCTGAGCTCCACCTCCACCGACTCATACCCGCGGTCGATGCTGCCCGCGTTGTAGATCACGGTCTCACGTTTGGCGCACAGCGCGGCCACCAGCAGCGCCATGCCCGCGCGGATATCGGGACTGGCCACCGTTGTGCCGTGCAGGATCGTCGGACCGGTCACGACCACCCGATGCGGATCGCACTGCACAATGCGCGCGCCCATGCCGATCAGGTGGTCCACGAAATACATGCGGCTCTCGAACATCTTTTCAAAAAAGAGCGTGGTGCCGCGCGTCTGCGTGGCCAGCACAATCAACACACTCATCAGGTCCGAAGGGAACATGGGCCACGGGCCGTCCTCGATTTTGGGGATCGCGTCACCAAGGTCATAAGCAGTCTTAAGCCGCTGGCGCGCGGGCAGCCGCAGGCTGCGTGCCTCGCGGTCGAAGCTCCACTTGGCCCCGAGACGCTTGAACGGCCGTTCCAGCGCCTCGAAATCGGACGGCTCGACACCCTCGACCGTCAGTTCGCCGCCGGTTACCAACGCTGCCACCATGTAGCTGCCCGCATCGATATAGTCCGGCCCCACCCGCTGTTTCGTACCGTGTAACGACTCGACCCCCTCGATTGTCAGGAGGTTCGTGCCGATGCCGCTGATGCGACCGCCCATCGCATTGATCATGCGACAGAGATCCTGCACATGCGGCTCGCAGGCCGCGTTGTAAAGAAGTGTCGTCCCCCTGGCCAATGCCGCCGCCATGATCAGGTTTTCGGTCGCGGTCACACTCGCCTCGTCCAGCAGGATACGCTGTCCCTCAAGGCGCTTTGCTGCTTTAAAGAGATAGGTGCGGCCAGCGCGGACCGAAGCCCCGAGCTGCCGGAAGCCGTCAAGATGGGTATCGACGCGACGCCGTCCGATCACATCGCCGCCCGGCGGATAGAGCTTGGCGGAGCCGCAGCGCGCCAGCAACGGCCCGGCGAAGAGGATCGAGGAACGCACCTTGCCGCACAACGTTTTGTTCAAGTGCGTGTCCTTGATACGTTGCGCGCAAATACGCACCGTGCGCCGCGCGCGGTCCAGTTCAACCTGCGCACCCAGTTCGAAGAGCAGATCAATCATGGTGCGCACATCTGCGATCAACGGCAGGTTGCTGAGCACCACCGGCTCTGCGGTCAGCAGACTTGCGGCCAACATCGGCAATGCGGCGTTCTTGTTGCCCGGTACCGGATGGACACCGCTGACCGGTCGACCGCCTTTAATGATGAATCGTGACATGGGAAATCAACCGTTCTTGGGGGTTGTTAAAAACAAACGCATTGTGACATAGAAGGGCGGTGCGCGTCCAGTTTCTCATGCCCGTCCAGTTCGGTTTTGTTTGAATGCGGTAACGTGTTGACTTGGCATGATACCGCATGCTAACTTCCCCACATTGGAAAATGTGGACACCGGCGGGGTGCTGACAAGACGCCACCGCAGTGCGTGCGAATCAATCCGCAAACGGGTGTGAGCGGAACGTTGAGGCCTGTCATGAAAAAAACGTCTCTCATCTTGGCACTTGACCAGGGAACAACCAGTTCAAGGGCCATACTCTTCGACCGGGAACTCAAGATCGTCGCGACGGCCCAGCAAGAGTTTGGCCAATTTTATCCGCAGCCCGGATGGGTCGAACACGATCCCGAAGAGATCTGGCGGTCACAGCGCAAAGTCATGGCCGATGTCGTGAAACAGACGCCCGACGGCCCGGCTGCCGTCGCGGCGATCGGCGTGACCAACCAGCGGGAGACCGTTGTCGTCTGGAACCGCCGGACAGGAGAGCCCATCTATCCCGCCATCGTATGGCAATGCCGCCGGACTGCTGATTTCTGTTCCGAGTTGAAACGCCGTGATTACGGCCCGCGCATTCGTGATAAAACGGGTTTGGTGATTGACGCCTACTTCTCGGCCAGCAAGCTGCGCTGGATCCTTGCTCATGTCGACGGCGCGCGGGAGGCGGCGCAGCGCGGTGAACTGCTTTGCGGCACCATCGATTCTTGGCTGCTCTGGAAGCTCTCGAACGGCACCGCGCACGTCACCGATTATACGAACGCCTCCCGAACCATGCTCTTCAATATCCGCACGCTTCAATGGGATGCGGAACTCCTTGACCTTTTCGACATACCGTCATCCATGCTGCCGACCCCGGTTCCCTCATCGGGCGAGGCCGCCCGGTGCGTCTTGCCGGAGTTTGAGGGACGCGAAGTGCCTGTACTCGGCGTGTCAGGTGACCAGCAGGCCGCGCTCTTTGGTCAAGGCTGCTTTGCCCCCGGACAGATCAAAAACACATACGGCACGGGATGTTTCCTGCTCATGCACACGGGTGGCGAAGCGGTTTCATCTGCGAACGGACTGGTGACAACGCTGACCGCGCAGACCCTTGCCGGAGCGCCCTCTTACGCGCTCGAAGGCAGCGTCTTTGTGGGCGGTGCCGTTGTCCAGTGGTTGCGTGACGAACTGTGTATCCTGACGCAAGCTTCCGATGTCGGCCCGATCGCGGCATCAATCCCCGATACCGGCGGGGTCTTTCTCGTGCCGGCTTTCGCAGGGCTTGGCGCACCGCATTGGGACATGTACGCCCGGGGGGCACTGGTCGGCATGACCTGCGGTACGGGGCGTGCTCAAATTATCCGTGCGGCCGTGGAATCGATCGCCTACCAGTGTCGGGACGTGGTCGATGCGATGCGCTTGGAGTCGGGACAACCGATCGCTTCTCTGCGTGCGGACGGTGGCGCCTCAGCCTGTGATTTCCTGATGCAGTTTCAGGCCGATCTGCTCGAATGCCGCGTCGAACGGCCGACCTGCATTGAAACAACCGCGCTCGGTGCCGCATCATTGGCCGCCCTCGCCCTCGGCTGGCAAACGCCTGAAACGCTTGCCGGCCGGACGGCCGCCAGCGTGTTCACGCCAAGCATGCCTGAGACGCAGCGCAACGCTTTGCTCGCCGGATGGCGCAAAGCCGTGTCACGCGCGGCGCGCTGGGAAACCGAGAGTTAACGAAACTATTTTTTTGTCTGAACCCCGCGTGTTTCTGCAACCGCAGCAGCAGCGCATGCCCGGAGAACTTTCGCTAGTTCCGGATCCATGTTCTTGGGGGCATACGTACACTTCGTGACATCCACATCGAAGAGCGTCCCGACCCACACGAGCCCCTGTAGGTAATGGCCAGCCCCGTTTAGATGGATGGTGTCTCCGGTTGCCTTGCCGTTCTCCATGCGAATGTTACCAACGACATCGCCTTCGTGACTCTTGATCCCTTTCGCCTTACGGAACTTCTGCACCGCGAGCCCCATCGGGATGATCGCGAAGCCCGTGTCCTTTGCGAGCTTCGTGTAGTTGGCGGTGAGCCGCTCGTACATTCCGGTCTGATCAAAGCCCCACGTGCCTGGGCCATTCGTTTCCGGATTGTGGATACGCTTGTCAGCGGTACAGTAGCTCCATGTCTGCTGGATGCGGAATTGCGCCTGCGGGGCAAGCTCGCGGACTGCGGCAATCAGCTTGTCCGCATGCGGCTGGAAGGACTCCGGCCTCCAACTATCATGACTCGCCTGCTGGATGGTGACAATGTCCCACTTGTCCGCTGCGATCATTTGCCGGAGATTGCCGAAACGATTCGGCCGTTGCTTACCGTCCTTATTCTTGCGGGTTTTCAGCACCTTGGCGAAGGGCACGGCTTCTCTCTTCGAATTCCCGCAATAACTCCAGGACACCATATACGGAGCGTTGGTCGTGTCAAGGTTGGCAGCATGCCGAGATAGCGGGCACCCGCCGATGTAAAGGCTGGTGATGTTGAGCGGACAGTCAAGGTTTTGGGCGATCTGCGGTGCTTGTCGCAAGACGCAGTCCGAGAACGAGTTCCCGATCATCAGTACTTTGAGCGGCTTCGTCTCGGTTGCGACTTTTATCGCATCGGCATTGGAAAAAAGGTTAAACGCAGCCAGGGTTGCAACGACAATCAACTTGATTTTTGCTTTCATGATTTATATGGTACATGATTAAATACATCCACCGCAACAATAAACACCCTCATCCATCCCGCTACGGGGTTTGGGGTTGACTTTTTTCAGCCTGTTGCATAATAAAATGCCGGAAGAACGTTTTTTTGCGCGTCTGAACGGATGCGGTCCGGCCCCGCGCCTGCGGCACGTAGCTTTGGACGTCCCGCCGTACTGGCATGGACCGGTTGAGCAATGAACAGTACGGGCGGATGTCTCGGACGCCCGAAAGGTGTGACAAAACGCTCACGTTATAAACGAGGGAGATGAAGACATGATGAAGTTTGTGGCAGTTTTTGCATTGATGGCGTCCGTGGTGATCGGGGCCGATTTCCAGCATACGCTCTCTGGGGTGAAGCCGTGGACGAGCGAAGAATTCCTCGGCGGTCCGCAGGAGTTCCATTTCGCGGTGCTCCCGGACCGTACGGGGGGTGAGCGCAAGGGCGTGTTCGGCAAAGCGATGGACACCCTCAACCTCCTTCGGCCCGCGTTCGTGATGTCGGTGGGTGATCTCATCGAGTGCGGCGGTAATCCGGACGCTCGCGAACAGTGGGCTGAGCTTGAAACGCACATCAGCAAACTCGACATGCCGTTCTTTTATGTCGCGGGCAACCACGATATCTGGACCGGCCTCAAGGGGATGACGCCCAAACGGCAGAAATCCATTGACTTATGGCATGAACTGCACGGCACCAACACCTACTACAGTTTCACCTACAAAGGCTGTCTGTTTCTATGCTTCAACACGATGGAGAAGCACGACTACTACCCGCCGCGCGAACCGCTCCCGGAGAATCAGATCACGTGGGCGCTGGAGGAGATCGAAAAGCACAAGGACGCGCGCTGGCGCTTCCTTTTCATGCACAAGCCCATCGACTGGACAAGCGACCGGTGGCTCGAGTTCGAGCGCAAGATCAACAAATATGACTACACCGTGTTCTGTGGCGACTGGCACAACTTTTGCACGGCGATACGCCACGGAAAGAAGTACTACATGGTCGGCACGGCCGGCGGTTGTTTTGACCGTAATGTCGTGCAGGACGACCTCCGTTACGGCAACATGGACGGCATCACATGGGTGACGATGACGAAGGACAAGGGGCCGGTGGTCTCGCACATCGCCCTTTCGGGAGTTCATGGCGACACGATTCAGACGTGTGCGACAACACTGGGCTGGATCGAAACGCCGCTCGACTATCCGTCGCACCTCGCGGAGGACCCCGCTAAATACAAGGACGAGAAGAACACTGCGCTCATCCCAGCGGAAGTGATGCACGGAGATGGCTACGACTGGCACTTCAAGCATGCGGTCATCCTGCGTCAGGGATGCGTGTACAGGGGCGGACTCGAAAAATTCAAGGCGGACAAGAAACGCGTGGTACTGCTCGGCGATGAAACGGCGAGCGCGAAAGCGGCCGACTTCGGTGACGACTGGCAGGTTTTCGACATGGGTTTCAAAGGCGACAAGCTTGAGAACGTGATGTGGCGCGTTATCCAAGGCACGCTCCGGGGATACGACCCCGATGTGGTGGTTGTTTCCGCAGGCGGTCACAACAAAGGCGTCAACACATCGAAAGAGATCGAGGCAGGGTATTCGAAACTGCTCGGACTCGTCCGCGAACGCGTGCCGAAGGCCGAGTGCCGGATTCATTTCCCTTGAACGCTGAACGTTTGATTCGTACACGTATACGAAAACGCGAACGGGTATAGGGATGGCGTTGGGACTTAGCTTCATCCGAATCATTATCGGGATCGGAATCGTCCTTGTTGTCGGCGTGTCTGACCGCAGTCAAGATGCCTCGCACGCGCGCACCCGCGCGTCCTCGCCAGATGGAGTTGGGATTGATTTTCGGCCGGGAACAGTCCAATATGTTGTGTTTACGCAAAATGGAGGTTGGCGTGGCGTCTGTTTGAAGGGCCGTGTCGGTTCTTCGGTCACGACACGTCAAGGCGGAGAAGGCGATGAGCATTACGCGACAGAAAGCGATTGAGTCAGCGGTTCAGCACCGGGTCAGCGACGAGCCGGTTTTGTCACGCGAGCCGGTGCAGGCCTGTTTCGGCTCGCATGTATTCGGTGAAGATCCGATGCGGGAGCGACTGCCCAAGGACGTGTATCAGGTTTTGCGGCAGACGATTGAGCAGGGGATGCCGCTGGACATCCGCGTGGCGGATGTGGTGGCCGCGGCCATGAGCCGCTGGGCCATTGAGCGCGGTGCCACGCATTACGCGCATGTGTTTTATCCTCTGACGGGGCTGACCGCCGAGAAGCATGACAGCTTTTTCAATCCGGATGGCAAGGGGCATCTGCTGGTCGATTTCAGTGGCAAACAGTTGATTCAGGGCGAACCGGATGCGTCGAGCTTCCCGAACGGCGGGATCCGCGCCACCTTTGAGGCGCGCGGGTATACCGCTTGGGATGTGACCAGCCCCGCGTATTTGATGGAGGGCCGCAACGGCATCACCCTCTGCATTCCGACCGCCTTCTGCTCATGGACCGGTGAGGCGCTCGACAAAAAAGTGCCGCTGCTGCGTTCGATGCAGGCTGTCCACCGCCAAGCGGCGCGTGTCCTCAAATTGTTCGGCCATGACGACCCTGGCATGATTAACGCAACGGCTGGTCCGGAACAGGAGTACTTCCTGATTGACCGCAGCCTTTACTATGCCCGGCCGGACTTGCTGAGTGCCGGGCGCACCCTGTTCGGAACCCGTCCGCCCAAAGGCCAGGAACTGGAGGATCAGTATTTCGGTGCCATCCCGGCGCGTGTGCTGGCCTTCATGACCGAGGTCGACGCGGAGTTATACCGGCTTGGGGTTCCGGTCAAGACACGCCACAATGAGGTCGCGCCCGCGCAGTATGAGATTGCGCCGGTGTTCGAGAGCGCCAACCTCGCGACCGATCACCAGTACCTGATCATGCAGACGCTGCAGGCGGTTGCCCCTAAATACGGGTTGGCCTGTCTGCTCCACGAGAAGCCCTTCGCGGGGATCAACGGTTCGGGTAAGCACCTCAACTGGTCGCTGAACGGGCCCAAGGTGGGTAATCTGCTCAATCCGGGCGAGACGCCGCACGAGAACATGCAGTTCCTGGTTTTCTGCGCCGCCGTGATCCGCGCGGTCGATCTGCATGCGGTCATGTTGCGCAGCTCTGTAGCGTACGCCGGAAACGACCACCGGCTGGGCGCGACCGAAGCCCCGCCCGCGATCCTCTCCGTTTTTCTGGGTGAACAGCTCACGGATGTCTTCGAGCAAATCGCGGCTGGCGGCGCGTGTCAGTCCAAGAAAGCCGGAACCCTGACCGTGGGTGTGGACACGCTGCCGCAATTGCCCAGGGACGTCACGGACCGCAACCGCACCAGTCCTTTTGCGTTCAACGGCAACCGGTTCGAATTCCGTGCCGTGGGCTCCAGCCAGTCGATCGCCGGACCGCAGGTGATCCTCAACACGATCGTGGCGGATTCGCTTGATTACATCGCCACCGAACTGGAAAAGGCACCCAGCGAGCCCGCGAAGTTCAATGCCGCAGTGCAGAAGCTGCTGCAGAAAATCATACGCGAGCACGGTCGGATCATCTTCAATGGCGACAACTACTCGGCGGAGTGGCGTGAAGAGGCGCTCCGGCGCGGGTTGCCCGATGCCCGTACAACCCCCGAGGCGATCGATGCGATGGACGTGCCGGCCACCTATGAGGTGTTCGAAAAATGCGGTGTGCTCAATCGCCGCGAGGCTGAGAGCCGTTTCGAGATCTACCGCAGGAAGTACATCAAGGATGTGCTGATCGAGGCGCGCCTCTGCCTCTCCATGGCGCGAACCATGATCTTCCCGGCAGGGGTGCGGTATCAGCGGCTGCTGGCGCAGACGGCGGCCGATCTGCAGGCGCTCGGAAAAACGACCTGCACGACCGTGCTGGATGAGGTGAACGCGTTGCTTGCCGAATTGCAGCAGGCGGTGCGCCGCCTGGAGGAGACGATCGAGATTCCTCCGGGGCTGAACCTCTCGCAGCAGGGACGCTATCTGGTGGATACGGTCATCCCGCTGATGAACGCGCTGCGTAAGGTAGTGGACGAGTTGGAGCAGATTTGCGATGATGGGCTCTGGCCATTACCCACCTATCAAGAGATGCTGTTCATCCGTTGAGGCGGAACCGGGTTCCCTCAGGCGGATGAGGGGGGAGCGACGATGCTTAAACGTTTCGGATATTGCCGGGTCTGCGCGTCAAGCCCGAGGGTTGTGCCCGGCGCGGTGGAGGCGAACGTCGCGCAGATGGTGGAGGAGGCCCGCCGAGCGGACGCGGCGGGTGTGGACGTGCTGGTCTTCCCCGAGTTGTGCGTGACGGGGTACACGTGCGCGGACCTCTTCTTTCAGGACACGCTGTTGGATGCGGTCGAACGCGGACTGGCGGGGTTTCTGGAGGCGACGCGGACGTTGGCGCCGCTATGTCTGCTCGGTCTGCCGGTGCGTGTGTCTTGCGGCGTCTGCAATGCCGCCGCAGTCTGTTGTGCGGGGCGTCTGCTGGGCGTGGTGCCGAAAACGCATCTGCCCAACACGCGCGAATTCAGTGAGCGGCGCTGGTTTCTGTCGGGCACCGGACTTCCGGATTGTTCGCTCCGGCTTTGTGGTGACGAGATCCCGTTTGGGACGGACCTGCTGTTTCAACACGAGGAAAACCGTCTGTTGTGTGTCGGGGCAGAGATCTGCGAAGATCTATGGAGTCCGCTGCCGCCCAGCGGGGCTTTGACGCTGAACGGCGCCACGGTGATCTGCAATCTCGCGGCCGGCAATGAGTTGGTCGGCAAGGCCGCATACCGGCGTGCGCTGGTGCTCCAGCAGTCCGCGCGCTGCCACGCCGCATACGTGTACGCCGGGGCGGGCCCCGGTGAATCCACGACGGATCTGGTCTTCGGCGGACACACGCTGATCGCCGAAAACGGCAGTCTGCTCGCGGAGGGCGAGCGTTTCGAGCGCGATGGCACGAGGACGCTGGCAGATGCCGATCTCGCGTTCCTCGCATTCGAGCGTCGGCAGAACCGCGCCTTTGACGCCTGTGCGGCAGGGGTCGCGCCGGTCCGGCGTGTGGGTTTCGTCATGCCTGAACGCGCGAGGCCTGTGACCCGACGCTTGCTGAGGCCGATTGCCGCGCACCCCTTTGTCCCGGCGGATGCGTCGGAGCGGGACGCGCGGTGCGCCGAGGTTTTCGCGCTGCAGGCCAACGGTTTGGCCACGCGGCTGGAGCGCGCCGGATTGCGGCGCGCGGTGGTGGGGCTCTCCGGAGGATTGGATTCCGCGCTGGCGCTGCTGGCAGTGTGCGAGGCGTTCGATCGCGTCGGTTGGGAACGCTCCGGCATTCTGGCGCTGACCCTGCCGGGCTTCGGAACATCCCGCCGCACGTTGGACAACGCTTTGGCGCTCGGTCGCGCACTGGGGGTCACGGTGGAGACGATCCCGATCGCGGAGTCCTGTAAACGGCATCTGGCAGAAATCGGCCACACCGGCGAACCGGTGGACACGACGTATGAGAACGCGCAGGCGCGCGAGCGGACCCAGATTCTGATGGACCGCGCCAACATGCTGCAAGCGCTGGTGGTCGGCACCGGTGATCTTTCCGAGCTGGCATTGGGATGGTCCACCTACAATGGGGACCATATGAGTATGTACGGCATCAACGCCGGCGTGCCCAAAACCTTGGTGCGCGATTTGATCCGTTGGGTGGCGGAGCATCGGGCCGACGCGTCGGTTGCCCCGGTGCTGTCCGACATTCTGGACACCCCCGTTTCGCCGGAACTGCTGCCCGCCGATGCCGCGGGAAGCATCACGCAAAAAACGGAGGACGTCCTGGGCCCCTACGAGATGCATGACTTCTTCCTCTACCAGATGGTGCGTTGCGGCGCATCGCCGGAGAAGATCCGCTTTCTGGCCGCACAGGCGTTCGAGGGCCGGTACGGGGAAGAGGAGATCAGCCGTGCGCTGGATCTGTTCCTGCGGCGTTTTTTCAGCCAGCAGTTCAAACGCTCCTGCCTGCCGGACGGGCCCAAGGTCGGGTCCATCAACCTTTCGCCGCGTGGTGACTGGCGTATGCCCAGCGACGCCTCCCCGGAAAGTTGGCTCGTTAAAACACATTAACAATCTTCGGGGTGTGGGGGGGGATTCCCGAAAATCGTTCGTGACAAAATGACGGGAAATGTCAGAATGAAAGGCATTTTTCTTTCAGAGGAGAAAAGGTCTCTATGAAACCTGCGCGCAAGAGCAAGCAAAACACGCGGAGCGTAATCCCTCCGGTCAAGCCCCGCATCCGCATCACGGACACCACGCTGCGTGACGCCCACCAGTCCCTCTGGGCCACGCGCATGCGTACGGATGACATTCTCGCGATCGCCGAGGAGGTGGACAACGCCGGGTACTATTCGCTGGAGTGCTGGGGCGGGGCGACGTTCGACGTGTGCCTGCGTTTTCTGCGCGAGAATCCTTGGGAGCGTCTGCGCCAGCTGAAGGCGGTCTGTAAAAAGACGCCGCTGCAGATGCTGCTGCGCGGACAGAATATTTTGGGATACAAAAACTATCCGGACGATGTGCTGGAGCGGTTCATCGCGCTCGCATGCGAGAACGGCATGGATATCTTCCGCATTTTCGACGCGCTGAATGACACGCGCAATCTCGAAAAAGCGATCCGCACCGTCAAGCAATACGGCGGGCACGCGCAGGGTACGATCTGTTACACCTACAGTCCGGTGCACACGGTCGAAAATTTCGTGGCCATCGCCAAAGAGCAGGAGGCCATGGGTATCGACACCCTGTGCATCAAGGACATGGCGGGCATCCTCACTCCGGCCGCGGCTACGGATCTCATCGGGGCGCTCGTCAAAGCGGTCGGCGTTCCGGTTCAGGTGCACTCCCATATGACCAGCGGCATGGCGGTCGCCATGTATCTCTCCGCAGTCAAGGCCGGTGCCGGGGCGATCGACACAGCGGTTTCGACCATGTCGGGGTTCTCCTCTCAGCCGCCGACAGAGACGCTGATGGCGATTCTGGAGGCGGAAGGTTACGATACCGGGCTTGATCGCGCTTTGGTGGCCAAGAGCAACGCCCATTTCCGGATGCTGAAGGCGGTGCGTGAACCCGCCTCCTCCGGTCAGATGGAATCGGTGGATGCGGAGGTGCTGGCGCATCACATCCCCGGCGGGATGATCTCCAACCTGCGCTCGCAGTTGCAGCAGCAGGGCGCGCTGGACCGGTTGCCCGAAGTGTTGGAGGAGTTGCCGCGGACGCGCAAAGACATGGGGTATCCGCCGCTTGTCACGCCAACCAGCCAGATTGTGGGCGTGCAGGCTGTGTTGAATGTGCTCGCCGGAAAACGCTATGAGATGGTCACGCAGGAGACCAGGGATTACGTCCGGGGCCTTTACGGCCGTTCGCCCGCCCCGATCGACACCCGTCTGGCAAGCAAAATCCTGAACGGCGAGAAGCGTGTGACGTGCCGTCCTGCGGATCTGCTCAACCCCGGCTTGGCTGAAGCCGCGGCGCAGATCGATCCGCGCCTGATCGAGAAGGAGGAGGATATCCTTTCGTACTGCCTCTTCCCCGAGGTGGCGCTGGGCTACTTCGCGTGGCGCGCCGCGCCGCCTGATCAGCGCGACCCGATTCCCGCAGATCTCGAGGCTTCGGATAAGAAGCAGACCGCGTCGGCCGCGGTTCCGGAAGCGGAGCCCGATCCCGTGTCCGCGCCTGCGGAGGAGACTCTGGCCATGGCCGAGATCGGCAGGTTGGTGGCGGATCTCGCCGGGCGGCTGGGAATCGCCGCTGGGAGTTTGTCCGGCCTGACCCTTCCCGCGCCGGTTGCGAAAGCCGCGCCTGCCGCGGTCAAACCCGCGTCCGCGCCGAAGTCCGCGAAACCCGAAGCGCCCGCCGTTGCGGGACCGACAATCAACGCGCCGCTGAACGGAACGTTTTACCGCTCGCCGGGTCCGGGAAAACCCGAACTCGCCAAAGAGGGCGATTCGCTCCAGACCGGTGATTCGATCTGCATTGTCGAGGCCATGAAGCTCTTCAACCAGATTAAAGCCGACAAACCGTTGAAGGTGGTCAAGTTTCTGGTGTCGCACGGTACGGTGGTGGCCAAAGGCCAGCCGTTGGTGTCCGTCCAATACTGATCCGCTTCGGACAAAAAAAGGGCGGGGGGTTCCCCGCCCTTTTTCCATTACTTTCCGGTTTTCCAGCGTTCGATCAGTTCGCGCGCCCGGTCTTGGCCCCCGAGTCCGAAGGCCAGTCCCAGAGCGAGCGCACTGCCGCCCAGCAGGGATCCCACTGCGATCATCACGATCTCCTTGCCCACGCCGAGTTGCTCCAGCGCCATGCTGAGGCCGAGGAGGAGCACGGCGTAGTGCGCGACGACGGAGAGCGCCTTGCCGTTCGCGTGGTTCTCCAGCGCGCCCGCCACCATGGTGCCGAAACGCTTGCCGAGGCTCATGGCCGCAAGCAGGATGATCAGCCCCACCGCCAGATTCGGCAGGTAGGCAACGATCCGCTGCAACAGTTCGGCCAACTGATCGAAACGCAACTTGGCACAGGCCTGCTGCGCCGTGATGAGCAGAATCACCACCGCCGTGATCGCGCCGATCAGCTTAGAGGGCGGTGTCTGGCCGGCCCGCGCCTCCAGAAAGGTCAGCCCCAACCGCCCGGGCAGTTCGTCCGTACCGATCCCGCTGAGGAAGGATTCCACCAGCGCCCGGACTACCTTGGCCACGACATACCCGATCAACACGATGATGGCCGCGACCAGCAGGGCCGGCACGGCATCGAGAATCGTCTGGAGCATGGCCTTGAGCGGATCCGAGATCGCACGGATCCCCAGGCAGTCTACCGCGGAGATGAGGATCGGGATCAGGATGAAGAACGAAACCACCTTGGCGGCTATGGCGGAGAGACGGTTCCCGCCCAGCGTCCGGCTCAGACCGAACTTCTCCGCCGCGGCATCCGCGCCGCTGGCGGCGAGGAAGTTGGTGACCACCTCGCGCACGATCGCGGTCACGACGCGTCCCACCACCAGAATCAGGGCTGCGGCAAAGAGATTGGGCAGGATACCGAGGGCTTTGGAGAGCATGTCCTGCAACGGCGCCACCAAGGCCTGCTGGTCGAGCGCCTGCAAAAACGGCGGAATGCCGAAGAGCAGGATGACGTAGAAGAGCAACCGGCCGATCATCGCGCCGGGGCCAAGCGGTTGACTTTCGTCCGTAGTCGGCAGAGACAGGTGTTTGCCAGCCCGCTCGTCGAACTTCAGTGCCCCCAGAGCGCGTGTGACCCCGGCCCGTACCACAGCGGCCAGAATCCAGTAGACCAGCAGGATGGCGACCGCCTTGATCAGGTTGGGGATCACGCCGATGATGCGGTCAAGCAGGTTCTGTAACGGCCCTGCCACCATCGAGAGGTTCAGCGCGTTGAAAAACGCGACGAACCCGAACAGCACCAACAGCCACTTCACGATGTTGCCCACAAGGCTGGCGAGCGAACAGGTCTCGCCGGTCGGCCGTTTCAGAAGACTTTCGAGTCCCCAATCGCGCACGGCACGTTCATCAATCCGGGTTAGATTCAGCAGCCGGGTGACGCAGGCACCCGCGAACTTGCCGACCAGCCAGAAGGCCAATAGCAAAATCACAGCCTTGAGCACACCGGGCAGGGCGGCGGCAAACCGCTGCATCGCGGGCAACAGCACGTCCTGCCATAGCTTGCGGCTTTGATCAACCGCCTGCCGGCCCCCGCTACACAGCGAGTCTCCCAGTTCCGACGTGGCTTCGCCCACGGCTTGAACACTCTTCTTTCCGGTCGCCAAAACGCCCGACGCGGTTTCCGAGACCGGTTGTGCCGGCGCGGAGGGGTCTCGCGTTTGGGTACGGGCTGGGAGGGCGCTCAGCCCCACGACCAGAATCAATCCCATTCCGATCATCACAGGGGCAATATGGTGTCGTTTCATAGGAGGGCTCCTTTCCGAGTTACGGTTTGTGAGGGTCAGGCATCCGTTCTTACCGGACTCCTCCGGTCGCATGCCGTCCGTCACCATTAGGTTAATATTTTTCAGCTGCGCATGCAATCAAAATGCGTATCGTAATCGGTTCACCGCGAAGCGCAAATCAGGGCCTTGTGGTTTCTGTGGCTCTTTGAGGAAAAATCCGCTACTGTACGCGACAAAGAGGCGGAAAAGAAAATGGCGCGCCGACCCGTTGGGCAAGATGCGGGCCGCGCGGTTTTTGAAGCGGTTTTCAACAACACAGGTGGTCATGTCCTCCCCACGCATAACGAAAGAAGCGCGCGCGAGTTGGCTGCGGCTCTATGAGACGGTTGATCGGATCGATCGGTTGTCGCCGTGGCCGTGGATGGAGCCCGCGTCGTGTTTCGGCGTGGCCGTGCCGGATATGGAAGAGCCCTGCTTTGTGTTGTTCGGCGAGCCGGGACGGGAGATGCGCGCCATCCGGATTCTGCTGGGGTGGAAGGCGTTTTACGAGATGATGACCCGTCTCGCCGATCCCGCGAAGCAGGGCGTGGCCTGGCTGCTGGAGATCCGCATGATCGAGGTGCTTTGCGCGCCAGAACCATTGCTGTTCCAACACGAGCGGGACTTTCTGCGCGCGATTCGGCGCGAACCGGATGGGAAAGGCGAGTGGACAATCTTCCGCTCCATCGTGCCGGGCTATCACCCGTGGCTTCCGGATGCAAAGGAACGCAAGTTGCTGGAGGATGTGCTGTATCAGGCGTTCGGCATGGCCCTGCGGGTCGAAGCCGATCCCGGCATGTTGCGCAGTCGTTTCCCGCGCGAGATCCTCATCCGGACATCGGACGGGAAGGGCGGGTGGCGGGATGTGTGGTCACGGGTCAAAGAACTGTCGGGCGAGGAGATCGAGGTCCGCATTGAATCCCGGCGGTTGCAGGCGCTGGCCGCTAAGCCGACATGCCCGGTCACCTTGCAGGTGGATCTGCTGTTCACCCCGTTTTCGATCCAGCCTGGCCGCGAGCGCCCGCAGACCGCGTATGTGCTGCTGGCCGTGGATGCGCAGAGCGGGCTGATTCATTGCGGTGAGTTGTTTCAGGCGATCGGAGGGTTCGCTGCCATGTGGTCAGAGATTCCCGACCGGCTGATCGCGTTGTTCGAGCGCTTGGGCGGATGTCCCGATGCGATCGAGGTGCGGGGGGACCGCATGGCGAACCTCATGCGCCCGCTCACCGAGTTTCTGCCGTTCAAACTGGTGCGGCGCGAACACCTGAAGATGCTGGATGAGGCGCGCGTGGGGCTTAGCGCGTATCTGCGGAACGGGGAGGAGGAAGCGTAGCGCGGTGCTGCCCGCGCCGCCGCAGCGGCAGGTACAGCGCACCGGCCAGCAGCATCGAGGCCCCGAAAGCGGGCAGGAACGAATCGGCGAGGCGACCCCACGCGCCTACGGCGGCGTAAACGGCCGAGACCGCCGCGTTGCCCAGCAGCGTGATGGCGAAGGCCCGTCCGAAAGGTTGACGCGCCAGGCCGCTGAACACGACCGAGGCCTCGGCCAGAACCGGCACGGGGCGCAGCGCCAGCAGCAGCCAGATCCCGTACCGTGCGTGGAAGGATTGAAGCAGCCGGACCTCGTCTGCTCCGATCAGACGCTGCGCCGCGGGTGCCGCCATCCGCCCCATCAGCAGGCCGACCAGCGCGCTGGCGCTCATGCCGATGAACGAGGCGCAGGTTCCGGCAACGAAACCCAGTGTCATGCCGCAAGCGGTGCTGACCAGACTGGAGGGCACGGGTACCACGATATCTGATGCCAGCAGCGCGGTCAGCAGCAGACCGGTTTGCAGCGGGTGGGCCTGCGCATGGCGGAGCAGCGCGTCAGTCCAGGCCTGAACCGCATCCGCGAACAGGAAAAACGGCAGGATCACCGCCAAGAGCACGAGCGTCAGCAACGACAGGGTTCGGTAAGGCAGATTTGGCATCACCCCGTAACCATACTAAACCGACATGCCGTGCGCAACCATCACGCAAGGATTTTGGGCACAGCCATGACTTTCGTGTGTTCTGTGTGTCCCGTGGTGAAGCGATCCCGATCCCGATAGCGATCCCGATAGCGATAGCGATTTGGATGAAACCATGAAACCATGAAACCCTGAAACCCTGAAACCCAAGAAAGTGTCCCGTGGTGAAGCAATCGATCCCGATCCCGATAGCGATAGCGATCCCGATTTAGATGAAACCATGAAACCCTGAAACCCTGAAACGGAAAGTTCATGAAAAGCAGGGGTATCTTGGTGTTCAAAGTGTAATGCGATTTGTGGCCGGATTCGTACGCCCGGCCTCGGGAAAATCGTGTTGCGCTCTTGCGCAATCCCGGCTCCGGCTCTACACTGGATTCCCAACCGATTGGACGGGACCGTCGATGCGGTGGGGCACAACGTGTGACGGCCGCGATCCGTTTTGGAAAGGGTACTGGGAAACGCATGAAAATCGCGATCATTCATCAAGCTGTTCCCGACACTGCGGCGGCCGACGAGCGCGACGTGCTGGTTCAGGCAGCGGCCGTGCGCACTGCCCTGACCACCCGCGGCCACACCGTCACGGTGCTTGCCTGTACCACGGACCTCGGCAACGTGCGGCGTAAGTTGGAACTGCTGATGCCGGACTGTGTCTTCAATCTGGTTGAGACGCTCGACGGTTCCGGACGCCTGATCCACCTTGCCCCGGCCGTGTGGGAGGCGGCGGGCATTCCGTTTACCGGCAGTTCTGCGGAAGCCCTCTACCTTACGACTCAGAAACGACTCGCCAAGGAACGCATGCTCGCCGCAGGGTTGCCGGTCCCGGAGTGGATCGAAGCCGGAGACGGCCGTGCCCCGCATGCCGTGCCGCGGGCCGATTGGATTGTGAAGTCCATCTGGGAACATGCTTCGGTCGGGCTTGACGACAACAGCATTCTCCGCGGTTTGACGCCGGAGGAGGTTGCGGCACACCTTCCGGAAGGAAGCTTTGCCGAACGTTTTATCGATGGCCGCGAGTTCAATCTTGCTCTGCTCGCCGGGCCGGACGGTCCTGTGGCGCTGCCGCCCGCAGAGATCGTGTTCGAAAACTTCCCTGCCGGGAAACCGCGCATTGTGGGCTATCAGGCCAAGTGGGATGAGGCGTCGTTCGAATACGCGCACACGGTGCGGCGTTTTGCCGATCCGTCTGAGGACGGCGTGTTGCTCGCTGAATTGAAATGCCTCGCGTCGCGTTGCTGGGAGCTTTTCCGCCTCGACGGGTACGCGCGCGTGGATTTCCGCGTGGACGGCACGGGGCGGCCTTGGATCCTCGAGGTCAACGCCAACCCCTGCCTCGCGCCGGACAGCGGTTTCGCCGCTGCGTTGGACAGGGCGGGCATCGCCTATGCCGACGCCATGGAACGGATCGTGCGGGCTGCGGTGAAGGCGGAGCGTCCGTCCGGAAATTCGTGCGGCGCACCCGCCGGGAACGTGTACCGCAGGCCATGCCCGGACTCTCCGTCCGTCACCTTCCGCTACGAGGTGCTGCCTGCGGATGTGGACACGATTCGCGAGATCACCGTCGCGACCGGGTTCTTTCACGATTATGAGATCCCCGTGGCGGTGGAGTTGGCCGAGGAACGCCTTGCCAAAGGCACGGCCTCGGGATACGAGTTCGTGCTGGCCGAGTGCGACGGGAAGGTGATCGGATACACTTCTTTCGGTCCGATCCCCTGTACCCGGAGCAGTTTCGACTGGTACTGGTTGGCGGTGCGTCCCGAGTTTCAGGGTTTCGGATTTGGGCGGCGGTTGCTCGAACAGGTCGAGGCGCGGGTCCGC
>JAPXSY010000015.1:0-50906 GCA_033812795.1 Kiritimatiellia bacterium
GGATCGTCCCGATCCGCGGCCCCCCCTTTTTTTGCCCGAGCTTTCGGACTACATTACATCCCGATGGCCCAGAGGTGCTTCCGACCCCGTACGAAAATGTGTCCGCGGGCAAAGGCCGGGGTGGCGCTGACAGCCTCGCCCATGGGGTTGGTCGAAACATTCCGGCCTTCGCGGCCCGCCGCAAAGACGCGGAAAACACCTTTGACGCGATCCACCACATACACATGACCGCCTGCGGCAACCGGTGAAGCGTAGAAGCCGTCCTCAAACTCTTTGAGCCAGACCTGTTTCCCGTTGGTCAGATCGTGGCAGAATACCTCGCCCGCATCATTGGCCAGATACACCAGACCGTCGAGGATGACCGGACTGGCCACATCGGGCAGGTTGCCGTCCTCCCACTCCCAGAGTTTTTCCGGCGGACCCTGCGGCGGAAGACGGAAGGCGACCATCTTTGAATAACAGTTCGCGGCCAGCCAGACATCACCCTCCCATGTTAGCGAGGGCGCCACCTCGCCCCCGACCGCCTCGACCTGCCACCGCTTCGCGCCGGTCGCCAAATCCATTCCCCAGGTCTGCTGCGTCGCATGCACCAACAGAAGGAACGCGTCACAGACCGGCATGATCACGGGCGTGCTCCAGGACATGCCCGCTGAGCGCGGGGTCTCCCATAGAGTACGCCCGGTCGATTTGTCCAACGCCAAGATGCGGCCGTGCTCCTCTTGGTCCCACTGCACAATCAGCATGCGTCCGCAATAGACGAGCGAGGAGGCATGTCCATAGGTGTTTTTCGGACGACCCAGAAAAATCTGCCACACCGGTTTGCCGGTGTGATCCAGCGCCACGAGGTCCCCGGTGCCGAACACCGCGTACACATGGCGCTCATCGCAGGCCGGGGTCGATGCGGCCAAGCCGGTCTCATCCATCACATCCGGCAGTGCTGCGCCCGTTTTGTCTCCATCCGGAATCTCGGTGTGCCACAGCAGGGATCCGGTTTTCGTATCATGCGCCATCACACTGCGTGCCTCGGCATTTCCGGAAGTCAGAAAAAGGAGGTTGCTCCAGACCACCGGTGTGCTGGAGCCGCCGTGTCGTAACTCCGTCTTCCAGACGACGCTTTCGCCGGTGACGCCGTTCCAGCGTACCGGGAAGCGGGGGAGGGGGGAGCGGCCCGACATCTCCGGACCCCGCAGAAAGGGCCAGTGCTCTGTAAGCGCGGCCGGATCGGTGCCTTGGCGACAGGGACAGACGCGCGTCGCGTCGGGGGGGGCTGCCGGATTTTGCAGGCGGGCGCGCAGGTCACGGTCAGCGGATTGGGCGGCAGTGCGGCGGCGCTGGGTCACATGCAGCACAACGGCGCAAAGCAGTAATACGCCACCGGTCGCCAGAACCGCGTTGACTGCCATGCGGTCTGTTCGGGCGGGATCGGATTCCCCTAATGTGCGCGGGTCCGGGATCAGCAGGGTCAGACGCCAGGCGACACCGAAACCGGCCGCAGTGAGGATTAAGCCGACGGCCAAGAGAAGCATGCCCGTCTGACGGAAGGTCAGGCTGTTGAAATAGGCGCGTCGCGCGAGACGATCCAACTCGCGCGCGAACGCTACGGCATCCGGATCCGTCGGGGTGGTGCGGCTCGCCGCCAGTGTCCGTTGCAGCGTTTCGGCACGCACGGTCTCCGCTGAACCGGAGCGGGTAGCGTCCGCGGTCAGCAGGGCCGCGACCGTAAGACTGAAGACCAGTGCCACGAACCCGATACCGCGCGCACTTTGCCGCAGCATCCGGTTCCGTGCTTCCATGCCTGTGCACCTCATGCCGAGTTCTCCCTTCGCGGTTCCAACTTTATTCGGTATCTTAGCGGAGGCGGAAAGGTGTGGCAACACTCTTCCTCTTGTGAGGGACGTGTGGTACAGTGATACGGGGATGGGGTTTGGGGGAGGGATATCGAAGCATGAGCATCAGGAACGAAGTGCCGACGCAGGAAGACATCGCCAAGATTGACCCGCTGGCGCTGTCGCACATGCGGCCGGATTGGAGTGCGTCGCAGCCGATAACGCTTGCGCAGAAGCGCTGGCTGTTCGCGGTGGTTGCGGGTGTGGCTGTTGCGGCTTTGGTGTGGCCGTTGCGGACGGCACAGGTGCTGATCGCGGTCTGTACCGCGCTGTATGTCGTGATCATGCTGTACAAATTCATTGTGATCCGCGCGTCGCTGTCGCCCTCTGCGCTGTTGCGCTTCTCGCCGCAGGATCTGGTCGCGTGCGAGCCTCGGGAATGGCCGGTTTTCTCCGTGCTGGTGCCCATGTACAAAGAGCCGGAGACAGTCAAGCAGATGGTGGCGTCGCTGGAGGCTTTGGATTATCCGGCGGACAAGAAGGACGTGCAGATTCTGCTGGAGGCGGACGATGACGCCACGTGCGAGGCCGCGCGTGCCCTCTCCATGCCCCAAGGGTTCCGGCTGACGGTCGTGCCGCCGTCTTTTCCGCGGACCAAGCCCAAAGCGTGCAATGTGGGCTTGGCGTTGGCCCGGGGCAAATATCTCGTGATTTATGATGCGGAGGACCTCCCGGAACGGGACCAGCTCAAAAAAGCGGTTCTGGCCTTCGAGTCCTCGCCGGATAATGTGGTCTGTATCCAATCGCGCCTCAATTATTACAACCCCCGTCAGAATACGCTGACGCGCTGGTTCACGGCCGAGTACTCCGCGTGGTTCGACCTTCAACTTCCGGGGTTGGCGGCACTCGGCGCGGTCATTCCGTTGGGCGGCACCTCCAATCATTTTCGGACGGAGGTGCTGCGGGAGTTGCTGGGATGGGACGCCTACAATGTCACGGAGGATTGCGATCTGGGGGTTCGGCTGGCACGCGCGGGCTACGCCACACGTATGCTGGAAACCACCACATGGGAGGAGGCGTGCAGCCGCCCCGCGTTCTGGATCCGGCAACGTACCCGCTGGCAGAAAGGTTACATCCAGACGTGGTTCGTACACATGCGGCGGCCGCTCGCGCTGCTGCGTGAACTGGGGGTGGTGAATTTCCTGCATTACCAGTTGCTGATTGGGGGGGTGACCTTCTCGGTGCTGGTGAATCCGGTGTTTTGGATGATGACGCTGGTCTGGTTTGTGTTTCGCCCGGAAGGGGTCGCCCAACTCTTCCCCGGTCCGGTTTTCGCGGCTGGCGCGGTCTGTCTGTTCTTGGGGAATTTCGTTTTCCTGTACGTGAATCTGCTGGGGTGCTGCAAACGGAGGCAGGACAGCCTGATGTGGTGGGCCTTGCTCACACCGTTTTATTGGATGATGATGAGTTACAGCGGGTGGCGGGCGGTCATCCAGTTTTTCCGTGATCCGTTTGTGTGGGAGAAGACGCAGCATGGTTTGGGGTCTCCAGCCGGTCCCGCGGCGGTGCGGCGGGGCTGAGAGGAAAGTGTGGTGGCGCGTACGAGAAGGCAGGGTAGGGTATGACAGAGGATCGGAAAACGTACCGGTGGGTCCGGATGCTGACAGGCGGGGTGACGCCGTTCGTGCTGGCTGTGGCATTGTTGGTTTTCGTGCGGGTTTATGTGTCCGCGTGTGTGCCGGGCGCGCAGGAGGCGGGTATTTGCCGCGAATTGCTGGCCGGGACCACGGTGGGGCGGCAGGCGTTGTTCGGTTCATGCTGGGTCGCGCCGTTGCCGGTGCTCTTTTATCTGCCGTTCGCTTGGATCTTTCCCGAGCCGTTGGCCGGGATGGGCGCATTTTTCACGGCATGGTTTCTGGTGCTGTGGGCCGTGCGCGAGGCCGTCAAGGCGACCGGGCAGTCGGGTGTGCGGATCGTGCTGGCGCAGACCGCCGTGGTGGGGATGGTGATGCTTTCGCCGCAGGCGCAGACGTTGGGGATCCGCACGGCGCTGATGACCCTGTTCATGCTGTTGGGGGGGGCGGCGCTGGCGGATTGGGCGGCGTACCGCAGGATCCGTGATGTGGTCACTGCGGGCTGGGCCGGAGCCCTGCTCGCCTTGTGCGGATTGCCCGCCTTTGTCTCGGCCGGTGTGGCGGTGGGGATGTTGCCGCTGGCGGCCTGCGGGAAGCGTGAGTCGCGCGGCCGCATACAGGCCTGGGTGCTGCTCGGCGGGTTGCCGTTGGTGTATACGGTCGGGGTCTGGATTCTGATGAACCGGCTGGTTTTGGGTGACCCGTTCTTTTTTGTGCGGTCCCTGTCGTATCTGCTGCCGCAGCCCGGCGTGTTTGTGTTGGCGGTGCTGGGTTCGGGGCTGGCCCTGTTGCCCGCCCTGATCATGACGTGGGTCTGCGATGCGCGCACGCCTGAGGCGCCCGGCGCGGGTCCGGTGGCGGCCTCCGCTGTGCTGATCTCGTTTGCGGTGGAGCTGTTGGTGTGTGGATGGGTGCTGACGCGCTTCGGTGTCGGGTGGCACGTCGGGACGCTGTATGTCGCGGCGCTGGCGGTGCTGGTTGTGGCTCTTGCGCGACTGCGGCAGTCGCCTGTCCGCTTGGCCGTCGCACTCGGGTTGTTCGTGTGCCTGAGTCGGTTCTGGCTGGGCGGCGCACCTGTGTCGGAATTGTCGGCGGGTGCGGAAAATGCCGATGCCGACATCCCGCGGCAAGTCGAGGCTTTTGTCGAATCCCGCACGCCGTACGGCCGGGTGTTCGTGTTGGGATACGCCGGGCTGGATCTGTTGCGCGGTTATACGGGGGGGCGGCTCCAGCCCAATCTGGACCTGCATGTGGGCGCGTTGCGCCGCGCGTATCCCGGCCAGAATCTCTATGTGCTGGTGCCGCGTCCGACCGGGGCGGCGCGTTCGGAGAGCGTGTTTTGGAAATACCCCGATTTGTACGTATTGGGCGGAGACCGGCTGCTGTATGCCGCGACCTTCGGCACCTGGCGGCTTTTCGAGGTGGTGACCGCGCCGACGCAGGAGCAGTGGGACGAATGGCGGCGGGCTGCTGAGAGCGGAAACTGATGCTGCCGGGGATAGCGGGTAAAGGAGTGCCGCGCGGGTGAAACGGGAGAGTCAGGTGTTGGCGGGACATGTCGCACCGTTCGCGCTTTGGATCGGCGTGCTGCTGTTGCTGCAGGGGCTGGAGGCGGTCGGGATGTGCCCGCGTGGCCTATACCCGTGGAGTTATGCACTCAAAACCGTTGCCTGTGCCGCGCTGTTTTTGTGGTTCGCGCCTTGGCGCGTCTATCCGGCCTTGAAAAAAAACCAGGTGCTGCCCGCACTGCTTGCGGGCGCGGCGGTGGCGGGGGTCTGGATTGTGCCGGAGACGCCCTGGATGACGCGCGTGGCGCCCGCGTTTCAGGCGTTTTATCATCGGTGGCTGATTCTGTTTCCGGGTACGTTGCCGGACTTTGTTGACCCGGCGTGGTTTCCGGCGCTGCCGCCGGGACATCGAGCGCTCTCGTACGCGCCGGAGCAGGCCGGATGGGGTTTGACCGTATGCCGACTGGTGGGCTCGGCAGGCGTCATCGCGGTGATCGAGGAGTTTTTTTTCCGGGGGTTTTTTTACCGCTGGCTCCGCCAGAACCGTTTCACGGAAGTGCCGCTCACTGTCTGGGACGCGCAGTCGTTTTGGATTGTGGCGGTGGTGTTCGCGTTGGAGCATGACCGGTGGGCCGCAGGGTTGCTCGCAGGGGTTGTTTACGGATGGTTGACGGTGCGGACCGGCAGTGTCTGGGCTGCAGCGCTGGCGCACGGGTTCACCAATCTGCTGCTCGGGGTGTATGTGATTGTGTCGGGACAGTACGGGTTCTGGTGAAGTGGGTGTCGGGAAAAGGACGGAGGGAAAGTGAAGAGGGCTGAGGCGAAGTTGAATCGGGAGTATGCGTTGAGGCTTTTGGGTGTCGGCGCGCTGATGATCGGGTTGAGCCTGTGGTCGCTGTACGACGGCTTCGTGGCCTGGCCCAGGCAGAACCGTGCGCTGGATGTGGCGCGGTCGGCGTTGCTGGCCCAAGGTCTTTCAGCGGAAGCCTGGCTTGATCGGGATGCGGAGGGAACACGTCCGATAGATGCCGTGTTTGCCGCGCAAGGGAGGCGCGCGCCTTCCAAATTGGTCAAAAAGCTGGGAGAGTTGAGAGTCCCGGCCGCTGCCGCTGATAAGGAGAGGGTGCGCGCGATGCAGACTGAGCAGGTCCGTCGATTGTTCGAGGGGCCGGTATACGACACGCGCGACCTTCGATCGCAATCCATTCAGGCTGCGGTGACCTTGGGTCTGGCGTTGCTGGCTTTGCTCACGGTGGCGCGCAAGGCGCGGCTGCAGTTTGCGGCGGATGATTCGGGCCTGAGCGGGAGCGGATTCGGGAATGTGTCAATACCGTATACGGAACTCGCGCGGATCGACTGGTCGAAGTGGGACACGAAGGGCATCGTGGTTCTGACGCTCCGGAACGGACGGCGGCATCAGTTGGACGCATGGCACTTTGCCGGGATGACGGGGCTGGCGGAGGCACTCCGCCAGCACCGCCCGGATCTCGCTCCGGACACGGACTGAACTCCCGCGCTTCGTTGCGGAGACCGCGCCGTCAGGATTCAGGCTGCGCGGGTATGACCGGTTCGACGTGCCAGATGTCACGTGCGTATTCGCGGATCGTCCGGTCGGAGGAAAACCAGCCGGAACGGGCCACGTTGATCAGCGCCTTTCGGTCCCACTCCTGCGGTTTCCGGTACAGCGCTTCCACCCTGTCCTGGGTCTCGATGTAGTCCCGCAGATCCGCCAACAGCATGTATTGGTCATTGTAGTCGAGCAAGGACCGGATCAGCGGATCGAAAATGCCGGGCGTGAGCAGACTGAACACATTATGCCGGATCATGTCGATCGCGTGACGAATCTCCGGATCCGCGTGGTAGATCGCCTGTGAGGAATAGACAGGACGCAACTCATTCACCTGCTCGGCCCGCAGGCCGAAGAGGAAGATGTTTTCGTCGCCCACCGCCTCATGAATCTCCACGTTGGCGCCGTCCAGCGTGCCGAGTGTCAGGGCACCGTTGAGCATGAGTTTCATGTTGCCGGTGCCGGATGCCTCGGTGCCGGCCAGAGAGATCTGTTCGCTGACATTGGCGGCGGGGATGATCTTTTCGGCCAGCGACACACGGTAATCGGGCAGGAAGACCACACTCAGGCGCTCCCGGATATGCGGGTTCTGGTTCACCACATCCGCGATACCGTGGATCAGGCGGATGATCAGTTTGGCCGTGAGATAACCGGGCGCGGCTTTGGCCGCGAAGAGAAAGACCCTCGGGAACGGTTTGTACTTTGGATCCTCCACCAGCCGGTTGTACAGCACGATGATGTACAGCGCGAGCAGCAGTTGGCGTTTGTACTCGTGCAGGCGCTTGACCTGCACGTCGAAGATCGCTTCAGGGGAGACCTCGATCCCGACCGTTGCGTGGATATGACTTGCCAGCATCTCCTTGTTCGCCTGCTTGACTTTTCTGAAGGCGGCGAGGAAGGCTGTGTCGTCAAGACGCCCCTCCAACTCCCGGAGCCGCTCGAGATCAACGATCCATCCGTCGCCAATCGCTTCGGTGATCAGCGTCGCGAGTTGGGGATTGGCCTTAAGCAACCAGCGTCGTTGGGTGATGCCGTTGGTCTTGTTGGAGAAAGCCTTGGGGTTGAGTTCGTAAAAGTCCCGGAAGAGGGAGGTCTTCAAAATCTCCGAGTGGAGGCGCGCCACGCCGTTCACTGCGGAGGAGCCGACGATCGCCAGATTGGCCATCCGAACGGAACGTTCCCCCTGCTCGTCGATCAAGCTCATACGGGCCAGACGACGCATGTCTCCGGGCCACAGGGACGCGATCTGCCGGAGGAAACGCCCGTTGATCTCGTAGATGATCTGCATGTGCCTCGGCAACAGACGCTCCATCAGCGCGACGCTCCACTTCTCCAGAGCCTCTGGTAGCACGGTGTGGTTCGTGTAACCGGTACAGGTGCGGGTGATCGACCAGGCGGTGTCCCAGTCGAGCCCTTCGCGGTCCACCAGCAGACGCATCAGTTCCGGGATGATCAGCGCGGGATGGGTCTCGTTGAGTTGGATGAAGGCTTTTTCGGGCAGCAGCCGCCAGTCGCTGTTTTTGAGACGGAAACGCTGCAGGATATCCTGCAGGGAACAGGAAACGAAGAAATACTGCTGCCGCAAACGCAGCTCTTTGCCCGCCAGCACATTGTCATTGGGGTAGAGGACCTTGGTGAGGTTTTCGGCCAGCACTTTGTTTTCGACCGCCTCGACGTACGACCCTTTGTTGAAGTCATCGAGGTGAAATTCGTCACTGGCCCGCGCCGACCAGAGCCGCAGCGTGTTCACGGTGTCGCCGTATCCGACGATCGGAAGATCGTACGGGATTCCGATGACCTGTTCGGTCTCGACCCAGCGCCACTCGATCCGGCCGTTGGTGATGCACTCGACCCGGCCGCCAAAGTTGACGATCTGGGTGTTTTCCGGCCGCGCCACTTCCCAGGGCGAACCTTCTTTGAGCCAGTGATCCGGCTCCTCGACCTGCTGGCCGTCCACAATCCGCTGTTTGAAGATGCCGTAGTCATAACGCAGCCCGTATCCCACGCAGGGCAGGTTGAGCGTCGACATGGAGTCCAGAAAACAGGCGGCGAGTCGGCCGAGACCGCCGTTGCCCAACCCGGCGTCGACCTCAATGTCGCGCAGGGCGTGCCAGTCGATGCCGTAATCCGCAAGCGCCTCCCGGCAGATCTCGTCCATCTTCAGGTTGATGACGTTGTTGCCGAGCAGACGCCCGATCAGAAATTCGAGGGAGAGGTAATAGACGCGCTTGACGTTTTGATTGCGGTGGCAGGCGATGGTTTCGATCCAGCGTTCGATGATACGGTCGCGCACACAGTAGGCAAAGGCCGTGTACTGGTCAAACGGCGAAGCGTTTTCCATCTCCTTGGCGAGGGTATAACGCATATGCCAGGCATAGTCTTCCTTGAGCCCTTCGACGCTCATTTCAACACGGTGGTCACGTTGCGATTTGCGAGGGGGAGTCTTTTGAGCCATAGTGTCCTTGTAATCCTTTTGATCCTTAAAACGTTTCCAATAGTATGACAGAAATCCGGAAGGGCGTCACGTTATAAGGTCAGCAAGGCATACGGGGTTTGGGCGTATCCTCGTTCCCGTGACCGTTGAAATTTTGGTTTCAGGCGCCTGGTCCAGACGGGAGCGCGGGCGTCCCCGCCCGCAACAACGCGCCGTGCGCCACAAAGCGGGCAAGATGCCCGCGCTCCCGGCTGCGCATCAAAGGATTCGATGATGGCTGCTGATCCTGTCCCGCTCCTTGGGCGACACCTTGGCGATCGGAATCGAAAGTTCAGCGCAGCCAACGTCAACATACACGCGGACGGGGACGAGGACGAGTCGTGCGCATTGACTGATGGTGGGCAGACGGTTTGACTCTTTCGGTCCGGTTCGGCAATAATGATCGCGGCGTGGAATAATACTGCAGGGTAATCATTTCGGGACGAGGGGAAATGAAACAGCTCAGAGTGTTGACGTGTGCTGTGGGGCTTGCGCTGATGGCAGCGATGTCCTTTGCGGGCGGATACAGGCTCAAGTACATCGCCACCGGCTGGGACATCGGGCGGGCGACGCCCGAGCAGATACTGAAGATGATGCCGAAGTTCGAACAGACGGCCTTCGACGGTGTGGCGATCCAGTGTTCGGCGCCGCAGGACGACGCGTTGCTGGATGCGGGCTACATCTTCAACGATCCCGCTTGGCGCTACGAGTCGTTCGAGAAGTTGGTCGAGACGTATCGGGCGATCAACTCCCGCGGCAAACTGAAGGAAAACTTCATCTCTGCGGGACTCTCCGCGCGCAACACCGAACGCAATCTTGCGAAGCACGGCGGCCGCGTCCGTCTCGACGACGACGCAGCCTGGGCGCGTATCGCCCACAACTACGGCATGCTCGCGAAGATTGCAAAGGCGGGCGGCTTCCGCGGCATCCAACTCGACAACGAGGATTACCACGGACTTCATCAGTTCGAGTTTCGCCCCGGTGACGGGGATTACGAAGCTGCGGCCGAGAAGATGCGGCAGCGCGGACGGGAGGTGTGCGGTGCGATCTTCAGGGAGTTCCCAGACGTCCGGCTCGGTTTCTTCTGGGCGTTTTCGAGCGTCCGTCGGCAGGTGCAGGCACCTGATCCTTTGAAGGCGATCCGCGAATCGAACCGGCTTTTCCCGCAGTTCTTGAACGGACTCCTCGATGTTATGCCGCCCGAGGCGGTGGTGATCGACTTTGACGAGGACGCCTACACCTTCCGTGGCGCGGACGGAACATTCGAGAGGACGTTCGTCCACATGATGAAACATGCGCTTGTCGCCGTCGCGCCGGAGAATCGTGCGAAATACCGTGCGCAGTTCCGCAACTCGTTCCTTCTCTACCTCGACCAGTACGTGGGCTCCAAGTACCGCGTCCGCGCGGGCAAGCGCGGTCAGCCGAACAACTGGTACCGCGCGCCCGTAAACGGTTCGCGCGCCGGGGCGTTCTACGCCGATCTCGAAGCGGCCGCAAACGCCGCGGACGGATATTTGGGCATCTACGGCGAGCGTTTCGGCTTTGTCGACTGGGAGCACGAGCTGGACGCCGCGATGAAGCCGTGGAACGCTCTCCTCTCGCGCATCACATGGGATGAGGAACTCGGGCTCGATGCGAAACTCCGGCTCGTCCGCGACCCTCATGCGTTTATGCTCGAAGAACTCGCTGCGGCGAAGAAGGATCCTGCGCGGTGGAATCTCCTTGAGACGCTGCCTAACTTCGGGCATGCGCGTCCCGGCACGTTCATCGTCCATGAGGAGGTGACAAACCGCAACTACTTCGCGGTGACTTTTGAGTCAAAGGGCGAGACCGCTGCGGTCGCGCGCTGGCAGAACGGACTGGCCTGGAACTGGGAACCGGGGGGCGTCCGGCACGTCGCGTTTACAAAAGAGGGCGTTTCCGGGGACGGCTGGTCGCTCTACACGGCGCTTCTGCGCGTTCCTGTCGCGGCGACGCGTCTCCAGTTGCAGATCGGGACGAACGAGGTCCGTAACGCCGCGATGTACCGGCTTGATCCACCGCCGACGCGTCCCTTCGTGCTCGCTTACCAACTCGACATCTCGCGCGGCAAAGTCCCGACGTTGCCGAATCTGAAGCGCATCGTCGACACAATCGCCTCACTCGGCTACACGCAGTTTCAGCTCTATATGGAGTGCGCGTTCGCATACAAAGGCTACGAGGCGGCGTGGAAGGACCGCAGCCCCATGACGCCTGACGAGATGCGCGAGCTTTCAACGTACTGCCGGTCGAAGGGCATGGATCTCGTTCCCAGCCAGAACACATTCGCGCACATGGGGCCGTGGTTCGAGGTCGCCGACTTGCGCAAGCGCCTTGCGGAGTGTCCGGACGGCGCGAATATCGAGGCGCCGAAGTTCAAGAAGAAGCGCGGGCCGGTCACGCTCGTCGCCTCCGGCGGCGAATCCCTCAAGTTTCTCAGCGACCTTTTCGACCAGCTCCTGCCGTGCGCCGAGAGTCGCTACGTGAACATCGGCTGCGACGAGGTATACGACCTCTGGGATAAAAACTGCCGCAGTGCGGCAAAGGTCGCGAAAGACGGTTATGCGCGTACCTATTTCGACCACGTGCTCGCCGTTCGGAAGCTCGCCTACCAGCGCCAGCGCCAATCCATGTTCTGGGCAGACGCGATTTTCGAGTATCCCGAGTTGATCCGCGAGATCCCCAAGGACATGATCGCGCTTGTCTACGGCTACACGGCGGGCGGCGGCGACAAGTTCGATGAGAAGTGCGCGGCGCTCGCGGCTGACGAGGTCCGCTTCTACGTCTGTCCGGGGACGAGCGGCTGGTGTGGTCCCTCGGGCCGCACGAAGAACATGTTGGGCAATGTGAAGGAGGCGTGCGAGGCGGGGCGGCGTCATGGTGCGGAAGGCCTGATGGTCTGCGACTGGGGCGACGGCGGACACCATCAGCCGTGGATTGTGGCGCTTCCGTCGCTTGTCTATGCGGCGGGCCTTGTGCAGGGCAAGGACCTGACGCGCGCCGAAATCGCCGCGAAGGTCGATGCGATCTGCGGGGTTGCGGTCGGGGCGGCGCTCATACGGTACGGGGACGTCTACGAGACAACACCGCACCTGCGGTATCTTTACCACTGCTACAGCACTCCGCAGTCCGAGAAGATCGGGCCGGAATCTCTTGCCGTCGTTCGGGAGGCGAAGTCACTTGCCGAACTCGAAAAAGCGCCGACTTGGGTGAAAGAGGATTTCGCGACCATCGACTTCCTCTACGGCCTCATTGAAGCGCATGCGCAGGGCAAGGTGCCCGATGCGAAGTCTCTGGAAGAGGATTATCGCACGCTTTGGCTCAAGCAGAACCGGCCGGGCGGTTTTGAGAATTCGCTCAGATTCCTCAAGGAAAAACCACACGAAACTCAGAGGCGCTGATTAGAAGGAGTATGCAGACATGACGAAGATGAAGTGGTTGACTGGCATCGCGATGATGTTGGCGTGCGGTGCGGTGGCTGACGCGGAATGCAACGGCACGGTCCCGCCTAAGCGGATGACGATTGTCGAGGAGCTGTTCGCACCCCATTCGGTGATTCTTTTCCAAGGTGATTCCATTACGCACGGCGGGCGCTTGCGCGATATGAACCACTATCTGGGTCACGGTTATCAGGCGGAAATCGCCATGCGCTATTTAGCCTACCGCCCCGATCTGCGTCTTCAGTTCGGTAATCGCGGCGTCAGCGGGCACACGAGTTCCAATCTTGTGGCGCGCTGGCATCATGACGCGGTTCCGTACACGCCGGACGAAAGCGGTTATGGCGGTGTGTTCCCGGGCGAGCGGAACAAGCCGCGTGTGCCGGACGTACTGTCGATCCTGATCGGCATCAACGACTACCTGCGCAAGAGCGACGGCTGGTTTGTGCCTGTTGCCGACTACGAACGAAATTTGCGCTTCATGGTGACGAATTCTCTCGCGGCAAATCCGAAAATGAAGATCGTGTTGTGCGAACCGTTTCGTCTGCCAGAGGACACCAATCCTGATTTTCTTGCGCGCCAAGCGACCGTGCGGCGCGTGGCGACGGACTACAATCTGGTGTTTGTGCCGTTTCAAAAGCTGTTCTCAGAAGAGCTGCTCAAGGAAGAACCGCGGCCGCGCTACTGGTTCTGGGATGCGTTTCATCCCACGTACGCGGCACACATGCGGATGGCGGACTTCTGGATTGCGACCGTGGCACGCGAGTTTGCCTCGGGCAAGGGCAACCCCAGTTTACGTCGGTAGCGCCTGGACAGTTTGGAAGCCTCTTTGGAGTTCCGGACGTCACATTACCTGTCCCCGCTGTGTCGTCCCCACTGTGTCCCCTGACGCCCGTCGTGATGTAACACGCGCTTGTTTGGACGTCACGGACACACCGCCCGGTGTGTTGAAAACGAATCGATCAGTCCGCATGAGTATCTCGTCACCCGCATCGAACAGACAAAGGTCATCGAAATGCTGGATTATGTCAACCGCTTGTACGCGGTTGGTGACAGGGCGGGTCATGCGAAGACAATGCGTTTCTGGTGAAAGTTGGGATGCGTTTTTTGGACATGATTTCCCGCTGCGCGGGCGCATAAACGACAAGATTGACATGATTTTTCCGACAAAGGGACAGGTATTTAGACACTTATCAGCTTTGTTCCGAACTGAATATCCCGACTTCCCGGCTTCTACAGGTTGTGGGGATGAGTGACAGTACCCTGCGGCGGCGGCGAGTATCCGGACGGTTGGATCAGAATGAGTCTGAGCGGGTCTACCGGTTGGGCAAGTTGTTTCATCTCGCGACACGGGTGTTGGGTTCGCGTGAGCTGGCCGGGCAGTGGTTCAAGATGCCTGCAACTGCGCTGAGCGGGTCGACGCCACTTGATTACGCGGACACCGAGATCGGCAAACGGGAAGTCGAGAAGATGCTTTATCGTATCGACTCCCGACTGTTGAAGTGAGAATATCTTGGGCGGAGATGATGAAATGACTTTGCACCCGTTTAGGGCGGTTTTCGAAGCCCGGCGTTGACGGCGGGGGCCGAAAGACGTAGGATGGCAAAGTTTTCTGGTCGGCAATGTTAGGTTGTTCGGACGCGAGGGTAACCTGCGAGGGGAGTATGGATTTTCTATTGGATGGGATCAGGGCGTTCACTTGGCAACAGGCGGTGATGTTTGCCGTAGGCTTCACGCTGATCTGGCTGGCGATCAAGAAACAGTGCGAGCCGATGTTGCTTTTGCCGATGGGCTTCGGCGCCATTCTGGTGAACATACCCTTTAGCGGAGCGCTGAATCAGGTTCTGCCGGGGGTGGGCGAAACTCAGGGGGCGATTCAGTGGCTTTTCGAAGTCGGCATCGAATCGTCCGAAATCCTGCCGCTCCTGCTGTTCATCGGCATCGGCGCGATGATCGATTTCTCGCCGCTGTTCCAGCGCCCGATCTATTTCGTTTTCGCCGCCGCCGCCCATTTCGGCATTTTCGCGACCATCGTCCTGGCCTGCGTGCTGGGCTTTGATTTGAAAGACGCGGCGGCGATCGGCATCATCGGTGCCGCCGACGGCCCCACCACGATTCTGGTCGCCCAGGTCTTGCAGTCCAAGTACATGGGTGCGATCGCGGTTACCGCGTATTCCTATATGGCGCTGGTGCCGATCATCCAGCCGGCGGTCATTTACCTCCTGACCTCGCGCGAGGAGCGGCGCATCCGCATGGAGCCGACAAAGGACTCCGACATTCCGCGAAGTGTGCGTATCCTTTTCCCTATCGCTGTGACTATCGTCGTCGGTCTGATCTCCCCGGCGGCCGTCTCCCTGATCGGTTTCCTCATGTTCGGCAACCTAATCCGCGAATGCGGTGTGCTGGAATCGTTGTCCAGAACCGCGCAAAACGAGCTGACCAATCTGATCACGCTGTTGCTGGGCATCATCATCGCGTTCACCCTGAAGGCGGATCAATTCGTCACGCGGGACACCGTGATGATTCTCGGGTTGGGGCTTTTCGCCTTCGTTTGCGACACCGCCGCAGGCCTGCTGTTCGCGAAGTTTCTGAACCTCTTTTTGAGCAAGAAGATCAACCCCATGATCGGGGCTACAGGCATTTCCGCCTTCCCCATGTCGGCGCGGGTCATTCATAAACTGGCGATGAAAGAGGACCCGGGCAATATCCTGATCATGCAGGCTGTCAGCGCCAACGTCGCGGGGCAGATCGCCTCGGTGGCCGCGAGCGGCCTGGTGTTGAGTCTAGTCCTGAAATACCTGCAATAGCAAGAGCCGGAGGATCACCCATGGAACACGCCGAAAACGTACGCATCTCACTTACTATCATGTGGCAAGGCATGCTGGGGTTGTTCATCATTACCATTGTCATGGCTTGGCTGACCTCCACCATCATTAAGTTTTGCAAACGCCCCGAAAATAAAGAAACTCCTTCGGACTGAGCCCCTTTCGTAGTCCCGCAGCCCCTTCCGCCCCGACTGTGGCAAACGGGAGCGATTCAATAAAGTTGAATCGCAGAAGGTTAAAGAGTTCAGAGGGCAGGGGTTTTGCGGCAAGGCCAAGAAGTCCGCCAAAACACGCGCTCGACGCATATGCCCCCTGTCACTTGCCTATAAATTGACAGGATTACAGGATTAACATGATTTTTTTAATCCTGTCACCCTGTCATAAAAACGTATCCCAGAGTTTTCTCGCGGCTCCGGCGCGCGGCGAGCTTGCCTATAACTTACACCCAAAGTTATCCTCATTTGCATTCCCGTGCGAAGCGCGGGTGGCGGGCTAACCGATTGCAAGTTGTTTTGTATTCGCCATTCATTCGGGGGTCGAAAGGGTGTAGGATGGTTGCGTTCTCTACCCACCACAGGAGCACCGCATGAAAATCAGCTTCCCTAGCAAAGGAATCACGGAGCGCACGTCGCGTACCCGTACGGGCGGACGGATCTCCGCAATCATCTTCGGGCTGATCTTCGGCACCGTCGGCCTTGTGATGCTGGTGCTGGCTGTCCGCAGTTCCCTGCGGCAACTGGATACGCGCCACTGGATAGCGACACCCTGCGAGATCGTCGAATCGAGCATCACTCGCGATGACGAACAGCATCGTTTCGACACCGTGTTCACCTACAGTTTCAACGGGCACAGCTACACCAGCCGCCGCTTCACCCACGAGGGCGGTCTGCGGGAGAAACATATCAACGATGCGCAGCGGCTGCTCAGCCAGTACCCGCAAGGCACCAGCACAACCTGCTACGTCAATCCCGCAGCGCCGGACGATGCGCTGATCCGGCGCGATCTTTCCGTGGGCGGCATGATCGTGCCGATCCTCTTGGCGCTGCCGCTTGTCCTCTCCGGCTACGGCCTTATCTTCTTTGTCTGGCACCGCAACCGACCGGAACCGCCGACAAGCGACTTTTCCGGCGGCAAGCCGTCACGCGGTACCATGGCCGTGTCCATACGCTTTGGAACAATTTTTATCGTGGCCGGTCTGGGCGTGACCTATTTTACCTTCCTTGGCCCCTTTCTCCGGCAGCGCGCCGCGCGCGACTGGACACCGGTCGAGGCGGTCGTCGAGCAAAGCCGGGTGCGCTCGCATTCTAGCGACGAAGACACAACCTACTACAGTGTGGACATCACCTACCGTTACCGCATCGACGGGCGTGACTACCAGAGCGATCGATACAACTTTAACACCGGTTCGAGCAGCGACTACGAGGGCAAGCAGCGGGTGGTCGCCGCCCATCCGCCGGGAAGTACGCTCTTTGTCTATGTCAATCCCGCCGATCCATTCGACAGCGTGATCGTGCGCGACATGGGCGCAACCCTCTACCTCGGCCTGCTGCCGCTGATTTTTACCGTCATCGGGGCTATGGCGCTGATCTCCGGCATCCTCCGTCAGCGCAGGCGGCTCGCCCACCCGTTAGCCCCACCCTCCGCCTGGACCCTGTGCCCGGCGTTCCGTGCCGGGCGGCCGCTGTGGGTGCTTGCCTTCGCGCTCTTCTGGAACGGCGCTACCTCGGTCTTTGTCGTGCAATGTCTCCGTGAATGGCAAAAGGGCGGACGGCCTATCTTCTTGACGTTCTTTTTGGTGCCCTTCGTCCTGATCGGTGCCGGCTGCGTCGTCGGATTTTTCGTCGAGCTGCTCCGCCTTTTCAACCCGCGGATCATCCTGATCCCGCCACCGGATCCGCTGGTGCCGGGTGCGCCCACGATGATCGCGTATCGCATTCGCGGACGGATAGACCGAGTGACGCGGCTGACCATATCCCTGGTGGGAAGCGGCGTCGCCAAGGAACATGGCGACGATACAGCGGCCAGCCGCGAACTTCACCGGCTCGTCGTCTACGAGCAGGAGCAGCCCATGCTGATGCAGGAGGGCTTGTTCCGGCTCACGTTGCCGCCGGAGCTCATGGGGCGGGGTGCGGATCCGCACAACCCGATTACCTGGCACCTCGAGGTCAAGGGGGAGATACCACGCGGGCTCGATATCGTGGAAACCTACCGCCTGATCAGCTAGCGACAGAGGATGTAGAAAATCTGGAGTGCGGTGACAAGAGCCGCGCTGTGCACGGGTCGCGGCACCGCTTTTGCGCACCGCTTTGCCGCCACACTCGTGCTCAAAAAGCGGCATCGCGCGGAATACCGCTTGCCGCCGCACTCCAATTTTTTCGCCTGACTTGCGGAGCATCGGTATCGGAATTGGGATCGCTATCGGAATCGGCGTCACATTCGTATTTCGTGAATGAGAAAACCCAAAAGGAAAAATCTGCGGATGAAACTCCGAAACAAATCCCTGCGTTGCAACCACTCGAAATGCTCGGTATAATCTGGGTAAAATGAAGGCGAAGGATATACAGAAGGCCGGTGTTTCGTCGGGGCCGTTGATGAAACTGGCTTTGAGTTTGGTGGGGTCGGCAACGAAGGCAGGACTGAAGAAGAGGCAGATTGCGGAACGTTTGCGAAACCTGGTCGCGGCTCCGGATGCGTTTCTTGAGGATCCGCGTTTCGGTGTTCTGGCGAAAGCGATGCTGGAACAGCGTGCCTCGGAGTCATCCCCGGCATCCGCTCCGTATGGCAAACGAGAGTCGGATGCACCATGGTGCATGTGGGGCAGCGACATCGATCCGGCCGCGATCGAGCAGATGCAGAACGCATGTCGGTTGCCTGTGTCCGTTCAGGGTGCGCTGATGCCGGATGCGCATGTCGGTTACGGCCTCCCGATTGGCGGGGTGCTGGCCACGGACAATGCGGTCATACCCTATGCCGTAGGTGTGGATATCGCCTGCCGGATGAAGCTGACGGTGATCGACATGCCGGTCAACAGTCTTGAGCGGCACCGGGACGAGCTGATCCGGGTTCTGGAGTCCCAGACGCTCTTCGGTGCAGGCCGTGAGTTCTCCAAGCCGCACGACCATCCGGTGATGCACGAGGATTGGGATTTCTGTAAGGCGGTCGCCCAAACCAAGAGCAAGGCCCGGGGGCAGCTTGGAACCAGCGGTTCGGGCAACCACTTCGTGGAGTATGGGACGCTGACGCTGCCGGAGGCTATCCGCGATCTTCCGGCGGGCACCTATCTGGCCATCCTGTCGCACAGCGGCAGCCGCGGTGCCGGTTCGATCATCGCCAACCACTTCTCGAAGGTGGCGCGGGATCTGCACAAGAAACTCCCGAGGCAAATGCAGCACTTAGGCTGGCTCTCGTTGACGAGCGATGCCGGGCGGGATTATTGGCGCGCCATGCACCTCATGGGCATGTACGCCGCAGCCAACCACGAGATCATCCACCACAAACTCACACGGGCGTTGAAGAGCCGGGTGCTGTTTCAGATGGAGAACCACCACAACTTCGCATGGAAGGAGACCCACGGCGGACGCAATGTGATCGTGCACCGCAAGGGGGCCACGCCGGCGGGCGTTGGCGTTCTGGGCATGATCCCCGGCTCGATGGCCAGCCCCGGCTTCCTGGTGCGCGGCAAGGGCGAGGCGGCATCGCTGAACAGCGCGGCCCACGGAGCGGGACGGTTGATGTCGCGCAGCGAGGCGAAAAACCGGTTTGCATGGTCCAATGTGAGGCGCGAACTTGAGGCGGCCGGCATCACGGTCCTCAGCGCAGGTGTTGACGAGGTCCCAGGCGCATACAAGGACATTCACAAAGTCATGCGCGAGCAGGCCGACCTCGTGGAGATCATCGCCCGGTTTGATCCCAAGATCGTGAAGATGGCTAGGGATTAAGTGGTTTTGGTTTCTGGTTTCGGGTTCTGGCATTCGTCCCATGAAGCACATGAAACTTCATGAAATCAAGATGGGGGGGCGACCAGCGACAAAAAAAGAGGGGTTTCCATTGGCGGAAACCCCTTTGAAAATGGTAGCGGGGGTTGGATTTGAACCAACGACCTTCAGGTTATGAGCCTGACGAGCTACCAGGCTGCTCCACCCCGCAATCAGGTTGTTTTTCCTGGCGCGCCTCGCAGGAGTTGAACCTGCAGCCTTCTGATCCGTAGTCAGATGCTCTATCCAATTGAGCTAGAGGCGCTCTTGAAACGGTATACACTGTAACAAAATCCGGGCACGGGCCGCAAGGTGTATTTTGGCCAGATGCGATTTTCCTCACTTGTCAAAGTAAATGCCCCCGCCTTGGCCCCGCTCTGGGGGCATTTGCTTTGACAAGCCACATTTGAAAGAGAATGGGTTTTTTTCACGGTAAAGCCTTTGTGTCCGTTGTGTGAGACGAAATTGGGTTGCGGGCTCCGTCCGCATTGGTATAGGAGAGCGGTGCGGGTGGATCAGGGTCAATTCCGGGCTGGCCGGCACTGTGGGGAATTTGGTATGAGTGGAAAGAAGACCGGTTGATCCGTTACGGCGCGCGGAGACCGGGGGGCAATCAGGTAGCGCAGCTAAGGAGGGGTATATGGTACGGAGAGGCAGGCGGGGGATAGAGTTTATCGGGATATGTGTCGCGATTGTTTTCGCATGGGGTATGGCACAGGCCGCAGAGGGCGGCGTGGGGGGCAGGGTGGTTCTCGATGCCAACCGTAACGGGCGCGCCGAACCCGGCGAGCCCGGGGTGGCGGGGGTGGCGGTGAGCGACGGTGTGCAGGTAGTGGTGACGGATGCCTCAGGCGCGTACCGGCTGGCGCGGCGGCCGGAGGCGACGACCCCGATCTGGATCTGCGTGCCGCGGGATCACGCGGTGAGCGGTTCGTTTTGGAAGGCGGCCGGCACGGAAGGAGACGTGGATTTCGGTCTCACTCCGCAGGCTCAGGACGAGGCGTTCACGTTCATCCACTTTACGGATACCCATATCGGACGGGGTGACCTGTTGAAGCGTTTCGCGGAACAGACCGGTACCTATCCGATGCGGATCGCGTTTGCGGTCAACACCGGGGATCTGGTGGGGGGTGTGGATTTTGTGCCGCCGGAAAAGGCCCCGGCGCAGTATGAACGGTACATGGAGGCGGCCCGCTTCCCAATGCCGCTTTTCAACCTGCCCGGCAACCACGAGCATGTCGGGATCAATTATAAGGGCGCTGACCGGGAACATCCCTTTTACGGTAAGGGGCTCTATCCGCGTCTGCTCGGGCCGATGCACTATTCGTGGGATTGGGCCGGCGTGCACTGTGTGGCGCTGGACGGCACCTCGCTGCCGTATCAGGAGCGGTTGGGAAGCAATCAACTGGCTTGGCTGGAGGCGGATTTGGCGCTTCAGCCCGCGGAAAAACCGGTATTGCTGTTCTGCCACCAGTCGATCCCTTCCCTGCGGGATGCAACGCTGCTGGCGGAATGCCTCAAGGGGCGCAATGTGCTCGGTGCGTTTTGCGGCCATCTCCACCGGACCTTCACCGCGACGTTTGCGGGTTTTCCGGTGTATCACAGCGGAGCGTTGAGCGGCGCATGGTGGGGAGGTCCGAACATCGACGGGACGCCGCAGGGGTTTCGGCTGGTACAGTTCCGGGACGGCAAGGTGAAGACGGTCTACACGAATTGGGAGGGCGCGTATCCGGTTTCCATTGTGGAGCCGCTGGCCGACACGGTGCAGACCGGAGCGGTTAAGGTGACGGTGTCGGTGACGGATTTCGGGCGGCCGGCCGAGATCGCTGCGAATTACTGTGGTCAGCCGGTAGCGCTCCGGCTCGACTCGCGCGAGGAACTCTGGTCTTTCTGGAGTGGCACGCTGGACACGCGCACGGCATTCGACGGCGACTGCACGCTGACCGTCACTGCCATCTGCGAGCAGGTTTCGAACACGTTTGCGATCCGGTATCTGGTAGAGAACGGGCGTTCCGGGACCTATGCGGCCGCAGAACCGGCCCGGCTCTGTCTACAGGTACGGGGCGGGATCGATGCGCCGGGCGAGGTCCAGATTCACGGCGAACCGCTGGGAAGCATTCCACAGGGTACGACGAACGAGACGATCCTCGCGTTCGCGATCCCCCCGGAACGCCTGCGGAAGCTCAACCGGGTGACCGTGCTCGCGGCGCGGCAGGGGCAGGGGTGGGACCGGTTCAACATCGGCCCGGTGTGGATCGAATATCAGGGCAAGCGGATTTACGATCTGCGCTATGCCTCTTTCGAACGGCACGGGGTGGGCGGAACCCACCCCGCGGACCGGGAAAAGGTCTTGTACTACTGTTTGCCGTAAAACCGCAGGGCAGGCTCAACGCAGGAACAACACGGAACCCTGAATCCGGCTGACGTAGAGGATGCCGTCGCGGAAAATCAGGAAGGTCTTGCCGTCGTCGTTCTCCAGGACAAAGTTGACGGACTCCGCATTCATGATGTCCGCTCCGCGGAAGTTTGCCAGATCGGTTCTCCCCTGCGGGATCTCGCCTTCGATGGCGACCAGCACGGTCTCGGGCAATGTGACGGTGCCGGTCACCGTCAGCACGGCGCCGGGAACAAAGGTCCAGGTTGTGCCGCGGAAAGCGGCCCATCCCGCATCGTCGATGTGGCAGGCGGAGGCGCCCCGTACCGTGAGGTTGCCAAAACGGGCGAAAACCAAATCCGGGTCCGAGTCCGCGGATGGGACCGCAGTCAGGGCGGAGCCGTTTTCGAAGATCAGATCGCCGATTTCCAGCGGCAGGCCTTCGACGGCCCGAGCGGCCGCTTGGATCGTCGAGGCGCTGTTCGCCGCCAGGGTGAGGTCGTTGGTAAACAGGTAGCCAGGCTCCCAGAGCGACGAGAACGAGAAGGAGTCGATGAACTGCTGTCCCCAGCAACCGCCGGTTGCACTGCCGAGCCCGACGTAGGCGTCTGCGCCCACCGCAGCCAGTTTCGCACGCGCGTTGGTGTTTGTCACCGTGAGTGTTTTTGTGCCTTGGCTCATAGTCACGGTGAGCTGGTTACCGTCGAACGCCATGTCGGCGGTAAAGACGCCGCCCCCCCAAGAGAACAGGTTGGTCACAAACTCGCCCACCGCAGAACCGTTCTCAACCCAGGCAAATTTTTGGCTGAGCAAATAGAATCGATAGCCGAAGCTGGGCGTGATGGTCGAGATGCCGATAGAGCCGGAAGAACCCAGTGCGCTTGCTCCGCGCGCATCATTTTGCAGCATGATCGCGAACCCGTCGCCTCCGCCACAACCTCCTCCTGCGCCTTTTCGCCAAACGGCGTTGAGTTCCCAGGCATTGGTGGCGGGGATGCGGAGTTTGTGGAACGCCGATCCGACAGTGCTTTTGACATTGGGGTTGGCTTCCAGAATCACGTCCCCGGTCTCGTTGGTCACGAACCGTGAAACGCCGTTGGTCTGCCATGTGGTCTCGTTGAAACCGAGCGTCCCGCCGCTGTGGAGCGTCAACGTGCCGCCGTCCAGCCGCAGGGAGGCGTCGTCGGCGAGGAGCCCGGCGCGGAGAACGGTCACCACGGTGTTGCTGGCCACCGACACGGTCCCGGTTCCCGAGACCGGGTTTCCGAGCAGGACGCCTCCGGGATACGCGATACGCAGCGTACCATTATTGACGATGTCGCTTTCCAGTTCGCGGGAGGTGTCGCCCTCCCCTCCGTCCAAGATCACGGTCTGGCCTGCGGGAACTTCGATGCCGCTGGTGGTCAGGCCGGTCAGCGTGAGCGTGCCGGGTCCGTCATTGCGGATTGTGCCGGGACCGGTCACGGTTCCCGCGAAGGACACGTCGCCGTCGCAACGGAAGACCAGACACCCGTCACGTTCCAGAGTCACCACGGTATCGGCGGCGAGCGCGTCGTTGTCAGTAATCACCAGATCGCCTGCCAAGACCTGCCAGAAACCGGGATAGGCGCTGCAATCACTCGCGAGCACCAGTTCAGCCGGGCCGTCCTTGGCGATCACACTGTCGGCCGTTCCGCCGCTCAGGGTCCCCGCGAAGATTCCGGCCTCGTCCTGATAGATGCGCAGGAAGGTTTTCGATGCCAACGCGAGTTCACCGGAGGCGGCGACATTGAGCGAGCCGATCCAAACTGGCGCGTCGTCAATCGACGTGCCGCCGCTGAGGGTCAGTGTGCCGTTCAGCACGTCAAACGCATTGGAGTGCGACGTCCCGTTCGCCAGAATGATGTCGCCTTCTGAAAGAAGCGCGGTGCCGCGGAAAGAGCTGGTGCCGGTGAGCGTGAGCGCACCCGCGCCCTGTTTTTCGATCACCGCGTTGGTGATTCCCGGTCCGCCGAAACCCGCGGCCGAATAGTCTCCTTCATCGGTCAGCACCAGATGACCGAAGGAGTCGGCCTCGAAACGCCCTCCCTCTGCGGCGAGAATGCCTCCGATCACTGCGACTGCGGGGCTGGCCGGTTTCAGCAACCGTTGCGGCAACATCGAGAGCGCCGCATCCGAGGGCCCCCGCATCTGGAGTTGGAGCGTAGCGGAGTAGGCGCTTTCATAAAAGAAAAGCAGGATGGCGTAATCGCGCTGCTCCAAGGTGATGCTGCCGGTTGCGGTTCCCTTGCCGGTGCGGTTGTTGACCACCAGTGTGTTGTCGAGGAACAGCATGCAGCCATCGTCCGCGAAGAGACTGAACTCATAGGTCCCCGCCTCTTCGGCTGTGAACACTCCGGTGTAGCGGGCGACGAAGTAATTCTCACTGTGCTGGTTATATTTTCCGGGGAAGGCGGTGCCTAGTTCGCCGGAGTCGAAAAAATCGCCGAAGCTGGCGCAATCCGTTACCAGGCTCGGAGTCCGGCCGCTGAGAAGCTCCTCGACCGCCTCGACCGTGGTTCCCAGTGCGGGCCAAATGGCCGGGACGCCTTGCGGCATGACGGCGTCGTAGTATTCTGCGCGGAGACCCCGGTGCGAGGCGGCCCGGACCGCGGCGTCCGAAGTCAACGTGATGCCATTGGTGAGCGCGACGCCGGGGTAGAGCGCCAGGGTGCCCGCCGCGACCGACACGTTCTGGCGTGAGGGTTCGGCGTGGGTCAGCAGCAGCGTGTTGGTGCCGATCTTTTCCAGCGTGACGCCGGGCGCGAACTGGCCGTCGAACTGTGAGGCCGCATCCGTAGCCCCGACCTGTAGGGTTACTGCCGTACCGGCGCGGTTGGTCACACAGCCCGTGCCAGCGAGACCGTTGAGTGCGGAGGAGAAGCCGTTGAGGTCGAGTGTCGCGCCGGTGTTGATCTGCACGGCACCTGCGTCGGCGGTTCCAAAGGAGAGCGCGTTGGCCAAACCGTAACGCAGTGCGCCGGATTCGATCACGGTGTTGACCGGCAGTTTCCGGTTGCTCTGCGCGGCGGTCAGCGTGATGGTTCCCGTGCCTTTTTTCGTCAGGAGGCCTTTACCCGAAAAGGCGTCGCCGAAGGTATTCTCTCCGCTGTTGTTCAGATAGAGCCAGCCGTACGTTCCCGTGCCCACGATGCCGCCGGTGGAGGTCCACGAGAAGTTCGTGCCATCACCGATCATCATCGCGCCCACCATTCCTTCAAGCTGCACACGCCCTTGGTAACTGTTGTTGGTGCCGGTGAACGTGACCCAGCCCATGTCCGTCATGCGCATTGTGCCGGAGCCGGTGAGATTCCCCGGGATTATGAGCTGCGCGGGCAGCGGACCGGGGGCGTGGAAGACCGCACCTTTTGGGCCGATCGTGAACCCGCGTGTCGGGGCGAACGAGATGAACGGGTTCGCGGTACGGAGAATCCCGCCATCGATCACGATGTTGTCGGGATCGTCGGTTGCGGGAACGGCACCGAGTCCGCCATCACCGGTGACGATCAGGCGGGCGCCGTTCTCAATGCGTGTGCCGCCGGAATATGCGGCCTGGTTGCGGGTATCCACGGCCCCGATTCCGCTGACGAGGACGGCGCGGGGCTCGCCACCCGGCCCGTCGGTCAGGTTGGTGATGACGAATCCGTTGCCCATGTAATACGTGGCTGCGTCTACGCCGCTGTTTCCAAGAAGATAGGTGTTCCCGTATGGAGTGAGCACGCCGTTGAAATAACTTCTGGACGTGATGTTCTCCGAACCGGTGAACAGGTTCGGACAGTCAGACAGGTCGATATCCTGATTCAGTCCGGCACCGCTGAGTTGAAGCGCGGCATAGGGTTCAGCCTGCACGCGGCTGAAGAAGGACGGGTCGGACAGCAGGGTTTGGACCCGCATCACGGTGCCGCTGGCGCAGAGGATGTCGCGCACGCCGTCGTTTCCGAGGCCCAGCGCATTCGCGTGCGAGACGATGACCCCGCCCGAAACGATTTCCGTGCCGCCGGTGTAACTGTTGTCGGCCGTGAGGTCCACATATCCGCTGGCAGTGCCGCGGACTTCGACACACCCCGGCAGATCCGGCAGGTTGGCGATGGTCTGCGGGAAAACCATGACACCCTTGTCGGGTCTGAAAACGAACCGGTTCGCATAGGGGGTGAAGACGCCTGTGTAATTGAAGGAGCCGGAAGTCACCAACTGCATGCCGGGCAGGGCGGAGAAATCGATGTTTTCCGCCGCGTTCGGCACATAGAGTTTCAGGGTGCCGACGGACCCGGCCGTGAGGTTCGAGGCGATCGAGGCTGCGCCTCCGTCCTGGTTCCAGCCGATGACCCCGTCGTTGGCGAGGGTGATCGGCGAGGCGTAATTGGTGGCGAACGCATTATTTTGGATAACGAGTTCCCCGCCGGTCACCTGAAGGGCGCCGGTAAGCGTGTTGACGCCGGTTAGCGAGAGGGTGCCGGGGCCGGTTTTGGTCAGACCGCCGCCCGGGCTGTCGGGGTCGGTCAACAGGTTTTGAGGGACGGTGATCGCGGTCTGGTCGGGCACATCGAAACAGATCCCGTTCGCTTTCACTTTGGCACGCGTGAGCCCCTGCAAGAAATTATTGGCAGAGGTGGTGGCCTCCAGCACACCGCCGTCCACGGTCAGCAGGGCGGTTCCCGCGCCTTTCTGGATACGCGCAACGGTCAGGCGCCCTGCCGAAGCGAGCGAGACGGAGCCGGTCGCTCCAGCGATGTCGCCGAGCATCAGCGATTTGCCGAGGGTGGTGAACGATCCGCCCGAGACGGCCCCGAGGGTGAAGGTTTTGCCCGGGGCGATGCCCAGACGCAGCAAGCCGTCATTCATGATCAGCGGTAGGGCGTGGAAGATCCCGTCCGCGACGGTCAGGCCGCCTTCGATTCCGTACAACATTGCGGTCTGGGTGGCATTCTCATAGGGAGTGCCGTCATAGGTGGCGGTGCCCCCGTTGTTGATATAGAGCGGCGCGTCCTGATAAGGGATGGCCCCGTTTTCCCAATTCGCAGGCTCATTCCAGTCGCCCGTGCCCGGATTGTTCCAGCCGCCGCCGAAGCGGCTGCGTTCAACCATGAAGTTGTGGAGGACATCCTCGGGACTCAATGTGCCGTCGTGCACACGCACCACGGCGACGGCGGCACTCAGCGGCTTTTCCCATCCTCCCCATGCATCGACCGAACCGATGGCGAAAAGGGCGTGGTTGGGCTTGAGGTTCAGCATATTGCTGCCGCCCATATCCACCGTGCTGACCAGACGGGCATTGACGTACAGCCGTTGCATGCCGAGCGCATCGCGCGTGACGGCGAGATGCTGCCACTGGCCGAAACAGGGTGCCTGGCTGCTCCATGTCATGTTACGCGCATAGTGCTCGACCGCATCTGTCGTGTTGTAATGGCGGATCTCCATCAGTTGACGATTGCCGGCGCTGCGACGCGAGGTCCAGGTCAGGAGCGTTTCAATCGCACCTCCCGCGGCATTGTTGAACCACAGTTCAGCCGACCAGACATTCGTGCCCAGAATACTCAGCGGCACACCGCCTGCCGAGGCGTTGTTGGTGTGACCGTTCTGCACCATGGTGCTGGTGACCGTGCCATCGAACTGCAAGGCCGCTGCCCCGGCCAACTGGGACACGTACGTGGCACCCTGGCCGGGGAAGGCGGGCACGAAATCCTTCAGGGTCCCGTGGTTGGGCCAGGTCGCGACATAGGCGCCGTCGGAAAGGCCAGTCACGTTGGTCGCATCAAGATGGACGAAGAGTTCGCCCGCGGCACGGATATCCTGTGCTGAGGTTACCATGACCTGCAAGCAGGCGCAGGCCGACAGAATCAGAACGATTTGCGCGTTTCGTTTCATACCACTCCTTTGCCCTTTTTGGAAATGTAGGATTATTATGAACTCAACAATTCGATCCGTCAATCACGCACTCTGGGAGAGAGAGGTAATCGGTTCGTGACGGGGGGGAAGAGTCATCGTGTACGTGTACGTGAACGAGTACGTGTACGGGGTATAGCCAACGTTCACGTTCTTCAAATCGCTATCGGGTTCGGTATCGCTATCGGGTTCGCTATCGGGTTCGAAATCGACTGTTGCGCCCGCGCAGTGGCGCGCAGTGACAAGTGTAATGATGGCGGCGATTCCGATCCCGATGGCGATAGCGATGGCGCCGCAATGGAACCCTGGAACGCATGACCTTCGATCGTACCCCTGTCACGAACCGATTACGGGAGAGAGAGGACGGGCGCATCCTCTTTAGGCCGAATTGCGTTGAGGGGAGCGGGCTTCGATGATATGCTTTTGACATTCGCTGTTTCGTGCGCGGTAAGGCGGAAAAGGAGATTCATGCGTCACGCAAAGCACGTTCTTTCAATCGCCTTCGGCAGACGGTGTTTCGAGGCATATCAGAAGATCCGAAAGGAGTGTGGCGAACGCTGAATGCCGAACGCGGAACGCGGAGGGTTGTCCCCGGATGACTTGCGCGTTAGGCGATCGGACGGGAAGCGTTGGGCGTTCTCATGTCTTCCGGAAAACAGATGCTCTGGTGGGGCCGTTTTGATCCGGCCTATTCGCGCAACGGTGTGGTGCGCAAGCACCTGACCGCGCTGGGCTGGACCCTGCGCGACTTTCATCCGGCTGTCTGCGCGTGGGGCGATGCCGAAGCCGCGCTACGCCGGATTCCCGCGCCGGATTGCGTGTGGGTGCCCTGTTTCAGGCAGCGCGATCTGGCTGCGGCTCGCCGTTGGTGTGACCGCCGCGGTGTGCCGCTCGTGTTCGACCCCCTCATCAGTGCCTACGACAAACAGGTGTGGGAACGCTTCAAGTACAAAGACGGGAGCCCTGCGGCGCGGAAACTCTTGCTTTGGGAGCGCGGACTTTTCGCCCGCGCCGATCTGGTGATTGCCGACACCGTCTGCCACGCCGCTTTCTTTACGGAGGTTCTGGGTGTGCGGGAAGAAAAGATCCGCGTCGTCTGCGTCGGCGCGGACGAGACGCTTTTCCGGCCCGCGCCGGAGCGTGCGTCCGGCTCACCGCTCGACGTGCTTTTCTACGGAAGCTTCATTCCGTTGCACGGTGCGCAAACGATCATCGAAGCCGCGCGGCTCGATCCGGGGCTTCCCGTGCGGTGGAGCCTGCTCGGCGATGGCCCCGCGCGGCCGGCCTGCCAAAAGGCGGCAGAGGGGCTGACGAACGTTTTCTTTGAAGACCGCATCCCTTATGCTCAACTGCCGGCTCGTATTCACCGCGCCGATATCCTGCTCGGTGTGTTCGGCACGACGCGCAAAGCCGGACGGGTCATCCCGAACAAAGTGTTTCAGGCGCTGGCCTCGGGACGTCCGGTCATCACGCGTACGTCGGAAGCGTACCCGGCAGCGGTCCGCGAATCGGAGGCGCTGTCCTTTGTCGCGCCTGGCGACCCGCAGGCACTGGCTGACGCGGTGGCCGCCTGGGCCGCACAGCGTGAACACCTGCATGTCCGAGGCCAAGCGGCTTACAAGGTGTACCAGTCGGCGTTTTCCGCTGATGTCGTTGCCCGGCAACTGCGGAACGTGTTCGCCTCACTCTCACTGTAAGGCGGAGGCGAGAAAGGTGGAGGCTTCCCTCCGCCAATCATTCAGATGCCGGTACACCGACTCCCAGTCGATCGGCGCTTGGGCAAGTGCGATAATCCGGCTTGGGTCCGGATCGGTCAACAGCCGGTCTTGCAGTCCCAGCCGCTCTGCCAGCGAGAGAAACCGTTCATTCATGCCCGCGTATTTTCCGGCGAGCGGCACTGCGATAAATGGGCGCCGGAAAATAATGCTGAACACCATCCCATGAAACGAGTTGGTCAGGACGAGGGAGGCCCGCCGGATGCCGTTGACCCACTGCGAAGGCGTCAGGCAGCGTGTGCACACCGCATCCCGGAACGGGTGATCGGAAAACGGGATCACCGTATCCCATCCGAACTGCCTCACCAGCACCCGGTTAATCTCGGAAAGCCGTACGCAGGGCGTCCAGCGGTATTCACATTGGAACAGCACGTTGTCCCCTAGCGTACACGGTTCGTCCTCTGCGAGGCGGCGCCACTCCTCGTCCTCCAGCAGGAACGTGGGATCAGGCAGCCACTGGGCTGTAAACCCGAGGTCCGCAACAATCCCCTGTCCGCTCTTCTCACGCACGCTGAGCGCGGTGAACTTTTGCAGGCACGCCCGTATGTCATCGCGCACGGCAGGCTCCAATGTCTGCGCGCCCCAGCTCGCCGCGTACGAAATGCGCCGCGCCGTAACCTCTCCGAAATCGAGAAAAAAGTACTTTCGCAGCTCGCTGTCCGCGCAGGCCCGTCGGCTCCAGACCTGGTCGCTCCCGCACACGTAAGCGTCGAAGCGCGGAGGCTGCCGGAGAAACGCGTCAACCCGGCAAGCCGTTACGCCCGGCGACCTGAAATGCTTCGCACGGAAAGAGGCGAACTTTTTCGCTTTGACGGCCTCCATCACGGTTTTGACCGGACGCTCCAACACTTTTAATGGAGAGTTCCGCCGCTTCGCGTAATCCACGGGCAAGACGGCGCTCTCGTGCCCCATTCTCCGCAAATATGTTTGGAGAGCATAGGCTTGCAGAACGCCGCCATAATTGTTGGCCTCGCAGAGCGTTACAATTCCGATCTTCACATCCCCCCCCTCTAGGTTCAGCTTGCGGTCATATCATCCCGAGCGCATGCTTCACAAAAAGCTTCACGCGCCGCCGGAAAGAAAGTTTGGCCATGCGCAGCAGAAGCCCTCCCAGTTCGTGCGTCTCCAGCCGTGCGAAAAAACGCGCCCGGTCCGGATGCGGCCGGGAAGACCGCACAATCGAAGGGTTACAAGCGACCGCATGCGCGTAATCGGAGTCGCGAAATTCCACGCCGGAGGCGCATGACCGAAAAGCCTCCACGCCTTTCGCGCTGTTCGCCAGTACGAGCGAGGTGCCCCGGTTATCCCGAAAACAGGGAAAGCGCTTTTCAACTCCCCAGTAATCCGCCAGCGTCAGGTCGCTGCCGCTTTTCATCTCCTTGAACCGGCAGGCGTGGCAGGCGGGGCGCAGAAAGAGGTTGGAAAGGAAGCCGCGCAGATACAGCTCCTCCTTTACGGTCTCCCGATACGTGCGGCCGTCCGCAAAAGTGGCCGCAAAGGAGAACTGACGCCAGCCGCAGGCCTTGTTTCTGAAAGAAATCCCGGTGATTGCGGAACGGCTGCGCTTTTCCAAACGCCGCTTCCAGAGTTCGAACACCCGGGGTGAGGGGACGCCGTGGCAGACGAAATCGACGCACAGCAGTCGGTCAAACGCCTTGCCTAAGAAAGCGCGCAGGCCCGCCACCTGACAGGGCGAGCCGGAGAAGAGCACCTGCCGCCCGGCCCCAAGATGCTGCCGTACGCGCCGAAATATATCGTTCATGTCGCTTTGCACATACTTCGATCCCCGCAGGCGCGCGAGGTCGGCCGCATCCTCAACCTCCTGATGGACAACGCGAAACGTTGCATCGCAGCCTGCGCCGAAAACGACACCCCCCCGCTCTAGGACACGCTCCGCCAAAAGCGAGAAGACCCCGCCCGACGAACTCTCCTCACGCACGGCAGCGCAGGTGTTTTGCGCAGCATAAACGGCGACGGGTTCGCGGGCCGGCAGGCCGGGATGGAGCCCCGGGCAGATATTCGTACAGAGCCCGCAGCGTAGGCACCGCGCAGAATCCACGTGCGGCCGTAAGAACCCTTCGCGGTCGGGTAGCAGGGCGACGCAGGATTCCGGACAGATGGCGCTGCACGCCGAACAACCCGTGCAGTCCTCTGTCGCACACAGCAGTAACGGTTGTGTGTTTTCATCGCCGTGCACCGGATTCAGATTCATAAGTAAATTTACCTTAGCATATCCGTAACGGTGTCTTCAAGCGGCCAACCTTGTCGGGATGGCCAGCAAGGACTGGGCTGAGATCATCGCGAAAGTTGAACAGGACGCGAACGGACTGGGGGCGATAGGGCGCAAGCGCCCTCTCCATCTCGTTCCCGTCGGCGTTCAGATAAACGGTGCAGAGTGCGAGCGCTAATCACGCACGTTTGTTTTTCAAACCAGACCCCTTTGAAGATCGTCAACTCCGTCAGCGAATACTGAACACCACTCCCTTGGGGGACACATGAATTGCAATCGCGTTGCCTGTCTTGACAAGCTTGTAGGTCACGAGGCCCGGCGCATCGGAGTTGTCGAGCGTCCACCGCGAGATGTCCGCAGTCAGCTGCGTCGCCGTGATGAACGGGTAGAGTCCGGTCGGCAGTTTAAGCGAAGCAGGCGCGGTGAGCGTGACCGCCGCATAGTCGGGCAGAGAGAGATCCCCGTTCACCGTGAGCCGGTTCCACGAGTCGGCAGCCGAGAACGCCACCTTGTAGTTCCACGGTGACTGCGCCGTTGCGGTCACCTCCATTGGTGCGGACACCGTCACGTCGCCGCCGGGGAGCACTGCCGTGCGGATGCGGCTTTCGGATTCCAACGCGAGTGATGCACCGTCCGCCACGGAAACCGACTCAAGATCCGCAGTCATGACGGCTCCCTCGCCGATCGCCCGCCACTTTTTCAGCAGATAGTTGTGGATGCCCTGGCGGCGTCCGTCATCCAGAAGCTTATCAAAGATCACCGCCTCCGCGATCCGGCAGCCACCGTAGCGCAGTCCGTTGCGGTCAATACAGAAGTATGCGCCCTCCACCATGTCCGCCGCGTTCGTCGTCACAATCGTCAGCACATGGAACCCGGGGTTTTCAGAGAAGTTATACTTGTTGGTGGTCACCGTGTTTTGGTCAATCCAAGTCAGGATCTGCGAATACCAAGGGAAGATGGTGGTATAATTCGGCGCACGGGCGCCGAAGGTGGAGTTCTTCGCGCCGATGAAGGATCCGGTGGACTCGCCCTCATGATCGCAGAACACAATGTAGCATTCGCGCAGATTCGGGCAGGTCACCTGTGATCCGGCGGCGTTGTACCAGCACATCCCCGAACTGGTGTTTGTGACGGTCGCCACATACAGCGTAGTGCCGGCAGGTTTCGCACCCTCAACGGAATCCAGAAAATCCACGCACGGGAGCCCCTCAACAAGACCGGGATATGTCGCGGTGCGGTAGACTGCGTTTGTGAGGCCGCGGTCTTCACTGGGCAGCGCCGCGTACATCCCGTTCCCGCGCGTGTCCTTCCACTTGACGATCTGATCCTCCATTCCGGGCTCTGTGCGGAACTCGAAGCTGGAGGCATCGGAGGCATCGACATGCAGAAAGGCGTCTGACATACCGTCAATTCCTGTGGAGAGCGAGCCGCCTTCCACGCGGATCGATGCAACGTCATGCGGGAGCGTGCCCACGTCGAGGCTGCCGGAGCCGCTCTTCACAAACGAAATCCCTGTGCCGTTGATGACCCCCACGCGCAAGGAGCCTTCCACGTCCAACTCCGGCGTGGCGCCCTCGGCGTAGTCGATCGACGCCAGTGCCCGCCCCTCTTGTGCGTGCACGGCGTCCGGATGCTCCCGGTTCAGCCACTTCTTCAGCAGATAGGCTTCCGTGGCGCGGCGCTCAAGAGGCGTGAGTTTGTGCGGATAGGTGAGCGCCTCGCCGATGGCGATGCCGCCCCATGTGCCGCTGCCATAGCCGGGCGGCAGAAACGCGAAATTCTGCACGCCGCTGCCGCCCGCACCGTAGGCCGGGCCGAAAACGGGGAGACTGTAGCCGATCACATAAACCTGACCGGGTTCCAGCACGAACGAGAGGGGGTCCACGCGCTCGCCGTTGACGGTCCACACGGCGCCTTGAACATGGCCGTACGCGTCGTAGCCCAAAAGCCGGCCCTTATCGCCGGGCATGAAATCGACGGTTCCGACCGTAATGACTCGGTTTGTGTTCGGGGAGATGACCAGATATCCTTCGTGGTTGTAATACCACGGTGCAGCATCTTCTATTCTGATATACATTGCCGAGGCATCCTTTGGCTCCGCCCACACCCAGAAGTTTGTCTTGTTCAACGTGAGATTCGTACGTTGGGGCCCGAAGTCCATCATGTCGCGCCCGTTCGCTGCCGCGTAAGCCTTACGGATCGTGGGAAAACAGCTATCGCCGACATTGACGTAGTTACCGGCGGTGTTGATGCGCCGGGCGACAACGGTGTGGCCATAGAGGTTGGTGCCATCGCGGCGGTCCACCCATTGGCTCACATATTCCATTTCCGTGTCGAAGACGTTCGTTGTAAAGACACTCACGCCGCAGTTGGCGTCAAACCACGTTTCCGGCGCAACCGGCGGCTCGTCAGGCGCCGTGAATGAGGCGGTTACACAGGTGTCCGCGAAATCGAGCCTGCCGCCTGTCACGTTGACTTTGGGGAGCGTCTGCCCGGTCAACTTCTTCACGCGGAGTCCGCCTGCCCCCTGTTTCACGAAGGTGGTGTCATTAAGATTCACCTCGTCCACCAGCACCGAGCCGCTATTGACCTTTAATTGCGCACCGGAATTGAGCGTCACGCGGCCGAAGTCGAGATCCGCGGCCACCTCGGCGGGTTGCCATTTCGCGCGCAGGTAGGCGTTCACCCGGCGGCGTTCCGCCGACGTGAGGGCATTCGTGTAGATCAGCACCTCGCCGAACGCAATCCCGCCCGTATGGCCATCTACGGTCGAGGCGAAACGATCGGCGGCCACGGGATGCGCCAACCCCACCGAGAGCACGTTCAGATGGCGGGAGTAATCGTCAACATCCTCGGGCTCGATCCGCACGCCGTTCAGGCGCACATCAGCCGAGGCGAGAGGCTGCGTGAGCTTCGTGCCGGAAGTGGTGACGCTGATGTCGAAGAGGCCGCCGTAATAGTAGGTCTGGTTTACGCGCTTGGAAAAGCGGCGCGTAAAATATTGACCCTCACCGACTGCGCGGCAGAGAAAATTCTGCAGGCAGACGATCCCCGTATTGGAGGGGACGGGCTTTTTTGTGGGAGCATCGCGGAACACCACGAACACCTCGCGGATATCCGAACGCTCGCCGGCGTTGAAAATCAGTGTGCCGGCCGGGCCGTAGGCCTTGACCGACTCGGTGAGCGGACTGAACCCGCCGAAATCGATGATCGGCAGGCCGCTCACGGCGTCCGTCTCAAGACGCGGGCACTGCGCGGCACCGTCCTGTATCGCGGCGAGTCCGTTGGCGCGGACATCGGCCCACGACGTGACGTAGTTGGTGCCGTCCTGGAGGGTCAACGTGAGCGAGGCGGAGGACGAGGCGTCGAGATGCATCCACGGATCGCCCGCCAAGGCGGGGGCCTCGTAGGAACGGCCGTTTACGGTAAACGTGCCGTCAACCACATGCGGATCGGCGCCAGGTCCGCCTTGGGAATCGATAACCTCGATCTCGGCCGCCCCGGTTCCGTGCGTGGTCTTGTTCGCAAAGTTCACGAGATAGCGGCCTCGCCCCCAAGCACGCTCGATCACGGCTTTCGCGCCAGCCGTGCGCACCAGAAAGGCGGGGTTGCTGATCATGCGCGCGTTCGCCACGGTCGTTGTCCAAGCGTTGTCGGAGAGAAGCAGCCAGGTTCCGCCGATACCGGCCGCAACCCCCAGCGAACCCTCGAAAGACGAGGCGTCCCGGATCGTTGTGTAACGGTGGGAAAACGAGTTAACGCAGTTCAGCACATGGCTGGCGGAACCTAAAACCGTCCCCAGCCAGGCGGGAACGTCGTAGCTGGCCTCCAAATCTTTGATCTCTTGCCGGATAGCGAGGTCGCCGTTGAAAACAAATGTGGAATTGGTCATGGCAGGCGTATCTTTGATCAGCGGCCAATCGCCGTTTTCCCAGTTGGCATCCGTGCCCCAACCGGGTGTTTTGGCTGTCGTGTTAATCCAATTGTAGGTGCCCACCTCGGACGTGCTGGCGAACGTGATGGAAGCGGCACCGCATATCGCCACCGCGAGGCACATGATCATCGGTCTGCCGAGCGCGTAACGGCACCTCCTGATGTTTATCCGAAACCGACTTGCCAACCCCGTGCATTCGAGCCGAACTGTTTTCATCGTTTTATCCTCTTTTTCAGACAATGTCTTTTGTCAGTTGCTTGTATTGTACTGTAGCCCCAGTGTATTTGGCAACCCTCGCACTTTTGGTTTTGTAATCAGTTCGTGACAGGAGGCATGCGAGTCGAGCGCGCGTTTTGTGCGTACGCAAAGAGAGCGCGGGCGTCTTCCGCGCTACGCGCGGATGTAGGATTTATTTAGGAGTTAGGATTTAGGATTTAGGATTTAGCCTGCCGCGCGGCTCAGCCGCGAAAAAACCTTGGAATAAGTTTAGGACATGATTAACATGATGTTGTTCAATCCTGGAAATCCTGTCATCCTGTCAATTTATAGGGCATGATTTTCCGCTGCGCGGCGCATATATCCATGATTAACATGATGTTGTTCAATCCTGAAAATCCTGTAATCCTGTCAATTTATAGGACATGATTTTCCGCTGCGCGGGCGCATATATCCATGATTAACATGATGTTGTTCAATCCTGAAAATCCTGTCATCCTGTCAATTTATAGGGCATGATTTTCCGCTGCGCGGGCGCATATATCCATGATTAACATGATGTTGTTCAATCCTGAAAATCCTGGATACATGCGCCCGCGCAGCGGGAAATCCTGGCAATTTATAGGCAAGGAGTTAGGAGTTTTTTCACTTCGACGTTCTGAGTCCGGCGTTGGGCGTTCGGCGTTCAAAGGCGGCGGTAGCGTGAAACGCCGCCCGGACGAGCAGACGCTCGTCCCTCCCATCCTGCGGGCAAAACAAAAAATCTGCGCAATCTGCGCAAATCTGTGAATAAAACCAAAAACCGCAAGACACGCTGTTGCGGGCGGGGACACCCGCGCTCCCGACTCACTGCCCCCCTTTTCACCTGAAACGCATTGTCTTCGCACATCTCTGTCACAAACTGATTACTTTGGCAACCTTTGCGTTTGGCTAATGTCGCCGGTCGCGGGGCAGGAGCCTCTTATGGTTTTATCCGTTCGCCGGTGTCGGGATTATAGCGGACGGTTTCGACTGAGCATTGGCCGTCCACCGTTGTCCGGATGGTCAGAACACCCTCGCGGGAGTCATCGTCTGCCGACACGCGCGCGAGTTCACGCCAGGGGCGCGTGCCGTCCTCGCGGAACGAAACGCAGACCGATGAGACAGGCTCGGGAGAACCGAGCAGGTACTCGCCGGGCACGCCGGGACGGCGGAACACGAGACCGGTGCCGTCCCGGAGCATTTCAAGCGTGAAGAGCGTCTTTCCGGAGGGGGCGTTGTAGTGCGTCGTCTCGCCCAGTTGCTGCGGGAAGTAGCCGGTCCGGGGATATCCGGGCACGTTCCCGCAGACGAGGAAGGCGTTCTCCGTGATGCGTCCTTTCCCGTCGAGACGGTAATGCCCCACGTTGTTTTCCTTCCAGGCGTTCCACATCAGCATCACATGGAAGTGCGGCGGCGCGTCCACATGGCCGTTCGGGAAGTTGGACTCAAACCCGAAAAGCTGCACAAACGCGCCTTCGGTCGCGTTCGTCTCGGCGAGTCCGGCGCGCCGGAACAATTCGCGCGCGGCGAACAGCCAGTTGTTTTGCGCACGGACCTCCGCAGCGGGATAGGGCCTGTCGCGGTACAGACCGTGTTGAACCCCCTCCACATTGTGGAAGACGCAGATGCGGATCGCACCCTCACTCCACCCCGTGGTGAAACCGGTGGGCGGCTTCGTCGCTGTGGGCGTGAAAAGGACACGGTCGCCGTCGCGCACCATATTCTTCGCCCCATACACGGTTTTCACCGCGACACCCGGCCAGACGAGTTCCACGCGCGGTGCGGCGAGGCCGCGCCCGGGGGCCTCGATCGTGAAATAATACTCGCGCACGTTGAGCCCCGTTTTCGCCTCATCCCCTTCCACCACCCTCCATGGTGCGGGCACCTTGATCTCGGGTGCGGGAGTCGTGCCGTGCGCGGCCTTCGTCACCTTCGAGGCATAGCGCGTGACGAACGGCGTCACGGCCGTGGCGATCTGCGCCTCACCATTCTTAAAGTAATTATCGAAGAATGCCGTGATGATCGGCTTCACCATGGCGTTGAACTCGCCCGAGTGGCCGCTGGTCTTCTCCTCGGCCGTGCGGATCTCGATGTAGGTGTGCGCCACCTTGTTCGACGTAAGGATGTTGTGCAACTCGCGGTTCGCGGACAGGAAGAAGTCTGATGTGCCCACGGCCATGATCAGGTTCACATCGCCGTTCTTCAGTTTCATGGCCTCTGTAACCACAGAGTGCTCCCGCCAGCGTTCGGGGAATTCATCACGCGGGCCAAGGCGTTTGGCGATGTCCCAGCTATTCGGAAAATTCCACAGGTTCATGCCTCCGTAGATACTGCCGATCGCGCCGAAGAGTTCCTTATGTCTGAATCCGAGCCAGCAGGCGCCGTGGCCGCCCATGGATCCGCCCATGATCGCGCGATGCGCCCGGTCGCGGATGACACGGTAGTGCGCATCGATCCATGGCACGAGTTCCTTTGTTACATGGGTTTCGTAACGATACGACGGGTCGATAGGCGAATCGAACCACCAGCTCGTCTTTCCGCCGTCGGCGCAGACGAACAGGAATTCGTGGCGGTCGGCCAGAAACTTCAGTTCTTCCGTCGCGTACGTGCGGTAGTTGCCGCCTGCGCCATGCACCACGTAGACCGTACTGAACGCCATGCCCGGATCGGCGGCGTACTTGTCCGGCAAGACCACACAGGCCGGGATGTCCTTGCCCATCGACGGGCTCGGAACCCGGATCTCCTCAATCACCGCGCCTTGCGTAGCCGCCGCGAACGCGGCCACGGAAAAAATCAAAAGTCTCCTCATTTCGTCTCTCCTTTACCGAGCCACTCGGCGGCCTCTTTCTGAATGTCGCGCCAATCCATCACGCCTTCACGAAAGATTTCGCGCGCGATCAGGATGTCCGCAAACGTTTTGCCTTGCGGGACAGTCGGTCGCGATGCGTTGAGCCCTCCTGACGCGGGGTCGAGTGCCACGCCGTGAAGTGCATCAAGCTCGACCGCATCCACCAAATCGCCGTCCACCCATAACGTCGCCGACCCCTCCGGGTCGACCGTCCAGCACAGGTGATGCCACTCGTTCGCAGCCACCGAATCGGAATCCTTCAGCCCATAAGAGAAATACCCCTTCTGGCCCGGTTTGACACGAAAGACGAGGCCCGCCGCATTCAGTCCGCCGTTGCTTACCCTGAGATCGTAACGGAGCGGTGTGTCGTGCAGCAGAATCGCGCAGTCGGAGCCGCCGGTCTTGACAAGCAGCGATAGCGTTCGCGCCCGCGTGGCGCTCTTGTATTTTGCATCCACGGCACCCAATCCCTGACCGGGCTCACCGGCCTTGAAACGTTTCGGTTCGGCGCCGTCGTAGCGTCCGATCACTTTCAGTTCAGATGCGGGTTTCGTGTTTTTCGCGGTGATGACATGATCGAAAAAAGCGTCCGCGACTCGGCGCACCTCGAAATCGCGTAACGTGGCCACTGCCGTGTAGGCGTCCTTTTCCAGCCGCGCCTTTTGGAGCCGCGCGATGAGTTGCGGCTTGATTTTCGCGCACATGAGTTTGTTTGCGAGAAGCGCGTCCGTCCGCGCCATGGCCTGCTCCGCAACAGCCGCATCGGCGAAACGGAACTCACCCGAAAACGAGCCGTTGCATCCCTTCAGCACTGTGATGCCGTAAGGTTCGAGCGCGTACGGGAACGTCCCGCGCTTCTTGCCGGCGAAAGCGTCCTCGACCGTGTGCGGGAAAAGCCCCAGCGTCTTCGAACGCAGCACGCCCTCCAAAGCGTACGGCGTGTCGTTCACGAGTTGCACTGCGTCGCCGCAACGGCGCGCCTGCACGCCGCAGACCGACGGGCAGTCCGTGTAATCGCCGACAGGGCTCGCGAGGAACCCGGTGGCGAACCGCCGTCCCTCGCGTCCGTGCGCGGTGGGGTAGTTGACGTCAAGCCATGTGTGGATCATCAGCGTCGGCGTGTGGTCGACGCAAACGTCCACCATATCGAAGAACGCGCCGGTACCGGAGGGTTTTACGTCAAAGACGGTCGAGCCGGCCGCGCGCCACCACCATGCGTCGAGGCCGGACGTGGAGGTCCAACGCTCGTTCAGGCCGGTGGGATCGAAGTAAACGGCGTCTTGCTTCGCGTAGATCGCGCGCGCTCCCGCGTTCATCGCAGCCCCCCAGTGTTTCAGGTCGTGGGCTCGCGCGAACGCGACCCGAGGAACGAGCGTGACCCGCGCGTCTGTACCCCGCCCGTAGAGGTCGGACGGGAAACCGGCCTCCGCAAGAAGGCGGGGATAGTCAGTGTCCCGTTCCTCTGCGGTGGAAAAGATCGAGTCGAACGGGCTATCCTCCCGCGTGCGCCGGATGCCGGGCGAGGCATAGACGGCCCACTTGTTCTCGCCTTTCGCGACAAGGTCGCTGATCGTTTCCAGCGATTCGCGCATCTTTCGGGCGCGCCAAGCGTACCACGCCTGCGCATGTTTCGAATTGAGGGCTTCATAACGTTTCTCAAAGCGTTCAGGCGTATAGGGGATCCCGAGAGAAATCCCCGTATCTTTCTCGAAAAGCGTTACGGAAAGGTCGTCGTAACCCACCTCGCGTTCGGAGAGTCTGTCGCCGCTTGCGGCCGGAAAGCCGGGGATCCACCAGCCGTTGTTGATCATGAAGAGGCCTTCGAAGCCGCCCGTCGGTTCGTAACGGCCATAAATCTCCGTAACCAGATTCGTGATCGACCGCCACACGTGCGGTGCGAGGTAATTGAGCCCCATGCCGCCAAAGCCAACCACCTGCTTGCCGTAGCGGCTTACCGAATAGGAAGGCGCGAGGGGGCCTTTCGCCGCACGCATCTCGCTGTCCCCGATGTCATAGCCGCCGCCCAGCATGATGGCTGGCGAGGCGATGTACTCGAAACAGGCGAAGGCGCGGATGCCGTTGCGCCGGTACATCTTCGAGAGCACGTAGTTGAAGTCGAAGGACTCGACGCCCAGATAGCTCTCCCCCGAGAGCGTGGGAAAACCCTGCTTATACATGTACACGCCTTCGATCGCGAGGTTCTGTCCCGAATAACGCAGGAAGCGGATGCGGTTCGCGGCGGCGGCAAACGCGGCAGCATAAACATTTTCGAACGCCTCCGTCCAACTGTAGTGGAAGCGGCTGGCCACGGACGCGCCCCACATGCCGCAGAGCGGCCGCTCGCAGTGGTTGCCGTAGAGGCGATCCGTTGGCGGTAGTTCGAGCGCGGGAACACCCTCCGGCACCTCGTACAGACGGAATCCGCAGACCGCCGCCCGTGTCTGGCCCAGACCGCCGTTCTCGAACGTGACGGTGATGTTCTTGGAGCCAGGGTAAAAGAGGATACGCAACTTCTCTTTTTTGCCGGTGAGCGGCTCCATCCATCCGGTGCGAACCGCTCCGGAGGCATTCGCATGTCCCGATCCGCCTCTCGCCGTGTTGTTACAGAAATGGATCGGATATGACTCGCACACCCTCACGTAGAGAAGCTGCTCACGCGTGTCGGGGTAGTCCACCTCCAGAATGTGTGCCCGTCCGAGATGCTCCACGTCGAGTTTGTAGCCGAACCAATCCCCGCCGCGCTCACCCGTTTCGCGAAACACGAGCCCGCCTTCGCGCCCGACACGCGACAACCCTTCGGCGGGGAATTCGCCGACAACCGCGCTGCCGCGATACTGAGCAAAATTTGTCGGGTTAAGCTCATCCACCGTGCAGTCGCGCGTCTGGATCACCTTCATGCGGCTTTCAAGGAGGTTGTCGAATTCGTTGAACGGTACCGCCGTTTGCTCCACAGGTCCCGCCACGATCATCTCTGTGCGCACACGGTCGAGCACGTCGGCACCGCGCGCGAGCGTCCAGTAGAGCTTGTAGGCGCCGGTTTCGCGGGAGGCAAGCCGAAAAATGGCGGTCGTGGAATGTTGTCCGGCTTGCGGCGCGACAGACCGGGAGAGCCGTTCCGCCACTTCGCCTGTGATGGCGTTTGACACCACGCAGGCGACGGTCGCCTCCGTCATCCGGGGCGGAAGCGAAACCTGCCACTCGACCGTCTTGTCCTCACAGTCGAAAACGGGGAACTTCGGCCCCAGATGGCACACTTGCAACGGGCCGCCGTGCATCGGTTGGTTGCCTGTCGCGACCTGCTTGCCGCTGGGAAGGGTCTCGAACCCCGCTCGGCTCTTCGGGTTTCTCGAATAATGAGGGTTCAGCCACGGGCCGTCGCCGACGCGCACCCGCCAGTCGGGCCCGGCCAACAGAAACGTTGTCTCGCCTGTCGCTGACACGGCGAAACACTCCGTCAGCAGCGCGCCGGGATCGGCATAGCCGCTGTGATATTCCGTGACGACCTCAATGATGTTTGTGCCCTTCTTCAAGTGTTCACCGATTTCCATTTTGAGCGTTTCGCCGCCGTCGATGGAAAGCCCCCGCGAAAGCTCCGTTCCGTTAATAGAGAGCGTGTAGTTATTGCGCCGCGCAAGGGTCATGCCGGCGCGCCACGGATCGAAGCCGAGCACAAAAATCCCGCGCCAGGTCATCGGCACGGTCACCGGCACGATCTTGGCGGAGAGGATCTTGACGTGGACATTTTTCGTGCGGCACGTGAGTTCCACGCCACTGAAACGCTGGGGCATCCGCACCACGCCAAGATCCTGTACCACCCGTGAGCGCTTTCCGGCGGAGGTTGTGAGCTTGAAGGGTACCTTGTGGCGGGTCCCGTTTTCCCACATGGCCCAGTCCCATTCCGTTTCGGCAACGGACTGCTCGATGTCCATCTGCAGTTGGAACTTGCGTCCCTCCTGACGGCCCCAGCCGCGTCCGAAACGGATCGAAACCTCCTTGGGCTGGCATCCCCTTGTGCCGAAGATCCGCGTCCAGCCGTTCGTTCCCGTGTTGAATTCAACGCTGAACGGCGCACCGTATTCGCGGGTAAAGAAATCATCACCCGTGACGACCACGTCCGCAGGGGTCGGTTTCGGGTCGCGGAGCGTCATCGCCCCCGTCCTCCACTCATTCAGTTCAGCCGGGATCGGCGCAATGCCGCAGTCCTGCTCCTGCGTGATGTAAACCATCTTCTGCGCACACAGTCGCCCCGCCGCCAGCATGACTGCAATCAGCACGACCCTTTGCCTGAACAACTTCTTCACCGGCCTCCCCCTCATGTTTTCTGTCCGGATATTCTTCGTGACCCAAAATCGGAAGGAATACTAACAACACCGGTTTCGGTTTTCAAAAAGAAAAAGCCGTGCCCAACTATGCGGGGCATATCCACGGTTCATTGGCCGACGCGGAACTGGATGCGGACGAGGCCGTTGCTCATGGGGTGCATCGGGACGTTGGGCGCGATCCAGCGTCCCGACGCGTCCCGCTCGGCGGGGCGCGGGGCCGCGCTGCCGGTGTGGAAAGCGTTGACCGTGGCCTTCAAGATGCTGTCAGCCACGTTCAGCTCTTCGGTACTAATGCCTATGTTCAGTGGTTGTTTCATGTGCGCGGCGTTCATTATCGTTTTTTGACAGCATTTTTGGAATGTGCTCTCCGGCTAACGATGCCAAAAGAACATAAAAAAACCAAAGAAATGACCAACGAAACAGAGCCTCGTACCACGGTTCGCCAGATTGATGCCATAACAAATATTGTGCTACCCCGCCACCGAAACAACACAACAGTGCGCTAATCAACCTAGCGATGATAACTTTGTAATTACGGTTCATTGAAGTAACACCGATGCTCCGCGAACGAATCCCCCTTTTCTTTCCTAGAATTACTTTTTGCCGGTCACACCGATCAATCGGCGGAAGATGCAGTATGCTGCGATGGCAAGCAGGACTCCGAGAACGAACCCGCCTATCCAGCCACCAAGTCCGTAATGCAAGCCGAAGTACTTACCGCAAAAATACCCGACCACGATTACACCAATCACTGTAAGAAGTTCAAAGATGTTCATAGACGATACCTCATTTTCGTGTCTGGTAGTCTACGGTCTCAAAGATACCAAGTCCCAGAAGATAGCCACCAGGCGTAAGTCCAGTTCCGATGGTTGTGCCAGTTTGGCGCCATGCTGTACCGAAAGCTGCCCGGACGTAGCTACCACCTGCGGCATTGACCAAGTAGCGCCCTTTCTCAATGGCACTCATGCCTTGGATGACATTGTAGGTACCGGGCGAAACCGTAGTCTGTCCGATTTCGTAAAGCACAGGATTCTTGACCCACGTTCCTATGTTCGGAATTGCCACTGCTATCATTGCGTCTCGCGTGAATCCGCCAATATGACGGCTAACCCTATACATGTTATTCACGTTGCCGCAATCGTCGGCATAGACGCCGGTGAACGGATCAACGAAGGGAATCATCCCATCAACACCGGCGGCAATTCCTTTGCCGAAGCCTTCCGCGAACGCCCCGCCGATTTCTTTCCATTCGGACAGGGTGAACTCCCCGTAGGGGTCAATTCCGTTCACCGGGTTGTTCCAACAGAACTGGTACAAATTAAACCCTCCGCTCTCTCTTATCGGGTCTTCACTAATCCACCTGCACAGTACAGGTGAATAGTACCTGAACCCATGATAGACCAGCCCGCTGGAGTCGCGTTCTTTGGAGGAGAAGGTGAAACGGGGTGTGTAGGTGCCGGTGACGGAGAGCTGTTCTCCGAACGTCGTATAGGAATATTCGCCGACAACGGCACCGCTTGCATCGGTAGCCATGACCACGTCGCCGCGCCAGTTGGAGTGCAGGTAGGTCGTGTTTGCTGTGCCGCCGGAGAAGCGCGTTTCGGCGATGAGACTGCCCACGTCACCGGCGATGCCGATGCCGCGCGTGAAGTACTCGCGGAGTGTGCCGTCGGCATTAGCCGTGGCGATGATGTCCATGCCGTCCCAGATGTAGAGGGTCAATAGGCCGCTCTCGGACTTGGCGACGCGGCGGCCGTGCTGGTCGTACCAGTAGAGGGAGACCGCGCCGGAAACGGTATTGGAAACGCAGGCGAGGTTGCCCTCGCAATCGTAGGCGAGAATCATGGGCGGGACGCCCATGCCACCGGGGAGATTGGTGATGCTCCCGTAACAGTTGCCGTTACGTCGCGGGATACCGCTCCTCACTCCGTGCGTTCGCACGGCCTCAAAATCGCGGTCGCCCTGCGTTTGCACCTTGGGCTTTGCGCTCTTTTGTTCTGCGTCGTTGCCGATCACGGTGGTGACTTTGTTGACGCTGAACTCGGAGAGGCGGAAGGACGGGGCCTGGCCGTCTTGATCGACGCGGAACTGGATGCGGACAAGGCCGTTGCTCATGGGGTGCATCGGGACGTTGGGCGCGACCCAGCGGCCCGACGCGTCCTGCTCGGCGGGGCGCGGGGCCGCGCTGCCGGTGTGGAAATAGTTCACCGTGGCGGCGGGGTCGGCGGTGCCGGTGATCGTGACCGCGCCGTTGCGGATGTGGCGGGTGAGTTCATCGGCGCGGTTGGCGGTAAGGGCGGCGGTGTGGGGTTGCAATTCCTTTGCCGTGAGATATGTCGGCCTCATTGTGTCCCCCGAACTCGAAACAATTGAAGTGCTAAATCATGGCATTTGAAAAGTTCATTGAACAGTCCCGTAAATATGATGCCCAGAAACAGTTTTACAACCAACAGGTGACAACGGATGCCCCCTGCAACAAGATAACTCGGGTAGTGGTCAACCGTAAAAAGGCCGCCCGCAGCAAACCCACCAACCGAGATCATTTCGGTAAGCGTAACACGGTAATGAACCATGACCCAACAAATCTGGGTTATGTCAATGATGACGGAAACAGAGACAAAAAACCACAGTGCAAAGAGGAAAAGCTTTTTTCGTTTCCTCAAACGCTGAATCTTTGCGATGGCTATATCAACTGACGGGCTCATCATTAATCCTTTCGTGCGTCACTGCGGATGTGGTGCGAACGATGTGCCGTTTTGATCATGCCCGACGACGGTATGGTGACAGACAAACTCACGGATATACTTATTGCCCCTAACGAGAACCGAAAGGGGCGGGACGAATACTATTTCGTCACCAAACGTACACCGTTTTCCGAGCCGCAATTTTACAAACCGCTTCTTGGGGCCTTGTACTTTGACTTCGCGTATGTCTGCCTTCTTGACCAGACATTCCCTCCTGAAATTTGAGACAATCAACATGGTGCCATCTTCGCAAGTAGCCACTTTCTTAATCCGGCCACATAGGCCGAAAAGGAGTCCCATGACGGCGACTGAGACGCTGACCGCCAACCCATTGATAATCGCCGGATGCCGCGCATCATAAAGGCAGTATAGCAACACCAACCCCAACATCAAAGGGTGGATGAATTTCAAATAAAATGTCGTCTTTGATGACAGATTCATGATTTAGAAGGGTGTTTGGTAGTGATCGGGAATTTGTTCGGAGGCATCAGAAACCTGTTGCATAATGCTCACGAGTGAGGCGGACACTCCCGACGATACGCCAAGTAGCCATGAATCGGCCAGTTCGCCCGAGAGTTCGCTGATTAATCCTGTGGAGAAGCCCAAGCTGTTGGCGACAACTCGTTGTGTATCCGTTGTCTCCGTTTTGCACAGTTTATTCGCAACCGAAGTACTGACTCGTGATCCCGCTATGCCGCCCAAAATATCGAATCCGGGCAAGGGAATACTTGTGAAAAGCCCTCCAACCGCACCTCCAGATGCCCCCCCGATTCCGCCTATTGCGGCATCGCCGATTATCCCCATAGTTGTTTCGGCATTGGAAAAAATCGCACTGCCCGCCGCTCCTATTACGCCTCCCGCAAGCGCACCAGAGACTACGTTGTACCCAACCCAGCCCAACAAAGTGCCGCCTACTGGGTTTCTCCCATACAGATCCATGCGATTCACCGGGTTGTTCCAACAGAACTGGTACAAGTTAAACCCTCCGCCCTCTCTTATCGGGTCTTCTGAAATCCATCTGCACAGCACGGGGCTGTAATATCTGAACCCATGATAGACGAGTCCCGAAGCGTCACGCTCTTTGCTGGAGAACGTGAAGCGGGGCGTGTAGGTGCCGGTGGCGGAAAGCTGTTCACCAAAGGTGGTGTAAGAATATTCGCCCACCACGTTTCCGCTTGTGTCGGCGGCCATGACCACGTCGCCGCGCCAGTTGGAGTGGAGATAGGTTGTGGTTGCAGTGCCGCCGGAGAAGCGCGTTTCCGCCACCAGTGACCCGACGTCCCCCGCGATGCCGATGCCGCGTGTGAAGTACTCGCGAATAGTTCCATCGGCGTGAGCGGTGGCGATGATATCCATGCCGTCCCAGATGTAGAGCGTGAGCAAGCCGTTCTCGGACTTGGCGACGCGGCGGCCGTGCTGGTCGTACCAGTAGAGGGAGACCGCGCCGCTGACCGCGTTGGAGACACAGGCGAGGTTGCCCTCGCAGTCGTAGGGACGCAGTTTCATGGCTCGGCTACGTCCTTCGGCGTTTCAGGGTGATCAATAAGTTTGTGTTTCCCATAATATGTGATGTTGCCGTTGGTCAGAAAGTTGATCCTGACAAAGGCATTAATTCCACGGGTTGAATAACCAACATTGGTTACGACGGGGGCGAAGTTTTCCATCGCATAGGAGATACGATATCCCGTATCCTGCGTTACCTTAAAAACAGCGGAGGTAGCCGCATGTGGAGCAAGTTCCCCAAGCTCAATCTCTGACCGACTAACGGCTAACCGTAGGTCAGTCACAGCATAACCGGTTGTGTTGGTTAAAGTGATTTCACAAGTTCCTACACCTGGGTTTACGATAGCAAATAACGCCATAATCAAAATGATAAACAGCGCAAACACTACCGCACATCCACGGAAGCAATATGATTTGTCTTTTTTCATACTCAAACACTAGAGGAAGATGCATCTTGTTCGGACAAGAATTTTGTTTGGCAGAGACGAAAGGTAATTAGGATAGACCCCATTATCAGCCACACAAGGGCAATACTCATAGCATCGTGATATGGAAATGCTTTGCCCCCATGTAGCGCAAAAAGCAATTCGCTAAACGCCCAAAATGGGAAGGCAATAATCTGGCACATCCAGAAAAGTAGTCCTCGAATCCCCGGACTATCGTACGCTAGATTGAACCATGATGAAGATAGCCAGCAGACGGTAGAGATGCCGAGAAGTGAAACAATTGTAAGACGTGTCTTCATAAGCGGAACCTCCTCATGGTTGTGGTACACGCGGCTGGAAACTGGCCGCAGGAACAAGGACGATCCCATCCGGGAACGTTGACACTGGGACGTGCTACAGTGCCCCCCGTGGCTTCGATAAGACCCCACGTAGGAGTTCGAGTTGAAGCCGTCACCGGCGTAGATGTATGTGATCTTCGTCATTGCACTCAAGGATGCCAGAGGCGCGTCATACCGTCAAGGCCGTAGGATGGAAAAAGACGTACACACCGGCTGTACTGATGCCCAAGAGATTATCCTGCGCTGCGGGCACTTTCATCCGCCACGGTCACCGACTAAAAAAAATAACCATGCTACACAATAGAGCGATGGCAGTAATGCGAGAAGCGCGCTTAACAATAATATCCACCAATATTTTTTGTAGAACTTCATGCGGAAGCCATAGCACATGATCGTTACGCCCAACGCTCCTGTGAGCAGACCGAATAAAGACGGCACGAAGAACATCGCCGTTGTTTCCCCCACGCTTTCGCCAATATAGTCTGCGTAATAACATAAATATTGAGCCACAGAATATAGATTGACCAGTGCAAGTATGATGCAACACGCAAAAGCTTTCATAGAATTTTCTCCAACAAGCTGGTGTCACCGCAACCCCGGGTTTCTCCCCGGCGGATCGTATCCTTTCGGGATACTGCCACCCGCAGCCTCTATTATCCCGCGTGTGGTAGTATGACAATTGCCGCTCTTTTTGCCACCGTCGCCACCTCTTAACCGATACTTTTGATTTTGATTCTGTACTCTTTTCAAGCCTTCCAAATTGACGGCCTTGTCCCATTCATCTTGGGTCATGCCTTTTGGTGGGGGTACTGTGATGGTACTTGTTCTGAGTGTTCCGACATCAGAAGGATCGTTATGTTTCGCTTTGTTGTATCCATTTTCACTATAACTGCCCCACGTGTTCACTTCCTTCGTGGAATCAGTCACTGTGATATAGGTATGAGCCGCTATTCCTTCAAGTCCCTTGACCCAGCGTGAATGTATCTCCACTCGCAACCCGTCTGTGTCAATGTTATTCACCGGGTTGTTCACACAGAATTGATACAGGTTCAAACCCCCTCGTTCCCGTATCGGGTCTTCTGAAATCCACCGGCATAGCACGGGCGAATAGTACCTGAACCCATGATAGACGAGTCCCGAAGCATCACGCTCCTTGCTGGAGAACGTGAAGCGGGGTGTGTAGGTGCCGGTGGCGGAGAGCTGCTCGCCAAAGGTCGTGTAAGAATATTCGCCGACAACGTTTCCGCTTGTGTCCGTGGCCATGACCACGTCGCCGCGCCAGTTGGAGTGGAGATAGGTTGTGGTTGCTGTGCCGCCGGAGAAGCGCGTCTCGGCAACGAGACTGCCCACGTCGCCCGCAATGCCGATGCCGCGCGTGTAGTATTCGCGAATAGTTCCGTCGGCACTGGCCGTGGCGATGATGTCCATGCCGTCCCAAATGTAGAGCGTGAGCAGGCCGTTTTCTTGCTTCGCTATGCGGCGACCGTGCTGGTCGTACCAGTAGAGGGAGACCGCGCCGCTGACCGCGTTGGAAACGCAAGAGAGGTTGCCCTCGCAGTCGTAGGCGAGGGTGTCGCCGGACGGCAGATTGGTAATCGAGCCGTAACAGTTGCCGTTACGTCGCGGGATACCGCTCCTCACTCCGTGCGTTCGCACGGCCTCAAAATCGCGGTCGCCCTGCGTTTGCACCTTGGGCTTTGCACTCTTTTGTTCTGCGTCGTTGCCGATCACGGTGGTGACTTTGTTCACCGAGAACTCGGAGAGGCGGAAGGATGGGGCCTGGCCGTCCTGGTCGACGCGGAACTGGATGCGGACGAGGCCGTTGCTCATGGGGTGCATCGGGACGTTGGGCGCGATCCAGCGTCCCGACGCGTCCCGCTCGGCGTTCACCGGAGGCTTTGCCGCCGTCGGGTAGTAGTTCACCGTGGCGGCGGGGTCGGCGGCGCCGGTGATCGTGACCGCGCCGTTGCGGATGTGGCGGGTGAGTTCGTCGGCACGGTTGGCGGTAAGGACGGCGTTCGGAGCCGCCAGCGCATCCGTGTACGGTGTGAATGAACGCGCCACCATTAAGAACCTTCCATGAAGTAAGTCATGAAAATAACGAAATAAAAAAATGGAGCCAAGCATCCAAGCAGACTGGCACATAGAATCGGCCAGAACAGGGGTGTACGCTTGAAAAAATCAGTTCTTTTCAGAACTTTCGACCACAGTAACCCAATACCCAACACAAGGAACCACGGGATAACCATCCCTGCAACGAACGAACTTCTTATCAAGTGTTGGAAAATAATTTCACCAGGCCAGAGCATATACATACTCACAAGTATGTAGTCTGTTACGACAACTATACCGAATACAAGTATTGTTCGCATTTCAACAGCTCCTCACGGGAAGACCGATTCTAGTCCAGGATTTGCTCCAGGAGGGTTATAGTCTGTTGGGAACTGCCCGCCGGCATCGTAAATGATGCGCCGTGTTGTACGATGGCAATTTCCACTTCTCAATCCGTCTCCGCCATACCACTTGTATTCTTGTTTCTGTGGCACCAATTCCTGCACCCGTATTCGTGCAGCATCAAGAACCGCCTCATCCCACTCTTGCTGGGTCATCCCCTGTGGAGGCGGGATTTCACGGGAACTTGTGCGGTTTTGCTTCAAATCAGACGGGTCATTTTCTATAGCAACATTCCATCCGCCTCTATTATAACTTCCGAATGTATGGACTTTCCCCGAAGAATCTGTAACGGTGATATAGGTATGCGCTCCAAATCCTATCGTACCCTGAACATATCGCGAGTGGACTTCAACCTTCCTGCCGTCTGTGTCAATGTTATTCACCGGATCATTCCAACAAAACTGATACAGATTGATGCCCCCAAACTCCCTTATCGGGTCTTCGGATATCCAGCGACAGAGGACAGGGCAGTAGTAACGGAACCCATGATAAACCAGCCCGCTGGCGTCACGTTCTTTAGAGGAGAAGGTGAAGCGGG
>JAPXSY010000016.1:0-49563 GCA_033812795.1 Kiritimatiellia bacterium
ATCGGGATCGGGATCGATCATTTAACCACGGAATACCACCGCCTCACAGCCTAACAGCCTCACAGTCTCACAGCCTTTGAGATTGCGGGCGCCGCCCGCATCTCAATACGTCAAAACCCAATGTTTACGGGGCTTTGCTAGAATTCTACCCGTTCACCTGCTCCTTTTAGGATTAACGAAACAACTTCGGCGTTCTGTATAAGTCTGCGGATCAGATTGCCTGATCGTTTGTTCCCGAACACGACATGAGGCTCTGCGGACGCCTCGGGGATGCGTCCCTACCGGCTAACGAACAACACACGACCTGAGGCAGGATCACACCAGAGACCACGGCCCGCGCGGCGTACGTCCGAGCAGGGCTTCGGCGGAGACGTCCCCCAGAATCTGTTCGCGGACCGGATCCCACTTGATTTTCCGGCCGGTGAGCATGGCGATCTGTCCAAGATGTCCGATGCTCGCGGAACGATGCGCCACCTCGGCGGGCGTGAGGGTGGTCGCGCGCGTCTTCACGCAATCAATGAAGTTGCGATGATGACCGGGACTATGCAGGCGCAACTCCCCGGGCTCGATGCGGCTGTCGCGGATTTCAGGCGTGGACGCGTCAAACCGGCCGCGATCCACCCAGACCCATTCACCGTTCTCTCCGTACCAGGTGGTGCCGCTTTTGACCTGCCTGCTGTCGGCCACCGTCATTTCGACCCCGTCGGCATAGCGGCAGGAGAAACGATAGGTTTTGGGCGAGTCGCAAATACCGTCGACCTCGAACGGCGCGTATCCCTCGAACGTGACCGGTCCCGACGTGTCGCGGTCCAATCCCCACTGCGCGATATCGGCGTGGTGACCGATCCAGTCCATCATCTGTCCCCCACCCCAGTCCAGTACCCAGCGCCAATCCCAGTCGGCGATGCCCTGATAGGGCCGGTACGGTGCCGGGCCGAGCCAGAAATCCCAATCCAGGCCTTTGGGAATCGTCGCGTGCGGATCAATCGGGTTTCTGGGGCGTCCGCCCGGAGGCAGCCCGACCTCCACCCGCGCGATCTTGCCGATCCGCCCGTTGCGCACCAGCTCCACCGCACGCCGCATCTCGCTTGACGAACGCTGCCAGCTTCCGGTTTGCCAAATGCGTCCGTGCTGCTCCACGGCCCTCACCAGTGCCCGCCCTTCGCGCAGATCATGCGTGAAGGGCTTTTCGCCGTAGATGTCCTTGCCGTGGCGGGCCGCGAAGGTTCCCACATAAGCATGCCAGTGGTCGGGCGTGGCAATCATCACCGCATCGATGTCGCCGCGGGCACAGACCTCGCGGAAATCCTTGGTCACCAGGCAGTCACTATTGCCGTAGTGCTTGTCAACCTTCTGTTTGGCCTGTTCCGTTTTTGAAGTGTTGACGTCGCAGACCATACGGACGATCACATCCTTCATGCCCAGAAAGCTGCTCATATTGCCCTGCCCCATGCCGCCAACGCCGATCATGGCCATGGCGATACGGTTGCTGGGCGCGTCCTTTCCAAGCACCCGCGCCGGGATGATATTCCATGCGGCAGCGGAAGCAGCGGCCGTCTTGAGAAAACTTCTGCGTGAACCCATCATGAGGCACCTCTTTTCTTTTGCAAGATACGATGTTTCAAAATTAACGTAACGACTCAGCGACCTGCCGGATCTCTGCGACTTTCTTGGGGTCGAAGCCCGCCATGATCTGGATCTCATGAATGGACCAGTGCTTGCCAGGACGCCCGCCGGTGGTCACGATCTTGAGATGGCGCCCCTGCGCCAGCATCGGAATGACGTTTTTTTCTTTCTGTGTGCCGTCCCCCTTGGCCACCGGTCCCTGCCACGTTTTCCCATCGTCCGAGATCAAGACCTCAAAGCCGTTCGGCGTGTCGCTGGCTGATCTTGTGGTGTCGAGGACAACCTGCGACACACAGAGATTTTCACCGAGGTCCAGCGTGAACCACATACCCTCTTCCGAAGCGCGATTGGACGACCAGCGCGTTTCGGGTTTGCGGTCAAAGGCTTTCGCCGCATCGGCGGCGGCGTGCGAGGCATTCGCCCACCACAGGGAGGGCGCGACCTCGCGCCAAGGCTGGTCGGCACGGGACTTCACCTTTTCGTCATAGAACCGCAGATAGAGACGCTTGGCGAAAGGACCGCAGGCGGCATCACCAAACAGCGTCTGCAAAACCGGGAAGAACCCGAGTCCGTCACGCAGGAACATCGCTTCGGCCACACTCTCACGCCCCTTGTCATCAGGAGCGGTCCGCAACAATTCGAGGAACCGTCCTTGCGTCTCCGCGCCGCCGTGTGTGGAGACAAGTTTGACCGCACCGCGCAAGGCGAGTTGGCGGAGCCGCGCATCCGGTTGCGCGCTCACCGCCTCTTTCAACACCGGGTAGGGCCGCATGTCCGTCCAATCGGCGAGTGCGCGCAACGCGCCTTCACGCACACCGGCATCCATCTCCTTCAGGGCCGTTGAAAGCGGCGCGACAAAAGCGGGGTCGCGATAAACCGCCATCAGGGCGATAAGCGCGTTCCGTGCCGGCACACCGAGCGTCTTCTCCCCCCACGTGTCCAACAGGACAACGGAGCGGGCAGCCGGATCGACCCGTTTTCCCGCAGCCTGAAGCGCCGCTTCGGCCTGCACCTGTTCCTCGGCCTGAAGGTGGCGCAGTTCCGTGAACAGCGTCGCGTACACCTGACCGTCAGCCAGAAGGCCGAGCGTTTTCCACGCCTCTTTCCGGACCTCGGCGCGCTCTGAACGGAGGCAGGGCCTGATCCGCGGCAACAGCGCAACCTCGCCGCGTTCGCCCACGAGGGTAAGCAGCCGCGTCTGCAACGCGGGATCCCTTGCGGCCACGTCCAGCAGTGCCGCACCCACCCCGGGCGCGCGCAGCGCCAGCAACGCCTCGCGGGCGGCTTTGCCCACCACACCCTCGCGTGTGATCAGCGGGACCATCACCGGAACCTCTTTGCAGCCGCCCAACCTGCCCAACGCATGCAACGCGGCCACAACGACGATCTCCTGTTCTCCCTCCAGTTTTGCCACCACTTCGCCGACGTATGAACGGGCATCCCGCTCGGCCAACTTGGCGAGAAGCGCCACCTGATCCGTAGGCGCGGCGGTGTGGAGCGCGGCAACGAGTTTGCGAAGCGGTACGCGGTCAGCCGCGCGCACCACGGTCTGTCGGACGTGCGGACAGCCGTCCGCCATCCCTTCGGCAAAGAAACCGCAGTCGGCCTGCAACAGCACACGGGCCGCGGCGGCGCGTACCGGGAAGGGCGTCCCGGCATGTGCGAACAACGGACGCGCCGCGCGTGCGGCGGCACGCGTGCCGCCCTGTTCCGCAAGGGTGCCAAGACAGGCCGCGAGTGCGGTCAGGCGCACCGGCTCCAACGCGGGCCGCACGGGCTTTTGCAGGACCGCGAGCGCGGTTTTGTCGCCGATCCGGCCCAGTCCGGCGAGTGCGGCGGTGGCCACCCGCTCCTCGGTATCCGCGACATAGGGCGCGATGGCCGCGGCCTCGCGGCGCTGTGCCAAGGCATTGAGCAGCGCACAGCGCAGCTCCGGTCCGGCAACCGGGACGGCCAGCGACAACACGCGGGAGGAGGCTTCCCCCGGGGTTGCGGCAAGTTGCGCGAGCGCCCCTTCGCGCGTTTCCGGAATCGCGAGGCAGGTTGCCAGCACGTCGACGGGCACCGTCTCGCCTGCGGCGGTCATCGCCCGCAGCACGGCCTGCCGCCCGTACGGCGGCACTCCGTTCTCTTTGAGCAGTCCGATCAGCAAAGCGCGGTTGGCGGCATCGACGGCAGCGTGTCCGGTACAGGTGAGGATCTCCCGCAAATCATGCGCGATCTCAGCCACGGTAAGGTCCGTGGCGGCGCGCACGCGATCCAAATCCGCAGCGCGTAACCCGGAGGGCGTATCGTCCACCCGAAAGTCGCCGACGGCATACTGCACACCGTCGAGAATGTGGATCAACGTGGCACGGTCAAGGAAGGCGCGCGCGTCGTGGCCGAACGAGGTGTAGAAAACGCGGCCCCGGCCATACGGCCGAATCCAGGAAACCGCGTAGTCGTTGTCGGCGCGGCGCTGTCCCGTCGCCGCGGCGGTGGCCGCATGGGAAAGGTCCAGCGAGACAAGGACGCGCAATTTGGCGCGGTTGTAGAAGGGCGACTGCTGCTGGTAGATCTCATCCCCGAACAGGAACCCCTGACCGCCGAAGGCCCGGTTGAGCGGATGGTCCGGCTCATCCAATTTAAAGGCCCACATGCCGCCGCCGCCCCAAGGGTGACCCCAAAAACGACCGCCGACCATTTCAGCCGCCTGTTCGGCGTGGTAGAAATTGTCGGCACCGGCATGGATCACGGCCAAGCCCTTGCCGGAGCGGACGAACGCCGTCAACGCAGATTCGAGAAAACCGTGCTGCCGCGTGTTCAGAGCCGTGGTGTTGTTGAGCACGAGCGCATCATACCGGGCGAGACGTTCGGGCGTCAGGGCCTCGTACTCACGCGAGAAATCGGCTGTGAACGCGCGGGTCTGGGAGGCGGCGATCTCTAACGCGCAATTGCCGTATTCGATCGCCCGGCCGTGGACAAAGCCCTCGCAGCGCCAAAACACGAGGACGCGGCGCGCCCGGGATGACCGGGCCGGGACCCACGTCTCCACCAACTCGCCGATTCGTTCGGCGTCAGCCTGCGGCACGGGGTGGAGTGTCTGGGCGGATGCGACGAGCGCCGCGCCGCTGATGGCGTATATGATGCAGAGCGTACGAAGGATAACGTTACGGTTATACATGAGGAGCCTTTCCGTAAAAGGAATGAAATGATTGTGGAAATATAATACGTGGTTCCGCATCTGTCCAGTATCGCGAGAGATTTTGATCCGGTATCGCGCCACTCGTCTACCGCAATCAGGTCCGGAATGTCTGACGCTCCGTGCGTGTTTTGAGATGCAGGTAGGGTTAACCTAAGAAGAGCAGTTGAGGGTTCACGTTTCATCCGCAGATTGACGCCGATAAGCGCAAATTTTTGGGGAGCGAGTGTCTCCATCCCCGTGCACGGCGCGGTTTTTGTCACTGTGCTCTAAGTTGCGTTTGCACCAAACAGATGCGGCGCGGATCGCAGCCAAAGCCAATGTTTATGAGACGCGGGCAGTTTTGACGATGAACCAACGGTTTGCGTGGATTCGCCCGGTTGCTTCGGAGCAAGCCCCATGAGTGACTTGGATGAGGTGCGCCAGACTTGCGCCCGCCATCAACTGACTGGACTTGACGAGTTGATCGCGGAGTCCGGAATCTAGGAGTTTTGCATCATCGTACGGATACGGACGCGGCGTTACGGCGCGAGCGGTTTGCCGAACAGGTTGCCGGTCAGCGTTCCCAAGAACGCGGTGAGCGCGTCCAACTCGTCTTCTGACGCGACAGCGCCAACCTGATATTTCATCATCGAGCGCACCGTTTCTTTGAGGTCGGGCTGGCTACCGTCATGCAAATAAGGCGCGGTCAGCGTGATGTTGCGCAGGATCGGCACCTTGAAGCGTTTGGCGTCCTGCGGGTTTTTGCTGAAAGCCGCGAGACCTTGGTCGCCGTCTGTCACCTCGCGGCCAGCGAAGTAGTCCGCTTTCAGGTCGGCGTATTCAAAGGAGAGGCCGCCCATTGCAGGACCGGCGTGACAGGTGGTGCAGCGATGCGTTTGAAACGCCGTGTAGCCCTTGATCTCCTTTTCCGAGAGCGCGTTTTTCTCTCCGGCAAGATAGCGGTCAAAGCGTGAGCCCGGGGTGATCAGCCGCCGCTCGAACTCCGCGATTGCGCCGCAGAGTGTGGCCTCGCTGAACCCTTCTGGATAGAGAGCAATAAAGGCCTTCTTGAGGGCAGCGTCCTGCTCCAATTTCGCGATGATCTCATCCCAGTTCTCACAGGCCATTTCGACGGGATTAAGCGGCGGTCCGCCGGCCTGTTCCGTGAGATGGCGCGCGCGGCCGTCCCAGAACTGGCGCATGTTGAAAACCGCGTTGAAAACGGTCGGCGCGTTCACGTTACCCTTGAGGCCGCCGACGCCCACAGAGAACTGCAGGTTGTCGGTGCCGCCCTTCGCGAACGCATGGCACGACGCGCATGAAACCGTATTGTCCTTGGAGAAGCGCTTATCGAAATAGAGCCGTTCGCCCATCGCGGCCTTTGCCGCATCGAACGGGATCGTCTGCGGAATCGGATGCACGTCCGCGTCGGCACCGTTCTCAATGCCCCAACCGGCGAGCCACGCGCCCCACACCTGACCGACCCATGCGTTCAGGATCTGGCACTCGCTCGCGGTCAGAGTGGTGCCCCAGTGGACCGACCAGTACTGGATCGGCGGCATGGTTCCATCCGCCACGGTGCGCCGGAGTTTAATCAGACGCCCGAGTGGAACTTCCTCCGCCGCCTTCTCAGCCTCCGTGGCGTTGGCACCGAGATGCCCCACATCATAAAGATCCCAATGGCGGATACCGTCCCGCACGTCGCGGCGTATCAGGCTCCCGGGGCCGGGCAACTTCACATAGAAAGGCAACGACTTTCGGCTGTCATGGCATGCGGCACACTTGGCATCCAAAATCGCAAGCGCCGCCGTACGCACAGCCGCCGGATCAGAAGGCACCGGCTGCGGACGCTGCCGGACAACAAAGGCGACCAGATTACCCACCACACCCAGCGCCGCTACTACAGCGATACCCCATATCACTTTTTTCCGTGTCATGGCGATTATTTTAATCTAACGCGGGCGAAACCCGCAACCTGAAATGCTTGTCAGGCCATAAGGCTGTGAGGCTGTAAGACTATAAGGCTATAAGGCTCAACAACCTAAACCTTGGTGCTTGGCAAGGCGGCTGCAAAAGCGTTGTCGGGATTGGTCATCCCGTTCCCTTTTACGCACATCCCGCAAACAGCGCGGTAATCTGGCTTGCCTTGATTATCTTCGGTCTTTGTTCCAACGTCAGCTCTAGGCACGGTACTTCGTTGCCTACTAACTAAAAGGGTTGGTTAGCACCCTATTGCCGCAAATCGGTTGAATATAAGCGAAAGCTGTTTTATGCCTAAAGAACGCAATGTCCAGTATTCTTGTTTCCTTATTCCATGCCCATCTTGTACCTTAACTGGCTCATCCAACTTAATGATTGCCTTTAAATAGAATGTGGCTTCTGTATCGGATCTAACTATCCTCTCAACGATACCGATATGGGTTATTGCAGAGTCAGGTGCTTCAAGATAGAAGCCAATGAAATTCGCGTCACGGGCTGGGATAGCCTTGGGATCTCCTCCAAAATAGACAGCCATTTCCTTGAAGTGATCCATAAACCATGTTTTTGTCATACCTCGTACGATGACAGTATCATCAACTTTTCCATTCATAAGTTTACCTTCCTTTTGCTAACATTAATGATCACCGACATCATGATCCGAAAACGAATGAAGGTTTGGGTGCCGTGTTATCCATCCTCATGCCTTCCGCCTTTGGATCACTGCTCGCATCACCATTTCGAAAAGTTCTTGGGCGTTGTTGGTACAACCTTGTCCCCCATGCTCTTTTGTTTCGCGTTTGTGCTCTGTCTCATTAGATGTCGAATAGAAGAACAAGGGCGTTTGATCACCCTGTCTCCTTATTCTGTCAAGCAACACATATCCTTCACGGGAGCCCTCTCGGCGGCTCATGTCAGAGATAATCACAGCATATTGGTCTTGGGACAATCTACTGATGGCCTCATTTGTCGATAACGCAAGCGTGAAACGCAACCCCATTGTTTCAAAAGCCTGGCGTTCGTAAGTGTTATTTTCGGGGCGATCATCAACCCAAAGAATGTGATTTCCCCATTCATCACCGCTCTGGCCGTATGCGGGACTTGCAGTGCGTACCGCATTTACTATTTTTTCGATTTCAACTTCGGATGTCGAAGTATTGCGTTTGGCTGACGCTGCACTCAAGGATGCAATCGTTAACATCTGCATCTTCACGTAGTTATCCTCATTCTTGAAATCACTTGGCGCGAATAGTTTGCCACTGTGTTTACTAACAAGCCATGCAAAAATTGCAAGGACGAATACGGGGAAAAAAATCAGAAAGTAAATGAGAAGCCGCCGCTCGGATGAAGTGAAGGAATCTGCGGAAGCGGTTACCAACGATGCAAATCCGTATACAAGAACGATGAACAGCGCAATAATTCCAAGTGGGTTCCGGGTCAGTGACTTGGCTGTTTCGCCGAAATTCTTTGTAGGATATTTCATTTTTTCTCCTAAACGAACATCGGTGATGGGGACAAGAGCGCAAGCGACGCTCCTCACCACCACCTTGTTGGGAACCTTTATCCAAATCGTTTCTTGAAGGCTTCTTTGCTTACACGTCGTTCCATTTGGACGTTGCATTTTGGACAGAGTTTCTGTTTCTTGCCTTCTATTTTCCAAGTATGCGATGTTTTTTTATTGGCAGGCCACAAACATCACATTTGCCCGGTCCAGCGAAAGCGACAAGAACAACCAGAACAACAACAATTCCAATGATCCATCCCATCGTAACTTCTCTTTCTAAACACTTATGATGAGCACATTAGCGATCCCGATTTTGACAGCACTTATTACCTATCACCTATTACTTTTTACTTCTCTCAAGCGTCCGGCCAGAGTTGTGCGGCCAGTTCGCGCAGCTTGTATTTCTGGATCTTGCCGCTGGCGGTCTGCGGGTAGTTTTCCACGAAGTGGATGTACTTGGGGATTTTGAACCAAGCGATCTTGTTGCGGCAAAAATCCTCGACATCCTGCTCAGTGATTTCGGCGTCCGGCATGGGGATGACAAAAGCAGCGGGCTGTTCGCCGTATTTTTTGCTGGGCACGCCCACAAGCTGCACGTCCTGCACACCCGGCATGTGGCCGATGAAATCCTCGACCTCCTTGGGCGAGATATTCTCACCGCCGCGAATAATCAGGTCTTTCAGGCGTCCGGTGATATAGAAATAGCCCTGTTCATCCATTTGTCCGATATCACCGGAGTGCGCCCAACCGTTGGCGTCGATACATTTGGCCGTCATCTCCGGCTCTTTATAGTAGCCAGCCATAACGTTGTAACCACGGCAGCAGATTTCGCCCGGCTCGTTGATGGCGCAGATCTGGCCGGTCTCGGGGTTGATGATCGCGACCTCGATACCGGGCAACGCTTGACCGATGGTGGTACATTTGCGCTCGATACTCGGCTCGAAATAGCGGGTCTGCGTCATCACCGGGCCGGTTTCGGTCAGCCCGTACGGAATCGAAACCTCGCGCATATACATCTGATCCATACACTGCTGCATACGCTTGACCGGACAGGGCGAGCCGGACATCAAGCCGGTCCGCAAAGTGGAAAAATCAAACTTATCGAAAAGCGGGTGGTCGAGCATCGCGATGTACATGGTCGGGACCCCGTACACGGCTGTGCAGCGCTCTTTTTCGACCGACATCATGACGTTGACGGCATCGTACCTTTCCACCAACACCATGGCCGCGCCGTGGTTGACGCAAGCCATCACGCCCAACACGCAGCCGAAGCAATGGAAGAGCGGCACCGGAATACACACGCGATCCACCGCCGAGAGATTCTGGCACGCGCCGATCCAGAAGCCGTCGTTCGCGATATTGGAGTGGGTGAGCTGCACCCCCTTTGGGAAACCGGTGGTACCAGAGGTGTACTGCATGTTCACGACATCATGGCAGTCCACTTCGCGCTGGCGCTCCTCATATTCGGCCTGCGGCGTTTGCACTGCCAGCGCGAAAACCTCGTTGACCGAATACATGCCGCGGTGTTTCTCGGGCCCCAAGAAAAAGACGCGCTTCAGATGCGGGTAGCGCTCGGACGCAAGCTGGCCGCGCGGCTGCTCCCGGAGTTCCGGGATCAGGTCGTAGAGCGTCTGCACATAGTCCGTGTCGCGAAACCCGTTGATCAGAAAGAGGTTTTCAGTGTCCGACTGCTTGAGCGCGAAATCGATCTCTGCCGACTTGTAGTTCGTGTTGAGCGGCAGCAGAATGGCGCCGATCTTGGCAGTCGCGAACATCAGCGGAACCCAGTGCGGGACATTGGTGGCCCACAGCGCGACCTTCTCGCCACGCTGGACACCCAGCGTCATCAGGCCGCGAGCCAGCCGGTCGACCTCTTCGCCGAACTCATACCAGGTCAAGCGGAAGTCGCGGTCGGCATAGACCAAGGCATCCTGCGGACCGCAACGCACGATCGTCTGATCGAGCAACTGCCCCAACGTGTAGTCCCGCGTCACCGCTATGTTGTGCCACGGTTCACTGGTTGAGACCGACTGCTTGAAGGGCGGTCGGCTCGGTGCGCTGCCATAGGGATCACTCAATTTGAACAATTTTTGCTCCATCGTACAGACTCCGCGCGTTAGAACGGCATGAAGACAACCGCGTAGATCGTGGCTGGCTGGCCATTCGCGGCAGAAACCCGGTGCTGCACCACGGAATTGTAGTAAGCCGAATCGCCGGGCTTGAGCAGATGCGTCTCATCGCCGTAAACCAATTCGATCTCGCCTTCCATGACAATGATAAACTCTTCGCCTTCGTGCGATGAAAAATGCGCTTCGGCGTCCCCGGCAATCTGGATATAGAACGGCTCCATGTGGCGGTCGGTCTTGCCGCGCCCCAACGGCATGTAGACGAACCCGCCGGACACCTGCGCCTTGTGCGAGACCTGTTCGCCGGAACGCTCGTCGGCACGGACGATCAGCGGATCGGCCTTGTACTGGTCATCCATGAAAGTCCCGAGGCGCTGGCCCAGCGCCCGAGAGAGCTTGACCAGCACCCCTAATGCGGGGTAGACCTCTCCAGCCTCGACCGCCGTGATTACCTCCGCACTGACCCCGGACTTTTCCGCCAGGGTTTCTATCGTCATTGACAAGCGCTCGCGGTAGTTCCGCACGCGCTCAGCCACTTTGCTTCCTTCAGCCATAAACACCTCCTAACGCGGGCGGAGCCCGCAACCCAAGTTAATTAGTTCATTAGTTCATTAGTTCATTAGTGCATTAGTGCATTAGTGCATTGGTTTGTTTGGGGCGCATTACCCCAAAAATCCTTCGTGCCTTTGTGCCCTTTGTATGAGAAACAACTTGTTTTTCATCGTACCTGCCGAGCCGCAAGGCGCTAACGGAAGATGATGTACAAGATCGCCGTTGCGATCACCACTGCGATACCGCCCCACTTGGCGCCCTTAGAACTTTCAAGATTGATCTGCGTGTTGGACTGGAACACCACCGGCTTGGGCAGCCGGGTCACAAACCCCATCACCGTCATGACCGCCAGCACGATCACCATACAGAGCGCCATGCGGTTGAGGAAATCGAGTTGCGGCAGATAGCGTTTGAAGAGATAGTAGAGCACCGGGTTCAGCAGCAATCCCGTCACACCGGTCGCGCCGCTTGCCGTCCGGTTGAGCAGGCCGAAGATAAAGACCGCCAGAACGCCGGGCGAGACATAACCCTGAAACTCTTGGATGTAGGTGAAGATGCCGCCGAACTTCGGATCGTCCAGCAGCGGCGCCACCACGCAGCCGATGACCACAAAGACACCCACGCTGATGCGCCCGACCGCGACGAGTTGCCGCTGCGTGGCCTGCCTGTTGATGTACTCGCTATAGATGTCGATCGCGAAGATTGTGGAGGCCGCATTGAGCACAGCGGCAAGCGACGAGACGATCGCGCCCAGCAACGCCGCGATGATGAACCCGAAGAGCCCCTTCTTGCCCATGCACAGCTTGGCGATCAGCAGGCCCAGCGCGGTATCGCTCTTATAAGCGACAGTCGTTTTCTTCTGCGCGGCAGCGGCCTTGGCGGTCACCTCGGCGTTGTAGGCCTTCACGATCGGCATCTTGTCCGCGTTCTGCGCCTGCCACGCTTCGGAGGGCGAGAGTACGGTGAAACCGAGATCCTTGCTGACGCCCGCCTCGTGTGCGGCCACGTAGTCGGCGACCGCGCTGTCCGCCATGTCCTTATTGAACAGGTTGAAGGCGATAATGCCGGGGAAAACGATGATGAAGGGGATCAACAATTTCAGCGCCGCCGCGAAAACGATGCCCTTCTGGCCCTCGGCCAGCGAAGCCGAACCGAGCGTGCGCTGCGTGATGTACTGGTTCAAGCCCCAGTAGTAGATGTTGGGAATCCAGAGCCCCAGACAGAGCGCCGTCCACGGGATGATGGTGTCGGTCTTAGGCAGGAACATGTGAAGCTTGTCGGCATTGAGCGTGAAGAAGCGTTGGAACGCCCCCATCTCAGCCGTCACCGCTGGCGGCACCGCGTCGGCCGCGGTGGTCGCGCCGACCCCGTACGCCAGTTCAGTGACATTGGCAACACCCAACGCCTGAAACGCGAAAAAGGCGATCAACGCGCCGCCGAGGATCAACGCCGTGCCCTGAATCAAATCAGCCCACGCACAGGCCTTGAGGCCGCCCGCCGCCACATAGCCAGCGGCCAGCAATCCCATGATCCAGCAACAGGCCACCAGCGACACCTTGACTCCGGCATGCGCCAGCAGGTCACGCATCGGCAACGCGCCAGCGTAGATCACGCCGCACAGCGACACGCCGACCAAAATCACCATCATGAAGAGAGCCATGATCGAGCGCGCATGTTTGTTATAGCGGTGCTCAAGAAAACCGGGAATCGTGTAGATCCCCGTCCTCAAGAAATAGGGCAGAAAGGCGAACGCCACAAAGACCAGCGTAACCGCCGCCATCCACTCGTAACTGGCGATCGCGATGCCCAGATAGGACGCGGCTTGACCGGACATGCCGACAAACTGCTCCGCCGAAATATTGGCCGCGATCAGCGAGATCCCAATCAACCACCAAGTCAGACCGCGCCCTGCCAGAAAGTAATCCGCCGCGTCGCTCTCTTGACTCTGCACACTCTTACTCTTCCAGAGGCCGACACTGAGCACTGCCGCGATGAACCCCACAAAAATGACAATATCCAAGATACCCATTGTTCTCTCCTTCCTTTCACTTACCTGACACCGAAACGGTACTCAGTCGTCGACTTGTAGATCGCGCCGGGGCGCAGAATCGTCGATGGGAACGCGGGCTGGTTGGGCGAGTCGGGCGAGTGCTGCGTCTCAAGCGCCAAGCCGCCGCGGTGGCAAAGATTCTTGCCCGGCTGTTTGCTGGGCACCTGATCGGTCAAGAAGTTGCCGCAGTAGAACTGGATTGCGGGCTCGGTGGTCCACACCTCCATGTAGCGTCCCGTGCTCTTCTCATAGAGCGCGGCGGCTGGCGCAAGTTTTCCGCTCTGGTCGTTCAGCACCCAGTTGTGATCGTAGCCACCACCGAAACGAAGCTGTTCGTTGTCGGCTTTAATACGCGCACCGATCAGCCAGGGCGTCGTGAAATCAAACGGGGTGCCTTTGACCGGCACCACCTCGCCGGTGGGGATCAGGCCTTTGTTGACCGGTGTCATGCGGTCCGCCAAAAGCGTCAACTCATGATCCAGAATCGTGCCCTCGGCCTCGCCCTTGAAATTGAAATAGAGGTGCTGGGTCAGGTTGACCGGCGTCGCCTTATCGGTCACCGCCTCATACTCGATGCGCCACACATTTTCCGGCGTGAGCCAGTAACGCACGGTCACATCCAGATTGCCGGGATACCCTTGGTCGCCGTCCGGACTGCGCATCTTGAACTGCACGCCTATGGTCTTACCGTCCGAAAGCGGCTCGCTGTCCCACACGTAGGCGTCGAAGCCCCGTTTGCCACCGTGCAGCGAACAGGGCAGCCCGCCCGGCTCGTTGTTGATCGGCAGGGTGTAGGTCTTGCCGTCCAGAACGAACTTGCCGTTCGCGATGCGGTTGCCGTAGCGCCCGATCAGCGACCCAAAGTAAGGGTCGTGCGTCTCGTAGCCCGCGACATCATTGAAGCCCAGCGTGATATCAGTCTTGGCGCCCGTGCGATCCGGCGTAAACAGACGCACGACCTTGCCGCCGTAATCGATCACATCCATCACCACGCCGCCCGCACCGGTCAAGGTGTACTGCTGCACCAACTGGCCGTCCTTGGTCTTGCCAAAAGGTTTAACTACTACCGAAGGCTCGCAGGTATACCGCATATCATCTCCGTCCTTCTTAACATTCCAAAACGAACGGCAGCCGCATACCATAATGCCGCATGCCGTAATACACATCGCCGCATAACAAGTGTTTCCCATTTTCACACTCCCGATCTTTTGCCGACACTTTTCGTACTCCGCCCCCATCGGCTCTGCCGCGGAAGCAGCGCACTTCCATTATTGAAACTCATTGGCATCCAAGTAAGGCTTGCAAAAAACCTCATTTACCTGAAACCACCTATGGAATATCAACGGTTGGGGATTATATAATATCCGTCTGCAGTCACCAAGGTCAATTTCAGGGACAAAAGAACCCAATTGACTGACACAGAGAAGTGTGTAAAGCTATGTGTGGAGGTGAAAAATGGCAACGAATCTTCAACTCGATGACCGTTTGATCGCAGAAGCGGCAAGGCTGGGAAAACACCGTACCAAGAAGGAGGCTGTCACGCAGGCGCTGACCGAATACGTTCGGAATCTGCGGCAGGAAGGGATTTTGGATCTCTTTGGCAGTGTCGACTTCGAGCCGTCTTACGATTACAAACAGCAACGGTCAAAGTCGTGAAAGTGCTAGTCGATACCAGCATCTGGTCGCTAGCCTTGCGACGTCGCGAACACGCGCAGAACCCGAAGACGGAAGAACTTGGCCGTCTGATCGCCTCCCATGTCGTGGCGATCATAGGGCCGATCCGGCAGGAGATTCTGTCCGGGGTTCGGGACGGTGCGCAGTTTAAGCGTCTTGCGAGGCATCTTGATGCTTTTGTGGACCAGCCTTTGACGGTCGAAGATTATGTGACGGCAGCGAAGTTTTACAACCTATGTAGATCCAAAGGAATTCAGGGTTCCAACACTGACTTCCTCATTTGTGCTGTTGCGGTGCGACACGATTTTTCGATTTTCACCACGGACAAAGATTTCCTTCACTTTGCAAAGTGCCTGCCAATCGTGCTACACGATGTCGGACAACTAAGGGACAGGTAATTTGGACGCAAAAAAGCGTCGGTATTAAATTTAGGGGGTGTCGGTGTTAAAATAGATCACGCTAAGGCTATGGCGTCTCTTAGTCGCCCACCGCGAACGCGGCAAGCCCCTTACCGCGCCGCAGGTACAGGACGCCATCCGACACCACCGGCGAGGACCAATGCGGCCCGTTGCCATACTCGATCTTGAACGAGGAGATCACCCGATGGCTGTCAGCCCCGACCTCCACCAACATCACGGTTCCGCCGCGCTCGTCATACGTGATCATGCCGACGGGCGTGATGCAAAAAGATGTTTTTTTCGCGCCCTCCACATGGTACACCGCGCGGCCATCCGCCGGATCGAAGCAGGTCAGCCGCCCTCCGCCCGAGGAGAAGATGCGCCCCTTGTAGAACGCCACGCCCTGAAAGTGGTTGTCAGAGGATTTGTCGGCCCAAATCTGCTTGACCGTACCCCCCGCGATCTCAAGGATCGCCGAGCCGAGGACGTATCCCGAAGAGATGAAAACGCGATCCTTGCCACACAACACAGGGGTATTGGGGTGAACCGCATATTTGTTACGGTGCGGGTAACGCCACAGCGGCTGACCGGTCGCAGCATCCACGCCCACCACATGGTCTTCGAGCATGGTGACCACCTGACGCCGCCCGTTGATCGTGAGCAGGGCAGGCGAACAGTAGGCGCTACGCTCGCTCAGCCCCTTGCTCTTCCATACCGCCCGACCGGTTTTGATGTCCAGCGCCACGATCGCGGCATCCGGGCCACCCGGCTGACAGATCACCTTACCGTCATAAATCAACGGGTTGTCGGCAATGCCCCACGTGATGTTGCGTCCGCTGAACTCCGCATGGCTGTCGACACGCCACACGATATCGCCTTTTTTCGCATCGATGCACACCACATGCCCGAGGCCGCCAACCAAGTAGAGACGTCCTTCGTGAAACGTCGGCGAGGTACGCGCGAACTCATACGAAGCACCCCACTCCGGTCCGTACTCCACCTGCCAGCGGATCGCGCCGCTTTTCGGGTCAAGCGCAAACAGGTGCCCCACGCGGCTTTTCTTCTCGCCGGAGCTACCGGTGATATAGAGCGTGCCGCCGACCACAATCGGTTCGGAGTACCCTTCTCCGGGCAACTCCACATGCCACAACCGCTGCGGACCGCCGACAGGCCACTCGGGCAACAGCCGCTCCTCCGTGACGATCAAGTCGCGATTGCTGCCGCGCCATTGGGACCAATCCCCCGAACGGCCCGAACCGGCCAAGCATGCCACAGCCAACATCACCGCAAGCTGTCGTGTCATATGCATCCTTTCTGCCATTCCGCCGCACTCTCCGAACTTTACCGGAATTACGCGTAAGTGTATTGAATCCGCCCATCAATACCAAGCCGAATTTCGTTGTTGTCGCCCTTCTGCGGTTCGCTTACACTGCGAATATGACAGTAGCCCGGAATATCGTCTGGCATGTTGCGGCATGCGTGTTCGCGCTCGGTGCCCGGGTCCAGGCCGCGGATCCCGGGGAGGCGTGCGCCACGCAGACGCTGACGTTCGCCCTCCCCCGAGTCTGCATCACGGCGGACGGCCGCACGCGCGTCGGGCTCGCGGGGTGTGAATCGGATGCCGTCACCGGCCTGCCCGTGCTGCCGGTGGCGGGAGTGACGTTTTCGGTTCCGCCGGGCATGGCAGTTGATCGGGTTCAGGTCCTCCACGACGCGGTCACGGAAATTCCTCTCGACGCGCCCGTGGAATGGGGGCAGCCGCCGCCCCGCATCGGAGAGATGCCGTTTCCGGAGGCCCCGCCCGATCCGGCCGTCTACGGCGGCACGCACCCGTATCCCGACCCCGAGCAAACCGTCTGGCGCGTGGACCCGAACGGTGCCGACGCCGCGCGGCTTTCCGTCCGAGTCTGCCCCGTGCGCTACGATCCGCAACGCAGTCTGCTGCTCGCCGCGGCCTCCGTCACCGTCACAGTAGAGTTCCGCGCCCTCCGCCCGACCGGTATCGCGGTGCGAAGCGCGGCCACTGCCACCTCCGAACTGAATGAGATGCCCGGACCGTTCACGTATGTGATCGTCTCCACCTCCAACCTGATCCACAACACCCCGGCGCCCTGGAATTTCGCGGCACTGTGCGCGGCGCGCGCCCGCACCGGATTCACCACAACCTGCGTCAGCGCGGAATGGATCGACTCCCGGTATGCGGGTGAAAACCGGGCCGACCGCATCCGCGCCTTTGTCCAAGACGCGCACCGGAACTGGGGCACGCGGTTTCTGCTGATCGGCGGCACGTTCGACCTCATCCCGGTCCGTAAACTCCGGGTCGCGGTCAACGAGATCATCGTGACGCGCATCGCCGACATCCCGGCCGATGCCTTATACTACGGTTGTCTCGACGGGCCGTTTGACGGGAACGGCAACGGCCTGTTCGGCGAACTTCAGGACGGTGCCAACGGCGGGGATATCGATTTGCTGGCTGAGGTATATGTCGGCCGCTTTCCCGTGGCCAATCCCGAAGAACTCTCCCGCATGATCCGCAAAACGCTGCGGTATGAGGCCGCTTCAGCGGAAGAACTCGCACCCTGCGCATTCCTCGCCGAAAAGATGGATCTCGGGCTGATGACTTACACCGGCGGCTTCATGGAAGAATTGCGTTTCGGCTCCACGTACGACGGGCTTACCACAATCGGGTTCGAGACCTCGGCATTCGCGCCGGCGCTGGACACCGGGCACACGCTCTACGACTCGGATGCCGGACTCTGGTCCACGGAGCATGCGTTCGCTTTCCTGAACCGGAATTTCGGGATTCTCAACCATATCGGACACGCCGTCGCGAAACAATGCATGAAGATCAACCTGTACACCTCCGCGCATCAGGCCGCACTGCAGGCCTGCACCAACACTCTGCCGTATTTCGTGTATTCGCAGAGCTGTCTGGCCGGCGCGTTCGACACGCCGGATTGCTTCGCGGAACAACTGGTCACCGTCAGCAATGCCGCGTTCGCCGCAGTCATGAACGCACGGGAAGGGTGGGTCTACAACCATGTTGTCGGCGGGTTTTCGCACCGCTTCCACCGCTCCTTCTGGGATGCGGCGATGCGTGGCAACGGTACGCGCCTCGGCGAGATCGGCGAATGCGCGCGCCGCATGAACCTGCACTTGGTCTCCCCGAGTTACGGCACCTACTGGCGTTGGGTTTTTTATGAACTCACCCTGTTCGGCGATCCGGCCACGCCCTTCGCGGCCCGGGTCAATCCCACGCCGCCGGTTTTCGATCATCCGGGGCTGATCAACACCTATGAGACCCAGACCGCCCACCGTGTCGCCTGTTCCCTCGAACCGATAGGCCTCTACGATCCCGCTTCCGTGCGTTTACTCTGGCGTACCGGTTCCGATCCGGAGACGGTCCACACACAATTTCTCGCAAACGTTTCCGGCAACCGGTACGAAACCACGATCCCGGCCCACCCTGCGGGCACGGCCATCCGTTACGCGCTCTTCGCGGAAACGCTCGCCGGCGTCACCGGCCGCTGGCCTTTGGAGAAGCCGGAGCACCTCTTCCACATCACCGACCGCCTTGACCTCGAGATCCGCGGCACGCCTGCGGCGATCGGCACGCCGGATCCCGGATACGGCACCACTCACTATGCGTCGGGGCTGGTGGCTGTCGCCTCCGCGCCCGAACATGTGGCGGTGACCGAAGAGACGCGTCACACCTGCATCGGGTTCACCGGCGGCGGCAGCACGCCGCCTGCTGGCGATCAACCCGATGTCGCATTCCGTATCGACACCTCCTCGCACCTGACCTGGATCTGGCAGCGCGAACACCTGTTTTCCGTGACCAGCGCGTTATCCGAGTTTCCGCACACGGCCTTCTGGGTGCCGGAGAACGAGGCGTCGCCCGTACCACCCGCGCCGGCCACGCTTTTCGTCGACGGCGTGCTTTACGCCTTTGCCGAATGGTGGTGCAACGATCAACGCCTGCCCCCGGCCCCGGCCCACAGTCCCCATGACCTCGGCGCGATCATCGCGGACCAACCCCGCCGGTTCACCGCACGTTATCTGCCGATAGAGCAGGATACGGACGGCAACGGGATCCCGGACTGGTGGGAGACGCACTATTACGGCCACCCCGGTCGTCTGCCGGATTCGGACGACGATCAGGATGGCTACACGCTGGCCGAGGAATACGCGGACCGTACCGACCCCCTGCGCGCGACGAGCGTGCCCGCACCGCCGGTCATCACGCATGAGCCGCTTGCGGCCCGGCAGACGCATCCCGCGCCCTTCATCGTGCAGGCGCGCATCACCGACACCCATTGCGTAACCTCCGCAGTCCTCTACTGGTGCCACAACACGAACCTGTGGCAAACCGTCCCCATGACCGCCGGTTCCAACGATCTGTTCTTCGCCGAGATCCACGCGGAATGCGCGCCCGGTGACACGTTCGAATACCGGATTGCCGCCACCGATCCGACCGGACGCACCGCCGAATCGGGACCGTACCCCTTCGCCCTGTTCTATCCGCTGATCGACACCGTGCAACTCCACGATCTCATGATCGTGGCCCAACCGACCCAGACGCCCTTCACCGTGCGCATGGATCTCGCAAACCGGGGCAACGCCGAACTCTACTGGCGCGTGCAGCCCGCACGGATTGAACGCATCCTCTCCGAGCGTTTGCCCTCCTGGGATTTCACCTCACTCGGCCAACCCTGGAGCGTCTCCACCAACCGCGCGTTCTCGCCCCCCTACGCGCTCCACAGCCGTCTGCTTTCCAACGCACAACCCCGGACCCCGGTACGCGCGAGCCTCACCTTCCCCGCAGTGACTCTGGAGCCCGGCGCCACGCTCTCGTTCCGGTACTGGATCTTCTCCGAGGTTCACCAAAACACCACCCGGGCGTTCGACGGCGGTCTGGTCGAAATCTCCACGGACGGCGGCGAGACCTTCATGCTGCTGCGCGGGCCCTATACCCACACGATTTACGGCTGGAACGCTTCTCCCTGGCCCGAGGGCACGCCCTGTTTCGCGGGCAAAGGGACGGAAGGATGGCAGACCGCAGTTTTTGACCTGGCTGCGCACCATCCCGAGGCGAACGGTTTCGCGGGCAGCAACGTGGTGTTCCGGTTCCACTACGGCGGTGACAACAACACCGACAACGAGGGCTGGTATCTTGACGATATCGCCGTGTCCCCGATCCGCTGGCCAGCGGGCTTCAACTTTTACGGTGCCGCCCCGGAGACCCGCACTCTGGCGCCCGGCGCACACTACCGCCTGCTTTGGTCCACCGACCCATCGGCCATGACCATGCGCGACAACGCCGTTGATATCCTTTTTGATTCCAACGAGCCGGTTCATCAGGATTTCAGCGTACGCTGGCAGGTGATCCTCCGCGAATTTCCGAACCTGCCCGGATTCAACGCCGTGCAGACTTCGTCCGGCGACGGCCGCGTACTTTTGGAAACCGGTCTCGCGGACCGTGACGGCGAGGCGGTCAGTCTCGAGGTCGCGTGGTCCCCGGATAATGGGGGGCACTGGCAACCCGCCGCGCTGCATGATGTGACCGTATCTGAAGGCGATGCCGCCGATGACGCGCCGGACGGCTGTCTTGCCGCGTTGCCGACCTCCCGCGCGGGACAACCGGTGACCAACCTCTTCCGCGCCTTCTGGTCTTCGCGGGAAGCGGTGCCGCCTGTCGGCGTCAACACCCAAACCCGGTTCCGCATCGTGGCTGACAACGGGTTCTTTCAAGTGACCGCCCTGACCCAGCGTGTGACGGTGGACAACCTGCCGCCCCGGTTCCTGCCGGGCATGCTCAGTGCCGCGCCGACAAGCCCGCAGGGGGGCTACGCGGTGACCGAGAATCTCCTGACGCTGCACTGGCCCGCAGCCGAAGACGAGCCTGCGGATTCCCTCCTCCGGTACCGTCTCACCTCCCAGTGCGGCACCTCGATTCTGGAACAGACCTCCCACACGCTCGCGCTCTCGAACGCGCTCGACCAGTCGCATGCGTTCCAAGTGGTCGCGTTCGATCCGGCAGGCAACACCAGCGTTCCTCTTGACGCCACCCTCCTCGTGCTGAATGCGTTCAGCGATTATGACGGCGACGGTGTAACCACGGCGGACGAGGAACTGGCGGGAACCCGTGCCGACGACCCGTCCGACCGTTTCACCGTCCGGTTGCGCGAGTCCGCCGATGCACTCACGCTCTCCTGGCCCGGCGTTGTCGGGCGGCTCTACACAATCGAAACCACTCCCTCGCTAGCCCCCGCCGTTTGGCAACCGCTGGCCGGGCACATTGACATCCCCGGTACCGGCGCGATGCACGACGCCGTTTTGCCGCGCACCACCCCAACTTCGTTTTACCGAATCCGGATCACATTGCCATGACGACGAGTTTTCCCTTCCCTTTCCGTCCCGTTGATGCCCCATATTTCCGGATTGCCGTCCTGTGCGCCGTGCTGGCTGGCGGCTGCAGCAGGCAGCCTGCCGCGCCCCTTCGCATCGAATGGCTCTGCATGGGGACGGTCGCCGCAGTGCAGTGTGCCGACCGGAGCCGCGCAACGGACGCGCGCGATCAGGCGCAGGCGGTGTTCGCCGAACTTGATCGTGAATTCTCCGCCTGGCACGGGGAAAGCGTGCTCTCGGCGGTCAACCGCGCAGCCGGCAGCGGCCAAGCGACCGCCGTCTCCGCTTGTTTCGCGACTGTGCTGCAAACCGCGCTGGACGCCTCGGAAGCCAGTGGCGGCGCGTTCAACCCGATGATCGGACCGGTGATGCAGGCCTGGGGATTCAACGGCGCGATGCAGCCCCCGGAGTATCCGGACGACCGCATACTAAACGCGGCCTTTGCGATGGCGGACTGGCGCGCCGTGATCTGCAACAAAACGACCGACGGGGCAGAGGTTCGTTTGCCCGTGGCGGGCATGTCGCTGGACCTCGGGGCCATCGCCAAGGGCTACGCGGTGGATTTGGCATGGGAGCGTCTCAAAGCCGCAGGGCACACCAATCTGCTGATCGATCTCGGGGGCAATCTGCGCGCACTTGGCGAGGCTGCGCCGGGGCGCGGCGGCTGGCGCACCGGCGTGCGCAATCCCTTTCAGTCCAACACGATGGTCGGCAAGTTTCTCATGCGCCACGGCGAGGCGGTCGCCACCTCAGGCAATTACGAGCGGTTTGTCGAAATCCAAGGCCTCCGCTACGCCCACATTCTGGATGGCCGCACCGGCCTGCCGGTCACCGGCATGGCGAGCGTCACGGTGATCGCGCCGGACGCCATGACCGCAGACCTGCTCTCCACCACTCTCTTTATCCTCGGTCCGGAAGCGGGGGTACGGCTGCTGAGCCGGTATCCCGGCTGTGAGGCACTCTGGATTCCCGACACGCCAGACCAGCTCACCCTGTTGAGCACCCCCGGATTTGCCGACCGGCTCACGCCGCACGGCAAGACACCGTACGCGCTCTCCGTAATCCGGTAAGGCGACCGTCGTTTGACGCGGCGCGCGGATCCGACCCGGTGTCAGAGCGAGTTCACATACTCCGCCAGGTCCTCGACCTCATCCGGCGTCAGGTCCCGGGTGTTCCCGTGTTTGTTGTTGACGTTATCGGTTGTGATCACGTCCTGAATCGTCACCGCGCGGCCGTCGTACATGTAGGGCGCGGTCCGCCACACCTCGATGAGGATCGGCGTCACAAAGGGACGGTCACGCTCACTGTCGGAGCCGAGTCCGAACGTATACTTCTTCTTGTCGCTGTGATAAGGCGGCGTGTGGCACTTCACGCAGGCGGCCTTACCCTCAAAGATTTTCTTGCCGCGCAACGCCGCGGCGGTCATGGATCCATCGGGATTGAGATACGGACTCGGCACCGGCTCCTGCGCTTTGATGTAGGCGTCCACCGAGTCCAGCCTGTCTTGCGGCAACTCGTGGAACTGGATGAGCTCGAACCCCTTGGCCACCGCCACCTCGGCGGAGGCGCGTATGCCCGTAATCATCACCGGCGAAGCCCGGTGCGAATAGAGCAGACTGCGCGACTGCTTCGGGTTGCCGATCCCGTCATTCATCAAATCCCAGTTGGTGCCATCCGAACGTGTTTCCGGATGACAACTGGCGCAACTCAGCCAATGCTGGTAGCAGAGCGTCGCGTCGTTAAACGCCATCTCACCGAGCCGCAAGATGTCCGGCTTGGGTTCCGGACCGAGCGGCAACGGAACAGCGGCCCCTGGACCGTCCTCCCAAATCTCCACCAGATTCAGGCTGTCGGCATACCGCATGGCGGCAAAGACCCGCTCGCCGCAGACGGCCAATCCCTGCGCACCCTGACCCTCCAGAGACACGCGCGTTTTAGCGCCGTAGAGAAAACTGAGGTCATTGACGATCTCGGCCGGGTTCGCGGCAGCGGCCAAACGCTTCCACATCTCTTTGAGATCGACAACCATCATCTCATGCGTGCCGGAAAGGGCCACGCACAGCCAAGCGTCCTGACCGACCACGCCAAGCCCCCACGGGTTCGCGGCGCCCTTCACCGTATCGTCCAGCAACACGGAATTCACATACCGGCATGCCGCGACATCGAAGATCGACACGGCGCTGGTATTGATCCATCCGCGGTCGAGATGCGTGGTGGGCACCGTGAAGCGTCCGACCGAATGCGAGACGAAGCAGGTTTTGCCGTCCCGGCTCATCACCATATCCCGGACGGCGAAGGCGCCGGCGGGCAGGTTCAACGTCGCACGCTTTTTCAGGGTCGCGGCATCATACACTTCCACCACGGCGTAAACGTGCTGCGCATTGGCAGGCATCAGCGGCAAATAGTTGCCCACCCACAGCGTGGAACCGTCATCCGACAGGCAGCTTGCGCATGGCTCGCGCACAGCTTTGGCGGTGTTCCGGACCTTCCACGAAGCGAGATCCACGGCATGCACATTCGGTTGGTCGGCCCGCGCGAACCGGTTGCAGTAATAGAGCGTTTTGCCATCCGCACTGAGGCACAGCGCCTCGGGCGTGTGGCCTGCAGGAAGCGTCCGGAGGATCCGTCCGCTTTTCCGGTCCAACTCATGCAGCAGACCCCGGGCACCACCCGCGGTGGCATAGATCCGGTCCTGCTCGTCCGCGACAGCCAGCCGGGCGACCCCTTCGACCGCATAACGGGCGGTGACCTTTTCCGATTCGACATCGAACACCAGCACCTTGCCGGCGGTCTCACATGCCACATACAGGGTTTTACCGGCCCGGTCCGCCACCACATCCACAGGCGTCAAAGGCGTTTCCGCAGCCGTTGCCTGCACGTATACCAGCGCAACCGCCACCCCGATCCACCGCGCGGCAATGCGCGCCATCTTTCCATCTATCCCCATCCCCCGCATGATCTCTCCCCCTGCCGCATCACTCCTCGATGATGACGCGGAACCCGACATTGAACACCCCCTGCCACGGCACATATCCCAACCGGTAGCTGGATGTCGCACGATAGGGGCGGTCATAGAACGAGCCACCGCGCACGACCTTCTTCACCTCCGGTTTCCGGGAGTTGGACCGGGCCGCGTCGTACGGATACCGCACATAGTCGCTGCGCGTCCACTCTGCCACGTTGCCGTGCATGTCATACACGCCCCACGCGTTCGGCTGGTACTGCCGGGTGCCGGAGACCAGAAACTGCTTGTCGTCGATCTCCCTCACACGCGGCACAAAGTCGAACACGCGGTTGTTGACCAGATTGGGACGAAACACCGGGTTCACACCACTCACCGCGAACTTTTCGATCGACTTGTCCGCGAGGTTGGCGAACGGGCTGAAGTCCGCATCCCGCGCGCCGAAGGACATCGGGGTTGCGCTGCCCGCGCGGCAGGCCCACTCCCATTGCGCCTCGGTCGGCAGGGCGATCTTCAGGCCGGTCTTTTTGCCGAGCCACGCGCAGAACGCATCGGCGTCGTTCCAACTCATACGCACTGCGGGCTGTTCCGAATAATTCGAGTAGTAGCCGAGTCGCACATGGTCCTTCCACTGCTGGTCGAACACACCGGCGTTGTGGTCCGGCTTGAAGGTGAAGAAAGCCGCGTTGTTGATTTCCGTTTCGGAAATCCAGAAAGGCCGCGCGATCCGGACGCGGTGACGCGGCTGCTCCCAAGGCGTTTCCTCATCGCTGCCCATCACGAACTCGCCAGCCGGGATGCGGACCAGCGTGATGCTGAGCCCGTTCCCGAGGTCGATCGTCCGTTTCAGGTTACCGCCCGCCTGCGCCTGTTGAAGCGCTTTCGCGGCCTCGGCGGTCAAGGGCCACTGCGGCGCCGAAACCTGAACCGGCGCGGCACGCTGCTCCCCCTTCCCGCGGGTCACGTTGACCGGATACGGCTGGTCGGGAATGGACTCCCAATCGTCGTGCACGTTCGCGTACTGCGCCCGCAGCGACGCCGCATACGCGGAGATGTTGGTGGTCCAAGTATGGCGTTTCTCATTGGAGGCGTAGACCGAGGTCCAGTTTCCGAAATACGGCACATTCAGATCCACCCATGCGTTGAGCCGCAACCAGGACTCCTGATCGAGTTTCACACCGTGATGCCCCTTTTCAAGCAGTTGCGCGCCCTCGGAGGTGGACATGTGATACTCATACGGGATGAACATCGTGCTGGCACTCTCGGGACCGGGACGGCGGAAATACTTGTGGAACGCATGATATGCTTCACTATAACCGCGGGGAGGTACATCCGGAGCACGTCCCTTGAAATTCGGGAGTTTGGCGTTGCTGCCATCATGGCAACGCACGCAATAGGCATCCAGCACCGGCTGGACCTCGGTCTCGAACGCGAAGCCATCCACGCGCGGACGCCAGGGTTTGATCGTCTGCGGCGGCTTGCCGGAGGCGATCGTCTTGCTGGTCACCGGCGGCTCGGTCGGCGGCTCATGACACCCGATGCACGAAAGCTTTTCACCGGGCATGGCCACCAGCCAACTGCGGAAGAGCTGAACCGCCCGGCCCTCCCGATCCAGAGGCTGGAGCGAGATCGTCGTGTTGGCCGGAATGCGGAACATGGCCGACCCGTCCGGCTCGACCTTGACGGTCCCCAGCAGGCGCTTGATATCCCAGCCGCTCTCCACACCGATGTGGTCGTGGCTGCCGATCTTGTAATATCCGTAGGCATATGTGAAGATGCGCAGCGAGTCAATCGTTCCGACCGGCACATCCTTGAGTCCGAGGCCGCGGTAGACGTTCTGGACATAACAGACCGCCTCCTTGTCTTGCAGATTCACGCGGTCAGGGACCACCGGCGGACGAACGCGCTTGCGGATCGGATAGGGCTCGACCATATATGCGTAGCCATCCAGTTTCTCGGGCTGTAGCGGCACGAAGTTGTCGAAGGTGTCCACCAGATAGAGCCGCCACGGTGCCGAACCGGTGAGTTTGGCGACGGTCAGGAAGTAGTTCGCGCTGAGCGGATACGGCTGGAGGAACTGCGGATACACCCCGTTCACCAGCGTGTCGAGATCCAGCGCCATCTCGGGATAGATGCCGCGCAACAGCGGATAGCACTTGTTGAAGAAGTCATTGTTCAACTCGTGATAATCCTTGCCTTGCTGCGATTCCGCAGGCATGTGTTTCGCGATCAGGTCATCCACGTTCTTCTGCAATTCCGGGAAGCTCTTCAGCAGCTTCGGCGCGACGCGGGGATAAAGCTGGTCCACAGTGACATGGGTCACGGTCTTGCCGTATCCGGGGATGTGCTGCACCACACCGTCGGCGTGGGTGTGCCCCTTGTTGGTGTCGAAGATCGTCAGCTTGCCCGACGCGGCGACGCCGTGGTGCCCGGAGACCACGGCCACGAACTGGCCCGCCTTGCCGGGGATCGGACGCGCATAGAACATGGAGTTGGGCCACAGGCTCTGCGTCCCGTAAATCGCCCGCTGGTTGCTGCCGTCCGGATTCATGGTCATCATGATGCGGGAGTAGTAGTGCATGATGTCCGTATACTCCCAGCGCAAAAACATGATCTGCCCGTCCTCGCGCACGGTCGGATACCAGTCCGCATCCTGTTCAAAGGTCAGTTGGCGCGGCCGCTCGCCGTTGGGGCCCATGAGGTACAGGTTCGGCACGGTCGTTGAACCGCCGATACAGGGCACGCCGACCATCGGCGCGGTCGAACTGAAAACGATCTTGTCGTCCGGCAGATAGATCCCGCCGTAGTTGTGCACATACTCCCCGACGATGGTCGAGACCTGGCGGGGGTTGCTTCCGTCCAGCCCCACCTCCATCACCTGAAACATGTTGTTGGTGTCCGTTGAGGTGAAAAGCAGTTTTTGCGCGTCATAGTGCAGGTCCGGCTCGCCGACATACGCGCCGTCCGTGGGCGCGTACACATCGGTCAGGGCGCCGGTGCGCAGGTTGAACCGGACCAGCTTGTTCTTGTAGCCCTTGGCCGCCATGGTGTGCGTCCCCACCCAGTTGGCCTTGACCGCCACCTTGTCGGACACCACCACCAGCGTCTCGTCGAAATCAAGATACGGGTTGTCCTCCACCAGTGCCTGACGCTTGAGCTTGCCGAACTCCAGCAGGGCGTTTTTCGCCTGTTCATCGCCCTGCTTGAGACGCTCCCGCAACGCGGGCAGGTCCCGCACGAACTCCTCGGCCCGCTTGAGATGGGCACGGCCGTTCTTGTAGTCGCGCGGTTTTGTTTTCAGGAGATGGCGGATGGAACGCACCAGCGCCTCGGGCGATGAGATCTCGAACAGCGCCGCCTGTGCCGCGGCCTCCGCGCGCTCATGGGCCTTGCGCGCCTCTTCCGCCAAGCGCTGACGGGCCTGCTCCCGCAACTCGCCGAAATCGTGGCGGACGGAACTCGGCGTGCAGGCTGCCGCCAGATCCGTCTCCGGGCCGTTGGGGGGCTGCACCGTGGCTTTCAACTCATGTCCGCCGGTGAAGTTGAAATAGACCAGCGAGACCTGGTGCTTGCCGGCCGCGAGATCCGCTTTGCCGGTCCGCTTCGAGGGTCCGTGCAACCCGTCGTTCATGATCACCTGCTTACCGGCCACAAACAGCGCGCTGCCGTCATCCGAGGTCAGGGTAAAGGCATAGGTCCCCGCTGCAGGCACAGTCAATTCGCCGGAGAACTCGACGTTCCACGAGTCGCCGAACTTACGCTCGCCCAAAGAACTGATCTTCGAAACCTTGCCGGTGCCGAGCGATTTTCCCTCCCCCACCAGCGCGACGGCAGAGATTTTCCCCTGATGTGCGTAATACGTCATTTCGGCCCGGACGGCAAACGCCAACAACAAGACCGAAAACGCGACTCCGATCCGTTCCCCCTTATGCGACATATCCCCTCCACTGAATTCCGCCCCGCAGGGCTTGAAAATAAATTGATCTTAATCCATCCGGCCTGTTTGGGCAAGCTTCGAAACAGGACTCACGGATTGCCGGATTCCGCCCGCGCCGCACGCTCGATCGCGAGCAACTTCTCAATCAGGGCCTCGGTCAGCTCGTAACCTTTCTGCCCGGGATACCCCTCCCACACCACCGTACGAAAACGGGGTTCGAGGATCACGACATGCGGCCACCCCCACACACCGAAGAGGGCCTCATACGCGCCCTGCCCCTTCTCGCGCGGAATCGTCCCCTCGACAGGCGGGTTTTCGGCATTCTGGCCCCCGCTCTCCGCAGTCTCGGTCTTCGGACGGTCCAGCGCCAAGAAATACTCTTTCTTCGGCCCTTTGTAGGCGCGGACAACTTCTTCAGGCTCGCCGGTGATGCCGATCACGGCCAGCTCCTTACCGTATTTCTTCTGCAGCCCGTTCATGAACGGCGTGCCGCGTTTGCACGCGCCGCACCAGGTCCGCCAGAACTCGATCACCAGAAACTTGCCTTTGGTCTCGGGCGGGTCCGTAAGCCAGCGCGCCACCTCCAGCGGCGGCGCCTCGGTGAACAACCGTTTCTCCGCCCAGAACTGCCGACCCCCGGCCGGCCGGGCGACCGTAACCGCCGTGTCCGGAAGCGTGCAGACCCCCGAGCTGTCGCACGCTGGCGCGGTATCCTGCCCCGCAACGCGCATACCCGTCAGCGCAGCGACGCAACTGATAAAAAATACGGCACGAGTCAAACGGCGTCTCATCTCCGGTCTTCCTTTCCCTGACTACTCCGCCCGTACCCCCAACGACACGGACGCCTGCCCAAGCATGGCTGGTTTCCCAAAACAATGCGGGGTGTAGATAAAGGACAGGATAACACATTTCGGATTGCGCCGTACACCCCTTATCCGACTTTGACGCGCGGGACAGCTTCGGGTAAACTGATTTTTATGACCGTACGTTCCTCCTCTCAGCACAGCTTGCGGCGCGGCGGCCGACAACTGTTGGCGCTGGCAGGGACCACTGTGATCGAGTCGATCCAGCAGCCGGCCGCGTTGCTGATGCTCCTGACCGCAGTGGTGACCACACTGCTCGTGCCGGTCTTCCAGTTCCACCGGTTCGGCGAGGACGGCCGGCTGGCGCGGGACAGCGGCCTCTCCTGCATGCTGATCTTCGGGATGGCACTCGCCGTAAGCAGCGCCGGGCACGCGGTCGCGGGCGAGCTGACACGCGGCACTGCGGCGGCCGTGCTGGGTAAGCCGGTGGCGCGTCCCCTTTTCCTCTTGGCCAAATGGGTGGGCGTGCTCGGCGTGGTGACGCTCTTCTGGTGCGCCCAACTGGCGGCCACGCTGCTCGCCGAGCGCATTTCCGCCCATTTTCTGATTCGGGGCGACACCGCAGGATACGCCTCGGACCCGATCACGCTGCTACTGGCGCTCACCGGGCTCGCGGTGGCGCTCTTCATCGCCGCGGCGCGCCACGCCGTGCTGCGCCGCCGGTTCGGCGTGTCAGCCTTTCTCGGCATACCGATTTCGCAGGGGATCGTCGTGCTGATCTCCGGTTTCTACAACCGGTTCGGTCAACTCTATCCGTTATACGGCGAAGCGGCCTGTGAAGGCTGCGGCAGCGCGCACACCCACGAAACCGCGCAGGTTTGGCTCTACCACGCGGAACTCAATCTGCGCGTGATCCCCGCAGCCCTGCTCCTGCTCTTCGTTCTCGCCGTATTCGCCGCGCTGGCCGTGGCTCTGGCGACACGCCTGCCGACCGGTTCCGTATTGACGGTCTGCGCCATGACCCTGCTGCTCGGCCTGGCGGGTGACGCGCTGTTCGCGAACGCGGCGCGGTTCTCCGCACGCGGCCTGCTGGCAGGCGTGCTGCCTGATCTTCAGCATTTCTGGCTTTGTGACCGGATCGCGCGCGGTGGCAGCGTGCCGGGACGTTATGTGGCCGAAGCCGGCCTCTACGCGCTGACCTGCTGTGCCCTGTTTCTGACGGCGGGCAGTGTGGCGTTCCGCAACCGGGATTTGGGATGAACCGCAGGACGCGCGGCGCGCGGGGGGTCTGCGAAACGGAGTGAGGCACATGGAGACGCGACAAGTCATCGAAACGCGCGGCGTGCGCAAAACGTTCCGCGACTTCTGGCGGCGGCCGGTGGTCGAGGCGGTGAAAGACCTGAACCTCTCGGTTGCGCGGGGCGAGGTCTTCGGGCTACTGGGCCCGAACGGATCCGGCAAAAGCACAACCCTTAAAATGCTGCTGGGTCTGTTGCGCCCCACCGCCGGCACGATCCGCGTTTTGGACGCGCCGCCCCAGGCGCTGCAGGCCCGGGCGCGGATCGGATACCTGCCGGAAATTTCGCACCTGCATCCGTTTCTGACCCCACGCGAAACGCTGCGCTATTACGCCAGCCTGTTCGGACTCGGACGCCGCGAGACCGAGCGGCGCACGGAAGAGTTGCTGGAGATGGTGGATCTGACGCAAGCGGCCGACCGGGCCGTGGGCCGCTTCTCCAAGGGAATGGCACGCCGCGTGGGGTTGGCCCAGGCGCTGATGAATGCGCCGGAATTGCTGATTCTGGACGAACCGACCTCCGGACTCGATCCGCTCGGCGCACGCGCGGTCAAGGATCTCGTGCGAACTCTGGCCGGGGCGGGCGTGACGGTCTTGATGACCTCCCATCTGCTGGCGGATGTGGAGGACGTCTGCGACCGTGTGGCGATTCTCGACTGCGGCGCGCTGTGCGCGGAGGGCCGTACCGACGACCTGCTGCGCCAACCGGATGCGGTGCGGTTCGAGATCGAAGGGATGGATGACGCCGCGGCCCGCGAAGCGCGCAGTGCGTTGGAGACGCGTTTCGGACGCCCCGTTCGGCAAAGTTACCCCTCCCTCACGCTGGAGCGCTACTTCCTGCAGGTGGTGGCGGATGGAAGAACGTCGGATGCCTTCCGTCTGGCCCCTTTTCTGCTCGGTCCGCAACCTGACCCCGAACCGTCCGGAGGCGCGCCATGCGCAACGGCCTGATCCCGTTTCTCCGGCAGACCGGAGGCACCCTGCGGCTGGCTGCGCACTCGATGCTCCGTACCCGCACGATCGCCGCGGTGCTGGTGTTGCTGGCGGCCTGCGTGGGATTGTTGCCCCGTGCCGTTCAAGGTGACGGCACGCCCTCCGGCGATATTCAGATTCTGCTCCAATACACGCTGGGGTTCGCCTTTTTCATCCTCTGCCTCGCCACACTATGGTCGGCCTGCGCGCTTCTTGCCGCCGAAATCGACAGCCGCCGCATCCACCTCACAGTCGTCAAACCGGTGCGGCCCATCAGCCTCTGGCTCGGCAGATGGCTGGCCCTGCTCGTGATCCAGGCAGCGTTGCTGGCCGTGATCTATCTCGGAACCTACGCCCAACTCCACTGGCGCATGCGACAGGACGGCTGGTGCCCTGCCGACCGGCCCGCCAGCCGAAGGGTGACGCGACCCTTGCTGCCGTCGCCGAGCGAGGAGGCGCGCGCGATACTGGCCTCCATGCACGCCAACGGAACCCGACCCCAAGGTGTGAGCGATGCCGCAATCCTGCGCACGCTTGAAACCCGGGCCCGCGAAAAATTCGATGTGGTGAACCCCGATCAAGATGTGCGGTGGCGTTTCCGGCTCGGCCGTCCGCTCCAGCCGGGCGAGCCCCTGACCGTCCGGTTGCGTTTCGATTCGGAGTACAGCACACGCGAGCATGTCCGCGGCGTGTGCCGCATCTGGCCGGAGGCGTATCCGGAACGGGTCGTGGAGCATCGCCTCAACGATTTCACCCTGAATGAAATCGCCCTCCCCGTGGACACCCGCGCCTTTTCCGATGCGGCCGGTCATGATCCCGAAGGCCTGCGCACCTTCGTCCTCGTTTTCCGGCACGTCGGCGAGACGCGCCGCGTCTCAGCCCTGATGCTGCGTTTCCGGCAGGATGTGGCATTGCTGACGGCAGGCGGATCGTTTGAGGCCAATCTGGCGCGCGCCGCCCTGCTCCAGTGGGCTGTGCTGGCTTTGCTGGCAGCCTTCGGCCTGACCCTGAGCGCCTGTTTCTCGCTGCCGGTAGCCGCATTTGTCGCGACCCTGACGCTGGTGCTGACCCTGCTGGGCCACGCGGTTGTGCGTACGGTTTCCGTTGAGGAGGAACAGGCATGGCGGAACCGGGTCGGCATCTGGGTCTCGCGCGGCATCAGTTCCATCACGAGCCGGGCGGTGCAGGCCGAACCCCTGACCTCACTGACCCGCGGCGAGCGTATCGAATCGGACCGGATCGGTGAAACCCTCATCTGGAATGCACTTCTGTTGCCCTTGGGTCTGGCGGGAATGGGAGTGCTGATGTTGCGCCACCGGGAATGGGCAGACACGGAGTCATGCGGAAAGGACCACACATGAGTTTCACCCGTCAGAGGTTTCTGAAAACGGTTTTGGGCGCAGGCGCCGCATTCACGGGCGGCTGTCTCGGAACGCGGAACGCACCGCCCATGCGGCCTGCGCGATCCGCCGGTCGGCTCCGCGTCGCCTTGATCGGAGTCGGCGGACAGGGACTGGTCAATCTGCGGGCGGTAACCGATGCGGCCGATGTGGCCGAACCCGTGGCGCTCTGCGATGTGGACGAGACCGTTCTGCTGGCCGCACGTGACCGTGTGACGCCACAGACGTCCAAAGTGCGTCTCTACAAAGATTTCCGGGTATTGTTCGATGCCGAACGCTCGCTGGACGCGGTCTTCCTCAGCACGCCGGATCACGGACACGCCCTGCAGGCCGTCTGGGCTTTGGCCGCAGGTTGCGACCTGTACATCGAACCCCCGGCCGCACGGACCCTTGGCGAGGTGGCGCGCATGCGGATGTTGGCACGGCAACAAGGCGCGCTCGTGCAGATCGGTTTGCGGACCGCCACGGGGGAGGCGTTCTGCCGCGCCCTCGAAATTCTGGACACCGGCATCCTCGGCGCGGTCACCGTTCTCCATGCCTGGACAAACCGGCCGGTCTGGCCGCAGGGTAATCCGCGCCCGGAGGGCAGTGACATCGTGCCTGTTGGTTTCGATTGGGATCTGTGGCTGGGCGGCGCGCCGACGCGGCCCTACATATCACGGGTCTACCATCCCTTCAACTGGCGCGGCTGGCACGATTTCGGAACCGGCGCGTTGGGCGACGCAGGCAGTGATCTGCTGCACCTGCCGTTCCGCGCGCTCGCGTTGCAGGCGCCCGTGACCATCGAATCGGAAACTGCGGTGCCGCAGACCGGAGAAAGTTTCCCGCGCGCCAGTCGGCTCCGGTTCACCTTTGCGGCGCGCCGACGCCAACCGCCGGTGACGCTGCACTGGTATGACGGCGGCGAACGGCCCGATGCGGCACGGTTGGAACCGGTCACGGCGGCATTCGGTCGACTGCCGGACGCCGGCTGCCTGCTGATCGGATCGCGCGGGCTCTGGTTCACCTCCGGTGACCCCACGCCCCGACATTTTCTCGCGCTGACCGGCGAAACGAGCGTGCGGGAGATGACCCGCCATCCGGCCTGCCGGGACGTGCCGCAATGCCTGCCGCGCACCGCGAGTCCGCAGCGCGAGTTCCTCGACGCGCTGCGGAACGGGACGCCCACGCTCTCGGATCTGGAGCACACCTCCGCGCTGACCGCCTGCATCCTGACCGGGTGCGTGGCGCAACGGATCCCGGGGCGCTTGACGTGGCAGGCACGACGCAACCGTTTCGTGAATCATGTGGCGGCAAACAGCCTGGTCGCCCCAGTCTACCGGGAACCGTGGGGCGAACCGGAAAACCAGATCGAAGAGAGAAGGACAAGATGACGGTTGATCGCTACACCATGGGGCGGGAAAAGGATCTTCTGGCGGAACAGGAGCGTACGCTCGCGACGCCGAAGCTGCCTGCAAAACCGGCCGTTCCACCGCCTACAACAACGACATCCGTCTCGTGGAAGACAGGAAGCCGATGGGCTGGTTCGAAAACCTCGCCGTCTACAATCCGACAGCTCGGACTTCGAAGCGACAGGTTCATCCCCCCACAACCTTTCCAGTTGCAAGCCCGGCGACTCCGATCCCCATGCTTCTCAGAAAATCATGTTTTGAAATCATAACCATCTCCTTCACCTTCGTTTTCCATGAACAGCATCACCACGTCCGAAAGACGCCGAACCAGCGGCGGCTGTTTGATTCGCTGCCGACGACTCTCAACAGCAACGGCTCGCCCGGTGTCACCATCGTGGAGGGTAACGTCAGGGCGAACGTTCCGTATTCGGCGGTCGCGGTGTCGCGCACGTATATGAGCGTCGCGGATTTGTCGGCGCTGACCCACTCGGCGTCGTGTTGGCTGATCGCCGGAATGTCGATGAGCTTGCTGTCGCCGACGTAGAGGGTGAAACGTCCCTGCGGTTCCGCGAAGTAGCCCATGCCGCCTTGCCACGTCACAACGGCTTGCGGTTTTGAGCGCACGTCGGCGGGCATCTTCCGCGTTTTCCAGATCAACTCGTTCTTGCCCGTCATGGCTCTGGCCACATCAAGCTGATACGTGCCTAGCGGCAGATTGTCATACCCGCTGTCGCCCGCCTTGACAGTCGCTTGCCAGCCGTTTTGAACCCCGGTCGGTATCTTCACGGTGCCTTTGGGATTGAATGCGTCAGAACGCGCGTAACGGATCATCCCGTCCAGCAGACAGGTGCCCTCCGGTGTGCCGGACAGCACGTCCAGCCCGAATGTCATCAGCACGCGCCCTGCCTCTATGCGCGTTTCGGCGGCGTACAGGAAGTAGCCTTTGCCGCCTTCGCCGACCACGATCATCTCATCCGGCAGCAGGCCCGCAAACGGCAGCGGCCAACCCTGCTTCAAGATGCGGAACGACAGCGGCGAGAGGGTTCCGTCGTGCGGGAAATCGCCGAGCGCCGGATGCCGCGCGAAGGCCGTCCCCACCTGATTCCCCATCCACCACCATCCCAGACTCACGTTCGGCGGACCTTTTGTGCCGTTGATCAGAACCACACGCCGACCTGCCGCCAGCGCCGCGCTGACATCCGGCGCCCCGAGGCGCGATATCAGAAGTCCGGCTTTCTCCGCTTCAGGCGTCCCGGACACGGCAAGCCCCGCATACATCTTTTCCAACGCGGGCAGCAGTTCCGGCGAAACGGCGATGCCCGCGCCATCCTGCTTTTCCCGTTTGGGGAACACCCAAAAGTCCCAGGTGTTGCGTACAGAATCCGGGGCGTTGGCCACGGCGACCTCAAGGACGGCATGCAACGGCTTAGCGACATGGGGCATGGTTATGGACGTTTCGGCAAGCAGCCGCGTACTGCCGAGTTCGACGTTGCCGCCGTCGCACGCGCCTTGCGCAAGCACGACGTCTCCCGAGCGTAAGGCCCACTTGACGCGCGCCCCGGCCAGCGGCGCTTCACCGTAATGCGTGATCCAGAAAGCCGCTTTCACCGCATCGCCGGACACAGCGATGCGGGTTTCGGGATCGGTCTTGAGAAGCAGCGCGGTCACGCCGTTGAACCGGCGGAAATCCTCCGGTGTCGAGCCGTTGCGCTTCACGCCCCAGAACGGATCGAACAAGCCCTGTGCGCTGTAGGTGTCCCCTTGCCGGACGACCACATCAACGATGGTCCAGAAACAATAGCCGTCGCACGCCGGGTCCAGCCGCGCGGCCTCGACGCCGCGCTTTTGATAATACCGCTGCAAGGCGTGCTGCGCGTCCTGACAGGCGTCGCCCCAGCTCCGATCCAGACCGGCGGCTTTGAGCCATTTGTCCCGCTTCGCCATCGGCACGGGCGGCAACCACGATCCTGAAAAACGCTCTTCCAAGCGCGGATCCTGTTTGACACTCAGGTTCAGGTATTCATGCGCGAAAAAAGGCGCGTCGCATGTGACGCTTCCCGGCTTCCAGACGTTGACGGGGCCATTGCGGAAATCGGAGTTTTCGGCTGTATTGAAATTGCCGTCCTGATGGAGCATGAGGCGGTCCGGATCGAGCCGCTTGGCCAGTTTGTAGAGTTCCTTGTCCAGCGGACTGCCGAGAAGCCCTTCGTTACCCGTGCAGTATGTGGTGAACGATACGTAACGGCGGTAATGCGTGTAGAGTTCTTTCAAGTCGCGCATCGGATCGAAGGTAAATGCCTCGGTCGGGTAGTCGCCGTAGTAGGGTAGTTCGGGCTGGATCATGATCCCCGCTTCGTCTGCGGCCTCGAAGTACTCGGGTAACTCGCAATGCGTGTGCAGGCGCACATAGTTGAATCCGGCGGCCCGCGCGATCTTGAGGTGCTTGAGGTGCGCTTCTTTCGAAGCCGGCGAGACCAGCGTAAGCGGATACACGCAATCATCGCCGTAGCCGCGCACGAAAAACGGCTTGTTGTTCAAGAAGAAACGGTCGCCGCGCACCTCGATCTTGCGCACGCCAAAGCGCTCCGTCCAGCCGTGTACCGGCGTCTCGCCCTCGCACAGCGTGATCTCCGCCACATAGAGATTCGGCGCTTCAGGCGACCAAGGCATAAAGGGGTCGAGCTTCACGCGGCAGACGACATCAGCGCTCTTCTGCCCTTCAGCGAACGTGACCACTTCCTTGCCGACTGCCGACTGCCGACTGCCAACTGTCGACTGCTGATTGCCGGTTGCCGACTGAATCGTCACGCGCAACACAGGGTTCTTCAATCTGCCCGCCCCCGTGGCAGTTGCGATCGTCGCATGCACCTCAGCCGTCTGCTTATCAAAATCCCCGCGCACCCACGCGTCGTCGATACGCATGTCGGGCGTGGCCTCGATCTCGACATCGCGGTAGAGCCCGCCGAACCGGTGGACTGAACTGGCCAGTCCTTTGCGGCTCGGCAACACGTTGTTGGCCGAAGCCACCACGACGGCTTGTGTCCCGGCCTGGACGAGATCGGTGATGTCATACTTGTAGGTGCCGCAGTAGTTGTCCACCCAAGCGACAGGCGTGTGGTTGACCCAGAACCAGCCCTGCGAGCGTACGCCGCCGACCTTGAGCCAGATCCGCTTGCCTTGCCAGGCGGCGGGAATCTCGACGGTCTTGCGATACCATCCTTCGCCCTCGAAGATGTTGCGCAGCGGCTTGGCGCAATGATCCCACTTACAGTCCCACGAGTTGCCCATGCCGGGTTCGCCCACGCCCTGCGCCTCCCAACATCCGGGCACTTGAATGGTTCTGGCATTCTGCCACGGCCGGTTGAAAAAGCGGTCCCATCCCGGATGACGCCGCGGGCGGACATTGGCGGGTTGCGCGACGAACTTCCACTCGCCGCGTAACGACACCACGCTCTGCAGCGGCGACCGCACAGCCGGATTCACCACCGCCGGGAGTGCCTTGCGATAGCCCCATGTGTCCACGCCCGAGAGAGGGCTTTCTTCGGCGGACGCGCAAACCGCTGTCCCCGTCAATGCGATCATTCCGACCAGAATGGTTCTTTTTGTCATTGTTTCTCCTCCGAAGGCGGCGGCTTGCCCATGCGTTCTTGATAGTCGGAACGGCTGGCGAGCGCTTCATCCACGGTGAGGTAAACCACCTTGCCGTCGCGCCAGCACGGCACGGGGAGGCCGGTCTGGCGGTATCCCTCGATCGCTTTCCAGGTGGCCTCGTCCATCGCCTGCACGACCAGCCGGGTTTCTTCTGACATCACGGGTGTCGTCATAGGGCAACCTCCAGTTTCATTTGGGCGAAGCGCACGGTATCGTACACGAGAGCTTCACTGTTTTTTTCATAGATTAAGACGGGCTTCATTTCCGAATTATCGAAGATTCGGATTTTGTCCATGACGGCGGTATAGGCCTTTAGATTCGTCAGCGATCGGTCATACCGCCGCCTCACATCCTGATCGGGAACCGCGTGTCCTCCCGTCGCAATGCGTTGTCGGATACGGGAGAGGAGCAACTCGCAACTGGGGGTCCAGAGATAGTACAGGTGCAGCCGGTAACCGGTTGAGCGCAGGTTTTTCAGCAATTCCAAATAGCCGAGGCCGGAGAGTGTGGTCTCAAATCCGAAATCCTTTTTCGCTGCCGACAGGGAGGCGATCCGTTCCAGAACAAGACGGCCGGCCTTGACAGCAGCCCGTGTCGCATCAAAAGGGGAGAGACCCAATGCGATCAGGTCGGGGTTGACAAACTCCAGACACTCCGCGTAACGCGGTAAAAAATGCAATGCGAATGTGGATTTTCCTGAGCCGTTCGCACCGGCGACGATATGGCAGGCAGGGCTGTCAAATAGACGCGAGTCACCGAGAGACTCCCGCACTGCTCGTGTTGACGGATCAGTCGGCAGCAGGCATTCCGGCACGCCGATATCCGAGAGGATTGCATCAATCAACGCGCTCCGGTCCACCGGTTCGTTATCTGTCCCTCCAAGGGCAACAGTGTACGGATGGGGGTGCTTTATGTTCTCGCCCGTTTTCATAACACACTTCCAATGTCGAAAGTGGCACAAGGTTACACGTTTTCAGGCCTTTTTGCCAGTGCGTTAAATCCTAAATCCTAAATCCTAAATCTCCTAACTTCAGTAGCAGCGTCGCGAACGCTGCCCCTTTTGCGGCCAGGCGAGACGGAACCCTTTAAGACGGCGCATCATCACTTCGTGTCCCTTGGGCGTGATGGAAACCAGCCGGTAGGTGTCGGGCGTGACCGCCACGCACTCTGCACCATGCAGGGCGTCGAGTATTGCGCGGATTTGTGCCACGCTCTTATCGGGCAACAGACCGTAAGTCGAGAGCTGGTCTAGCGCGTGCCGCGTCAACACCTCGTTGCTGTCGCCGCGCAGCACCTGCGCGATGCGCTGTGCGCCGAAGCGTCCCTTCATGCGGGTCACGCAACTCAGAACCTTCTGGACCTCGATCCATTGCTCTTCGGTCAACTCGGTCGGCGGATGCGGCGCACGGTATTGGCAGCGGTCGCAGGCGGAACAGGATGAAGATGAAGTCTGGTCCCCGAAATAGTTGAGCATGAAGGCATGGCGGCAACCGGGATGATCCACATACCGAAGCAGGGTCTCAAGTTTGCGCTCGTCGCGCCGCCGTTTCTCCTCCAATCCCGCAGTAAGACGTTTGAGTTCCTTGAGCGCGGGATCGGGATTCGGCAGCAGACGCGTCGTATATGTGCGCTGGCCCGGCAGGATTTCCCGTTCGATCAGGCGCGCGCGTTCGATCAGCCCCAGAATCGTGCGCGCCGCCATCTCGTTGCCAAGGCCGGCCTCACCGGCCCAGCGTTCAACCGACCAGGTCACCGGAGCGGATTCACAGGCCTTGCGCACCGTCTGCCAGACCGCAAGCACATCGTCGAACGGAGGGTTGGCCCCATCAAGGAAGAAGCGTTGCGTGCCCACATCGGCGTAGTTGAAAAGCAATTCGCACCACGCGTCCGCGCCGTCGCGTCCGGCACGCCCCACCTCTTGGTAATACGCTTCCAGACTGCCGGGAATGTCCCAATGCGTCACAAAGCGGAGGTCACTGCGGTCCACGCCCATGCCGAACGCGTTGGTGGCCACCACCACCGGCGACGGCTCCGAGATGAACCGGTTCTGCGCGGCGGTGCGCTCGCCGTCCGCCATCGCGCCGTGGTAGGTGATCGGCGCAAGGCCCTCGCTTTCAAGGCGTGCGGCCACGCGTTCGGCCATCTTGCGGGTGGAACAGTACACAATCCCGCAGCGGTGGGCTTCCACCATTTGAACGAGCCGGGTAAACTTGTGCCGGTGCGTCGCGCAGCGCGTCACCGCCAGATGCAGGTTGGGGCGCGCGAACCCGGTCACCCGCACTTCCGGGGCCTGCCGCGGCGCCACGCCCAAGCCGAGTTGGCGCACGATGTCCTCACGCACATCGGGCGTGGCCGTGGCGGTCACGGCCAGCACGCGCACCGCGCCCAACCTTTCCACCACATGTTTGAGGTTGAGGTAGTCGGGCCGGAAATCATGTCCCCACTGGCTGATGCAGTGCGCCTCGTCCACAGTAAACAGCGCAACCTGCACAGCGGCGAAGGCCTCGGTGAAGCGGCGGTTGCGAAACCGTTCCGGCGCCACATACAGAAGCTTATAGCGCCCCTGACGCAACCCGTCCAGCCGGTAGGCCATCTCTGCGCTGTCGACCGATGAGTTGAGGAAGGTCGCGGGGATCCCCTTGCGATCGAGCGCATCGACCTGATCCTTCATCAGCGCAATCAGCGGCGAGACGACGACCGTCACCCCCGGCAACAACAGGGCGGCCAACTGATAGCAGAGCGATTTGCCCGAGCCCGTGGGCATGACCAGCACGAGATCGCGGCCGTCGAGAACGGTGCGCACCGCCTCGCCCTGTCCCGCGCGGAAGGCCGCGTACCCAAACCGGTCGGACAGTTCCTGCTTCAGCCGATCCTCTGTCCAGAGACCGCTCATGGGTGTCCACCCTCTGCCCGCAGGTCAAACCTCGACACACCAGCCGTGCCGATCGGGCAGCACCCCGTACTGGATCCCCTGCACCGTGTCGTACAGTTTCTGCAGCACGGGTCCGCACCCGTCGGGCGCGCCCACCCGGATCACCCGGTCGCCGCGTGTGATCTCGTACACCGGCGTGATCACCACTGCGGTGCCGCAGGCGGCGATCTCGGAAAACTCCGGCAACTCATCATACGGCACGGCACGCGCCTCCACACTCATGCCAAGGTCCTTTGCGATCTGCTGCAACGTGTTGTTGGTGACACTCGGCAGGATCGAACACGAATCCGGCGTCACATACGTGCCGTCCGGTTTGATGCCGATGAAATTGGAGGTGGCGAACTCCTCGACCAGCGTGTGGGTCTTCGCATCCAGATACAGTTCCACGGGGTAGCCAGCGTGTTTCGCCGACTCGTGGGCGTAGAGGCTGGCGGCGTAATTCCCCGCGACCTTGACATCGCCCATGCCCTGCGGCGCGGCGCGGTCGTAGTCATCGAGGATCAGCGCGCGCACCGGTTTCAGCCCCCCCTTGTAATAGGGGCCGACCGGCATGACCATCACCAGAAACGTGTACTCGTCCGCCGGGGCCACGCCGATCTGCGCGCCCGAGCCGATCAGCAGAGGCCGGATGTAGAGCGAGCCGCCCGTGCCGAAAGGAGGCACGTAATCCTCGTTGGCCTTCACCACGCGCCGGACCGCCTCGGTGAACATCGCCACCGGCACCTGCGCCATACATGTGCGCCGGGCGGTGTTGGCCATCCGCTCCGCATTGGCCTCGGGCCGGAAGATGCGCACGCGGCCGTCCTGACAATGGAAGGCCTTCAACCCTTCAAACGCCGCCTGACCGTAGTGCAGGCAGGAGGCAGCGATGTGCATCTTCAGCCAGGGGTCGCTGACCAGTTCCCCTTCATCCCACGCTCCCTGCCGCCAGACATAGCGGATGTGGCAACGTGTATCCATGTATTTGAAACCCAGATTGCTCCAATCGATGTTCTGCATGCTTCGAAATCCTTGTTGGGGACGCGACCGCCCTTTGTGACGGATGATTTGAGATTGTCATCTTTTTCGGCGCACGATGCAAGCCCCTGTTTTTCGTCTTTCGCAAAGCGCGTCCGTCGGGCGCGAATTCCCCTTTTGAAGTTTCGGCGGATTTCGTGTATGTTATCTCGTTCTGTTTTTTTGAGAGGTCGATTATGATTCGAGTCAAAGTGGTCGGCGCGACCGGATACGGCGGCGTAGGCATCACGGAACTGGTCTTGCAGCATCCGAAGGCGAAGCTGGTTTCCCTGATCGCGCGGGAGGCTGTCGGGCAGCCGCTCTCCGCCGTGTATCCGCATCTGGCGGGCTTCTGCGATCTGCCGGTTCTGGCGGCAGAGGATCCGCGCGCGCAGGAACCCGCCGACGTGGTGTTTTTCGCTACCCCGGACAGAGTGGGCATGTGCGGTGCTCCGGAAGAGCTGGCCCGCGGTGCCAAGGTCATCGATTACAGCGGGGACTTCCGGTTCACTTCCGCAGAGGCGTACGCCGATTACGCCACGCGGATCGGCAAAGATCCGGTGCACGCCGCCCCGGAACTGCTCGGACGCACCGTTTACGGTCTGGCCGAACTGCACCGCGACGCGATCCGCACGAGCACCCTTGTGGGGAACCCCGGCTGTTTCGCATGCAGTTGCATCCTCGGCATGGCCCCGGCGGTCCGGGAGCGTCTGCTCATGCCGGACACCATCATCTGCGACTGCAAGACCGGGGTGTCGGGCGCGGGCAAAAAAGTGAACGCGGCCCACCATTATCCCGCGCGGTACGAGCAGATGAATGCCTACAAACTCGCGGGGCACCAGCACGTGTGCGAAGTCGAGCGTGAACTGGGCCTGCTCGCGGGTCAGGAGGTCCGCATCACCTTCACCGCGCAGGTGGTGCCGGTCTGCCGCGGCATCCTCTCCACGCTCTACGGGACCCTGACGCACGCCATGCCGGAGGCCGAACTCGTGGCGTTGTACCGGAATTTCTTCCGCGAGAGCCCTTTTGTCCGCGTGTTCGACAGCCAGACCGCAATCGGCACACTGAATGTGCGCGGCACGAACTTCTGCAACCTTGTTGTCAGCGTCGATGCGCGTGTGAACCGTCTGCGTGTGGTCGCACACATCGACAACCTCATGAAAGGGCAGGCCGGTTCCGCCCTACAGAACATGAACCTGATGTTCGGGTTACCTGAAACCACAGGACTCGACCGACCGGGGATCTATCCATGAGCAATAAAAAGTCCGCCCCAAAAAAGGTTGTGGCCGCCGCAGGCCGGAAAACGGCCCCTGCCGCGTCCCGCAAACACCCCAAACCGGGTCTTGGCCGCGGTCTGGGCGCTCTCATCAGCCGCCCTTCCGGCAATGCGGTCCAGACCCCGAACGTCGCGGCGCGCATGGACGCGCCGGAGCGGACCGGGTATGACACAGCCGCGCCAGACCCGCGCCGGAGCGTGCTTGACGTGCCGGTCGCGGAGATTTCCCGCTCGCCGTGGCAGCCGCGGCAGACCTTTGACGCCGAGTCGCTGAGTGAACTGGCGGACTCCATCCGGGCGAACGGCGTGATCCAGCCGCTCATCTGCCGCAAAACCGGCGACGCCCGGTACGAACTGGTTGCGGGCGAGCGCCGCCTGCGCGCCGCCATCGAGGCGAAACTCGCAACCGTACCCGTGATCCTCGTGGAGGCCGAAGACCGCCGGGCCGCCGAGTTGGCCATCATCGAGAATATCCAGCGTCAGGATCTGAACGCCATCGAGGAGGCCGAGGGTTACCACACGCTGGCCGAAACGTTCAACCTGACCCAGCAGGAGGTGGCGGACCGCGTCGGCAAGGCGCGCGCCAGTGTGGCCAATGCCCTCCGCCTGCTCGATCTGCCCGACGAGGTCAAGCAGCTCATCAGCAGCGGACTGCTCTCCACCGGCCACGCCAAGGTGCTGCTCAGCCTGACGGACGTGACCGAGCAGACGCTCCTCGGGCGCAAGGCGGTGACCGAAGGGCTGACCGTGCGCGCGCTGGAGAAGGTGGTTCAGCGCCGCAACAAAAGGGATGCGGGCGCGACACTCCGCCGCCCCGGCCAGCCGGATCTGCCCGAGAGTTATGTGCGCGACCTCACCGACCGCCTCCACAAACACTTCGGCACCGCCATTCGTCTCTCTTCCAGCGTGACGCACGCGAACGGCAAGCACACCAAGGGCATTTTGGAGATCGATTTTTACGACAACGATGATCTGGACCGGCTGCTGACCCTGTTCGGCATCACGCTGGATTGAACCGCGAGGACGACGCGAGGGAACCGGAATGCGGAGGATGATGCTGGGATGGGTTTTGCTGGGGCTCACGGGGTGCGACCTCGGGACAACCAACCCGGAGCCCGTATCCGCACCGCCGCCGCAGGTGTGGACGGCCGCGCGGGCCAGCAATGCCTTCGCGTATGTCGAAGGGCTGGTGCGGGACTGCACCCCGCGCGATGCAGGCACGCCGGGCGGGGAGAAAGCAGCCTGCTGGATCCGCGACCGCCTGGCCGAACAAGGCCTTCCAGCGCGGATCGACCGTTTCACCGAGCCCACCCCGCGCGGACCGCGCGAATTCCGTAACGTGCTGGCCACCCTGCCCGGCACCGGGGACACATGGATTATCCTGCTCTCGCACTTCGACACCATGAGCGGCATCGGGGAAGGGTTTCAGGGTGCCAATGACAGCGGCTCCTCCACCGGGTTGCTGCTGGAACTGGCAGGCGCGTTGCGCGACGCCGGACCGCGCGAACCCTCCATCCTGTTCGGGTTCATGGACGGCGAGGAGTGTATGATCGCGTATGGCGCGCAGGACGGCTTTCACGGCAGCAAACGGCTTGCGCGGCAGATGAAAGAGGAAAAACGGAAGATCCGGGCCGTGATCCTCACCGACATGGTCGGCGACCGCGATCTTAAACTCACCCTGCCGCGCAACAGCACCGCAGCGCTCCGTGTGCTGGCTTTGGAGGCCGCGGAAGCCGTCGGCCTCCGCGATCATATCGGCCTGTTTGACGGCAACATTTACGATGACCACCAGGCGTTTCTGGATTTGGGCTATCCGGCAGTGAACTTGATCGACTTCTCCTACGGAAGCCGTCCGGGACTCAACGATTATTGGCATACGCGGCAGGACACGCTGGACAAACTTTCGGTCGAGAGTCTGCGGATCACGGGCGCGATCGTGCTGGAAATGGTCAACCGGCTCTCGTCTCCCGCCCGCCGCTGAAGCGTCCGCCGGACAGCGCGATCAGGCTCGCGGATGGGCCTTGGCGTACGCATCCTTCAGCCGGTCAATGGAAACGTGCGTGTAGATCTGCGTGGTGGAGAGACTCGCGTGGCCGAGCATCTCCTGCACACTGCGCATGTCGGCGCCGGCGTTGAGCAGGTGGGTGGCGAAACTGTGGCGCAACTTGTGCGGCGTGAGTTCCTGCGGCAGGCCCGCAGCCCGGAGCCACACCTTCATCTGGCGCTCGATCGAACGCGAAGTCAACGCGCCCCCCTCGCGGTTGAGGAAGAGCGGCGCCTGCGGTCCCGCTGTCGCGGGCCAGAGGCGCGTGGCCGCGTCGCGCAGCCGGATCAGCGCATCACAGGCGGGCCGCCCCAAGACGCACAACCGTTGTTTGCGGCCTTTGCCCTCGACAATCGTGGTGCCCGACTCGAACCGGATGTCGCGCCAGACCAGCGCGGCAACCTCGCCGATCCGGCACCCCGTGCTGTAGAGCACCTCGAATATCGCGGTATCGCGTAACGCCGCATATTCGGCCCACAGCGAGGGCGCCCGCCCCGCGTCCGACCGTTTCCGCAGCGCGGCAAGCGGAGCCGCCAGAAGAGCCTCAACTTCGCGCAGACTCAGAACAACGGGCAGGCGTTTCCCGAGACGCGGCCCGCGCAGCCCCGCGAACGGCTGCGCGGTGGTTCGCCCCTCGCGCTCCAGATACCGGTAGAAGGTACGCAACGAAGAGAGCTTGCGGCGGGTCGTGGCGGGCGCGTGCCCCTTACGGTGGAAGGCGGAGAGAAAGGCGCGGGCCCGCGCACGGTCGGGTTCGTCCCATGCGAACGGCGGCCCCCCGCGCTTCTCCGTCCCCCACACAAATGCGGCATACTGCCCGATATCCTGAAGGTACCCCGCGACGGTATGCGCCGAGGCGTTGCGTTCGGCCGTCAGATACCGGACAAACTGTCCGACCGCAGGGTCACGCGCCACATCGATCCGGTTCGGCATCGGCTCCGGCGGGGTGTCGCCGAACCGCACCTCCATTGTTGTATCGGCATTGGCGTCGAATTGCCCATCCATGACATTCTCCCGGCGAATCCGGGCCCCTCCCGGAAACCCGTTCCGCCTACGCTTCCTTTGTCCCGGAGGTTTCCGTCTTGTCGGATTTGCTCTTCAACCCCAGTTTGGCCGCATAACGCTCAAACCCCGGAATCTGCGCCTTGTAACGGAACACCATCCGCCGCATGGCATACCGCTGCCGCGGCGAAAGCGAACGCTTGTGGTTGAACTGTTCCGAAAGACTGACGAAAAAGGCCTGGTCATCGAAGGACATCTTCCCCCGCTGCACCGGAGCCTGCCACTCTGTGACGTGACCCAGCATCTCCAGCAGCACCGGACTCTCGTGGTCGGTCGACGGCTCGCTCTCCTCCGCCGTCAGCCCGAGCGAGGCCTTCACCGTCTCGAAATCGCGGATCTGCGCCGCGTTCTGCACAACGATGCGGTCCAGCGCGGCCATCTGCTTTTCGCTCAGCTTTCGGCCGCTTTCCGCCTGATGCCGCAGCGATTCCACGAATTTCATCTGGCGCTCGGAGAGTTCCACCTCCTTCAGCACCGCAAAACGCCGCATCACCTCTTCCCCGCTCGGCGCGGCGTTGTCGGTCTCCACGATTTCGCCGAAACCGCACGACTTCAACACCGCCTCGACCTCCGGGAGTTGCTCGCGATAGCGCACGGCGATTTTGGCAAGTGCCGTAAGCTGTTTTTCGGAAACCGGTCTCGCGGATTTCTCAATCTGTTCGCGCACCGATTTCACAAACCGTTCGTCGCTGTACACTCGTTTGCTGTTCCCCCGCTGCACCGCAGGCGCCCAGACCGTGACCCGCTCCAGCAACGACAGCATTGTCTCCACCTTGCCGGCATCCGCGGGCGGTTCTTTGGCCTGTTCCATCCACTGCTCGAACCGCTTGTAAAAATCATCCAGCATCGCGGTCCAGCCGATCCCGCCCGCCTCGATCTCATCAAGGCGTTCCTCCATGCGCGCGGTGAACCCGACATCAAACAGCGAACCGAGTTTCCCGACGAGCAGGTCGTTGACCTCCAGACCCAGCGGCGTGGGCATCAACTGCCGCTTTTCACGTGTCGTATAGTCCCGCGAGCTCAATGTCTCCAGAATGGAGGCGTACGTCGAGGGCCGTCCCACGCCGTTTGCCTCCAGCGCCCGGATCAGCGACGCCTCGCTGTACCGGGCGGGCGGCTTGGTTTCCTTGCGCTCGCTCAGCCATTCCAGCGGCACCAGCCCGTCGCCTTTAGCCAGCGGCGGCAACCGTTGGACCTCTTCGACCTCCTCTTCGGGATCCTCCTCCTCAGGCTTTTTGCGCCGGATGTCCAGCGCCATCACCTTCAGGAATCCATCGAACCGCACCTCCGAGGCCGACGCGGTAAAGAGGCAGGCGCGGCGCGGCGCGACCCCGGTTGACGCGGGCGGGACCGGTTCGATCTCCACGGTTTTCTGCGCGATCTTCGCCGCCGCCATCTGGCTGGCGACGAACCGGCGCCAGATCAGGTCGTACAGCTTGAGAGAGGAGGCGTCCAAGATTCCTTTGAGACTTTCAGGCGTCCGGGTGACCTCCGTGGGCCGGATTGCCTCATGCGCCTCCTGGGCACTCGCACGGCTGCGGTACACATTCGGCGACGCCGGATAATACTCCTTGCCGTACGCGGTTATGATGTGTTCCCGCGCAGCCGCCTGCGCGTCCCGGGAGACGTTGACCGAATCCGTACGCATGTAGGTGATCAGACCGACAGGCCCGCCCGCATCGAGCGCGACGCCCTCGTACAGTTTCTGCGCCAGGCTCATGGTGCGGCTCGGCGAGAATCCGCACACGGTAGAGGCCGCCTGCTGGAGCGTGGAGGTGATGAACGGCGGCAGGGGCCTGCGCGTCGTTTCGCGGACCCGCACCTCCCGCACCCGCAGCGTGCAGCCCTCGAGATCGCTCAACAGCGCGCGCGCCTCGGTTTCCGAACCAATGACCGGCTTCTCGCCGTCCACTTTGGCAAGTTTGACCGTGAACGGATCCAACGGCGCAAGGGCGCGCCGGACACGTGCGCCCATCACCCAGTACTCTTCCGGACGGAAAGCCTGAATCTGACGCTCGCGCTCTGACAACAGCCGCAGGGCCACGGACTGCACGCGCCCGGCGCTCAGCCCGCGCTTGAGGCGACGCCAGAGCAGGGGGCTGACCATATACCCGACGATCCGGTCCAACACGCGCCGCGCCTGCTGCGCGTCCACGCGGCGCATATCGAGGTGCCCCGGCTTCTCGAACGCGGCGCGGACCGCACGCGGCGTGATCTCGTTATACATGACCCGGTGGAACGGCTTCCCATCGGCCACCTCCGCCAGCGTCTCGCGCAAGTGCCAGGCGATCGCCTCCCCCTCGCGGTCCGGATCAGGCGCGAGGTAAATCTCGTCGCACCCTTTGACCGCCTTCTTTAACTCCGCGATCACCTTGGTTTTGCCTTTCGACAAAACATACTTCGGCACGAAGCCCTGCTCGATATCCACGCCCAGCGTACGCTCCGGCAAATCCCGGATATGCCCCACCGAAGACTTGACCACATAGCCGGAACCCAGCATTTTCCCAATCGTTTTCGCCTTCGCGGGCGATTCGACAATCACCAGTTTCTTACTCATGTGCACCTTTCCTCACATCGGTTACGTCCCAACCCGTACGGCCCAAATCCGCCGCACCCAAACATCCCCCCCGGGCCGGTCAACTTGCCCGGGACACGCGGGTCACGAAGCCTCCCGGCAACAGCCGGACCACCCGCTTGATCTGCAACCCCACCAGCATCGCGTTCACGGTGCCCGCATCCAATCCGCTGCCCCGCACCACCGCATCCACCGAAACCTCCTCCATCCCGATCTGCGCCACGACCTTCCGCTCGTCCTCGGAGAGGACGCACGCCGGAGGGCGCGCCTCTTCCGTCCCGCTCCGCACTGCTGCCGGCGTCTCGCGCGTCTTCGCGCCGGCCAGCAGATCCTCCACCTCCTCGATCACCTCGTCCGCGGTCGTGACCAGACGCGCACCCTCGCGCAACAGGCGGTGGCAACCCTGCGACACCGGCGAGTCGATCCGCCCGGGCACCGCCATCACCGTGCGGTTCTGATCCAGCGCCTGCCCCACGGTGATCAGCGTACCGCTGTTGAGCGGCGCCTCGATCACCAACACCCCTTTGCAGAGACCGCTGACGATCCGGTTGCGCATCGGGAAGGTTTGGCGGTCCGGCTGCCTGCCGAACGGGTATTCGGAGATCACCGCACCGCCCTGCGCCACAATCTCGCGCGCCAACCCGGTATTCTCTTTGGGAAAGAGACGGTCCAACGCCCCGCCCAGCACCGCCACTGTCCGCCCCTTGGCCTTCACCGCGCCCGTATGGGCCTCGGTGTCGATGCCGAGAGCCAATCCGCTCACCACCACATATCCTGCGGCCGCCAG
>JAPXSY010000017.1:0-3771 GCA_033812795.1 Kiritimatiellia bacterium
CGCACCGACGCGAATTGGAGGCGTGTCTCGCATCAGGGCTTTTTGAGATCGCCCAGCACACGCACGAGCACTACCCGCTGAAAACCGTGGTGGAAGAGACCGGCAGCCGGGTCTATCTCAAAGGACTGGACTTCGCGCGCATCGAAGAGCAGATCGCGCGTCCTTGCGAGCTGCTCAAGCGTCACCTCGGCGTCGAGTGCAAAGGCCTCACCACGCCGTACACCCATTACCGCGGGCTTTCGGACCGGCCTGACATTCTTGAGATCATCGCGCGGTACGGCATGGTATACACGCGCTCTTACGGTCGCAACAGCCTGGATTATTTCCCGCTCGACTGGGAGATCCAGCCTTTCTTTTATGAGCGTCAGGGCTTCCCGGAAATCCTTGAGTTTCCGGTGCAGGGCTGGATCGACGCGCAGTGGCGTCATGACAATGGATGGGACAAGCAGGCGGAGTACCTTGCTTACCTCAAGGAGCAGGTTGACACGCATGCCGACCGCGGCATCTGCTGGGCGCACCTGCAGCACGACTGGACCAGTCTGCTCTGCGACCCCGACCTGACATGGACCCGCCGCTTTCTGGAATACGCGGCGGAGCGTTTCGAAACACGAACCTATTTCGATGCCTACACGGAAAGGCGTGAGGCGGCATCGACCCGACAACAAGGAGCCTAAACCATGAGCTGGAACCTCTACTTCCTGCTGAGCGGAATGATGTTTCTCGAGTTCCTCATTTGGGGGGCATGGAGTCCGGTGCTGGCTTCGCGTCTGCTCGGAACCCTGAAAATGAGCGGCAAACAACTGGGATGGATCTACGGCGTAATGCCGCTGGCTTGCATCATTATGCCGCTGGCAGCCGGACAGATCGTCGACAAATGGTGCCCTACGCAGTGGTATCTCGGTGCCGCACATCTGGCTGGCGCCGTTTTTCTGTTTATCGCCGCCCGCGCCAAACGCTTCTGGCCGATGTTTATCGCGATGGGGCTGTATGCGATTTGCTTCGCGCCGACGCTCGCGCTGGTGAACTCTTTGGCGTTCACGCACATTCCCGATCCGGAGGTACAATACTTCCGTGTCCGTGTCTGGGGTGCCATCTCATGGGTCGTGGCCGGATTGTTGCTGACCGCCTGGCGTCGCTCCGGCAAGTGGCAGGTCGTCAACTCTGACTGCCTGATCATGGCCGGCGTATTTTCCCTGATTATGGGTGTTTATTGCTTCTTCCTGCCACATACCCCGCCCGCGCATAAGGACGGAGCACTCTTCCCGTTCATGCAAGCGATCTCCATGCTCAAGGACACCAACTTCTTGATCTTCCTGATCATCTCGTTTGTCGTCACCACGCAGCTCCAGTTTTATTTTCTGGGCACATCCCGGTTTCTGGAGGACATCGGCACACCGCACGCCTCGATCCCCGGCCTGATGAGCATCGCCCAAGCCGCTCAGGTTGTGGCTATGGCGGTTATCTTGCCGCTGATTTTCCGGAAGATGGGCTATCAGTGGACGTTGGCCGTCGCGACACTCATGTGGATCGTGATGTTCATGACGTACGCCCGGATGAAGCCGCGTTCCGCGATCATCGCTTCCATGGCCCTGCATGGATTGGCCTACGCGTTCTTCTTTGATGCCGGATTCCTGTACATGGATCGCGTGGCGCCCCCGGAAATCCGCGGTTCCGCGCAAGCGCTCTACACGACTGTCACGCAAGGGCTCGGCCTCTTCGTCGGTACGCGGATCACAGGTGCGGTGATGGACCGCTTCCGCAGTGCGGATGGCTTCGAGTGGCGGAGGATTTTCCTTGTCCCCTGTTTCTTGCTGGTCGTCTGCATGTTGGCCTTTATTTTCATCTTCAAGGGCTGAAGGAAGAAGTAATGGGTAAGATGCAATAAGTTTTCGGAGAGACAAGGGGCAAACGTTTGCTTGCCCGGCGGTGGTCACGTCGCCTATAGGACGGGCTACGCATTTGAGTGACAAGCGCCACGCTATGCGCGGATCGCGACGGAAGCCAATGTTTACGGGGCTTTGCTTGAATTCTGTCCGTTCAACTGCCGTTTATAGGTTAAGTTTAATCGTCCCGGTGAAATATGCAGCATATCAAGCCTGCACTCGCGCCGCCCAGATGCGCCAGCGCGGACACGTTGCTGAAGCCGGACACTTGCGCAAGGACGCCGAACAACTGTAGCGCGATCCAGACCCCAAACGCCGCGATTGCGGATATGGACAGCCAACGGATAAACACTAGGTGCCGAAAGAGTAGCTTGAGCCTCACATTCGGAAACTTCGATGCGTAGAATGCAAGAATTCCCGAAATGCCGCCGCTCGCGCCAACACAAGGAACCGTAGAACTCGGGTCCGCGAGAATGTGCACGATGTTGCCAAGTAGCGACGCGCCAACAATCAGGAGCAAAAAACGTTTCCAGCCTAGCCAGTCTTCCACGTTGTCGCCAAAGATCAGGAGGAAATACAAGTTGCCCAGCAGATGCGCGATGCCACCGTGCAGGAAGAATGAGGACACGAACGTCAGCCCGCCAAGGCGGCCCGCCTGTGCCGGCACGAGACCGTATTGCTGAATGGCGGCCGGGAGGTCTCCCAGTGTTGCGAGCCCCACCATTACGATGAGTGCCCCCAGTGTCCACGTCACCCATGGCCGGCTCCGGCATATACTGGCCCCTTGTTCGATGGGAAGCCCGAGCAAGCCGGGTATCCACTGCCACCAGACGTCGGGCATGCTGTCGCTGCTCTCCAACTCCCTTGCCTCTCGGATGCGTTCGATCTCCAAGATTGCCAGCCGCTGGCGCGTCTCCAGCGGGAGCGTCTCCTCCCAGGAAGGCGTGCGGGGGATCTTGGGCATTGCCTCCTCTTCGCCGATATCGAACCAGACGAACTGGCACCGGGTGCAGATGTCGATAAAAAGTCGCTTTTCGTCGGCAGGCACCTCGGCCATACGGCCCATACAGGCCGGACACGTATGGATCGCAGGAAAGGCTTCAGACCGTGCAGCCAGCCAGACCGCGTTCACGACCTTTGCCGGGACGCTCTTCCGAAGCAAGGCGATCGTGGCGGATCGGCCCGAACAGGACGGACATCGCCAAAACACACCCACCCGGCTTTTGACCGTCTCCATCGCAACCTTGCATTTTGGACAACTATACATGCCCGCGCCCCACCGTCTGCCCGCCTTTTACGCGAACCGTTACAGACTCCCTTGCTTCCAGATTATTGTAGGGGGATGTTTTCCCCTACGCCTCTGTACCCTCACATCCTCAATGACACAACCTTTTTGCGGTATCATGGCGTTGATTTGTGACCGTACGTCTGTCCACATGGCACGGTATTGTAAGTATTCCGCTTTGTCCTTCTCTAGGACGGTCTCCCGATTTCGTCCGTGCAGTGACGTGATCCCGTGAGAGAGTGCGACGAGGTTCGGATTTTGTTCCATGATTTCATGCCATGATCGCGTGAGCAAAGCATTCGTTCCCTCCGAGATAAACATCCCGATGTGCTTCGAGTCCGGCCCCATGTTATGGCGCGAATATACAGCAGAAAAATATCCTTTGTGCTTGAAGTAATCGATCACCTTGCCAACGTTAATTGCGCCACAAACCTTGCCATATAGATAAGGTGTCCCGCCGCAGAGGGTATTCGTTGACCACAGCATGTCCCCGTTGTCCCACACAGCGGCAACAAGCTGTGGGCTTGACACTTTCCCTATGCCATTATCTTCAAACCAAACCATAATGGCCGGCGGCCCGCCAGCCAGCGGCCAGCGCAACGC
>JAPXSY010000017.1:3781-48466 GCA_033812795.1 Kiritimatiellia bacterium
AATGGCCGGCGGTTTGTTTGAAGGCTCAAGTTTACTTGCGTAAAAAGTCATCCCGACGATTGACGCAATCAAAACGACGTGCATCATGTTTAACACCTTCATTCCTGTCGCTGGTTCTGTTGGTTTAGGAGTCGCAAACAGCGATTTGAGCCATGCCAGTATAAAATCACTTCCACTAGCGATGCCGGAATCGTTCCAGTGCTCTACCATCGACAGTCGCGGTCATGGTACGCGGTTAAGGTGAGGGCGTCAACCACACGCAAAAAATTGTTGGTAATCGGTTCGTGACAGGGGTTATGCGAAGATCATGCATTCCCGACGAAAAGGGAGCAGAGAGTCGGGAGCGCGGGCGTCCCCGCCCGCAACAGCGTGTCTTGCGGTTCCTGGTTTTATCCGCAGATTTGCGCAGATTGCGCAGATTTTTTCTTTTTTGTTTTTGACCGCAGGCGGGGAGGGACGAGCGTCTGCTCGTCCGCGGCGGTCACGCCACCGTGCTCCGCGCTGTGCGCAGGGACACACACTTCGTCTCTACACCGAGTCGATTGCGTTGGTGACGAAGTGTTCGGACGAAGTGTAAAAACGACGAAGTGTTTTGGTCGATTGCTTTTGGCCGCAAACTTCCGGTAAGATGATGGCGATGTGCGGTGACAAGAGCCGCGTTGCGCGCGGGTCGCGGCACCGCTTTTTCGCGCCGTCCTGCCGCCGCACTGAACGACGCGACAATCAAGGATTTTTCGAAGGAAAGTAGGGTATGATGAAAAAAAGAAATGAATCGACCGCTTCCGCACGTATGACGCGCAAGGCGTTTCTTGGTCTTGGCGGCGTGGTGGCGGGTGGTTTTGCGGCGGGCTGGTTCGGCGTGGAACTTGTCGAGTACATGGGGAGCGGCCCCGAAACGCCTTGGCGTTCTTTGACTGAGGATGAAGCCAAGGAGTTTGACCGTCTCGCAGAGGAGCTGATTCCCGCGGACGAATTCGCGCCGGGGGCGCATGACGCGAAGGTGGTGCGGTTTATCGACTGGCAGATGGCGCCCGGTAAACCCTATGAGAAGGAGTTGGAAACCTATCGGAAGTTTCTGGCGCTGACAAAGGGGATGGGCGCGGCCGAGGTCGAGAAGAAGTTTCCGGACTTCTTTGCGACGCTCTTGAAGCATGTGAGGCAGGGGTATTACGCGCATCCCGTACATGGCGGGAACTTCGCTTATGCGAGCTACCGTCTGGTGGGGTTGCCGGGGCCGACGGTGACGGGGCGCAACGTGCCGGGGAAGGAGAGCCATCTATGATCAGGGAAACGACGGATGCCGTGGTGGTGGGTGCTGGCGCGGGCGGTGGTTGCGCGGCAAAGGTGCTGGCCTATGCGGGTATCAAGACCCTTCTGCTCGAACGCGGCGAGTGGGCCAAGACGGATGTGAACGGCGAGGCCGATCTTTCCTCGCAGCGCATGCCGTTGCTGGTGCAGGGGCCGGGGCGTCTGGGGGCGCGCACACAGAAGTGCCACGCCCACGACAACGGACGCTGGGGTGTGGTGGTGCCGTGGAACGCCGCTTGTGTGGGGTCGGGTACGGTCACCTACGGAGCGATGGCGTGGCGCTTCATGGATGTGGATTTTCGTCTCAAAAGCCACTACGGGGAGATCCCCGGGTCATCCCTCGAAGACTGGCCGATCTCCTATGATGAACTGGAACCCTTCTACTATCAGGCAGAGTGCGAAGTGGGCGTTGCGGGCGACAACACGGGCAACCCCTTCGCGGCACCGCGAAAGCAACCGTTCCCGATGCCGGCCTTCGCGCTCGATCCCGAATCGCAGTTGATGTGGGACGTCACGAAGAAGATGGGGCTGCACCCCTTCCACTGTTCGTTTCTGCGCAATTCCGTGCCGTACAACGGACGCCCGGCATGTATCCACCAGCATTTCTGCGTGGGTTTTCAGTGCCCGATCGACGCGAAAAACGGGTCGCAGAACACTGTCATTCCCGTGGCGCTGAAGAGCGGCAACTGCGAGTTGCGCGTACGCGCGATGGTGACGGAACTTCTGGTGGACGACCAGGGGCGGCTGCACGGCGTCAAGTACGTGGATGAGAACGACGAGGTACATCTTGTCGAATCGAAGATCGTCGTCTTGGCGGCGGGATCAAGCGAGACGGCGCGTCTTCTGCTCGTTTCAAAGTCAAAGCTCTTTCCGAACGGCGCGGGCAACAACCACGATGTCGTGGGGCGCAACGTCACGGGCCATGCCTACGTGGATGCCAACGGGTTCCTTGATCGCGACATTCATACGGACGCAGGTCCCGGCACGGGTACGGCCATCTGGGACTACGAGCATAACAACGAGGGTTTCGCGTTGGGCGGCATGCTGCATACCGACTTCCGCTATACCCCGTTTCAACTCTCTGGACGCCGTAATACGGGGGTTCCCGCTTGGGGACGCGCACATAAGGACTTCATGCGGCAGAACTACAAACGGTTCTTCCGCATCTGCGGACCGATCCAGCAAGTGCCGCGCTGGGAGAACCGCCTCATGCTCAATCCGAAGCAGAAGGACTACTGGGGGCTCCCGTTCCTTGCGTCCGAAGGACGCGAGCACGAGAACGATTTCAAGAACCGCATCTTTCTTGCAAATAAAGCGCGAGAGATCGCCGAAAAATGCGGTGCCAAGGACATCCAATGCGGTTGGGGCGGGCCGAAGGATCGCCCTGGCGGCAGTGGGGGTGGCGGGCAGCATCAGAGCGGTTCGTGCCGCATGGGGGCCGACCCCAAGAAGTCTGTGACGGACAAATGGTGCCGCGTGTGGGACTTCCCCAACCTCTTCGTCGCGGATTGCAGCGTACACGTCAACAATGGCGGCATGAACCCCGTCTTGACCGGCATGGCACTCGCATTCCGTACGGCGAAGCATATCGTCGATAACCGGAAGGAGGTGGGGTTGTGAAAAAGGCATTTCTCATTTTGGTCGTCGCGGTTGTCGTTGGCGTCATGGCGGTAGGGTTGGGTGCGCTCGCGCGTTTCGAGTTCGACTCGCCGTCCAAGACCTGCGTGCTGTGCCACGAGATCAAGGGTTCACAGGAGCGCGTGGCAACATCGCCGCACAAGGATGTCGACTGCAAGGCCTGCCACGGCGGGACGCTGGAGGCATTGGGGGACAACGTCAAGCGGTTCGCCCGTCATGTGCAAGGCGCAGACTTCTCCAAGCTTGAGAACGAGTTCTGCCTTTCGGAGCGTCAGGTGGCGGAGATGAATGCGCGGTGCGCCGAGTGCCATCAAGCGGAAGCGGCGCAGTGGGCGGCCAGCGGACACGGCAAGCCCGCCGCCGCCTTCCTGCAGGACGAGAAGCACAATGCGGCTTGGAAACCGGCGGACAACTGCATGCGCTGTCACGGCATGTTTTTGGAGGGAGACATCGAGGTGAACGTGGCGCGGACAGATCTCGATGCGCATCCAGCCATGCCGTGTCTCGCATGTCACAAGATGCACGCGGACGACTCCCTGCAACTCTATTCGCGCATTGATCGCTTCAGCTTCCCCGCAAAGGGACTCGGCATGCAGACGATCGTCACGAAGGACGGACGCCCCGTGAAGCGTTCAGGCGATGCGTACACGCGGCTGTGCGTGAGTTGCCATGCGGCAAATGCGGAAGGCATTGCCGGTTCGTCCGACGACCGCACACCGCTCGGCGCACAGGAAGGCATGGGCTGCATGGACTGCCACAAAGGACATGGCCGTAAAGCCGACGCCTCGCGTGGCCGGTGCCCGGTCAAATAAAATCGCTGCTCGGCCTTTTCGCCGCAGAAGGGGCAAAGGCCGATTGCTATTGTGGTTGGATCAGATTGCTTGTCTTGGAACTGTGTGTTAAAGTGAAACCATGAACACGAAAGAACTCGCCATTCGTACACTTGAGGAGTTGCCCGAAGACGCGACTTGGGAAGATGTGCAGGAGCGTATCAACTTCCTGATCGGCGTCCGTAAGGGACTCCGGGAGTTGGATGAAGGCAATGGCATCCCTCATGACCGCGTCAAGGAGGAGTTCGCCCAATGGTTTACCGATTGATTTGGTCTCCCTCCGCCCGGTTCGACTTGCGCGAGATCAGTGCCTACATTGCCGAAGCAGACCCCATAGCCGCAGCCAAATTCATCCGTGGCGTTTTTAACACCGTGGAGCGTCTGTCGCGCTTTCCCGAATCAGGACGAATCGTTCCCGATTTCGGCGACCCAAACATCCGAGAAGTGATTCGCCGACCTTGCCGGATTGTATATCGTATCCGCCACTCAAGCGAAGTTGTGGAGACCATCCGCGTGTGGCACGCCGCAAGGGGTGTTCCCGAGTTGCCATGGAACGACTAAGGGACAGGTATTTAGGACGTTTAATCCTGCTTAATATCGTCAGCGAAGCAGTAAAGAAGTCGTTATTTGGAGGGCGATCCAATATTCTGCTCTGGCCGATCGCGACAGCTATACTTTTGCCGTTGTGAACATTGCCCAAGTTTGGATAATATGGCGTCACACGCGCGACCGAGTAGCGGTGAAATCATCCAGATTTGGACAGAAGCATGGCGTCAGTAACACAGCAGAAACAGATCCCCGAGCCCGGCCAGGTGGTTCGTGTGCGCACGCGGACCTATCTGGTGGAGGCGGTCGCCCCGAGCCCCGGCGGACATCTGGTCACCATGGCGTGCCTGGATGACGATGCGCAGGGACAGGCGCTCAAGGTGGTCTGGGAAATCGAGCTGGATACTGAGATCCTTGACGAGGAGGCGTGGAGGTCGATCGGCGCGAAGGGGTTCGACAGCCCGCGTTATTTCGGCGCCTACATGCACACGCTCCGCTGGAACTGTGTGACCGCCACGAACCCCAGATTGTTCCAGTCGCCGTTCCGTGCCGGTATCCGTATTGATGCGTATCAGCTTGAACCGCTCCAAAAGGCGCTGCGCCTGCCGAGGGTCAACCTGTTCATCGCTGACGATGTCGGTCTCGGCAAGACCATCGAGGCCGGGCTTATCGCCTCGGAACTGCTGCTCCGCCGACGCATCAGCGAAATCGTGGTCGCCTGTCCGCCTTCGATGCTCGTGCAGTGGCAGGATGAGATGGAAACGCGGTTCGGGCTCACCTTTGAGATTCTGGATCGCGACTACGTTGAGAAGGTGCGCCGGGAACGCGGCTACGGGGTCAACCCATGGACAACCTTTCCCCGCTTTCTCATCTCCCAGCGCCTGTTGATCGATGAGGCCTACGCCGCGCCTTTGCGCGACTGGTTGGAGAACCTGCGCTCTGGCTCTTTGCTCATTCTGGATGAGGCTCACCACGCCGCCCCGGCCAGCGGTGCCAAATTTGCCATCGACTCGCGCATCACCCGCGCGGTCCGCGACCTCGCGCCCCGGTTCGAGCATCGCCTGTTCTTATCGGCGACACCGCACAACGGCCATTCGAACAGCTTTAGTGCGCTGCTGGAGATCCTTGACTCCAACCGCTTCGCACGGGGTGTCAAGGTGCTGAAGAGCAATCTGGATGATGTCATGGTGCGGCGCTTGAAGGAGGATATCCGCGAGATCGAGGACGGCTTCCCCGAACGGAAGGTGGAGCAGATCGACATCCAAGATCTCCCCGAAGACGCTCCCGAGCTGGTTCTGTCGCGGCTGCTGAACGCGTACCGTGAAGTCCGGCAGCGCCGGGTGGAGGGGCAGAGCAAGCGCAGGCAGGCGGAAGCGGCGCTGTTGATCTCCGGCTTGCAGCAACGCCTCCTGTCGTCGGTCGATGCCTTCGCCCGCACCTTGGCCGTCCACCGGCGGACCATGGAGCGGCTCTGGCAACAGACGGGAGGCGGCGCTTCAGCCACCGCGTCGGCGAAAACGGCTCGGAGTTCAGAGAAGGGCCTGATGCTGCTGGGCGGCAGTCTCGGCAACGATGACGAGCGGTCCGAACTGACCGAAGAGGAGCTTGAAGCGCTTGAGGACGCCCAGTTCGAGGTTTCGACCGCAGCCACGGCGGGCGACAGCGCATGTGCCGATGTCGCCCGCGAGAAGGAGCTGATCCGGCAGATGACGGAGATCGCCGATCAAGCCCGCGGACGCCCCGACGCGCGTGTCTGCCATCTGCTCAAGTGGATTCAGGAACACATGTGCCCCGGCATACGTCTGCCCGACCAACCCCGGCCCGCTTCCGGTGCGCCATGGAATGACCGGCGGCTCCTGATTTTCACGCAATACGACGATACCAAGCGTTATCTGGTGAAGATGCTGCAGGCGGCCATCGCCGATACCGAACTCGCCGAATACCGGATCGAGATTTTCCATGGGCCAACGCCACTCAAGAAGCGCGAACAGATCAAACGCGCCTTCAACGCCCCGCCGGATCAGCATCCCGTGCGCATCCTGATCGCGACGGACGCGGCGCGGGAGGGCATCAACCTTCAGGCCCACTGCCACGATCTCTTCCATTTCGACGTGCCGTGGAATCCCAGCCGCCTCGAGCAGCGCAACGGTCGTATCGACCGCAAACTGCAGCCGTCGCCGAAGGTGTTCTGCCGCTACTTCGTCTATACGCAGCGCCCCGAAGACCAAGTGCTTCGTGCGCTCGTCCGCAAAACTTCCACCATCCAAGATGAACTGGGCAGTCTGTCCCAAGTGCTCGAAGCACGGCTGGCGGAAACCTTGCGCATCGGCATCCGTCACGAGTCGGCGGGCGATCTGGCCAGGGACATCGAGGACGCGGATATCGACCCCGAGAGGAAGGCGGTGGCCGAGGAGGAACTGGATGCCGTGCGCCAGCGCCGGGATCAGTTGCGCGAGGAGATCAAAACGCTCAACCGGCGCGTGGAAGAGTCGCGCAAATGGATCGGCCTGGATAACGATGCCCTCCGTGATGCCCTCTCCTGCGCTCTGGAAATGCTGGGCGCCGAGCCCTTGCAGGAGGACGGCACGCCCCCGAAAGGACATCCGGTTCGATATCGCTTCCCGAACCTCGAGTCCCGCCGGGGCGGCGACCCGTCATGGGCGCCGACCCTCGATACGCTGCGCAAGCCGCCGGATGAAGGCGAGGCCGGATTCCAATGGCGGCAGAACGCGCCCATCCGCCCGGTGACCTTTGATCCTCCCCCCGGCATAGACGACAGCACGGTGCAACTTCACCTTCAGCACCGTGTCGTGCAACGCCTTCTCGGCAGGTTCCGCGCTCAGGGCTTCGTTCACCACGACCTCTCCCGCGCCTGCCTGACGCAGAGCCAAGACCGGATTCCGCGTGTGATCCTGCTCGGTCGCCTCTCGCTTTACGGCTCAGGCGCGACCCGTCTGCATGAGGAGATCCTCACGGTCACCGCCCGCTGGCTCCCGCCCGATCAACGCAGCGGCGCCCTCGCGCCCTACGCCAGAGAGACCGAAGCCCGGACGCTCGAATTGCTGGAAGCGGCGCTTCACCCCAAGGCGCAGAAGGAGCTGCCAAAACATGTGCAGACGACCCTGCTGGCCTCGCTGCCGCGCGACATCACCGAGTTGCTGCCGCACCTCCAATCGCGCGGCGAGAGCGCCCGGAGCGATGCGGAGGCCGCGCTGGCGGAGCGCGGCCGCGCCGAGTCCAGCGCCATGCGCCGTATCCTCGAGGATCAGCGCAGGCGCATCCTGGCAGAGCTGGGAACCCCGATGATCCAGCTCACGCTGCCCGGCATGGATGACGCCGAACGCCGCCAGCGCGAGTCGAACCGGCGCTACTGGCAACGCTGGATCGACAACGTCCAAGACGATCTGGAACGCGAACCGGCACGCATTCTCAACTTCTATCAGGTCAAGTCCTGCCGTATCGAACCGATCGGCATCGCCTACCTCTATCCCGCGAGCAACTGACACCATGGCAACCGATCCTGCAATTCGAGATCACCAGACCTGGCTGGGCTACCTGCAGCCAGAGGGTCTCGTGGTGTCCCCCGCCGCACTGGTAGACGCCCAAGTCGCCGTCAACACCAACGCCCTGCCGCTGCAGCAGCGCTTTCTGCAATTCATCGAGGAGATCGAGTATCAGGACGGCGAGATCATCGCCATCCAGGATCTGGGCGTGTTCCTGCGCGAGTTCCTTGGCTGGCCCGAGGAACGCCTGGTCGGCAAGGGCTGTGCCGAGCCGACCCCCGAACCGCTCAAGGCACCGCTCCGCGAGTTCGGCGAAACGCTTGAGCCCGACCTGGCCTTCATCGACCGGCAACCTGCCGACGACGCCGTCCCGTGGCTCCTGCTGGTGCAGGATTTGCCGCTGGGCACCGATCTGGATGTGCCGGTCGAATCGGCCGAGGCCGGATGGGCCGCGTCACATACCCGGCGCTTCGAACGACTGCTGCGGGCGGTCAAGGTGCCCATCGGCCTGCTTTCCAACCGCACCCACTTGCGTCTGGTCTACGCCCCGCACAACGAGAACGCGGGAACGCTGACCTTCCCTGTCGCGGCCATGTCGGAAGTGGCGGGCCGTCCGATCCTGGCGGCGCTCGAGATGCTGCTGTCGCGCTACCGCCTGCTGGCCGCCCCCTCGGAAGCGCGTCTGCCGGCGCTGCTCCAGCGCAGCCGGGAATACCAATCCCGCGTCTCAACCGCCTTGGCCAAGCAGGTGCTCAACTCGCTCTATGAGCTGCTGCGCGGCTTTCAGGCCGCCGACGAACACAGCCGCGGCGATCTGCTGCACCAGGTGCTGGACGAACACCCGGACGCGGTCTACTACGGCCTGCTCACGGTGCTCATGCGCCTGGTCTTCCTGCTCTACGCCGAAGATCGCGGCCTGATGCCCGGCGGCGATCTCTATGTGCGCAACTACGCCATCCACGGTCTCTTCGAACGTCTGCGCACCGATGCCCGGCAGTTCCCGGATACCATGGATCACCGCTACGGAGCCTGGGCGCAACTCGTGGCACTGTTCCGCGCCGTCCACAACGGCTGCACGCACAAGCTGCTCGAAATGCCCCGCCGCGAAGGCCATCTCTTCGACCCCGACCGCTTCCCCTTCCTTGAAGGACGCACAACGGCAGAGGCCCGCTTGCCGCTGGTCGCGGACGGCGTCATCTACCGGGTGCTGGAAAACCTGCTTGTGCTGGACGGCGAACGGCTGAGTTACCGAACGCTCGACGTCGAACAGATCGGCAGCGTCTACGAGACCATGATGGGGTTCGAACTCAAGCTGACGCAGGGACAGACCATCGCCCTCCAGCCCGGCAAGGCCCACGGCGCGCCGATCCCGGTCAACCTCGAAGCGCTGCTTGCGACCCCACCCGAACAACGCGCCAAATGGATTCTCGAACGTACCGACTACAAACTCACCGCCACGATGACCAGCGCCGTCAAGGCTGCCGACTCGCTCGACACCCTGCTGGCGGCGCTCGAACTGCGCATCGCCCGCGAGGCCACGCCGCACCCCGTGCCGCCGGGTGCCATGGTGCTGGTGCCGACCGACGAGCGGCGGCGCACCGGCTCCCACTACACCCCGCGCGCGCTGACCGGCCCCATCGTCCGCAAGACCCTCGAGCCCGTCCTGCGGCAGCTTGGCGACCGCCCGACGCCCGATCAGATACTGAACCTGAAAGTGTGCGATCCCGCGATGGGCTCCGGCGCCTTTCTGGTCGAGGCGTGCCGCCAGTTGGCCAGTGCGCTGGTCGAGGCGTGGGCCGCCCACGGTTGGAAGCCCTACATCCCGCCCGACACCACCGAGGAACTCCATGCCCAGCGCCTCGTCGCCCAGCGCTGCCTGTACGGTGTGGACCGCAACCCCATGGCGGTGGATCTGGCCAAGCTCTCGCTCTGGTTGGCCACATTGGCGCGTGATCTGCCCTTCACCTTCCTCGATCACGCGCTGCGCACCGGCGACTCCCTCGTCGGACTGACGCGCCTGCAGATCATGGGCTTTCACTGGGCGCCCGAGCAACAGCCCGCCTTTCTTGAGGCGCGTATTCGGGAATGCTTGGAAAAGGTGACGCGCACCCGGCGGCAGATTCTCGATGCGGGCGACAACATGCCGCCCGGCAACAAGCGCCAGATACTCGGCGTGGCGGATGAACAGCTCGACACGGTGCGCCTGCTCGGTGACGCGGTGGTTTCCGCCTTCTTCCACGGCGGCAAGAAGAGAGAGCGCGAGGAACGCCTGGTCCAGCTCTTCGTCAAGGCCGAGGATCGCCACATCCGTAACGACTTCGCGGCGCTGCTAGACCTCAAAGCCGCCGCCCGCGAACTCCGCACGGGCGCGCATCCGGTCACCCCCTTCCACTGGGAGGCCGAGTTCCCCGAGGTCTTCGCGCCGGATCGGGGCGGCTTCGACGCCATTGTCGGCAATCCGCCGTTCGCGGGTAAAAACACCCTCATCAACGGTAACCGCGCGGGCTATCTCGATTGGCTGCAGACGATCCACGAAGAAGCGCACGGCAACTCCGACTTGGTGGCCCACTTCTTCCGTCGCGCCTTCGGGCTGCTGCGCCCGGACGGCGCGTTCGGCCTGATCGCCACCAACACCATCGGTCAGGGCGACACGCGCCATACCGGCCTGCGCTGGATCTGCACCCACGGCGGCACCATCTACGCCGCCACCAAGCGCTACAAGTGGCCCGGCTTGGCCGCCGTGGTTGTCAGTGTGGTGCATGTAGCCAAAGGCGAGCCAGAGGGGCCGTTTGAGTTGGACGGTCGTGCGGTCCCCGTCATCACCGCCTACCTCTTTCACGCCGGGGGGCACGATACCCCGGCCACGCTGCACGCCAACGCCGGCAAGAGCTTTCAGGGCAGCATTGTCCTTGGCATGGGCTTTACTTTTGACGACACCGACAAGAAAGGCGTCGCCAACCCGATCAGCCTGATGCACGAACTGATCGCCAAAGATCCCCGCAACGCCGAGCGCATCTTCCCCTACCTTGGCGGCGAGGAGGTCAACACCAGCCCGACCCATGCCCACCACCGGTATGTGATCAACTTCGAAGATTTTCCCTTGCGCCGTGCCGAGTTGCAAGGCACATGGAAGGATGCCGACGAGCAGAAGCGCACCGCTTGGCTGCGTACCGGCATTGTTCCTCTCGACTACCCCGATCCCGTCGCCGCCGACTGGCCCGATCTGCTCGCCATCGTCGAGGATAAGGTAAAGCCCCGTCGTGATCTTGACAACCGAGATGCATATCGTCGGTACTGGTGGCAGTATGCTGAGAAGCGCGGTGAACTTCAATCTGCCATTGTGGAGTTGGAGCGCGTGCTGACGATTTCGCGAGTCGGCGAGAAGATGAGCTTTGCGTTCGCGCCTAGTGGGGCGGTGTTTGCGGAAAGTATGGTGGTGTTCCCATTCGGCACCTATGCTGCATTCTGTGCCATCCAATCCCGTCCGCATGAAGTCTGGGCGCGATTCTTCGCCTCGTCCCTAGAGGATCGATTGCGCTACACTCCCTCGGACTGCTTCGAAACCTTCCCCTTCCCGCCGGACTTCGAGAACGATCCGGCTCTCGAGGCGGCGGGCAGGGCCTACTACGAATTCCGGGCGGAGCTGATGGGTCGCAACGACGAGGGGCTGACCAAGACTTACAACCGCTTCCACGACCCGAACGAGACCGCGCCGGACATCCTGAAGCTGCGGGAATTGCACGCCGCCATGGATCGCGCCGTGCTCGACGCCTACGGCTGGACGGACATCCAGCCCGTCTGCGAGTTCCTTCTTGACTACGAAGAGGAAGAGGACGGAGAGACCGCCAGCCGCCGCAAGAAACCCTGGCGCTACCGCTGGCCCGAGGAGATCCACGACGAAGTCCTTGCCCGTCTCCTTGCCCTCAACACCGAGCGCGCCGCAGCGGAGCGCCGCGCGGCGTCACAATCAGCGCGCCGCCGCAAAGGCCGCAAGCGGGGCATGCCCAACCACGTCGCCGAAAATCCAGACGAACAATATCTGGGGATATGACACGAAAGTTTTCGGGGCATGGCTCGGGTTTATTTAATGCAGAGGCGCAGAGACGCAGAGTTTTTTGGAGCAGGGCTGTCCGCAAGTCGCAAGTCGCGGGTCGCGGGTCAACCTCCCTTATTGCGACCACCCAGTGGTCGCAATGATAGGACGACAAAGGGACAGGTATTTAGACGCACTACCGGCCCAAAGGGCCGGATGCACCATAGCCCGGGGCAAGCGCAGCGCCGCCCCGGGTAGCGTCACCCCGCATCCTCGTGCCCTGAAGGGGCACTTCAAACCCACGCCGACGGTCATTTTTGAAGTGGCCCTTCAGGCCACAATGCCCCCTCCCGCCACCCAGGGCGGCGCTGCGCCGCCCTGGGCTATGGTGAAGCCGCCCCTTCGGGGCTGTGTTCAACTTCCTCTTCTCGTTTACACCTTCTCCAAAACGTGTATACTTTTGCTAATTTTTGGAACACTTCGAGGGCGACGTGTACCATTTCCGAATGAGGTCTTGCCGTGAGTTTGAAATACCATCCCTCTGAAAAATCTTATCTCAAAGACCATGTCGGCGCCTTGGTGGTGCGTGGGCAATACCGGAAGGCTCTTGATTTGCTTGACGACGTGATTGAAGATTCCATGCCGCTTTTCGAGGGCGAATCATGGGTCATAGAGGAACGGCGGCTTGCGTGGCTTTATCGTCTCGAATTGCTCAGGGAAAGGGGCCGCATAACAGAGGCTTTGGCTTGGGCATGCCTCGAAGTCGAGATGAATCCAAATAATGTTGCCGCGATAGCGCTGAAAGAACGCCTGAAGAGGGAGGCCGGTCTCCTGCCTCGGGACGGTGATTGGTGCAGGAATGAAGGTGACACGAAGGTTGCCTCAGATCTCAGATGGGATGGTGTCGCAGGGATGCGTGATCTTAAGGCGATGCTGGAACGGGATGTGATCCTGCCTCTTCAGGAGCCGGAAATCTATGCCAGATACCGTCTCAGTTTGCCGAACGGCATTTTATTGTACGGGCCGCCGGGTTGCGGCAAGACCTTCATTGCCCGAAAATTAGCCGGCGTGATCGGCTTCAATTTTCAGGAAGTAAAACCGGGCGATATTGCCAGTGTCTATGTGCATGGCACTCAAGGCCGTATCGCCGAACTGTTTGCGGAGGCTCGTAAGAACGCCCCCTGTATGCTCTTTTTCGATGAACTGGATGCCATGGTTCCCTCAAGGGGTGGGGACTCCGTGGGCCATCACTATGCCAGCGAAGTCAATGAATTCCTCGTTCAGTTAAACGAATGCGGGAAACAGCGCATTCTCGTTGTTGGCGCGACGAATCTGCCTGAACGGATCGATCCGGCGATTCTCAGGCCGGGACGTTTGGAGAAGAAGTTCTTTGTCGGTCCGCCCGACTACGAGGCGCGCATGGAACTGCTGCGCTTGAACATGGCCGACAGGCCTCAGGAAAAGATGGACTGGCAAACGCTCGCCCACGAATTGGAGGATTATACCTGTGCTGAGGTGGAGTTTTTGGTCAACGAAGCCGCGCGCCGCGCCCTTGAACAGAAACGAGCCATCGTCTCAGGAGACATTCTTTACGCGGCTGGCAAAACCCCGCCGGCACATACAGCCGAAATGATCGAGCAGATGAGAACGTTCCAGTAAGGCGACAAAAGGACAGGCATTTAGGCGATGAGTGATTTAAGTGATGGAATCTTTGTTCAAAAATAACTCTTGTTCAAATTATCTGAACATGGCAATATGGTGAACAAATGAGCTTAGGACAGACAGAGGCGGATGTGTTGCGACAAGCCACGGCAATGGTCGCTGGTGAGATGCCTAACCTTCGTTTTGAAGTCGTTTGCCGCCCGCGCCCGAATACTCCGGGTGATGCCGAGTTGACCGTGCATACGGAGGAGCGAAAATACACCTTCCGGGTCGAGGTCAGACGCGGCATACTCACGTTGGCAGCCTTGCCGGCGCTTGAAACGCTTGCCAAACAATGTGTTCCGGACAGTCCACTGATGGTGATCGCGCTCAAGATCGGCCCCTCCATGGCGAAGCTGTTGCGTGAGCGGAACATCGCCTTTATGGATGCGGCTGGGAACGCTTTTCTCAAAGCACCGGGTCTCCATGTCCAGATTTCCGGTAAGCGTTCGGGCGTTAGAAAGGTGGTCACCGGCTTGCATCGGCAGAGTGCCGTGAAGGTGATTTTCGCGTTGCTGACCGATTCAGGACTGGACAAAGAGCCCGATCAGGCGCTGCTGAACAGCCCAGTCCGCGTTCTGGCAAAGGCGGCTGGCGTTGCGACGGGGTCTGTAAGCAATGTGCTAGACGATCTGCGTTCCATGGGTTTTCTGCTTGATGACAATGATGCGCGGCGGCTTGTGGATCGCGAGCGTCTCATCGAACTCTGGACTACGAACTACTTGGCGCGCCTCCGCCATCGGCTGATTCACCACCGCTATCGTGTCGCCAGTGTGCGCGAATGGGGGCGTATGCCCGGTTTGCCGCCGAACGCCTGGTGGAGCGGTGAGGTTGCCGGTGCCCGCCTGACCCGCCACCTGCGCCCCGAGAAAATAACGGTTTATGCCGACGCATTGCCTGATGAGTGGATCGTGCGCGCCGGCCTTCACCCCGACCCGGACGGGAATGTTGAAGTGCTCACGCCGTTTTGGGGGGATGACCTGATTTCGCGCTGGCATCGCGACTCGGATGATCTTCCGGAGGATTGCGTGCATCCTTTGCTTGTTTACGCCGATCTTCTTGCGAATGATGAAGAACGCAGTTCTGAGACAGCGAAAAGGCTTTATGACAAATTTTTGCGAAAACTTACGGCACCCGATTGATGCTCCGACTGCCAGCCTTCTAACCCGGCTGGCAGTCACGGCAGCAGAACAAGGGACAGACCTGCTTCTTGTGGGTGCCTTTGCCCGCGAAGTGCTCTTTTATCACATGTACGGCATAGAGACCGGTATCAGCACGATGGATACCGATATTTCGGTGCGTGTGGTGGATTGGGACTCTTTCCACCGCCTTCGGTCGGCTCTTCAGCACGCGGGGTTCCAGATTGCGGAGACCCCTGTGGAGAAAATCCGTGATACGGTCAGTGGGAAAGAGGTGGATCTGATTCCTTTCGGCCCTATTGCCGGTGCAGACGCACGTCTGGAATGGCCTGATCAGGGGCCGACATGGAACGTTCTGGGATTCGAGGAAGCGCTCTCCAACGCGAAACTTCTTTCCATCCAAGCGGAGGGCCGTGAATCCGTTTCAATCCCCGTGGTGACTATCGCCGCGCTGGCCATGCTGAAAATCGTCTCCTTCTTTGACCGTCCCAAAGAGCGAGTTCGGGACGCGCGAGATGTTGGTTTTGTGATCGACCATTATCTGGATGCCGGTAATCGTGAACGGCTCTTGGCGCAGCCTGGTCTGGTGGCTCGCGCAGCGCGGGAACCGAATGCGGCTGCCGCGCATCTGCTCGGCCAAGACATTGGGAGCATGGCGTCCGAAGCCACCCACAGGTATCTCGTCGAGAGACTGCGGCATGAGACGATGAGTTCTAGCAGTTGTCCGCTGGCCAGCGTACTTGCGAGGCAGTCCTGCCAAGGCAAGTTCCATGTGGCTCGTGACTTACTCAAATCAATGATCGATGGACTTGAAACATGCTATCGGGAAACCTCATGAACAGTTTGAACGTCCGGACGAAACTTGTCGAAGCGATCCGGCTTGACCTCGTCGGGCCGGACAACGATCATCCGTTCGCTGCGGAACTGCTGCCCGAATCGCCTTCGCGCTGGTATCTGACCGGGTTCCTTGTGCCCACCGAGGCGCCGCTCGAGCAGAAGTTCGACGAGACGTCCGCCGATGAGATCGACTCCCCGGCGGAGGCGGGCGGTATGGATGACTCGGTGAACACCGACCGTCCGGCTGCGAACCGCCGAAGTCTGCTCCCGTCGTCCATCGGGCTGAGCGTGCTGGTGCCGAAAGACACACGCAAGCTGGATGCGACCGTCGTCTGGGGGGACTACGTCGAAGAGGAGCCTGATGGCGAAACGGCACCGGGGGAGGGCGGCGTGCCGCCCGCATCGGACGGGGATATGCCCGGCGAGGTGAAAGAGCGGTCGCATGACGGCGGAAAACCCAGGCACTGGCGTCGCACTCCCCGCACGGAGCATGTGGCGATCGAGCTGCCCGAGCCCGGGCAGAGACCGCGGCGTCTGACGGTTCCCGACAGCGGCGGGCTGAAGTTGGTGGTGACGGTGCGCGAAGCCGGAACGTCCGTGCTTCCCGCCGGTACCCGTGCGGTCTCTGTATTTCTGGTCAATTACCGTACACCGGACGCGTTGCAGCCATATCGCGCCTTTATCTTCCAAGCGGGCATCCGGCTGGAGTGTCGGGAAGCCTTTGTCCCGCGCCCCGATCCGCGCGGCTGGGAGCCTGACGAAGAGTGGGACGAGCGCGTTGCCGACCTCCAGTACCGCGACTCGGTCGAACATGTGGTCGGCCATGGCGTCTCTGGGCATGCCGAGGTCGGTGACGACGGCGCTTGCCGTGTTGTGGAGTCGGTCTGGATTCCCCAGGGTGAGGTCGAGCGCATTGCCCCGTCCAGCATTCCGGACGTGGAACTGGGTATGGAAGTTTTGGCGGAATTGGCCGATGGTGCCGACGCCAAGGCCAAACTCGGCAAGCTCGTCACGCGCTACAAGGAGTGGATCGGGCGGCAGCGCTCCGGTCTTTCGGGGCTCAATGCGAACCGGACGCAGACGGCCAACGACATGCTGGTGGAAGCGGCGAACAGTGCCGACCGCATTGCGGCGGGGATTGACCTGCTGGACGATCCTGACGTCCTGACGGCGTTCCGCCTGGCGAACAAGGCGGTGGCACGGTCATTGCGCCAGCGCTTCGGGCAGATTCAGGGCAAAGCGCCCAAGGCGGTTGACGCGCCCCGGTGGCGTCCGTTCCAGTTGGCGTACCTGCTGATGACGATGCGCGGTGTCGTGAATCCGAAGCATGGCGACCGCGATGTGGTGGACTTGATCTTCTTCCCCACCGGCGGCGGCAAGACGGAGGCCTATCTCGCGCTGGCCGCGTTCACCCTCGTGCTGCGCCGCCTCAGATCGCGGGACGCCAACGGCAAACCGACCATCCAAGGCGCGGGCGTGAGTGTCCTCATGCGGTACACGCTGCGTCTGCTGACGCTTGACCAGCTCGGCCGCGCGGCGTCGCTCATCTGTGCGCTCGAACTGGAACGGCAGGCCCATCCCGAGCTGCTCGGCGAGTGGCCGTTCGAGATCGGGCTCTGGGTGGGGCAGGCGGCCACGCCCAACCGCATGGGGCACCGCAACGACCGCAGTGCGCAGGCGCCCTATACGGCATACACAAAAACCAAACAGTTTAGCAGAGACGACAGCAAGCCGTCGCCGATTCCGCTTGAAGAGTGTCCCTGGTGCGGCACCAAGTTCACGCGCAACTCCTTCCGGCTGGTGCCCAATGAAAACAAGCCGTTGGATCTGCGGATTCACTGCACCAATGAGCATTGCGAGTTCTGTGGCGACCGCTATTTGCCGGTTGTGGCGGTGGATGAGCCGATCTACCGGCGACTGCCCTGCTTCATGATTGCCACCGTCGACAAATTCGCGGCGCTGCCGTGGACGGGGCAGACCGGGACGCTGTTCGGCAAGGTCAGCCGCTTTGACAAGGATGGGTTCTACGGGCCATGCGATCCCGGCAAAGGGGTGCCGCTGCCAGGCGGATGCCTTCCCCCGCCGGACCTCATCATCCAAGACGAGCTGCACCTGATCTCCGGTCCTCTCGGAACGGTTGCCGGGCTGTACGAGACGGCCATCGACGCGCTGGCGACCACTGCCTTGGACGAGATGTCGATACGCCCCAAGGTTGTGGCCAGCACCGCGACGGTGCGCCGTGCAGACAGTCAAATCCGGGCGCTGTTCAATCGCAGCCGCGTCAGCGTGTTTCCGCCGCCGGGGCCTGACAGACGCGACTCATTCTTTGCTCACACACAGCATGCGCACGAAGAGCCGCCGCGTCTGTACATCGGTATCGCCGCCCAGGGACGCAGCTTGAAAGTGGTGTTGCTGCGGGCAGGCCTGGCCTTGCTGAGTGCCGGCCAGACCGCCTGGGATGAAGCCGGGGACAATTCAGATCAAAACCCTGCCGATCCCTACATGACGCTCCTCGGGTACTTTAACTCGCTGCGGGAACTTGGGGGCAGCCGCCGCATCATCGAAGATGAACTGCGGTCGCGGCTGGCGGAGTATGGGCAGCGGCGGCGTATCCAACCTGTGGACCGGCTGTTCAGCAACCGCATCATCGCTTACGAGGTGCTCGAGTTGACCTCGCGTGTGCCCACCAACGATGTGGCGGCGGCCAAGCGCCGTCTGGCACTGCCCTTTGCCAGCGACGAGCGCGTGGATGTCGCCCTTGCCACCAACATGATCTCGGTGGGCTTGGACATCACCCGGCTCGGGCTGATGGTGGTGCTCGGCCAGCCCAAGACCAGTTCGGAGTACATTCAGGCGACAAGCCGCGTCGGACGCGACTCAAAGCGTCCGGGGTTGGTGGTGACCTTGCTCAATATCCATAAGCCGCGCGACCGTTCCCACTATGAGCGTTTTGCAGTCTACCACAGCCACTTCTATCGGAATGTTGAAGCGACCAGCGTCACTCCGTTCTCCCCGAGGGCGCTGGATCGCGCACTGCCTGCGGTGCTCGTGGCGCTGTGTCGCCAGATCATCCCCGATCTCACGCCAGCCCGGGCGGCAAAGGATATCCTGACGCTGCGCGATCGTCTGGGGCCGTTATGCCAACTGATCGCGGCCCGTGCGGAGAATCACAATGGCGACTTGAGCCCTGCGGATCGCACGGCGCTGGCAGCCAAAGTGCTGAACCGCTGCAACAGCCTTCTGGACGATTGGCTGTGGATTGCCAAACAGGCGCAGGACGAGGGCTCTGGGTTGCAATATCAACGGGAGGAGACATCACCACCGCGACGACTCTTGTATGACTTTCTTGATCCGGAGGTGCCGAACTTGGCTCCAGCCCAACGGCGATTCCGCGCCAACCGCTCGATGCGGGATGTCGAAGCCTCGGTGGATATTCGAGTTAAAAACCTCAATGACTGGGGAGCCAAACCATGAAGAACCCCCAGATACGTTCCAGCCAGCTTATCACGACCTTTGGCCCCGGTGCGATGGTCGATCTGCCGAAAGACGCTGTGATCATCGCGGGCCTGGATAACTGGCATTACAGTAGGCGGTTACCGTTGCCGCTGGTCTCCGAGCCACGGCTGCAGCGAAAGCTTGCCGATATCATCGGGTTGCCCACTGTGGCCCTGCGTAAGCCGCCGCCGCCCATCGAGGAACGGGGGTTCACGCCCGACATCATCGGCTATCGCTTCCCGGAGTGGTTCATTGTTCAAAAGGCCGTGATCCGGAACAGGGGCGGACGGATCTGCCGTGCCCGCCGGCTAGTTAATCTCAAGGATCTGGATGGGGGCCGCTACCGGGACCGGGACGGCAAGAAGTACCCGGTGGTTCCGGTGCGTTTTGTACGCGCCTGCAGGCGGGGGCACGTCGGCGACATCGACTGGTGGACCTTTGTCCACGGCGATGACCGGGACTGCCGCCGTGGATTGTACATGGAGGAGCGTGGCACCAGCGGTGACCTCGACTCGGTATGGATCACCTGCGAATGCGGTGCGGAACGGCCGATGAGCCATGCCGCGCGAATGGAATTGAAGGCGCTCGGGCATTGCAATGGATCCCGCCCGTGGCTGGGGCCGGGCTCGCGTGAGGCGTGCGGTGACCAGAATCGCCTGTTGATCCGCAGCGCCAGTAACGCTTATTTTCCGCAGTTGCTCTCCGTGATCTCAATCCCGGATTCGCTGACGGCGGTGGATCAGGCAGTCGCGGCACTGTGGGAGTCACACTTCTCGGCGGTAGCGACAGAAGCCCAATTGGCTTTTGTCATGACGATGCCTGCCGTCAAACAGCAACTCGATGGATTTACGCCGGAGCAGGTCTGGACGGTTATCGAGCGACGCAGGAGGAGCGGCGACGAGGATGAACGCCCGATTAAGGAGGTTGAGTTTGAGGTGCTGGCACAGGCAAAGGACGAGATCGGAGAAGACAAGCCGGAAGGCGACTTCTATGCCCGGACGTTGCCGAGTGCGGTATGGGCGGATGCCTGGACGGATGTGATTGAGCGCGTTGTGCTCGTCCACCGGTTGCGGGAGGTTGTGGCTCAGCTTGGGTTTACACGGTTCGATGCAGCCGGGCCCGACATCACAGGTGAACTGGACATTGATGTTCAGCGCGCGCCATTGGCGATAGACTGCTCTTGGCTCCCGACCATAGAGAACCGTGGAGAGGGGGTGTTCATCCAGTTCAAGCCGGAGGCCATAGCGGCATGGCTGGATCAGCCCGCCGTTCAGCAACGGGACAAGGCGCTTCAAAGCGGCTTCGATCAATGGCTGGGCGAGCACGAAAACAGTAAACACAAGTATCCCGGGCTGCCTTACTACATGTTGCATTCATTCTCCCACCTACTGTTGATCGCGATGTCACTGGAGTGCGGGTATCCGGCCTCATCCATCCGGGAACGGGTATACGCGATGCCCAGTCAGTATGGGGTGTTGGTCTACACCGGCTCTCCGGATGCCGAAGGGACGCTCGGCGGTCTTGTGGAAGCGGGACGCCGGATCAAATTCCACATCGGACGGGCGCTGGACATGGGGATGCTCTGTTCAAACGACCCGGTGTGTGCATTCCATTCTCCGCGCTCGCAGGACCACCAGCCCCTGCTGGGCAGCGCGTGCCACGGATGTCTGTTGATTTCGGAGACATCCTGCGAACAGCGCAACAACTTCCTCGACCGTGCCTTGGTGGTCCCCACCGTAGAACAGCTTGGCACCGAATTTTTCAGAACGATACCCCATGCGTGATGTCTTCCATAAGCTCACCTCCGGCAGCCTCTGCCAGTTGGCCGCTTCGCTGCGGGGTGGCGAGTTGTCCAGAGGTATCACGACCCATGCCGTAAGGCAGATCGCGGGCGGGGTTTTGGTCGGGGATTTGGCCATTGCACTGACCGCCTTGCGTGAGGATGGCTGGTTGCCATCTCAGATTGCCGAGTTGGCCGAGACTGTCGTCGAGAGCCGGGCGCGGGTGGCACAACCGGAAGAGTTGTTCGACCTTGTCCTGTCAGGTCCGGACGTTTCAGGAGTGCCGACACGCGAAACCGCTGCCGTCATACATGCGCTGATCGAGGAGGCGCAACGAGAGGTCATCGTGGTTGGATACGTTATTCATAATGGCAAGAAACTCTTTGAACGGCTTGCGGAAAAAGCCGGAGAGACGCCGGGACTGGATCTCTGGCTCTGCTTCAATATCCAGCGTCCCTACAAAGACACGTCACTCTCCTCCGAGATCGTGCGCCGGTTCGCCAATAAGTTTGCGAAAGACGAATGGCCGTGGCGACCGTTGCCTCCCGTCTATTACGATCCCCGTTTACTGGAAGACGGGACGACGCAGAGCAGTCTGCATGCGAAGTGTCTGATCATCGACCGCAAGGCGGCTCTCATCACTTCCGCCAACTTCACCGAGGCCGCACATAAACGAAATATCGAGGCCGGGGTGATTGTCCGCTACGAGCCTTTGGTCATACGGATTGCCACCTATTTCGATACGCTTCGCCAGACGCTGTTCGCCCCCGTGGACTTCTCATGTCATCAAGGGTGCCCATGACCATCTCGGTTGCCATCTGTAAAACGACCAGTGGCGATGACATACCACAGTGAATCCGCTGGACGTTCAGGTGCGAAAAAGCTAAACTGCGTTTTAGTTAGAGTTGTTTCGGTCCGGAGGCCGGATAGGGGATGTGGCACATATTCAGGAGGCGCGGATGACGGCAAGAGATGTGTTCTGGATGACGGGCAACGCGATATGTTGTGTGGTCTTGCACACTGTTGCCGCGGACGGCAGTTGGACGAACCGGGTCGGCGGGAAGTGGAATGAGCCCGGCAATTGGTTGGGTGGCGTTGTCGCGGAAGGGGAGGGCAACACAGCGTTCTTCACGAACGCGCCGTCCGCCAAATGCCTCGTCAGGGTGCCGTCTGCCGGAGTCACGCTGCAGAATCTGCTGTTTTCCGGATTCTCAAACGCCTTCTATTTGTTTGACGGGTTCGTCACGCTGGAGGGGGGAAACCCTCAAGTCGGAGTCACGAACCCGAATGACAGCAACAATGCCAATAATTACAACACAGACCTCCGCGGCACGAACGGGGTGTCGTTTTACGGCGGCACCTTGGGCATGGACACGTCGTATACGGGGCCGACCCGTCTGTGCGGCAAAAACAAAACGCTCAACACCTTCATGCACTTCTATGTGGCCGAGCGTGGCGTGGCCCCCAGCAACTTTCTCTCCGGCGGGACGCTGATCTTTGACGGCGGTCATTTGCGGCTGGAGGGGTGCAAGGCTAAGGCGGGTGGCACAGGCGTGTTCACTCTGACGGAGGGCGACACCCTGATCCACTGGAAATCGGGGACAACGCCGTGGGCGGGATTTCCGGTCTCCGGAAATGGGGTTCCCGACGGAGCGTTCTGCAGGCAACAGATCCATGATCAGGCCTATATACTCAGCCACCCCGCCACGGCATCCGGTGATTTCTCTCTCTCGATCGTCAGGAACAGCGGCAGTCTCGCCTATCAGTGGTTTGATCAGATCGACATGCAGGCATACGGGATCCTCACCATCGTGGTGAGCGGGTATGAGACGCAGATCGAAACCGACACCATCGCCGGTCGGGAACGGTTTTTCCGGATCATCGGGAGCGGGAACAACAGTACCAATCTTGCGATCTTTCGCATGCGGGGAGCGAACGGGTTCCCCGGAGCGATCGAGGCTTCCGCAGTCAAGGTCGAGGCGCTGGCGCAGACCAACGGTGTGAACCCCGAAATTCCCGACCTGACTGTTGCCGCCACCACGATCCTGACGGTGCCGGAGCCGGAGGCAGTCCTGTCCGTGCCGGGTGTGACCCTTATCGAAGGAGAGTTGGCGAAAGAGGGTGCGGGGACTCTGGCGCTGCAGCACGTTTACGGGGCCGATCCCCGTGTGTGTGTCCGCGGTGGCACGCTGGCGCTCGCTGCTCCAGTGGTTCCGGAGCCTGCGCCGGTCGGCGGGGCATGGTTCCACGCGGATGCGAGTGCAACGGCCAGCCTGGTGACCGAACAGGAGAACGGGACGAATTTCGTGGTCTGCTGGCGGGATGTCCGGGGCAACGGCATCTACGCCACGAACGATGTCGCCAACAGCGGGCCGCGTCCGTTTCTCCGGTCCGCGTGCCAGAACGGATTGCCGGTCGTGGATTTCGGTTCGTACCACTATCCGGCGAAAGGGGTGGTGGGTTATGGCGCGTATCTGAACTGGTCCGAGATGTGGACGAAGATTTACGAGTGTTATTTCGTTTACAGCGATACCGAGGACACGGCCTCGCTGTCCGCCGGGACGTACTGGCCCACGCCGGTCGGGAACTCGAATCATAATGCTTTTTTCGCGCGGGGGGTCAACGGGGCGATTCTGGGCGGTCCGCTGGCACAGGAAGAGGTCTTGTCCGGAGTGATCTCGCTGGATCATGCAACTGTGCCTGCGGCAACCGTCGTGCCTTCCGGCTTTCATGTGGTGTCGTTTGTCGCCACGAACGATGTCCGGGCCGGCGCGTTCGCGCGTGAGCGGGTGAACAGTTATGGCGGAGTCCGGATCGCGGAGGTGCTGGTGTTCACGAACCGCCTCACGGTCGCGGCGCGGCGGGAGATTACGGACTACCTCAGCCGCAAATGGTTCGGCCGCGAGCCGGGGATCGGGGCGCTGACATTGGATAACGGAAGCGCGGTGCGGGTTGCGGACGGCGAGACCGTGCGCGTCGGCGCGCTATGTGTCGGGAAGCCAGCCGTGAAAACGGGCGGCGGGGTGTTGTCGGCGGAGACGGTGAGCGGCGATTCTCTGGTGATTTCGAACGGGACCGTGCGTCAGACGGGCGCGGCCGGTCTTTTGTCCGGAGGCGTCAGCTGTGTGGGTTCCGCAACATTGGATGTGGCCGATGAAGCGGGATCGGTTACCGCCGGATGGATCGATGCGGAGGGGGAACTGTCTAAGGCTGGCGAGGGTGAACTGACGGTCGCGACGCTGGGTGTGGGTGTGACGTCCCTGCATGTGCGGGGAGGAGCCCTCAACGTTACGGGCGTGGACCCCGCGTACGGTCAGGATGCGGTCTTTCATGTGGATGCGGACGATGCCGCCAGTTTGGAGACGGTTGCGGTGAACGGGACGAACTTCGTGACACGCTGGAACGATTGCCGGACCAACGGGTTCTACGCCGCGGCGCAGGACACGGTCCACCGGCCCTTCCTGAGCCCCGGGCAGCAGAACGGACGCAGTGTGGTGGATTTCGGCGCGTTCACCAAAGACACGAATGCGGTTTACACGGCGTGGCTCAACTGGAAGGAGTACAGCCATTCGGTGCGCGACGTGTTCGTGGTGGTCCGGGACACCGACCCTTCCAAGCAGGCCACGCTGGTCGGCAACCAGAACCACTATCTGGATTTCATGCGGGGCGGTTCCGGCGCGCTGGTGGGCGAGCATCCGCACTCGGAGCCGATCCGCAACGGCTCCTGCGCGATCGACGGCACCTCCGTGACGTATACGGCGAGGTTGCCGGACGGATTCCATGTGGTGTCGTTCTTCCCGACCAATACGGTTCGCGCATCGGCGTTCGGGCGCGAACGGTTCAACGGGTTCGGCGGACATCAACTGGCGGAGGCGCTCTTTTTCACCCGCGAGTTGTCGGCGAATGAGCGGCAGAACATTCACGCTCAACTGCTCTCCAAATGGCTGGGGCAGACATTGCATCGCGCGTTCGACCATATCCTCGTCGAGAACGGGGGCGTATGCTCGATCACGAACATGACACTCGCCACAGACCTGCTGGAGGGAACAGGAACAATCCGGGCGCAGGGGCTTACGGCGGACGCGCTTTCGGCGGGCACAACGGAAACGGCAATCGGGAGCCTGGCGGTTTCCGGCGGACTGACGCTGCCGGACGGGGCGGTTGTGGATGTGGATTGCAACGCCTTTGCCTGCGACCGGGTGGATGTGCAGGGCACGCTGACTATCGGAGGCGGCGGCACCGTGCGGTTGCGGGGTGACGGGGGCGACATAGGGGAGAAAGTGTTCACCCTGTTCTCGTTCGACACTTGTGCGGGGGGCGAGAATCTGACGTTGTGGCAGGTCACGGGCGAGATCACGGCGCGGTATGTCGTGCGGTTGTGGATCGAGGATAACCAGATTCGCCTCGGGGTCAAGGGAAAAGGGACGCAGGTTCTGTTGCGTTAGTTTTTCACCTTGTCGATGACAAGGCAAAAACGAAAAGGATGGGATAGGTGTGGTCCGGCGACAAAGATGCGGACGGTTTTTCCAAGGAGCCGTGCTCAGCGCACATGTATACGTTTGCCGGTTGGGATGCGGCAGGCGCTGGCACGCCCGAGGATGCGGGCGCGTGATTCCGGAAAGGGAGCGGGCGGGCGCAGTTAGCCCTTGCATGCGGATTTATGGGATTGACTCTTTTCGTCCTCTCTCCGCATAATAAGGCGCCAATCATGGGAACCGGTATGTTACCCGTCTGTTTGGGAATGGGAGTGAAGCGGGATCACAAAGGAATACGAGGGACGATATGACAAATCTCACGCGAATGACGTTTGCGGTGGCTGCGTTTGCGGTGGTGATGTGTGCCGGGGCGGCGGTACAGAAATCCTGGACCGGTGGTGACGGATGCGTGTCGGATCCGACGAAATGGTCAGGCGGGGCTGTGCCTACGGCAGGGCAACAGGCTGTGTTCAGCGGGACGGGCAGCTACACCGTGTCCTACCCGGACGGGAATTGGACGAATCCATTCAGTCTTTTACTGAATGTGGCGAGCGGCCAAACGGTGACGTTGGACGGACGGGGGACCATCTACACGTCGCCTGATTCCGAGACGGACGGCGCCTGGGAGGCGGAACCGTTCGTGTTCAGGGTCGCCAATGCGGACACCTTGAAGATCGAGAACTGGTGGGGCCCGGACAAGAACACCAAGCGGCTGGGGCCGGTGGCGATGCAGAACTTCAAGATCCGCGTGGGCGACGCGGCATGTCCGCGCGACATCCACTTCGACGAGGGCACGTTCAATTTCTACAACCCGAACGGGACAGCACTGGAGAACCGCGTGAGCATATTCGGCAGCGCGAGCGAATATACGCGACAGCACGTCGTCTTTCACGCGGGAACGGAGTCGCATCTGCCTGGACTCGCGACAATCGGAAACGGTACGGAAGAGGATGTCCTCCGTTACGAGGGCGGGACCCACACGATCACGGGAGCGATCTCGATGCCTTACGACCATCGCGGCGCGAAGTGCGGCGAACAGCGCGTCGAAGTGACGGGGACGGGAACGCGCCTCACGATGACGGGCGTGGGCTCATTTTGTGTCGGGGAGGGCAATCACGCGGGACGGACGTGGAGGCTTGTGGCGTCGGACGGCGGCACGCTCGCATTCGGGGCGGGAGCCGACGTGTTCCTGCAAGCGGCCGGTACGGCGTTGCTGTGCGCGACGAACGGAGGATGCATCGAAGTTGCGACGCCGCTGTACATGGGAACGGCAAACAGCACCATCACGACGTGCGTGCATCTGGTGGACGCCGAGATGCGGGCCACGGCGGCGGTCACGGTTGGGGAGGTGTCCGGAAAGGGCGCGGCGACGTTTGCGGCAACGAACGCCAAGGTGTCGCTCGCCAATTTTTACGTGGCGAACGGCGCGGAAAACCCTGCAACCGTGTTTGGACAAAACACGGCATGGAGCGTGGATCGGTTTCTGCTGGGGTACCGGAACTCGGCGGGCGCGGGAACGGTGACGCTGGATGGCGGTAGCTGGTCGAATGCGACGGAGGTCTTCGCGGTGGGATACAACGGCAGCCCGACGGCGGAGCCCACGTTCACGGCAACGAACGTGGCGTTCTTCACGACGAACATCTTCGTGAGCGGGAGTGCGGCGTATCCGGCGCGCCTTCATCTGAAGGACTGCTCATGGGTGGCGACGGGCGACATTGCGGTGGGCCACGGTGGTACGGCCGAGATGATCATCGATGGCGGCACGCAGACCTTCGCGTGCGTGCATCCGGTGAATCATACGAAAGGCTCCTGCACGGTAACGGTGCGGGCGAGCATCGGCGGCGCGAATGGCAGCGGAAGGGGGACGCTGCGGCTGCGCGGTGCAGACCGCGTGACGACGTTCGGCACGGAGGGTGGCGAGTTCTACGTGGGGAACGAGACGGGTTCAGAAGGATGGGTCCATCACGAGGCGGGAACCACGTACATCGGCACGGCGACGTCGGCGATAACGGTGTGGCTCTCGTCGCGGGGAACGTCGTATTTCGGTGTCACGGGCGGCACAGTGCACTGCTATAGCCAGTTCAACACGGCGCGGGGCAATGCGGCGATCGGGGTTTCGGGCGGGCGCCTCTATGCAACGGCCATCAATCTGGGCAACTCCGACACCACGCAGAATCCCGTGCAGACCTTCACGATCACAGGCGGCGAGGTGGAGACGGGGACGTTCTCGGTGGCGAACAAGAACAACCCGGCAACCGAGAACGTGGTGCTTAACGGGGGCGTGCTGAAGGTGAATGAACTCAAGGGAGGTCCCGGCGCCGGCGAGAACGGCGGTGCGGCGACGGCGAACGTCACGGCGGACGGCGGCACGATTCAGGCGAAGGCTTCGGGTTATTATCTGATCCGCGGTTTTGACAGCTTCAAGCTGGGCGCGGCGGGGCTCACGATCAACACGGCGGTCGACACGACGGTTAGCCAGGACATGACATCCATGGACGGTGTGCACGGCCGGCTGATCAAGACGGGGGTGGGGACTCTGACGCTGACGGGGACGATCGCTGACGACGTGACGGTGGAGGTGCGCGAGGGCAAGGTCGTTTTCGCGGCCTCGAACGAAATCGGCGCGCTGACGATCGGCGGCGAGAAGACGGGCGGCGCGATCGAGATCGCGGACGGACAGACGCTTACGGTGAAGGGGGACGTGACGATTGTCCGCGACGTGACGGTGGGCGATGTGACGCTCGTGAAGGATGAGATCACCGGGGTGACGACAGTGACGGTGGAGACCTCTGCGACACCCGAGACGCTTCAACTGCGCCTGGACCAGGGGACGTCGAACGCGACGGAGAACATCACCTTTAAGGGGGTGGACACGCTGGAAGCGGTTGTGGGGACGGGTGCGGATCTCACGCTTTCCGGCAAGACGCAGCGCGGAGCGTTTGTGAAGAACGGTCCCGGCGCGTTCCATCTGACGAACGCGGACAACCTGTTCGTCTCCGGCGTGACGCTGAACGGGGGCCTTCTGGAGGCGACGCCGCCCGCAGCGATGGGGCTCGACTATGCGAATACGACGACGCTGATGATGATGACGGACGGCACGCTCGCTTTCGGTGCGAACGGCGGTGTGGAGCATGTGGTGAACACGAAGCCGACGCTGAATGCCTCCACGCCCACGAACGCCCTTGTGATCCGCACGGATTCGGACGTGACCTTCGCGAGGGGGGTGGATCTCACGGCGGGCGCGATCATCAAGACGGGCGCGGGACGGATGACGGTGAATGCGACTCCCAATGCACGCTATTCGACGGGGAACGGGAGGAACAGGATTTCGAATACGCCCTCCTATACGTCGCCGGTGATGTTTGACGCATTCGGCACGGCGCCGACGGACGGATATGCCGGGTTCAACGTGGCGGAGGGCGCGTTCACGTTCAAGGGGACGGGGAGCGAGACGATTTACATCCAGAACGCAATCATGGTGGGGCTGTACACCACCTCTGTGGCGGCGGAACCGGAACTGACGTTTGATAAGCTGAGCGTGGACACGAAGGCAAGCGGCCACCTGACGATGTTCGGGGCGAATCATCGGACGAACGCCTTCACGGCGCGGCCGAAGATACGGCTCGTGAACGGCACGCACATGCGTGCGGACACGCTGTGCTTCGGGTGGAACTCATCGGGGTCGGTGGAGGGCGAGCTGTACATCGACAACGCGACGCTGTTCAACACGTTCGCGTTCTACATGAACTTTTCAGAGAGTTCCGGAGCGAAGCTGCACCTGATCGCGACGAACCATGCGGCGGTGTACTGTTCGGGCGAGGCGGAGCCCGCCGCGGGTCAGGCGCACTCGGTGTGGAGCGGATACGTCGACGCGCACTTCCACGATTCCCTCATGGCCGGGAGCAAGGCGCTGCGGGGATGTAAGTTCGGTCCGCACAGAAACCTGAATTTCGACCGGGGCGCGTTCACCTTCCACAAAGGAGGTAAGCTTTATTTGGAGGAGTTCAGGAACGTCGATAGTCCTTTGGGCATGAGCACGCTACGGTTCGACGGCGGCGAGTTCGTCATCACGACGAACCTGTTCATGCCGTCGAATCCGGGGTCGTTGACGGTGGACGTGACGACGAATGGCGTGACGATGCCGGTGGCGGACGGGAAGACGGTGACGATCCAGAAGCGGATCACGGGTGCAGGCGGCGTGGTGAAGACGGGCGCGGGTATGCTGGTCTTCGGCAAGCAGGAAGACACGCTGCCGACGTGGGCGTTTGACGGCGTGGCCGTGGTCAGCGAAGGGGTTCTGGCCGTTCTCGCGGGTGGATCGACAAATACGGCGGCGTGTCGTGTGGAAGCGGGGGCGACGCTGGACGTTGCGTCCGGAGCCGCGATGGCGCGCGTTTCGGGTGCCGGTACGGTGACGGGCGAACTGAACGGTGCGACTGTTGCGCTGGACGGCGAGGGCGTCCTCACACTCGACTGCGCGCTCACGGGCACGATGGAGGCTGATTTCGGACGCACAGCGGAGACGGCCTTCACGTATCCCTATCCGAAGAATGTGGTGGTGGCGAACCGGGCAACGGGGCCATTGGGGAACTGGCGCGCGACGGGGCTTGGAGACGGGATGCTCTCGGGCACGTTCCGGCTTGAGGACGGAAAGATCCTCTGCGACGTGAAGTCGACTGGTTTCCTGCTGCTCTTCAGATAAAGAAAACGGTTATGAAGAGACGGGCCTCCACGCGATGTCTGCGCTTGCTGTTGGCGAGGGGACGGGGTATACTCGTAACACATTGGGAGTTTTTATGCGCAAGATGATTTGGTTTTTGTTTCTGTTGTGCGCCGCGGCGTTGCCGTGGGAAAGCGCTTGTCGGGCGGCGGAGGCACCGCCGGTGATCACGGTTGTGAAGAAAGGCGCCGAGAAAAACACGGTGTCGCTGAGCCGCCTGAATGCGTCCGGACCTTACGGAAAACTGTTCGTCCGGACCTTGACGCGCGATCTGGAATTGTCCGGATGGTTCAAAGTCGCGTCGTCCGGTGCGGTGCAGGTGCAGGGGACGGTAGCGGACGCGGGCAGCGGTGTGCAGAGCGCGTGCCGGGTGACATGGCCGGGGAAGGCGTTCAACTGGAACCGGGTGTCGATGGGGCAGGCCGAGGTGCGGCGTCAGGCCCACCAGTTGGCGGACGAGATGGTACGGCTGATCACGGGAGAGATCGGCATCGCGCAATCGCGGATCGTGTTCGTCAACCGGCGGGGACGCAACAATGCCGACCTGTACCTGTGCGATGCGGACGGGCAGAATCTGATGCAGATCACGCACGATAATGTTGCGGCGGTCGGCCCGCGCTGGGCACCCAACAGCCAGGACATTTATTACACGAGCTTTCTGAAGGGGTATCCGGCGGTTTACCGTATCGGGGTGGGGCGCGGGGAACGCAAAACATTGGCGGCGTTCAAGGGACTGAACACCGGGGCGGCAATTTCGCCGGACGGTTCGCGTGCCGCGATCATCCTTTCGTATCAGGGCAACCCTGAACTGTACGTTCTGCATCTTACTTCGGGCCAGCTCACCCGGTTGACCCAAACGGTGCACGCTGCGGAGGCCAGCCCCTGCTGGTCACCGGACGGCCGCCAGATCGTTTACGTGAGCGACCCGGCCAAGACCCCGCAACTGTATTTGGTTGATCCGCTTTCACGGCAGTCGCGCCGTCTGACCTACAAAGGGTCTGAAAACGTCAACCCCGACTGGAGCGCCAAGGGGAAGATCGTTTACGCGACCCGCCGCGGTGGGGGGGGGTATCAGATCGCGGTGCTCGATCCCCGGCAGGGCGAGGCCTCCTGTGAGTTGCTGACGCAGCCCGGCGGATATGAGCATCCCTCTTGGGCACCGAACAGTCGCCATGTGGTCTGCTCCAATCGTTCCACTCTCTACATTCTTGACACTCTGGGGGATCCTGCGGTACGTTTAATCAACCTTGCCGGAAACTGGATGTCCCCGGATTGGTCGAGTCGTTAAAGGGTTCAGAGGAGTACACGTATGCATATTCGTTCAATCGTCGCCGTCAACGTCGTGCTGATGGGTCTGTTGTTGTTCACGGATACCGGTTGCCGTTTGCCCTGGCAAAAGGGCAAAGGCAAGGGAGGCTCCGCAGGGTTGGGTGACCCCACTCTGTTGGAGAATGCCGATCTCGCGCAGGTGACCGACGAATTCGGTCATACGCTGAGCGGAGCGCGTTTTGAGGACACGCTGCAACCGGTGCAGGGCGTGACGTTCGCGCCGGTCTATTTCGCGTTCGATAGTTATGCGCTGCCGCCTACGGAGATCTCCAAGATCGATCAGGTCGGTCAGCATCTGCATCAGAACGCCGGTCATGTGCTGGTGGTTGAGGGGCACTGCGACGAGCGTGGCAGCAACGAGTACAACCTGTCGCTCGGTGAGAACCGCGCACAGGCCCTCCGCGCGCATCTCGTCAATCAGGGCATTTCAGCCGACCGGATCCAGACTCGCAGCTATGGCGAGGAAAAGCCTGCGGTCGCCGGATCTGGAGAAGAGGTGTGGCGCCTGAATCGTCGGGGCGAGTTCGCGCTGTTCCAGAAATAGGGCGTTGCGGGTCGGGGGCTTCCGGGCATGTCGTTTTTTCCCAGTGTGGCGTTCCTCGGCGGCTCCGTGGGTACGGGTGAGTGGATTGTCCTGTTTGTGGTCGTCCTGATTGTGGTCGGCCCCAAACGGCTTCCCGAGATCGCCCGCAAATTGGGCCGTACGATGGAGATGTTCCGTCGTGCGGCCGACGAATTTAAAGATCAGTTGCTGAACATGGACCGTGAACCGGCGGAGGCGACGCCACCGCCTGAAACGGACGCTGCCTATGACCCGGACGGGTACGGGGTGCCGTCCGACCCGGCGGAACCGTATGACGGGACACCGTATCCGGACACGGGCGAGTATGCCGATGCAACGGATGTGCCGGGGGAGGCGACACCGGTTTCGGACGGGATTCCGGAAACGGACGGGAGCGCCGGCGACGCGGCGGCGGAACCGGCGGCTTCGTCTAAACCGGAACAGCCCACGGAGGACGTCTCATGAAGGTCGGTCGTTTCTCGCTGCCCAAATTCGGACAGGGGGATGAGTATAATGACCCGCCGCGTCCCTTTCTGGAGCATCTGATTGATCTGCGCGATTGTCTGATCCATTGCGCCATCGCTTGGGTTCTCTGTGAGATCCTGATTGTCCCTTTCGCGCCCCGGATCACGAACTGGCTGATCGCGCCGGCCGGAGTTTCGAAAGACATGGTGCAGGGGCTAGGCTGGACCGCCGGTTTCAGCATCCTGCTGAAAATCATGTTGTGGGGTGGCACGGCCCTTAGCCTGCCCTTCCTGCTGTTCTTCATCATGCGGTTCGTCTTCCCCGGACTCAAACGCAGCGAACGTTCTATCATCATCTTTTGCCTTTTCACCTCCTCGCTGCTGTTCGCGATAGGCGTGTGGATGGCCTATGCCGCCACGCTGGAGATCGCCATCGGTGTGTTGCAGAAGATCAATGCGTGGGTCGGAATCAAAGTCGATATCGTGCGCCTCGACGAGCATGTGGATATCGTGATCAAGACCATCATCGCGTTCGGGCTGGCTTTTCAGTTGCCTTTGCTGTTGTTGGTGCTCGGCTGGATCGGACTGGTCCCGTCCGAAGCACTCCGTTCGCGACGCCGCATCGCCATCGTGGTGATTTTCGTGATCGCGATGATCTTGACCCCGCCCGATCCGGTCTCGCAGATCTTGATGGCGGTGCCGATGTGTGCGCTGTACGAGGCCTGCATCTGGATCATCCGCCTGCGTGAATTGGCGCGGGGGGACGAGAAAGACGATGAACCCTCCGCGCCGGACAACGACGCGGACTGAGAATTCGGGAGGCACGCCATGGCACGTACGGCGGCACGCACACGCACCACACGCGAAACCGATATCGCGGTGACGCTCAATCTGGACGGCAGCGGCGTCAGCCGCATTGAAACCGGTGTGGGATTTTTCGACCACATGCTGGAACTCCTCGCGCGGCACGCGCTCGTGGATCTTGAGGTCCGCGCCAAGGGCGATGTGCATGTGGATTACCACCATACCGTGGAGGATGTGGGGCTGGTGCTCGGCGCCTGTCTCAATGAGGCGCTCGGCGAGCGTCGCGGCATCCGTCGTTACGGGTTCGCGCTGTTGCCGATGGACGAGGCGCTTTGCGAGGTGGTGATCGATCTGGGCGGACGACCGTTTCTGGTCTTTGCCAGCCCGATGAAGCACATGCGGGTGCGTGATTTCGAGATGCAACTGCTGGAGGAGTTCTTCCGCGCCGTGACGGTGGAGGGACGCCTGAACCTGCATGTGCGGCAGGTGTACGGCGATGAGACGCACCATGTGTGCGAGGCGATCTTCAAAGGGTTCGCGCGCGCGTTGCGTATGGCGGTCGAGCCGGATCCGCGCGAAACCGGTATTCCGTCCAGCAAGGGGACGATCGCGTGATCATTCTGCCGGCCATCGATTTGAAAGACGGGAAGTGCGTGCGGTTGCGCCAGGGGCGGGCTGAGGAGGTGACGGTTTACTCCGACGATCCGGTGGCGCAGGCGCGGGAGTGGCTTGCGCAAGGCGCCGAACAGTTGCATGTGGTGGATCTGGACGGCGCGTTTCAGGGCGAGCCCCAGCACATGGAACAGATCGCGCAGATTGTCCGCGCCGTCGGCATTCCGGTTGAGGTGGGCGGTGGTCTGCGCACGGATGCGCAGATTGAACAAATGTTGGGGGTCGGGGTCGCGCGCGCGATTCTCGGCACGCGCGCCGTGGAGAGCCTGGACACACTGCGCGCGCTGGTCCGGCGGTTCGGCGCGGCCATCGCGGTGGGGATTGACGCCCGTGACGGATTTGTGCAGGTCCGGGGATGGGTGGAGACCACGAAGGTCCGTGCGGTCGATCTGGCGCGGCGGGTGGAGGATGCAGGGGTCCGTACGATCATCTATACCGACACCGCGACGGACGGCATGTTGGGCGGACCCAATCTCACGGCCCTGCGCGAAATGTGTGCAACGGTCGCGTGCCGTGTCATCGCATCAGGCGGTGTGAGCGCGCCGGAACACGTTGCCGCACTCCGCGATCTGGGATTCCCGAACCTTTACGGGGCAATCGTGGGCAAGGCGTTATATGACGGCAAAACCACACTCGCAGCAATGCGGGCAGCGGCGTGCTGAAGGGGATTATGCTCGGAAAAACAAAGATCACCCGACTGAAGAACGGGGTGTCGGTGGTCACGTCCGCCATTGAAAATGCGGAAAGTATCGCAATGGGCATTTGGATCGGCGTCGGCGGGCGCCACGAGCGCCGTCCCTTGGCCGGCGTGAGCCATTTTCTGGAGCACATGCTGTTCAAAGGCACGCCGACGCGTTCGGCGCTGGCCGTTTCTCAGGCGATCGAGGGCCGCGGCGGCTACCTGAACGCGTTCACGCAAGAGGAGGCCACCTGTTACTACGCGCGCCTGCCCTATGAATATCTGCCGCAGGCGTTCGATGTGCTGTCGGACATGTACCTCCACGCCGCGATCCGCGAGGAGGATTTCCGGCGCGAGAGGGATGTGATTTTGGAGGAGATCAAAATGTATCAGGATCTCCCGCAGCATGTGGTGCAAGAGAACTTGCTGGAGGCGATGTTTCGCGATCATGCGCTCGGAGCGCCGCTTTCCGGCAATCCGAAATCGTTGGGTGCGATGAGCCGCGAGACCCTGCTGCGTTACAAGGCACGGGCCTACACGCCGGGTTCGACCGTGTTCGCCTTTGCGGGCAGGCTCGACCATGAGGCGTGTGTGGCACGGGTCGAACGGGCTGTCGGCGGGCAGCCGCGTCGGCGCGGGTTGGATTTCATGCGTGTGGACGGCAGGGTGCCCCAAAGGCGGCTTTCGCTGACGCGCAAGGAGATCGCCCAGACGCACGCCGTGATCGGATTCCGTATTTTCGGACGTCATGATGACCGGCGTTACGCCTTGCGGGTGTTGAACGGTGTGCTGGGCGAAAACATGAGTTCCCGGCTGTTCCAGAGTGTGCGGGAGCGGCGCGGCCTCTGTTACTCCATCAACTCAGGATTCCAACTGTTTGAAGAGACCGGTCTGTTTACCGTCAGCGGCGGTTTTGACGCGCGGCGCACGATTGCGGCGCTGAAACGGACGGCGCAAGAGATGCGGCGCCTGATCGATGCGCCGGTCGGCGCGCGCGAATTGCGCCGCGTGAAGGAGTATCTGCAGGGCACCTTCCGGCTCGGATTGGAGGGTGTCGGGAACCAGATGATGTTTATCGGCGAATCGTTGTTGAATTACGGCCGGGTCGTCTGTCCGGAGGAAACGCTCGCGGGGATCGCGGCGATTACCGCAGACGATGTGCAACGCGTTGCGGAAGAGGTCTTTGAGCCGTCGCGCCTCACGTTGTCGCTGGTGGTGCCGAACGCACAGGCCGAAAGCGAAGATGAGTGGATGTCGAGTCTGGGCGCGTTGTTTGCCTGACGGACGGACTGCGGAAAGGGGGCGCGTATGCGCAAAGCGGGTCAGGGTTCGGAAACGCCTCTGCGCGTACCGCCGGACGAGAACTGGCGTACCACGGATCAGGATGAGATCAACCGCCGGAAACGGCGTGCCGCCAGCGAGCCGATGACCATCCTGAATCGTACGCCGGCTCATCCCGTGTTCTCGAATTTCAACGTCACCTCCCGGAGCAGCGGTCAGACCTATCAGGTCGAAGTGCGGGAGATTTCGCCGCGAGTCGGTTCCTGCACCTGTCCGGATTTCCGGGTCAACGACCTCGGCACCTGTAAACATCTGGAAAGGGTAATACGCGAGCTGGCGTGCGGCGAGCCCCTGTCCGACCGCATCGATGTGGTGCCGGACCGGGTCATGGGGCGTCTGCTGATCGAACGGAACTTGAACCGGCTGCCAGCCGCCCTGCGCCCTTATTTCGATATCACCGGCCTGGCGTTGCCCGAGTTCTCCCCAACGGAGATTCTGGAGGCATGCGAACGGGTCGGTCCGGACGTGGTGCGCGTTTCGCAGGATGTCGAGCCCTGGATGGCACGTCTGGCACGGCAGACCGAACGCATCCGGTTGCGCCGGGCTTACGAGCATGCGGTGTGTTCCGGACACTACCCGCCGCAAGAGACTCTCGAACCGCTCTTGCCCTATCAGCGCGAGGGTATGCTGCATCTGGCCTTCACGGGCCGCGCCCTGCTGGCGGATGAGATGGGGTTGGGTAAGGCGGTTCAGGCGGTCGCAGCCGTGGCGTTGTTGTACCGGCTGGGCGAGGTGCGCCATGCGGTGGCGGTCGTGCCGGAGGCTCATCAGCGGGAGTGGGAGGGGCATATCCGGCGGTACACGGCGCTTTCGTGCGAAACGGTTGCGGGGGATCGTGCGGCGCGGCGGCGTGCTTATGAGCAAAAGGCCGCGTTCACGCTGGTCAGCTATGAGCAGGTGTTGCGTGACAGCCGTCTCTTTCTGGACGTGCTGAACCCCGAGTGCGTGATTCTCGATGAGGCGCAGCGGATCCGGAATTGGAACACGCGGACAGCGCAGACCCTGAAGCAGATCGAGAGCCGGTACCTTTTCGTGTTGACCGGTGCGCCGCTGGAACAGCGTCTCGACGAACTCTACACACTGATGTCGCTCATCGATCCGGAGGTGCTCGGGCCGCTCTTCCGGTTCAACCGCGAGTTTTACACGCTGGATGAGGACGGGCGTCCCACGGGTTACCAGAATCTGCACCGGTTGCGGGAACGTATCCGGCCGTACGTTTTGCAGCGTCGCCGCACCGAGGTGGAGACTGAACTTCCCGACCGTACGGAACGGGTTGTGTACGTTCCGATGGCGCCGAAACAACGCGACCGGTACGCGACGCATGAAACCCAGGCCACGCTTCTGGCCGCGCAGTCGCAACAGCGTGCGCTGACCCGGTCGGAGACCGAGCGGTTACGGCGTGAGATCGCCATGATGCGCATGCTTTGCGATACGCCGTACATTACGGATGAGACGAGCCGTGTCTGTCCCAAACTGGAGGAACTCCGCAACGCGATGGAGAGTGTCCTGGCCATGCCCGGAGTCAAGGTTTTGGTCTGTTCCGAGTGGGAGCGCATGTTGCAACTGGTGCGCGCGTTGTGCGAACAGCAGGGGTGGGGCTATGCGTGGCATGTCGGTTCCGTGCCTCAGGGGCAGCGGAAACGCGAAATCCGGCGCTTCCGCAACGAGCCCGCCTGCCGTGTCTTTCTGGCCACGGATGCGGGTTGTCCGGCGGGAAGCCTATCGCAGGCGAGTGTGGTGATCCAATGTGATGTGCCGTGGACCGCGGCGCGGTTTGAACAACGAATCGCGCGGGTGTGTCATCCGCATCAGGTGCGCAGTGTCACGGTTCTGAATCTGGTGGCAGCCGACAGCATCGAAGCGCGTTTGCTGGAGCAGCTGAAGCAGGGACGCGCCAACGGTGCTGCGGTCGGCGCGCGTGTCTCCTTGACGCAGCGTCTGGCGACGTTACTGCCTTTGACGGAGGCGACGGAGCGGACACCTGTGGAGCATCCGTCCTTTGAGGCGTTGCGGGCGCTCGATCCGGAATTGGGGTTTGCGGCCGCACTCGCGGAACGGATGGGTGAGAAACTGGTGGCCTGTGACGTGTGGCACACGGAAGAGGGACGCCCGGTTTTCCTGTTGGCCGCCGAAGGACCGCTCCGTGTGGCCAATCTGATCGCTGATCGGTTGGCTGCCGACTGGTTCGCGCATGTGGCGGCAGGACCGGTTCTTGAGGTGGTGGCGCCCGGTGTCAGCGACGTCCTGCGGCGGTTCATGGATAAAGGATGGTTGCGGATGCCGCATCCCGTCGGCGCGCGCACTCTCTATCAACGCGGGCAGGGGCTCTCCCGACCCAGAATGATGCCGGATGACGAGCAGGCCCGGATTCTGGAGTTGCGCGAGCAGGCGGGACAGGCGTTTCGTCAAGCACGGCGGCTGATGAGGCAGCTGGCGTTCGATGCGGCACGGGCGCCGCTGGAGTTGTCCATGGTACTGCTGGCACGAGCCTTTGCCCGGCAGCACCGTCTTGCCGAACCGCGGCATGCGCGGCAGACGCTCACCGAACCGTACGCGGAGTTGTGGGGCGACCTGCTGCCAGTTCTGCGCGAGGGGCTTCAGGAAAACTCGCCGGTGGCATTGTCCCGCGCGTTGATGGCGAAATTCGGCAGGTAACAAACCGAAGGCGCCGACCGGAGCGCGTGGTCACGGATCGGATCAGCCGCGTATTTCCGCCACCGTAGCGCCTAAGGCACGGAGTTGCGTCACGAAATCCGGGAACGATTCGTTCAGAATCTCGGCATGCCGCACGCTTACCGGTTCAGGCGCGGCGAGGCCCGCCAGCGCCAGAGACATGGCCAGACGGTGATCGCCGTGGGCTTCACAGACGCCACCCCGCAGGGATCCGCCATGGATCATGAACCCGTCGCGGCGCTCCTCGACCCGTGCGCCGAGCGCGCGCAGTTCCGCGCACAGCACCGCAATCCGGTCCGTCTCTTTGTAGCGCAGTTCTTCGGCATCACGCACCTCGGTGACGCCGCGCGCGAAACAGGCGGCGATCGCGAAGACCGGAAACTCGTCGATCATCCGCACGACACGCTCACCCTCCACCCGCACGGCTTGGAGCGGCGCGGCGGTCAGGCGCAAATCGCCCACGGGTTCGCCTGCCGCAGTCTGCGGGTTCTCCACGGTCAGGTCGGCTCCCATTTCGCGTAACGCATCCAGAATGCCGGTGCGCGTGGGGTTGAGGCCCACGTTGCGGAGCAGGATGGTCGAGCCGGGGGTCAGGGCGGCCGCGACCAGCAAGAACGCGGCGGAAGAGATGTCGCCCGGCAGGGTGAGGGCGAGCGGGGCCAGGGGCCGGGCGAGGGGCGTGACCCGCACTTCAGGACCGCAAACGCGGATGTCCGCGCCCATGGAGGCAAGGAGACGTTCCGTGTGGTCGCGGGAGGGACCGGGTTCGCGGAGAACCGTTTCGCCGTCCGCAGCGAGGGCCGCCAGAATCAGACAGGACTTGACCTGTGCGCTCGCCACGGGCAGGGTATACGCTTGGGCGCGGAGCGGCACGTCGGGGCTACGCGCGGCAAGGGTGATGGGTGCGCAGTGGTTGGGAGGAGTCGAGATGCGAACGCCCATGGCGCGGAGCGGTTCCGTGATGCGGTCCATGGGGCGCTTGCGTAACCCCTCCGATCCGTCGAGCACACAGGGCGTGCCTGCCGCCGCGAGCGCGCCAGTCAGCATACGGATCGTGGTGGCCGAGTTGCCGCAGTCAAGCGGGGCGGTTGGCGGTGTGAAGCCGTGGAGACCTACGCCAGGAACGGTCAGCCGGTTTTCCTCCAGACGCCACGCCACGCCCAAGGCGGTGAGTGCATTGAGCATCGCACGCGTGACGCCGGAGACGAGGAATCGATCCACCACGCTGACCCCTTCGGCCAGGGCAGCGAAGAGTGCTGCGCGGTGCGAGAGGGATTTGTCGCCGGGAAGAACCGCTTCACCGGTCAAGGGCCGGTCTGCGGAAAAGGAAAGTGTGAGTGAGTGTTGCATCGCGGATGATAATCCTTTAGGGTGTGGGGTAAAGGTTGGTGGGCCGTTCGGCCACGAGGGTGCGCGTTGCGGGGTGCGCGAGGCGCCGGTTGTACTCCAGCAACGCCGGGTAAAGTTCCGCAGGGAGTTCCGCGCTCTGGCGCACCAGCGCACGTGTGATCGAAATCTGTACACGTCCGTCGGCGCGGGTTATGTGCTTCACGCTGTAGTCCAGTGTGCCGAGACCGTTCGGCAGGATCCAGTGCTTAGATTCGGGAAGCACGGGCAGGCGCGTGTAGCCCGGCGGTAAAAGGATTTCGCAAGTCAGGTCAGATCTGTCACGCATCCCGAGAAACAGCGGGTTCACACGTGAATCGGCGCGCAGGGGGAAGAGAACCCCCGCCACCTCGGGAATGAGAAGCGTCAGTGTGCGGCCTTCCAGCGTGGCGTACCGCGCAGCAGTGACCGTATAGGTCCGCAAACAGGGGTAGCCTTCGGTTTCGGTGATCAGCGCGGAGGCGGGTTCCGCTGCCCGGGCGATCTTGCTGACGAGTTCGAGGTGATGGCGGCGCCGCTCTTCTGGCAGCATCTCGCGATACTGCTTGCGGAAGGTGCCGGCCTGAGTTCCGAAAAACCGGTTGCTGACCGTGATCCGTGCGGCACCGGATACATCGAGATCGATCGTCCACGCATGGTGCGAACGGTTGCGTAACGGTTCGTCGAGTTCGATCGTCACGGGGCGTCCTTTGAGCGTGAGTGCCGGCGCACCATCAAGTTCTGAACTGCCAAGTTCGCTGTACTGATCCCCTTCATTGAGATAACAGATCCCGTCCCGGAGTTTCACTGCCACCAGTGGATGGCGGTAAAACTCGATTTGGGGGATCTCCCGCATTGGCTGCGAAAAGGCCGGATAGCACGTTGTGTCTTGGCCGGCGAAGAGCAATTCGGCGTCGAATCCCACGGCGCGCAGCATGGCCCGCAGCAGCAAGGCGCGGTCGGCAGGATGGCCGTATTGGTCGGCGAGCGTGCGGTCGGGCGGGGAGAGGCACTCCGTTGGCAGGTCGAAAAACGCGGGGCCTGCGGGTCGGATGGTACGCAACACCTCGTCGCGGATCGCGAGCAGACGCTCCCGCGGATCGCGGAGGCCCCGGACCCGCTCTTTCGCACGGCGGCGCGCCTCGCGATCCGTTTCGGCAGCCGTCTCTGCGGCGCGTCGCAACTGCCGCATATACTCGGACCAGTCGCCGAAGGAGACAAAGAGGACGGGACGGAAAAAATGCCAGGGCGGGAGCAGTTCCTCCGTGCGGGTGACCGGTTGCTGCGGGGCGTGCCAGGTATGGGTGACCAGACCGTCCCGGGTTTCCGAATCCATGGTGACGGAACCGGGGTTGACCAACCGGATGGCGGGGCTGAGCGTGTCGGGATAGGTGAGCCGGTAGACCCTCTCTGCAACTGGGGCCGTTCCGCCGAAAGTGTGCGTATGACAGTAAAAGGGGGCGTTGGTCTGTGTGAAACGAGTGCTCACCGTGATCACGCTGCCGGTTTCCACACCCGGCAGATTCACCACGAGCAGTTTGCCTGCGGGGTATCGTGGTGCCGATCCGGTCCAGGCCGCGTCCATCTGATTGATCTCTTTGGGCGTCACGGTGTGCACGATCCCGTTAGCGTTGGAAACCACGGCGGCAAGCAGGTCAATCTGTTGCCAGACGGGATTGAAGGGGATTTTCAGTTCCGAACAGCTCTTCTTGCCCGCATAGGTGAGGATTCGTCGGGACCAAGTGTGGGTGGTGGTCCAAGCGTGCGGCGAAACCAGATGCGCTTCGGTGAGATCGTGGAGTGTCTCGTGGTCGGGCGGGTTCGGGTCACCCGCCTCGAACAGCGGTCGTTTCCGTCCCGCGAACTCGATTTCCTTGAGGATGCTTTTCAATTCGAGATAATCGGATGGAGAGAATTCCGGCGTTTTCAGGTGATAGGTGAGTGACCCGGAAAGCACGGAGTTGCTGACGGATTGGCTCATGGCAAAGAAAACCCCCGCGCGGTCGATATGCACCGCGCCGGGCAGGGTGTGGGGCGCACCCAACCCTGCGGCGGCATGCAGCGCGATCCGTTCTTCCGTGCCGCAGGTGATGCCGGTTTCCAGCGGATACCGGCGTTTGTCCAGTCCGGTCTGTCCGATGACGAAGTTCGCATAACCTAATCCGGTGCCGAGCCAGGGCATGGCGAGCAGGTCCAACCCTTCACCGCGCACAGGGAACTCCGGAACGCGGGTGGTCAAGGTCACCGCGAGCGGGGTTTCCGTGTCGCGCAAATCCTCCGGGGCGATCATACATTCGATCACCTCGGCACCGGGAAGCCGGTTCTTGAGAGCCGCTTCGAAAAAGTTGCGCCGCTGTTCCGGCTTCTGCCGGACGAGGTAACTGCGGTAGGCGTTGTCATTGATGCCCTCAAACCGGATGCGCGTCTTCAGTAACAACGAGCCGTTACGATCCATCGTGCCTTCCGTGTTAATGCGGGTCAGATTCTTCTCTACGGGGTACACGTCTGAGACTCGTAGGGTTTCACCCTCAGGCCGCGCCACCAGATAGCTGCGGTTACAGAGATAGGCCGGAAAAAGGTCGCGGGTGTTCTCGTCCGTGGGGTCCATCAACAGGTAGCCGCCGTCCGGGTTATCCACAGCGGTGACAGCGTGATTGAAGAACGGCATGGGCACGTCGGGGTCCATCTTGGCGCCCGCGTGGATCAGCACGGGGTAGGCATCGATCCCGGCCATGCGCAACAGGGCAACCAGCAAAGCGGCCTTGTCACGGCAGACCCCGTAGCGGTTGTCGAAGGTCAGACTGACGGGATGCGGTTCATAGCCGGGGGCGGTGTCTTCAGTCGTGATGCCCATGTAGCGGATCTCCTGTGAAACGAATTTGAAGATCCGCCGGATGGTCTCGTCGCGCGAGGCGGAACCTGCGGTCAGGGCATCGACCCGGGTTCGCATGGCCGTGTTTGTGGCGGCGAGGGCGGGTGCGCATAACTCCCAATACCAGCGCGAAACGGTCCGCCAATCCGGGATCGTGCTCAGCAACAAACGCTGCACCTGGGTGTGCAAGGGCGGCATATCAGGTTCGGGATACATCTGCGGCACGTTCGTCACGGTCCAGAGGTGAAGGGTCCGGCCTTCAGCTTCGCGGCGCTCGGTTTTCATGACCGTGCCCGGTACTGGGGCGCGTAACAGCGCATGACGGAACGGCAGTTCCGGCGGGGCCGAGATGGCGTACTCCAGCCGGACGATCGGCGAGTCGTATTCAAACACCGCGTAGTCGGCCCAGGTGTCGGGCATGCGCACCTTGACGGTTTTGCGGCAGGTGATCAGATGGCATACGTCGCCGATTTCGAGACCCGGCAGTGAGAGGTTGAGGATCTTATTGTTCGGATCGTAAATGTTGGCACCCATCTGTTCGGATTCGACCACCACGCGCGCGTACGATGCGATGTCGAGCGCAACGGTTCGGCCGTCCGGTTTGATGACTTCAGCGCGATACACCAGCGCGGTACCGTAATGCGCATTGAACGGGATGCGGACGGACGAGGCGTCACGCCGACCCTTTTCAGTCAGAATCTTGTTGTACTCGTCATCCCAGACCACCGAGGTGCCGTCGCGCTCGTACCGTTCGAGCACGCGGTTATCCACGAGTACGCGGTCAGCGTTCGGAAAACGTTCGGCGGTGACCGAGGCGGCTACGGTCATCACGCTTTGGCGGTCAAGCGGGAACGCCTCCGGCAGGACTTCGGCACCCGATACGTACGGGAAAAACGGAAACAGGGCAAACAGAAAAAAAGAACGGTTCATGGTCACTCCTTGTCCACTCCCTTGACGGGTGGGACGCCTTTCCGTGGCGTCGGTGTCGGTTTCGGGATCCTCCGGATTTGACAGGCGCATCCGAAACAGGACTAGTAAACCAAAAACAGCGGTTCCGCTCCAGTCTGCTCATGCGTCAGGCGGCCCCCGATCTGGTTGATCCCGAAAGCGATCCCGACCCCGACCCCGATTTGGATGAAACCCTGAAACCTTGAATCCCCGAAACCAAAGAGAGTTGAAGGTTCAACTGCTCTTTTTAGGCTAAAAAACAGCCGTACCAGACCTGTTGAGTCCCTCAAGGCATACGGAGGCGGCCCCCAGCAGGGCTGCCTCGTATCCCAAGCTTGTCGGTATGACGCGCAGTGACTGACATTGCGGGTTCGCTTCTTTGAGCAGGGTTTGCTGGATGGTCGGCAGCATCAGGTCGAGCGCCTTCGATGCGCCGCCGCCGATAAACGCCTGCGCGGGATTCAACAAGTTCGCGGCGACGGCCAGTGCGCGCCCGAGGTAGACGCCGGTTTGCGCGTAGACGGCCAGCGCGGTGGCGTTCCCTTGGCGCGCCAACTCTTCGCAGCGTTTGGCGTCCGTGTCAGCGGGCAGGCCCGCCTCGACGGCACGCCGCGCGATGGCGACGCCCGATGCGTGCGCCTCCAGACAGCCGCGTCCGCCGCATCCGCAGGGATAGGGCGCGTCATACTCAACCTTGACGTGCCCGAATTCACCGGCGCAACCGCCGCTGCCCCGCACCAGACTGCCGTTCGCCACGACCGCGCCGCCGTTGCCGGTGCTGATCGTGACCCAGACAAAGTCATCGCCCGCATTGCCGAAGCGTTGCTCCGCCAGTGCACAGGCGTTGATGTCGTTTTCAAAGAAAAGACGCTCGCTCGGCAACGCCAGCATATCGGCCAGCAAGGGGCGCGCGTGAAACGTGCCCCAGCCGGCAGAGGGCGATCCCAGCACGTGCCCGTCAGGCGTCACC
>JAPXSY010000018.1:0-47076 GCA_033812795.1 Kiritimatiellia bacterium
GCTGTTCGCCAGCGGCTTCTGACCGAAGATGTGCTTGCCCTTGCGCGCGGCCATGATGCCGATCAACGCGTGCCAATGGTCCGGCGTGGCCACGCACACCGCGTCCAGATCCTTGTCCTCCAGCATCTCGCGGAAATCGGCGAACACCTTGCACCCGTCGTATCCGGGCTTGTTGTTCTTTTTGGCGTAGAAGTCGTTCACCTGCCACCGCGCCGGCTCCCGGCCGCCCTGAAGTTCGGCGCGGTATCCGTAGAGCGGCGCCTCCGAAACCGGATCGCAGACGGAAACGACCTGCGTGTTATCGTCATGCAGGAAATTCTTGAGGTTCGAGGTGATCCCCTGAACCCCGCACCCGATCAAGCCCAGATTGACGCGGCCGGAGGGTGCGGGACGCCCCGCTTTTTGCCCGAACGCCGAAGACGGAATAAGATTCGGAAACGCGCAGACCGCGCCTGCGGCCGCCGCGAAACGGCGTCGTGAAACCCGTGCCAAGCTCATACCCTCAACCCTTACCTCCCTTGAGTCAGATCCCCACGCTGTGCCGTGTACAATGGCGCATCCGCCTGCGCTTTGTCAATCCGATGATTCCGGTAATAGAGGACGAGGTCGGTGCCGACCATGACCAGATTGAACAGATAGAGCCAGACCGCGCCGTCAACCCGCTCCTGCCAAAACAGCTTGTGGCACACCCCGAAAATGTAACCGGCGAAAACAATCACCATGAAAAAAAGGCTTTTCCCCCTGTTGGTCCGCGACCGCCACGACTTCAGGATGGAAACCGGCCAAGCCGCGCCGAAACAAATCAACATCATCGCTTCAAAAACCGGAAAAGACATACGCTCCTTTCAGTACTCGTACTTGTTCACTTAAATCTGGTCATTTTATAAATCCGTTTTGCCCTTTGCAACTGACAGGGTTCGGGGAACCGTCCCTACCTCCAGCATACATCTCTTCCGCCTGTTTTGACTTGGAGGCCTCACGGCGCCGTACGGACACATCGGAAGCCTATCGGAAAATACCGTGTATTATCCACATGCGACGCCAGATAGCGGTCCGATACCGTGTTATTCGAATTGCATCCGCCGCCGCGGCGTCCCATCCCGTTCGGCCATGTGGCATTTGCGGCCTCGCCGGCGGTTGTCAGCGTACCCGACCCTCCGGCGAGAGCGTCGCATGCCGCCAGTCATTCGATCCTGCGGGTTTCACTTTGACGAAGACCCAAGCCGCGTCCCAGTTCCCCGCGTCCCGCCAGGCGTTGTTCCAGGCAAGATCGAACGTCACCATCACGCACTGACGCGCCTCGTCCCAGTCGGTCAGCCGCACGCGGGAGACCTGAATGTCATGCGCGGAAACCTCCGCCACGAACAAAAGGGATAAACACGCCAACCCGAATAACCCTCGTTTGTTGACTCGCATCGGCCACCCTTTCATGCAGACCCGGCCCCAGACCACACCGGAACCTTTTTTGGTCATGACATAACTGTACCACAAAACCGATCGCAGAAGGTTATGAATAATTGTCAGACCTGCCAAAGAATCCAAACGCCGCAGGTCGAATGTTGCGGATCGCAAGTCACCGTTCACGAAACCGCGAACTTGGACGATGGCGAATGGCATCATGTGGCTGTTGCGATTGACAAGACGGCCGTTCGCTATTATTTTGACGCTGTTCCGTATGCGCCGCAACTGCCGACAGGAGGGGGGTACTCCTCAAGGCCGGAGAGATCATGAGGAGCTTGGTGTTTTTCGGAGTCGTCGCGGCGGTGGACACAGACAGATGGCACGGGCATCTTGCCCGTGTTTCATGGGCGGGACGCCCATGCCACGAGGGGTTTTGCAAGAGCCTCCTGAGATTAGGAAAAAGACATGGTAGGAGCTTTAGCTGCTGCGGTAGTGTTGAAAGGGGCGTATCCGCTGTTGGTTACGCCCTACACGGAAAAAGCGGAACTGGATTGCGAAGTCCTGATCCGAGAGGCGGAATATGTCGACGCGCAGGGCGTGGGCGGCGTAATCTGGCCCACGGCAAACGAAATCAACGTTCTTGACGAGTTTGGCGAGTACGAGTCGGGACTGACGGCGCTTGCCGATCGCTGGGCAAAGGGCGGGATGAAATCCCGGCTCACGGCGGTCTGTTGCGGAACCAACTCCGCCGCGGCGCTGAAACGGGTTGAGCTTTGGGACGCCATCGTGAGCAAGCGCGGCATTTCAGCGGCGATTCTGGCACGTCCTCCGGACGACGCCGTAACCGATGCCGCGATGGAGGCGCACTACCGTTCACTCGCGGCGAAGACATCGCTTCCTGTGATTATTCAGACTTTCTGCAAAACAGCGAATCCGCAACCCTCGGTGGATCTGCTGGTGCGGCTTTCCCGGGACTTCCCGAACACCTACGGTTATTTCAAGGAGGAGTCGAATCAGCCGAATGTCAACGACCGTATCGCGGCGATGATGGCCGCGAAACCCGTTGTGAAGGGTGTCTTCTCCGGTTGGGGCGCGACTCAGTTCCTCTATCAGGGACCGCGGCTCGGGACAACCGGCATCATCACCCAGCGTCCCATGTACGCGGGGCTTCTCCAGAAGATGCTCGACCTGACGGCAGCGGGAAAAACCGCCGCAGATCCCGAACTTGCGGACACCTTCGGACGGTACCTCATGATGGTTAATCTCGGCGAGGTGTTCAAGTCGCAGAAAACGGATGGCGGCTCGATGCGGGGGCCTCATCTCGTGGTGTTCAAGCGGCTCGGCGTATTCCGCAATACGCTCACGCGTACCGTCGATGGGAATGGACGCAAAAGCGTAAAGTCTTTTGATCTCCCTCCAAACGCCATTGCGGAGATCGATGCGCGCATCAAGAGCGCGGGACTTCAAAAGAGCTCAAACTCTTGGAAAGGAAAGGGTGTGTTATGATGCGGATGTTCAGTTTGCCTGTCGTGTGTGTGATGTTCGGTTTCCTCTCGGCGCACGGCGCGAATGCGTTCATGCAGGATGCGCGACGTTCGCCCGAGTGGCTGACGCGCGGCGTCATGTACCAGATTCAACCGCGGGCGTTCACGCCGGAAGGAACGCTCAAGGCCGCCGAGGCGAAGCTCCCGTATCTGAAGGATCTCGGTGTCACGATCGTCTATCTCGTCCCCGTCATGAAGATGGACGAGTCGATGGACAAGGCTTTCTGGAGTCCGCGCCAGATCAAGAGCGGCTTCAATAACCCGAAGAACCAGTACCGTATCGCAGACTATTTCCATGTCGATCCCGAATACGGTTCGGACCGGGATCTTGTGGACTTCTCAGCGACTGCGCACCGTCTGGGGCTGAAGGTCATTCTCGATCTCGTCTATCTCCATTGTGGACCCGCCGCGCCATTCCTGAAAGAGCACCCCGAATTCACTTGGTGGAACGATGACGGGACGCCGAAGAAGGGGCCGTGGCGCTTCCCGAAGCTCAACTTCGCCGAACCCAGGCTACGCGCTTATCTGATGGAGAACATGCGGTATCTCATCCGCGAATACGGAGCGGATGGCTTTCGCTGCGATGTTGGAGACGGTATCCCTCTCGACTTCTGGTGCGATGCGCACGACATGCTAGACCGTGAGACGCACGGCAAGGCCGTGCTCCTTTGTGAGGGCTTTACCGTCTGCAACCAATACAAGGGCTTTGACGCGGACTATGGCTGGTTCCCCGGACTCTCCGCGCGCACCGTCCGGCAGTCATGGACAAATCGTGAGCGCCAGTGTCCCGTTGGTTCACGTTTCGTGAACCATTATGAAAACCAGGATATTGCGACAGACCTGCGGCCGCGCCGTGAACGGCAGTGGGGACAGGCCTCCGTCGATCAGGTGCTCGTGTGGATGTTCACGCTCGACGGTGTGCCGATGCTCTTCATGGGGAACGAACTCGCCGATGCCGACGAACGTCATTCGATGTTCGGCAAAACGCCAATGGACTGGTCTCAGCTCGACCGCGAACCCGGCAAGTCGCGTCACGCGCTTGTGAAGAAGCTTGCGGGCCTGCGGCGGACACACACCGTCTTTACGGACGTGAATGGGAAAGATGGACTCACGTGGCTCGACACGACGGCAACGAACGCGGTCACAGCCTTCGTGCGCCGGAACAAAAAGACGACTGTGCTGGTCGTCCAGAACTGGTCTGCGGAGACCGTGACATGTGATGTCTCGTTCAAGGTCGATGCGGCAAAGACCCCGTCCTATCTCGCTCCTGACGAGACGGATCGTTCGGTTAACGGTACTGTTGTGCCTGAGCCGATCTTCGCAAAGGATGCGACGTTCGGCGATGTGACGCGGTTTGTACTGGGGCCTTGGGGATGTTGGATTTCAGAAATAAGGCTAAAATGAAAAAATGCCTGTTGCCGATGATTTTGTCGAATCCGTGATGCGCTGCGTGTTGGCGGTCGGCCCAAGCCGCCTGATCACCCCGACAACCTTCTGGCATCACGCCGGTCATCATGAATCTCGACAAGGCGAAGACCATAGATCTCCAGTAAAAGTCGATTTCCCGGAACCCGGCGCCTACGCGATCGAATACGTGGTGACCGCCGCATCTCCGCGCTCCAGATAAATGGCGTGTAATCGGTTGGTGACAGGGGGCATGCGAGTTTAGTGCGTGGTTTGTGTGTGCGCAGTCGGGAGCGCGGGCGTCTTCCGCGCTACGCGCGGATTTAGGATTTAGGATTTAGCCCGCCGCGCGGCTCTGCCGCGAAAAAACCTTGGAAGTAAGTTTAGGACATGATTAACATGATGTTGTTCAATCCTGAAAATCCTGTAATCCTGTCAAGTAATCCTGGCAATTTATAGGCAAGGAGTTTTTCACTTCTCCCGTCAGACCTTATGTCGACCCGCGACCCGCGACGAGCGACCTGCGGTGTCGGAAACGCGGGCGTCCCTGTCGATCGTCGCGGGTCGAATGTCGCGGGTCGACGTTCCCGATCCCGATCCCGATACCGATAGCGATCCCGATCCCGATTTGGATGAAACCCTGAAACCCTGAAACCAGAAACCCTGAAACCTTGAAACCAAAGAGCGTTGAAGGTTCAACTGCTCTTTTTAGGTATTGTCTTCGCACACCCCCTGTCTCTGACCGATTGCAAATGGCGTCCGCACGGGCTTTGACCACACGGGAACAGATCGTTTATACTTATACGGATGCAAACAAATCCGTGGATCATCGGCTTGAAAGCCGCGCGCGCCAATCTGGTGCCGGGACTGATTTTGCAGGCGGCGGCGTTCGCCTTGCTGGCCTCATATACGTTTCTGCCGCCGGTCCGCCACGCGCTGACGGAGGTCGGCCGCTGGCAGGCCCGGTTCGGGGTACCTTTTTCACTGGCCAGCTATCTCTTCTTCTGCGGCGTGGTGCCTTACCTGTTCTGTCTGGCCTGTCCCGCGCTGCGTCCGGCCCAACGTGGCCGCGCGCTCGCTTTTGCGCTGGGGTTCTGGGGCCTGATGGGGCTCCTCATCCCGCAATTCTACCGTCTGCAGAGCGCGTTGTACGGGAACGGCACCGACGTGCAGACCCTGGTCTGCAAGATTCTCACGGATCAGTTCGTCTTTTCCGCGTTTCTCACGGTGCCGCTCGTTTCGCTGGCGCATTTCTGGAAAGACTGCGGGTACCGTTGGGAAGCGGTCGCACCGCACATGGGCCGGGGATGGTACTCCAGACTGGTCCTGCCAAATCTGGTGATGAACTGGACGGTCTGGATCCCCAGCCTGTGCGTGATCTACAGCCTGCCGACCGCGCTCCAGCCGCATGTCGCCGGACTGATCGGCGGTTTCTGGGCGCTGATGTGCCTTCAGATCGCGGCACACACACCGAAAACGACACGCCAGCCGGATTGCGGCTGAACGCCGCTTTCGCCTCAATGCTTGAAGCTGCGCTGACCGGTGAAGACCATCGCGACGCCAGCCTCGTTACAGCAGTCGATCACATCCCAGTCGCGCAGAGCGCCGCCCGGCTGGACAATCGAAGTGATCCCCTCCCGGATGCCGACCTCCGCACCGTCACGGAAGGGGAAGAAGGCGTCCGAGACCATGCTGCATCCGGGCAGACCGCCTTTGCGGGCCTTGACCTCTTCGTCGATTTCCCCCATCCGGCTTTTGCCCAGATCGCCGAACTTCAGGACGAGTTCGTTGTACGGGGTGGCATACTTCTCCCAAGCGATCCAGTCGGCCAGTTTGCGGTAAGCCTTGTCGCGCGCGATCTCGGCCACGCCCACACGGTCTTGCTCGCCAGTGCCGATCCCCACGGTCGCGCCGTCCTTGACATAGAGCACGGAATTGCTGGTGACCCCTGCCTCGACCAACCAGCCGAAGATCAGATCCTCGTACTCCTGCGGAGTGGGCAGACGCCGGATGCGGTGGACTGTGCCGTCCTTGGTCGTGCATTCGGCGGGCAGGAGTTGCTCCGGCGTGCGCGCTTCCGGTACAAACGACCACTGCGCCACCAGGCCGCCGTCGATCAGCGATTTGAAATCCACCACACGCCGCGCAACGAACGAGGTGAGGCGCGCCATGTTGCGGATGCGCATCACACGCAGGTTTTTCTTGGTGGCAAACAGATCCATCACACCGGGGGCGAACTCGGGGGCCACGACCACCTCGGCATAGTTTTCCGCCACGAGCCGGGCGGTCTCAATGTCCACCTCGCGGTTGAGTGCGATACAGCCGCCGAACGCGGCGAGCCGGTCAGCCTTGTTGGCGCGGAAGTACGCCTCGGCGAGGGTCGGGCCTTTGGCCACCCCGCAGGGGTTGTTGTGCTTGACGATCACGGCGCAGGGCGTGGCATCCAGATAGCGCAGGATGTTGAGCGCGTTGTCGGCGTCCGTAAGGTTGGTTTTGCCCGGATGTTTCCCGGACTGGAGCAGCTCGGGCTCCGAGGCGAGAACGTTCCCGGGCGTCAGGGCCGTGACCTCGCCGAGCGTGAGGTTGCCGTTCACAAGCTTGTACAGCGCGGCCTCCTGTCCCGGATTCTCGCCGTACCGCAGCCCTTTCTCCTCTCCGTCAATAACCCAGGACACCTTTTCGTAACACAGGGTCTGTCGTTTCCCGCCGTCGAGGAAAGTGATTTCCATCTGCGGAGTGAAGTGGTCATCCATGATGGTCTTGTAAGCGGCTTTCAAATCAGTAGCCATGACGTTCCTTTACGATATAGGGGTGAGAAGGCTCGCATTCGTAAATCCGAAGTGTACGGCATCCCCTTTCGGTTGTCAAAACCCGTCGGTCCTCCGCAGAACGTTCACCGCCGCGCACGCGTCAGCGAAGTGCCGAGATAGACAAGGACCGCGAGTTCCACAATCGTTGCGCCCGGCGGCCAGCCGGGCGCGTAGCTCACCACAAGCCCGATCAGGCTAACCAACAGGCAGAGTCCCGCGGCGAGCAGCATCATGCGGTCCAGACTCCGCGTCAGACGCCCTGCGGCCGCGGCAGGGAGCGTAAGCAGGGCGATCGCCAGAACGATGCCGACCACCCGCACCAGCAACACCACGGTCAGCGCGGTCATGATGTGAAAAAGCAGTTCGTAGAGCGCGGTGTTAACCCCGCGCAGACGCGCCAGCTCCTCGTTGAACGCGATCGCCAGAAAACGATTGTGGCAGAGGAGGATCACCGCCACCAGCACTGCGTCCAGCACCGCCATCCAGAAGAGGTCCGTGCCGGTCACCAGCAGCAACGAGCCGAACAGATAACTCATCAGGTCATCCTGATATCCGGGTGTGGCCGCCACGCAAGAAACACCCAGCGCCATGCCGCCGGTCCACACCGCGCTGAGGACGGTGTCGGTGCGGTGTCGGCCGCGCGCCGTCAGATGCGTCACCAGCAGAACCACGGCCAGCGCTGTCAGCACCGCGCCACCCATGGGGGTCAGGAACCCGATCCCGAAACGGCGCTGCAGCAGGCGCGCCAAACCGAGCCCCGCCAGCAGACTGTGCGAAACGGCCCCGGCCAGATACGTGGCGCGGCGCACCACCACCAGGCTGCCGACCAGCCCGGCCGCGACCGACGCCAGAACCACGGCCAGCACGGCGTGCCGGAGAAAGGGGAAACGCAGGAAATCCTCGAAAAAAAGCATCATGCCCCCGTTTTGTTCTTTTCGCCCATTCCCTCCCCCTTCATCCTTCTTCCCCATGGTGGGGCCGGTGCATGACTCCGGAAGCGTCAAGCACATGACAGGAGGCGTCGTGGCGGATCGTCGTCAGGCGTCCGCCGTAGGCAGCGGCAAAGGTGGAGGAGGCGACCTCGTTGATGGCATGCAGTTCGGCGGTGCCGTTGACGCAAAGCACATGCGTCGCGCGATCCGTGACCACACTCAGATTGTGCGAGACCATCAGCACCGTCACCGTGGCGGTCAGCTCCTGAAAGAGCGCATAGAGGCGTTCGGTCTGTTCGGGATCGACGTTCGCGACCGGCTCATCAAGCAGCAGCAACTCCGAGCCGCCCGCCAGGGCCTGCGCGATCAACACCCGCTGGCGTTCGCCTCCCGAGAGTTCGGCAAAGGCCCGGCGGCCGAAGTCCTCCAACCCCACGCGCGCCAACGCATCGTCCGCCCGCCTGCGGTCCGACCCGCCGTACAAGCCGAACCGGGCGCGTCCCACGCGGCCCATAAGCACGACTTCGCGCGCGCTGACCGGCACCAATGGATCAAAGGCTAAAGACTGCGGCACGTAGCCGACGCGCGTGCGCGTTTCAGCGGGTGCGCCGCCCAACACGCGGATCGAGCCATAACGCGGAACGAGTTCGCCCAGCAGCAATTTCAGCAGCGTGGTTTTCCCGCCGCCGTTGGGGCCGACCACCGCGACCAGGGTGTTCGCCAAGACCGCGAAGGAGACATTGTGCAGCACCTCCTCGCTGCCATAGCCGAAACAAACATCCGTCACGTCGATCACCGGCGCGGTCATGGGGTCTCCTCATCGGCCAGAGCCGCGGCCGCACGACGCAACAGCACGGGCCACGTCTCCTGCAGCGGATTCAGCGAAACCACGCGCGCGCCCAGTTGGCTGGCCAGCGCGTGCACGGGCCGCGGATCGTACTGCGGATCGGCGAAGACGACCCGGACCCCGGCGGCGCGCGCCTGCCGGATCAGATCCGCAAGGTGCCGGGCCGACGGAGCCTTGCCTTCCCGCTCCAGCACCAGCGAAACGAGGTCGTAGGTTTCGGCGAAATAGTCCCAGGAGGGGTGATACACTGCGAATGTGCGCGTCGCGAGCGGACGCAGGCGCTCGCGCATCTCCGCGTCCAATGCACAAATCTCCGCCACGGTGCGCCCGAGGGCCGCTCCGAACGCGTCACCGTGCGCCGGAAAGCGTTCGCTGAGGGCGGCAACCGTATTGGAGGCCATCGCGCACATCAGGACCGGACTGAGCCAGATGTGCGGATCCCCGTCCTCCGTGCCGGAGCAGGCATGACCTGGCGCGGCGTGGCCGTGACGCGCGCCGTGCTTCGCGATTCCCGCGTCCATGGCGTGGAACGCGGGCCGCGTGGGCATGCGGGCCGCGCGGGAGAGCACCGCCCGCTCGAACGGCAGGCCAAGCGTGAAATAAATCGAAGCCTCCGCAAGGAGACGCGCCTGCCGCGCATCGGGTTCGAAGAGATGCGGATTCGCCGCATCGGCCAGCAACGACTCGACCGCGACAGCCCCGTCGGCCAGCCGTTTCACCAGCCACGCCTGCGGCGGAATGGAGACCAGCACCAATGGCCGGTCCGCGCCGCGTGCGCCGCCCAGAAACCGTAGCGACAGCAACACCGCGAGGAGGCACCGGCCATGTTGGGAAACGGAGAGCCAACGGCTCATGCACGCTCCTTGGAGAGGGCGGACTTGACCGAAACCCCGGCGACTTGCCCCAGTCGTCCCGTGAGGTCGCCCAACTGGTCCGTGGTGGCCTCGACCACCAGCGTGATCACGGAAACCCGCCTGTCGCGGCAAGGTAAGCCCACACGTGCGAGAATCCGGTCCGCATGATCCGACAAGATGCGGTTGACTTCCGGCACGCTGTCGCGGTGTTCGAGCAGGATGCCGACAAAACCGATGCGCGCTTCCATTTCCTCCCCTTTCCCTTCCGATCCGTGCCGTCTCAGGCCCGGCTGAGTTCCGCGCTACGCGCCGCAGCCGCGGCCAGAGTCCGGGCCAAGGTGGCGGGCACCGCGGATTTTCGCAGCACCGCCAGACCTGCGGCGGTGGTGCCGCGGGGCGAGGCGACTGCGCGGATGAACTCATCGAGGTCGCGGCCGGTATTCTGCAGATAGACTCCGGTGCCGATCAGCGTCTGCTCGGTCAGCAGGCGCGCGGCGTCAGGGGGCAGACCCAAAGCCTGTGCGCCCGCGATCAGGGCCTGAGCCACAAAGGCCACGAACGCCGGTCCCGAACCGCTCAGGGCTGTGACGGCGTCGAACTGCCGCTCCGGAAGTTCAAGCACCGCGCCCGCGCTGCCGAAGAGCCGGGCCACGAGGCGTCGGTCCGCTAGTTTGGCGGGGGCCGCGGCACAATAGACGCTCATGCCCTCCTGCACGCTCAGCGGCAGGTTAGGCATCACGCGGATCCGCCGCGGGTGGGGTCCGGCCGCTTTTTTCAGTGCCGCCAGAGTCTTGCCCGCCGCGATCGAAATGAGCAGGTGCCGCGCCTTCAGCAACGGTTTGAGTGTGCTCAACAGGGCATCGAGATCCTGCGGCTTCACCGCCAGCAACAACACCGCGTAACGCCGCACGACCTCAGCCGGGTCATCGGTGACACGCACACCGTAACGCTCTTTCATCAAAACGCGCCGGCCCTCATCTTTGTCGCACGCCAACACGTCGCCGGGTTTGCACAGACCGTTGCGCAACACCGAGGCGAGAATCGCCTCCGCCATAGCGCCCGCACCAAGAAAACCGATTTTCATCCCTGTCTCCCAAAAATCAAGCTCAACAACGCATGCTTCTTTGCCGTGATCGGTTCGTCAGGCACTACGCGTAACCGTGACGCTGCAGTTCCGATCGCAACTGAAGCTGGAACGCTTGCAGATCCGCATCCGAAGGCCGGTAGCCCGGTTTTTCCGGATCCAGACCGAAACGGCCTATCTGATCGATCATCCAGCGGGCCTTCACGCCGTCCGAAAAGGTCACATCGCCGCTGAACATGGCACCGGGAACCACCAGACGGTCGAGCGTCAGGCTCACCTTGCCGCCCGCCGCGCCGTCCTCGCCGGACGGAAGCCCGCCGCCGGGTTCGTCGTCGAATACGTCGTCGTACGGATCCTCGCCTTCGGGCGGCGGCACACGTGACTCCGCAGCCGGTTCGGCCGGTTTGGGTTCGGGTTTGTCTTGAACCGTCGCGCCGATGTCAAGGATGAGAAGCCGGACGTCCATATAGGTCAGCATGAGGTCGAACTCGCTCTTCAACCGTTTCTGCACATCGGAGAGCGAGGCCCCTTCAGCCAGCCACTCTTTGACGGCCTGACGCTGTTGCTCGGATAAATCCATGATTGCCATCTCCTTTTCCAGTGATTGTCCCAAGCCTGTGTGCAAACGTCAAGGTTGCATCGGAAAAGACGCATTTGATTTCGGGGCGCATGCGGATCTCTCGGATCCGACTGATCCGTCGGATCGGAGGTGTCCCGGTCGCAGGTCGGCGTACACGCGAACGAGAGGGGGAAACGATCCCGATAGCGACAAACCCGAACGGCGATCACTTCGCGCGCGTGATCTCCCGTACCAGCCTCTCGCGCTCCGCCGTCTGATCCTCCATGCAGCGCACCATGTGGAGTTGTGTGCGGCACCGGTCCAGATTCTGTCCGGGGCGGTGGGTTTTGAAATACACGTCACCGCTGAGGTAGTCGGTCAGGAACCGGATGCCGATCGTCAAGGTGATCAACGGGCCGGAGAAGACAAGCTCCTCAAGTTCGGCCTCGTTGAGGAACGCGGCCTCCGCCAGATAGCCGCGCGCCAGGGCCTCGAACATGTCGGCACGGCTGCCGACCTGCGAGAGATCACGCTCATCCTCGCGCGCCGCAGCAGTGGCAGAGCGTACCATATCGCCGAAATCATAGAGCGCGAGACCCGGCATCACGGTATCGAGGTCGATCACGCAGACCCCCTCGCCCGTGGCGTCATCCAGCATGACGTTGTTGATCTTGGTGTCGTTGTGCGTGATCCGCTCCGGAATCTCGCCACGGGCGTGGCGTTCCAGCAGCCGACCGCACGCCTCGCGGCGCGCGTCAATGAAGGCGAGTTCGTCAGCCACGTCTTTCCTGCGGCCGCGCACATCCTCCGTCACGGCGTGATCCAGCGCTTCGAGCCGCACGAGGGTATTGTGGAACGCGGGGATGGTCTCGTGCAGACGCGGCGCGGGCAGGTCGGCAAGCCGGTTTTGGAAACGTGCGAACGCGCGCGCCGCCTCACGCGCCTGATCCACAGTCTCGATCACATCATAGGTGCGCGCCTGTTCGATGAAGAGGTAGAGCCGCCACCAGTTGCCCGCCGCGTCGCGCGTGAAGGGCTGGCCATCGCGTGCCGGGACCACGGTGAGGGTCCGGCGCGTCACGTCGCTCTCCCCGGCGGCGGTCAGCCGACCGTACAGGTGCTCGGTCACGCGCACGATATTCTCCATCACCTGATCGGGCCGTCGGAAGATATCGTGGTTGATTCGTTGCAGCAGGTAATGCACCGGCGTGCCGGCCAGGCAGACAGAAACCCGATAGGTGTCGTTGATGTGGCCCGAGCCGTAGGACGCGGCATCGCGGAAATCGCCCCACACCGGAAAGGACTCCATCACCTCCCGTACCTGTTCACGCGTATGTTTCGCCTGTGCCATACCCCCTCCCCGGCCGACGATCAGCCGCCGATGCGCCGCACCACATCCGCCTTCATCTCATCGATCAGTCCGGCCGTGTAATCCGCGAGCGAAAGGGTGTCGTCCCGGACCAACGGTGTGAGGTCCATCGCGAAGGTCAGCATGGTAGCCTCGTCCACCGCGTGCGACTCGAAAAAGGTGGCGTGTGCCCGGCGCCGGCCAAGCACGGCGTCGTCATACCGTTTGCCGCCGGAGATTTGCGAATCGAACACACCGGAGAGGGCGGCAGCGATGTTGCCCCGCTCACTCACGTCCAGCACCACCTTCCGGGCGTCCGGCAACCAGTCGAGGTCACGCCAGATTTCGCACCCGTACACGGTGGCGGGCCGCGCGTCAGCGGGCAGGCTGCGGATCGCCGCGATCACCGCGCGCGTCACGCCCACATGGGTATCGTGCTTGTCGGAGGGCGCATGCGTGTACACCGTCCCGGGCCGGGCCGCATCGAGAATCACGGCCAGATCGTTGACCAGCGCGGAATTGTCGCGCGCCTTCACCTCTTTGCTGGTGAAGTCCAGTTGCAGCATCGCGCCGTACCGGCCCACCATCGCCGCGGCACGCTGTTCCTGGCGGCGCACGGCCTTCATCTGCTCATCCGTGTAGTCGCCGTAAACACCGGAGCGCGAGCTGCCCGCGCCGTCCGTGCAGGTCACGCCGCAGAAGGAGCGGTCGCTCCGGCCGAAGCAACTCAGGATGCCGTGGATGGTCATGAACTCGAGGTCGTCCTGATGCGCGCCGATCCCGAGATGCGTGGTGCGGGCCAGAGCCGGACCGATCGCCAGACCGTCCGGCACATACAGATCCGCTGTTGGATGAGTCAGTTTCATATTGCGTTACTCCTATTTTCGGTTGCCGTGATCACGGGGGGGGGGACACGGAGACGAGAGTAAAAAACGATCCGCGCCGCACGCTCCCGCTAAATCAGCGGAAGGGTCGCGGCCGCCACAGACTGGCCCACGCGCCGCGCCTTCTCGTCGGGCATGAACACCTCGACCTCCTCCGCAAGTTCGGGAAACTGGTCGGCCAGAATCAGCCGTGCCGTTTCCAGAATCATGACCCCGCCCGCGCCGGACGTCACGCGCCCAAGGATCATCATGCTGTCAAAGCCGTAAAACTCACGGTACCACGGCACGGTGTAGCCAAGGTAGAGGCCGATCTTCTGATAGATCTTCAGAGCCGTCACGTCCCCTTCCGCCATACGCTCCTGCACGCGCTCCAAGCGTTGGGGCAGCGCCATCTTGGCCGGGAAACGCATGCCCTTCTTCACCGCCAGATGGTTCACCGCCTGCTGCGAGAAGTACATCGCGCCGACACCGATATCCCCCGACCACTCGTCGGCCGGAGCCTCCGGGTGCAGATCAACCGGCGCGAAAGCGAGTTCCGAGAGACGCCCGGTCAGGCACCCGTTGCGGTCGATAAAACCGACGGCCTCGCTTGATCCCATGGCCACGCCCAGAATCCCTTTCTTGCCGAGCGACATCAGACCGGCCAGCGCCGTCACGTCGCCATCGTTGGCGACTTCGATCGGCACCTTCCACTCCTCCGCCAGACGGACGAACATGTTCTGCGCCTCAGCATAACGCGCTTCCGGAATCGCACGCAGGAGCGAAGCCACCCGAATCCGATTGTCCACGATCACGCCGGCGCTGCTACCGCCGATCGCGTCCACCCGCGGCAGCTTGGCTGCGGCAATCTTCAATCCCTCGTTCAACTTGTTATAGTGGTAATCCGGATCGGTCTGGTTGCGCGGATCCCACGGGAACTCATCGCTGTAGATCGCCTTGCCATTCTTGACCGCGCTGATCTTGAAATCGCTCGCCCCCAGATCGAAGCCGATTCGGCAGCCGTTGGTGCGCTTGTCCATCACGAGCGCACGCTCATGCGCCTGCGGCATCTCGCTCGGCTTGCGCAGTTCCACCACCATCGGACGGTCATAGACCTTTTCCATGAAGGCCACATCAAACGCCCGCGCGCCGCGCGCCGAGTACTGCTTTTTGATCGACTGGCACAGCTTCTGCGGACCGGAGAGCATCAGACGCCAGCCGCCGGCGGCCCAGAGCAGAAACTTCACGCACCGTTCCGCGAGCTGCGCCACCTCCGGCGAATCCTCGGCGCGCGGCGGCAACGGCAGATCGTAACGCGAAACGTAGCCGTTCTCGCGCTCCCAAGCGATGGCCAGCGTCTTTCCGCCCGGCCGCGCCGCGCGCTGCAACTCTCGCAGTAGTGTGATGGGCGGTTTGAAATCGCGTTTCAACGTCGCTTTCTTCGGTTCGCCGCGGGTGAACATCGTCAGCCTCCTTCTGGGTTACGGGGGCCGCGCGTTGAAAAGTGCGTCAGCCTTTGCGGACACTTCCGCCTGCCGCCGCACGCATGCGCGAACCCGCCCACACGTTCTTTCCGGCCGCAGAATAGGCGATGTTCTCTTCCGCTTGCGTTCATCTTTTTCGTTTCATAAGATTACGCACATGACGCAACCCATCTCCAATCTGCGTTTCGAGTACATGAACACCTCCGAGCGGAGGGTGTTGAATCTGGAGCCCCTGGGTCTGCCGAACGTGCCGGTGCTGGGGTACTGCCACTACCGCAGCCCGCGCCCTGACGTGCCGGAGCACTGGCATCCCGGTTGCGTCGAGATCCATCTCGGAGTGCGCAACGTGGTGGAGTTCGGCTTTGACGGCCGTACCTACCGCCTCGGTCCCGGCGACGTGTTCGTGAACCTGCCCGGCGAGCGCCACACGGTCAGCGCGCATCCCAACGGCCTGATCCTGTACTGGCTGATCCTGCGCGTGGGACGATCCCGCATTCCGTTTCTGGGCCAGCCGGAGACTGAAGCCGAAGCGTTGCGGAAATCGCTGCTCCAACTCCCCCATCGTCACTTCCGCGGCACCGAGACCCTGAAGCGGCTTTTCCGTTCGCTACACCTGCTCTGCGATGAACCGGCCACGCACTTGCGCGCCCTGCGGCTGCGCACCACCCTGCTGGCGCTGCTGCTGGAGGTGGTGAATGCGGCAGAGGTCCACCGCGACTCCCCGGGCGAGACGCGGCTGGAGGCCCTGCTGCGCGAAATGCGGACCGCGCCCGAGAAGGCATACCGGCTGGATGACCTCGCCCGCCGCGCGGGCATGGCCCCCTCGCACTTCATCGCGCGCTTCCGCAGCCTGACCGGCCTGCCGCCACACCACTTCCTGCTTCACACCCGCATCGAGGCGGCCCGCCGCCTGCTGCGCGAGAGCGACGTGCCGATCACCGAACTCGCCCTGCGCCTCGGGTTCTGCTCGTCCCAGCACTTCGCCCACATCTTCAAGCGCCACACCGGCATCACGCCCCGCGCGTGCCGTAAAGGTGCCTGCGGCCCGCTTCGCGCGGGTGACGACAACGACGGCCAAAGCGGAGAAAAACGGAAGGAGCAAGCGAATGCACTAATGAGCTAATGAACTAATGCGGGCGGAGCCCGCAATCCCAAAGGCTGTGGGACTGTGGGGCTACGGTTAAACAATCGATCCCGATAGCGATCCCGATAGCGATCCCGATCCCGACCCCGATTTGGATGAAACCATGAAATACATGAAACTTCATGAAAATCAGGAATTCCCCCTGGCGTTCCAAAAAAACCCGAGCAGTGCCATCCCGTGTGTTCTGTGGTGAAACAATCGATCCCGATAGCGATCCCGATCCCGACCCCGATTTGGATGAAACCATGAAACCAGAAACCTTGAAACCAAAGAGAGTTGAAGGTTCAACTGCTCTTTTTGGTTAAACATCGATCCCGATTCCGATAGCGATAGCGATCCCGACTAATAATGCACTAACGCACTAATGCACTAACGCACTAACGCACTAATGAACTAATGAACCAACGCCATTCGATTCCGATTCCCTTTCTGCGCGATCTATGTCATGCTTTTCCCGGTTGTCGCGCAAGGGTGTGCGCGGCATTCTCATCAGCACAAGGGGAAATGACATGAAACGCATTTGGACATCCGGCGCACGGAAGGTTGCGTCGCTTCTCGCTCTGACTCTGGCCCTCACCGCCCGGGCGGGCGTGCCCGTTGACCCGAACCTTGTGGCGCTCTTCGCGGACACGCACGCCACGGCGGACGCCAAGCGGACGAACCAGCGTGCTGGTGTGGAGCGCTGCGTCCGCGAGATTCTGGCCCTCAACCCCCGGCCCGCGAACCTGCTGATCCTCGGTGACCTCTCGTTTGACCACGGCGTCACGAATGATTATCAAACCCTGCGTGACCTGCTGAGCCCCCTCGCCAAGACCGGTGTGCGCTGGCACGCCTGCTTCGGGAATCATGACCGCCGCGCGTCATTTTTCGCGGTCTTTCCGGAACAGCGCGCCGCACACCCCCCCGTGCCGGAACGCCACGTTTCACGGGTTGAGACCCCGTACGCGGACTTTATCCTGCTCGATTCCTGTCTCGAGGGTCCGGTCAACGGCGGTCTGGACGACGCCCAACGCGCCTGGCTCGAAAAAACCGTGGCCGCAAACCGCAAGCCGCTCTTCCTCTGCGCGCACCACGGCATCGGTGAAACCGGCGTGGCCGGTCTCATGGTTTCCAACGCCCTCTGCAAAGCCTACCTCTTCGGCCACCACCACAACGCCGCACACCGCGAGGAAAAAGGGGTCCGCACCTTCTGCCTTCCTTCCACCGGACACTGGGGTGACATCGGTTTCATGCTGATGCGTCTCACCCCGGAGGAGGCGCGCCTCACCCTCCGCCAACACGACTACTACACCCGGCCCCCAACTCGGCCTGAGGACGTCAACCCCGAATGGCGCGAACGCACGATCCGCAAGAACGGCCTCGAATGGCGCGTGCCGCTCGCCACCGCCGGCGGTTTCGACACACTCTTCAACGGTACCGACTTCCAAGGCTGGCGCCGCCCCCAAGGCGATAACAACCACTGGCGTATCCTCGACGGCGTGATTGATTACGATGCCCGCAGTGAGGCCAAAGGCGACAAGAATCTCTGGAGCGAAAGGTCTCTGCGCGATTTCGATTTGCACCTCGAATGGCGCATCAAAGAGACCCCCTACGTCAACCCCCACGCCCGCCGGATCCTGCCCGACGGCAGCGAGGCCGCGGGTCCGGACGGCAAACCGTTGGGCCTCGCCATCCCGGATTCTGATTCCGGCGTCTATCTGCGCGGCTCCGGCAAGCATCAGGTCAACATCTGGTGCTGGCCCGTGGGCTCGGGCGAGATGTACGGTGTGCGGCGCGACTCCGCCATGCCGCCCGAAGTGCGCGCCGGGGTCACGCCCCGGGTTTGCGCCGACCGCCCGGTCGGCGAGTGGAACCGCTTCGAAATCACCGTGCGCGGCAATACCGTGCGCGTGCTCCTCAACGGCCAGGCCGTGCTACCCGGCGTGACGATACCCGGTCTGCCCGCTGAAGGCCCGATCGCCCTGCAGCACCACGGTTCCCTCCGCGACGGCAAGTGGGTCAGCCCGCCCTCCCTCGTCCAGTTCCGAAACATCTTCGTCCGCGAGCTGTAGACAAGCCCGCTTCGGCCAGAGGCATCGGGATCGGTGTGCTTCCCCGTTCTCGTTCGCGTGTACGTTGACTTGCGACCCACGGCATTCGACCTGCGACGTTTTGGTTGTTTGACGAGGCAGCGGGTTCGGCGGTCCGGCTCCGCGCCAATGGCACGTAGCTGTGGACGTCCCGCCGTACGGGCACGGACCGGAGGAGCACTGTAAAGTGCGGACGGACGTCTCGGACGCCCGAAGGTGTGGCAAAATGGCTAAGTTATAGACAAGGCGGTCGAACCCGACAACGATTCAGATAGCGATATCGATCCCATGCGTCTCGTTGACAGGAAACTGCACGCTTTGTAACATGACGGGCAGAAAAAACATGGGGCGAGGGCGTGACAAAACGACCAAGCTACAGACAAGGACAGATCATGACAGCAGAGAGACAATCGATGGAAGCCGATATCGTGTGTGTGGGTTTCGGGCCGGCCACCGCCGGATTTCTGACCACTCTGACCCGCGCCATGATGAAGCCTGACGGCACACCCGCTTTTGAGAGCAAGGTGATGCCGGGCATGCCGTTGCAGGTGATGTGCTACGAGCGCGCCGACGATATCGGGTTCGGTGTCTCCGGCATCGTCACCAAAGGCCGCCACATCAGCGCCTCGTTCCCCGATCTCGATCTGGCGAAGGAGATTCCCAACGCGGCAGAGATCAGCCGCGAGGAGGTCGCCTATCTCTTCGATACCGTGGGTGCCAGCCGCCGCAGTGCGGGCACGAAGTTCATGGACAAGGTCTTCCGATACGGCCAGTTCGCCATGCGCAAAGCGCCTTCAGCTACCGAACTGCCGTGGATCCCGCCCTTCCTGCGCAAAGAGCCGGGTCTCGTGATGTCGATGGGCTCGTTTCTGTCATGGGCCGGCAACCAGCTCATGGGCTCCGGCCTTGTCCAGATCTGGCCGGGCACCCCCGTGAGCGCGCCAATCATGGAGGGCGATTGCGTGGCGGGTGTGCGCCTGACGGATCAGGGTGTGGACAAGAAGGGTAACCCCGAAGCCGCCTACATGCCGGGCATGGACATCCGCGCGCGCCTGACCGTGGTTGGGGACGGACCGGTCGGCGCGGTCGGCCGCAAGCTGGATCGCCACTTCGGGCTCCCCGAAGGCCACCACCAGCACGACTGGGCCGTGGGCATGAAAGCCGTGGTCGAGTTGCCCGCCTCGTGCGATCTCAAGCCCGGCACGGTTCTCCACACGCTGGGCTTCCCGGAACCCGAGATTTTCGGTTTCCTGTACGTCTATCCCGACCGCACCGCCTCACTCGGAATTTTCGTGCCCTCGTGGATGGACAATCCGATCCGCACCACATACCGGTACCTGCAGCATTGGATGCAACACCCTTACCTGTGGCGTTACCTTCAGGGCGGCACACTGCGCTCATGGGGCGCAAAGTCGCTGCAAGAGTCCGGCGTGCGCGGTGAACCCTATCTGGTTGGCGACGGGTTCGCCCGCATCGGCGAGGGTTCCGGCACGACGAACGTGCTGACCAACTCCGGTGTGGACGAGGCGTGGCGTAGCGGTGTCTTGTTGGCCGAAGGCGTGATCGACCTGCTCGCGCGCGACCAACCCTTCACCAAGGCCACGCTGACCGGCGCGTACGTCCGCCGCCGCCGTCAGGATCCGCTCAATGCCGAATTGCAGGCCGCCAAAAAGGCGCGCGACGGCTTCGGCAAGGGCTTCATGCTCGGGATGATGGGTACCGGCATGACCGGCATGACCGGTGGCATGCTCAACCTTTCGGTCGATTCCGTCCCCCCCTCGCAACGCATCCCCACGCTGGAGAGTGTCTATGGCGACCGGATCGCGCCTGAAGAACTCAGCGAAGCGGTCAAACAGTGCGCCAAAGCCAAGCAACCCCTGCACGACACGATCATGACACGGGTCGGCTGGCCCGAGATCCCCTTTGACGGCACGTTGCTGATGTCGCATCAGGACGCGCTCTTCAAGGGTGGAAAAGTGCAGGCTGCAGGCGGGTTCGCCGATCATGTGACCTTTGCCGACCCCGCGCTTTGCGTTTCCTGCAATGAGCGCACCTGCATCGAGATCTGTTCGGCTCAGGCCCTGATGCCCGGCGAGGAAGGCGGCACACCCGAGTTCGACCGCGAGAAGTGCGTCCACTGCGGCGCCTGCATCTGGAGTTGCTCCAAAGCTCTGCCCCAAGACCCCGAGCGTGCCAACATCGCGTTCGGCGCCGGCTCCGGAGGACTGCATTCGAACGAGAACTGACCGTAGCGCGGAGACACCCGCCGGAAAAGAAATCCGCTTGCGTACCTTTTGGATCAGACGGATGACCGGAAGAGGGATGTTGAATCTAAAAAGAACAGTTGACCCTTCAACTCTCTTTGGTTTCAGGGTTTCTGGTTTCTGGTTTCAAGGGTTCAGGGTTTCAGGGTTTCATCCAAATCGGGGTCGGGGTCGGGATCGGGATCGCTATCGGAATCGATTGTTTCACCACAGAACACACGGGATGGCATCGCTCGGGTTTTTTTGGAACGCCAGAGGGAATTCCCGATTTTCATGAAGTTTTATGTGTTTCATGGTTTCATCCAAATCGGGGTCGGGGTCGGGATCGCTATCGGAATCGATTGTTTCACCACAGAACACACGGGATGGCATCGCTCAGGTTTTTTTGGAACGCCAGGGGGAATTCCCGATTTTCATGAAGTTTTATGTGTTTCATGGTTTCATCCAAATCGGGATCGGGATCGGGATCGTCGACCCGCGACATTCGACCCGCGACGATCGACAGGGACGCCCGCGTTTCCGACACCGCAGGTCGCTCGTCGCGGGTCGCGGGTCGACATAAGGCCTGACGGGAGAAGCGGGCGTCCCTACCCCGCGTGGCGGGGCGGTTCCCCCGAAACCGCCGCGGGCGCGGCACACGCCCTCTGACCGCTCACAGCCCCGCATTGCGGCGCAACCGCATCAGCGCGTCAACCGTTTCCTTCGGAATCAGGCCATGGTTGTCGGGCGGCGCGTCCAACAGGACGTTGACTCCAACAGCGCGGGCGGCTTGAAATTCCTTAAGCACATCCTGATCGGGCCGGGGCAGGTCACCTTCGCGCCACCACCATTTCGGCATGATGGAATTGCAGTATTCGCCCGGCAGGTAATACTCCCGGCCCTCGACGGTCCGCCACTTCTGGTATCCTCCCTTAGCCGGGCCTTTAACCTCAATCGAGATCAAATCCGTGGGCCAGACTTTTTCCACGTTGATTTTCAAACCATCCTGAATCCCGCTGTTCATCAAGATCACCGCGTTGGGTTGCAAACGCGCGATATGCTCGTAGAGGAAAGTGCGGTAACCGCGTCCGAGCACTTTAGGGATGTCAATCCAGACTTCGCCGATCTCACCGTACTCCGTCAGCAACTCCGTGATTTGATCCGTGATGAAGGTCTGATGAAGCGAGGTCACATAGCGCCAGTCATCCTGCGGCGGCCGACCGTGAAGATGGTGGAAATCCACGGCCGGATAGTAAATTCCCGGCACAATACCGCATTGCGCACACGCCTTCACATACTGCTCCACCACATCCGTCCGGTTTCCGCTGTTGGCCACGGTGTAGTCGGTATGTCGGCTGGGCCAGAGACAGAATCCGGGATGGCGTTTGGCCGTGAGCACGGCGTATTTCATGCCAGCATCGCGCGCCACCGCGATCCACTGCCCGACATCCAGTTTGTCGGGCGCATAACATGACGCCGGAATGCGGCGCATCTCATCCGTGACCTTGCCGTGGATGGTTCCCTTGTAAAAAGCCTGAATGTCGTACGAGATGAACATCCCGTAGCCCAGCGCCTCGAACTGGCGGAGCCGGTCCAAGGAGAGCCGCTGCGCACCCCGCCGGGCGGCACGGGAAGCGGCCGCAGGCTGGCCTTTGGCAGCGGCGGTCGCCTTACACCCTGCCGACAAAGCCGCTGCGGCACCGGCAATGGTACCGATAAAACTACGGCGTCCCAGCCCTTCGCCATTGCCGCCCTGGTTTCTCTTTTTGATTTTCATGGTTTTGATTGTATCCAAAACATCGAGAAAGAACAACCTTACTGATTCCGGGTTCCGGTTTTTGTACCATCAAAAAGTCACGCCGCCGGTTTTGGCCGATGCGCTCTTTGCGTTAAAAAACGCCCCGCATCCCGATTTCTAAACGCGCGGGTGTCTGTCCGCGCGTTTTTTGTTATACTGCCCCCATGGCACAAGAGTGGAATATCCGCCCGCGAGGGCATGTCTGTTCAATCTGCGCCCGGCCGTTCGAGGACCGGAAGCCGTGCGTGTCGGTCTTGCGCGATGTGGATGGCACGTATGAGCGGTTTGACTGCTGTCCCGCCTGCTGGCGCGACACGCCGCGCGAGTGGGAGCCGTTCAGCTTTTGGGAGGGCGAATACGAGGCCCCCGCGCCAATCACGCCGAAGCAAGAGGTGGTGAAGCGGGAGACTGCCGAGGGGTTGCTGCGGCGGCTGATCACGCTGGAGGATCCCGCCATGCGGGATGCGGTCTATGTGCTGGCCGTGATGTTGGAGCGCGGTCGCCAACTGGTTGAGCGGGATGCCAAACCGCATGAGAGCGGCGGCATTCTGCGCGTGTATGAGCACAAGAAGAGCGGCGACACCTTTGTGGTGCTCGACCCCCGGTTGCGGCTCGATCAGTTGGGTGCGGTGCAGCAGCAGGTGGTGGCGCTGCTCAGCGGGACGCACGCGCTTGACGTCCAGCCCGAAACCGCGGCCCCGGCGGAACCGGTGTCCGAAACCGAATGAGGTCTCCCGCATGACCTTTGATCTCATCCTGCGCGGCGGACAGGTGGCGGACGGAAGCGGTGCGCCAGCGCGGCCCGCAGATGTCGCGGTGAAGGGGGATCGTATCGCGGCGGTCGGGGATCTTGCCTCTGCGCGGGCTACGCGGGAGATCCAAGCCGCGGGCCTCATGGTCGCGCCGGGATTCATCGACGCGCACGCCCATTCGGACGCTTATCTGCTGATCGAACCCGACGCTCCGAGCAAACTCACGCAGGGCATCACCACGGAGGTCAACGGCCAATGCGGCGGATCGGTCGCGCCGCGGCTGGGTGAGGCGCGCCTCTCCTCCGATTGGGCGTCGCAACATTACCCACGCTTCTCCCCTGCGGGTGGCGTGGAGGCGAATCCGGATCCCGGACCGACCTGGGGCACGGTCGCCGAATACCGCCGGTTATTCGATGCGGTGCAGCCAGCGATCAACACCATCCAGTTCATCGGTCACAACACCTTGCGCGCGGGGGTCATGGGGTATGCCCCGCGCCCGGCTGCGGCAGCGGACCTTCGCGAAATGATCCGGCGATTGGAACAGGCGCTGGAGGAGGGCGGATGGGGATTGAGCACCGGTCTGCTCTACCCGCCCGGTAAATACGCCGCCGGGGAGGAGGTCGCGGCACTGGTCCGCGCGGCCGCGCTCCGCGGGGGGATGTACGCCACGCACATGCGCAGCGAGGGAGACGAACTGCTGGAATCGGTCGGCGAGGTTCTGCGTCTCGCTCGCGACACCGGAATCCGTGTGCAGATCTCGCACCTGAAGACCTCCGGTCGCGATAACTGGCCGAAGATCGAAGCGCTGCTCGAGATGCTCCGTCGCGCGCGCGATGCGGGAGTGGCGCTCCACGGTGACCGTTACCCGTACACCGCATCCGGAACGGATTTGGATGTGGTGCTGCCGGAATGGGCCGCAGCCGGGGGACGCGACGCGATCCTCGCCAACCTCCGTTCCCCTGCGGCGCGCCGACGCATGGAGGAGGAGCTCGACGCAAACCCGCGCGACTGGTCAGCCGTCATGATCGGCGGCGGCTGGAGTGCAGAGGTGCGGCGGTTCAGCGGACGCACCGTGGCGGACGCGGCGGCGGAACTGGGCCTTTCACCGGGCAGCGTGGTCTGCCGCTTCATCGAACGTGACGAGACGCGCACAGGCGCGTTCTTCTTCGTCATGTGCGAAGCGAACCTGCGGCACCTCTACCGCGAGCCGTGGATCATGCCCGGTAGCGACGCCTCGTTGCGTGCGCCGTGGGGACCGCTGGGCCTCGACCATCCGCACCCGCGCGCCTACGGCACCATGCCGCGCTTCGTGCGGATTGTCACGGGTCGGGAAGAGGGGGTTCCGGCGGTCTGCGGAATCGAAGAGGCCGTGCGCCGCATGACCTCGCTACCCGCTTGCGCCTTCGGCATCCGTGATCGCGGCACGCTCATCCCGGGCGCGTTCGCGGATGTGACGGTGTTTGATCCGGAGACGTTTCGCGACACCGCCACTTTCGCCGTGCCGCACCAATTCGCGGCGGGTGTGCGCCAGGTGATCGTCAACGGTGCTGTCGCGTTCGACAACGGCCGGTTCACGGGTGAGCGCCGCGGTCGCTTCCTCTCCCGCTGATTCAGGCGGACAGACGGTTCGGAGGTGTCCCTGCCGCGGGTCGCAGGTCGACGTTCACGAGGACGAGAGGGACGCGTCGTCGGACGGGTTTTTTTCCAGCAGGTCGGCCACGGCTTTCCGGAACAGCCTCTTGGCTTGGGAGAGCGGTTGCCGGATCGTGCATCCGGCCGCGCACGAGTGGCCGCCGCCGCCGAACTGTTTGGCCAGCACGGTGGCGTCTAGCGGCCTGCGGGTCCGGATGCTGACGCGTGTCTCCGCGTTGTCCTCCTCGCTGCCGTAGAAAAAGAGCGCCACACGGTTGTTGACCAGGCTACGCGGGATTTCGATGACGTCCTCGGCATCCGCCTTGGTTCCGCCGGTCTCCTCGAAATCCTGCCCGGTCAGCGTCACCAACGCCACCGTGTTGTCCTCCCCCCACACCGTGAGCGTACGGAAGGCGCGCCGCTTCAGTTCCATCGCGACCCGACTGAACGAGCAGTAGAGTTTGTCGTTGATGAACGCGGTACGGACCCCGTACCGCAGCAAGTCGGCACCGCACCGCAGGGTTGCGGGCCGGGTCTGCTCATGCGCAAACCGTCCGGTGTCGGTGATCAGCGCGACCCACAGCGCTTCGGCCGAGACGGTATCAAGCGGCCAGCCGGCCTTGCGGGCCAAACGCCAGAGCATCTCGCCAGTCGAGGAGGCGCGTCCGTCGATCCAGTTCAACGTGCCGAAAAGGGTGTTGGTGAGGTGGTGGTCGATGTTGATCAAGGGAAGCCGGGATGCCAGCGGGTGGAGCGCCTCCGGCATTCGGTCGAACGCGCCGCAGTCAAGCGCAACCATCAGGTCAAACGAACGTTTGACCGCCTCTTCGGGCGCAAGCAGCTTTTTGACGCCGGTCAGAAAGCCGGGGCCGCCGAGTCCGGTACGCGCGGCGGTGGCCACGGCCCGGACCCCCGCCCGGTTAAGCAGATGGGCGAGGGCGATCATTCCGCCGAGCGAATCGCCGTCCGGCCGCACGTGGCCGGTGATCAGCACGCGTTTGGCCGCGCGAAGCGTTTCCGCCACTTGAGTGATCCGGGCGTTACGGCGGGCGGGTTTCTTGTTTTTCATACGCATCCTATCCGCGGACCTGCCCCGTTCCGGTGATCCGGTACTTGTAGGTGGTCAGCTCTTCCAGGCCCATTGGGCCGCGGGCGTGCAGTTTGTCAGTGCTGATCCCCATCTCCGCTCCCATGCCGAACTCACCGCCGTCGGTAAACCGGGTGGAGGCATTCACATATACGGCGGCGGAGTCCACCTCTTTAAGGAAGCGGTTGGCGCTGCGTGTGTCAGCGGTGACGATCGCATCCGAATGGTGCGAGCCGAAGGTGTTGATGTGGGCGATGGCGGTTTTGAGATCACGGACCACGCGCACCGCGAGGATCAGATCAAGGTACTCAGCCGTCCAATCCGCTTCTGTGGCCGGCTCGCATGCGGGCAGCACGGCCCGCGTGGCGGGACAGCCCCGCAGCGTCACGCCGCGCCGCGCGGCCAGCTCTCCGAGTTGCGGCAGAAACGCGTCCGCGACGTCACGGTGTACGAGCAAGGTTTCGGCGGCGTTGCAGACCCCGGGACGCTGGCACTTGGCGTTTTCGGCAATGGCGAGCGCCTGGGCAAGGTCGGCCGAAGCGTCCACGAACACATGGCAGACCCCCTTGTAGTGTTTGAGCACCGGCACGCGGGCATGCTCCATCACGGCGCGGATCAGCGATTCGCCGCCGCGCGGGATCACGACATCGACTTGGTCTTCCAGCCGCACCAGTTCGCGCACAGCCCCGCGGTCGGTGGTTTCGATCAGTTGCACGGCGTGGGGCGGCAACCCCGCGCGCTCTCCGCCTTCCTGCAGCGCACGCGCGATGGCGAGGTTAGAATGGAAGGCCTCCTTACCGCCGCGCAGGATCACGGCATTCGAGGTTTTGATGCAGAGCACGGCGGCGTCGGCGGTAACGTTCGGTCGCGCTTCGTAGATGATGGCGACCACACCCAGCGGCACGCGCCGTTTCTCGATCCGCAGGCCGTTGGGGCGGTTGCGCCGCCAAATCAGGCGGCCGACCGGATCGGGCAGCAGCGCCACCTCGCGCACACCCTGAATGAACGCGTCAATCCGGGCCCCCGTGAGCGTCAGGCGGTCGAGAAGAGCCGCCGGGATTCCGGCGGAACGCGCGGCCTCCAGATCCCGGTCATTCGCCTCACGGATCTGATCGCGACGCGCCTCCAGCGCCTCGGTCATGGCATTCAGGATCGCATTCTTGCGGCGGGTCGAGAGCCCCACCATGCGGCGTGCGGCGGCCTGTGCCTGATCGCCGATCAGGCGTAGGGTTTCCGCAAGATTCGGTTCGTTGAGGTTTGGTGTCATATCCGCCTCCGGGTTACAGGGTGCTGCTGAGGATCAGCGTGCCGGTGTCGCAGCCTTCCATCACCTGAGTCAACACGTCCGGGGTACGGCCGCAGGCGACCACCACGCTGCATCCGGCGCGAACCGCGATCTGCGCGGCCCGCAGCTTGGAGTCCATACCGCCTTTGGAGAGACCGCCCTCCTCGGTCGGCATGACCAGCGCGAAGGCCTCGTTGAGATTCTCGATGCAGGCGACCCGACGATTCTTCGCGTCCAACACACCGTCTACCGTGCTGAGGATCACCAGCAGGTCGGCCCGCACCAGCTTGACCACCAGCGCGGCCAGATAGTCGTTGTCGCCCAGCGACAACCCGGCTTTGATTTCCTCATCCGCCACCGCGTCATTCTCGTTGATGATCGGGATCACATCACGGCGGATCATGTGCTCCAACGTCCGCTTGGCGTTGGTGAAGCGGATGCGGTGCTGGAAATCCGCATGCGTGAGGAGAACCTGGCCGATGGTGATCTTCTCGGTGTCGAACAATTCCTCGTAATGCGCCATAAGCCGAGCCTGCCCGACTGCGGCGCACATCTGGAGATCCGGCACGCTGGTGGGCCGGACGGTCATGCCCAGCGCCTCCATCCCCGCGCCGATCGCACCCGAGGAGACCACCAGCAGCTCGTATCCCTTGCGGTGCAGTCTGGCGATCTGGCGCACCAGTCCTTTGAGCGGCCGCATGTCCGGCCGTCCGGAGGGATGAGCGATCACCCGGGTGCCGATTTTGACCACGACACGCCGGGCTTCCGGCAGGAACTCACGGTAGCGGTGTTCCACATTCATAAACGAACGCAACCGGGTTACGCCGCACCGAGCTGGTAGCGGACGAACCGTTTGATCGTGATCGTGTCGCCGGTGGCCTTGGCGCACGCGTTCACCACATCGGTGACGGTCTGCTTCGGCTCTTTGATGAACGGCTGGTGGATCAGGCAGACATCCGAATAGAACTTTTGGATCTTGCCCTTGAGGATGTTCTCCACGATGTTGGCGGGTTTACCCTGCACCTGATTGCGGTAGATATCCTTTTCAGCCTCGACCACCTCAGCCGGAACCTCGTCCGGCGTGATCCAGCGCGGTGCGGCCGCCGCGATTTGCAGCGTCAGGTCGTGCACCAACTCCGCGAACGCCGCGCTCGTTGCCGTGGCCTCGTTACCGCAACCGACCTCAACCAGCACGCCGACCTTGCCACCCATGTGGATGTAGGAGGCAACCTTGCCTGTGCCACTCAACTTGTAGAGCGCGGTCCGCCGGATCTTCACGTTCTCGCCGGTCTGCGAGACAATGGTCATCAGCTCATCTTTCAGGGCCGCGCTAACGTCCTCAACCCCTTCGAGGGTCTTATCGGTCACGGCCTTGACGAACTGCTTGAAATTGTCGGTCTTGGCCACGAAGTCGGTTTCGGTGTTGACTTCAGCCATGCCGATGGTCTTGCCGTCCTCCGAGGTCCGCGCCATGATGATGCCTTCCTTCGACTCTTTGTCGGCACGTTTGACTTGAATCGCAAGCCCCTTCTCGCGCAGCGCCTTGATGGCCGCGTCGATATCGCCGTTCGCATCGGTAAGGGCTTTCTTGCAATCCATCATGCCCGCGTTGGTACGCTGCCGAAGGTCATTGATTGCCGCAACTGTGATCTCTGCCATGATATCCTCCTAAAAGTGAAAAGTGAATGCGGGTCGGCCGTGTCGGTATCCTGCCGGCACGGCACGGACCAGCGGGTTATTCGGCGGCCGGCGCGGAAGCCTCAGCGGCGGGCGCGGCCTCGACAACAGCGGGCGCGGCAGCCTCAGGGGCGGGCGCGGCAGCCTCGACAGCGGCGGCTTTGGCCTTCACCGTTTCTTTGGCAACCTTGGCGGCACGCTTGCGGGTCTCGGCGAGCTTGGTCTTGGCCTTGTCGGCCTTGCCCTCAGCGCCAGCCGCCTCCTTCTTGCGCGCAGCTTTGCGCGCGGCGCGCTCCTGCGCCTCCTGGCTGGCCAGCTCCGCCTCTTTCTGCTGTTGCCGTTCGGCCGCAATGCGAGAATACTCGTCGTTGGCGTTCTTGATCACCTTCGCGAACGCGTCCGCAATCAGTTTGATGCCGCGCACGGCGTCATCGTTACCGGGGATGACATACTGGACCGGGTCCGGGTCGGCGTTGGTATCCACAATGGCCACCAACGGAATGCCCAGACGCCGCGCCTCTTTGACCGCATTCTGCTCGCGGCAGATATCGACGATGAAGAGCGCGGCCGGCTTGCTTTCCATATCCGCCACGCCGCCCAAGTTCTTTTGGAGCTTTTCCAGTTCGCGGCGCAGGCTGGAGGCCTCTTTCTTGTGGACCGAGAGCACGCCGTTGTTGTTCCGCCCCATGGCTTCGATCTGGCGCATGCGGCGGACACTGCGACGGATGGTCTGGTTGTTGGTGAGCGTGCCGCCGAGCCAGCGCTCCGTCATATGGAACTGACCGCAGGCCTCCGCCGCCTCGCGCACCGTCTCCTGAGCCTGCTTCTTGGTGGCCACGAACAAAATCTTTTTTCCGCTCAGGACGGCTTCACGCAAAAAAGCGGCCGCCTCGTCAATCAGCGTTACCGTCTGGGTGAGATCGATAATGTGAATCCCGTTGCGCTTATCGAAGATGTAGCGCTTCATTTTGGGATTCCACCGTTTGGTCTGGTGGCCGAAGTGCAGACCCGCATCCAGCAGGTCTTTCAGGGTGAGCCCGGTCAGGCTCGATACAGGCATGTCCATTGGGTTTACTTTCTCAACTGGGATCCTCGGCAACGCGTCGCGCCAACGGCCATGGACCGGCCGGCACGATACCGCACCCGAAGCTTCCCGGGTTAATCCGCTTTGACGGACCGGTCCTGTAACCGGCCGCGCCTTCGCTTCCACGCAGGGGAGCCACCCGGCATCCCGCGCTAGGGAATAAAAAAGAAAGATACCCTTTTTCCGGCCAGAGCGCAAGGCCCCGGCTGTTTTTTGATTCACCGCCTCCCGAAAAACCGATTCGGCCTGCTTGACTATCATGGGTGAGTATGGTTGACTATTTCCCTTTTCCCGTATGATTTTTTGAACCGGATGCGGGGTTCCCGGTTCCCTTCCAACCCGGTACCGGTGCCTCGAAAACCCGAGGGGAGATTGCCTGATGATCAAACGACAAAAGACCCCAACTCGACATGGCGCGGATGGCAAAAAGTCGGCGGCTCCGAAAACCGAGGCCCCGCAACAGCCGGACGCGCAGCCTGCGGCCGCTGCACAGCCTCCCGCCGCACCAGAACCAGATCAGTCCCCACCGGAGGCACAGGAACTCGCGACGCTCAAAGACCGCTATACGCGGTTGCTCGCCGATTTCGATAACTTCCGCAAACGCCAGGCGCGCGATAACGAGGAGTTTGTCCGGCGCGCGAACGAGAATCTGCTCAGCGACCTGTTGCCGGTGGTCGATCATCTTGAACTCGCGCTGGCCCAAACCCCGGACCCCGACGACCCCTTTGTGATAGGGGTCCGGCTGGTTTACGAGCAGATCCAGTCGCTATTCGGTCGGTACGGGCTCACCCCGATCGACGCGAAGGGCGAGCCCTTCGACCCGGCGTTCCATGAGGCGATCTCGCAGGCGAGTTCGTTGACCGTGCCGACGCAGACGGTGATCGAGCAGTTCCGGCGCGGCTGGATGCTCTCCGGACGCCTCCTGCGCCCCGCGCAGGTGGTCGTTTCCTCCGGCAAACCGGAGCCGGAGCAAGTCGAAGCCGAGTCCGTGAGCGTCTCAGACTGAATGTTCCGCAGCCAACCGTACTCGACCGGAAACATGTTACCCTAATCCCTTTTCCGCTATGGCTACCCAACGCGATTATTACGATATACTCGGAGTCGGCAAGAAAGCCTCTGCCGAGGAGATCAAAAAGGCCTACCGCAAACTGGCCATGAAATTCCATCCGGACCGCAATCCCGACAATAAAGAGGCGACGGAAAAGTTCAAGGAAGTCTGCGAGGCCTACGAGGTGCTCAGCGACACGGACAAGCGTCAGCGGTATGACCAGTTCGGACACGAGGGCATGAAGTCCGCCTTCGGACCCGGCGGGTTCGATTTCAGACGCGATTTCTCCCACATGCAGGACATCGACCTGCAGGACATTCTCGGCAGTTTCTTCGGCGGCGGGTTCGGCGACCTTTTCGGGGGGAACGGCGGCGGACGACGGCGGTCTCGGAATCCCAATGCGCCCCAGCGCGGCGATGACCTGCGTTTCGATCTGGAGATCGATTTGGAGGAGGCGATCTTCGGATCCGAACGCGAAGTGGATTTGTCGGTCAATGATGCCTGCCCAACTTGCAAGGGACGCGGCACCACCTCGGGGTCGGGACGCGAGACCTGCCGCCAATGCGATGGTCACGGTGTGGTGATTGTGGGCGGCGGGTTCATCCAGATGCGGCAGACCTGCCCGGTCTGCCGCGGCGAGGGCACGATCATCCGCAACCCCTGCAAACCTTGCGGCGGTTCCGGTCGCGTGAAGGTGCCGCGCCATCTCGCGCTGCGGATCCCTAAAGGCGTGGAGACCGGATCGCGGCTGCGTCTTTCCGGCAAAGGCGAAAGCGGTCTGCGGGGCGGCCCGCCCGGTGACCTGTATGTGGTGTTGCGTGTGCGCGGACACAAACTGTTTCAACGGCAGGATGATGACCTCGCCTGTACGGTTTTCGTTTCGCCGGTGACCGCCATACTCGGCGGGGACATCGAGGTGCCGACGCCTGATGGCCACGCGCGCATCAAGCTGCCGGCGGGCACCCCCAACGGCAAGGTTTTTCGCCTCCGCGGCAAAGGCATGCCTAATCTCAACGGCGGAACGGGTGACCTGCACGTCCGCGTTGAGATCGAAGTCCCCGTGCGCCTCTCTTCCCGGCAGAAAAAGACGCTCGAAGAGTTCGCCAGCCAGACCACGGTAGAGAATTTCCCGGAAACGATAAAACAGAACAAAGCCATCGACACCTTTTTCGCGCGTCGCGACGCCCTGCGTAAACACACATCCACATGACCGCGGAACCCTGCGTGTCGGAGGCCGGTCTACCGACCGCACAACCTGTAACGGATCACCGGACCCGTCGCTCATGCACCGTTGCCTTGTCACGACTGAGAATCTGCTTGCCGACACGCTGACGCTCGGCAGGGAAGCGTCGCACCATCTTCACACCGTGTTGCGGGTGCGGCCGGACGATCCGGTCGTCCTCTTCGACGGGCAGGGGCGCACACGCCGTGCCCTCGTTCGATCGGCTGAACGGCACAGCGTCGCCCTGACCGCTGCCGAGCCCGCCCAAACCCATCCGGCACCTGTCTGCGCAATCACCCTGTTCGCCTGCATCAGCAAGGGCCACCGGATGGATTGGACGGTTGAGAAGGCTGTCGAACTCGGCATCGCACGGCTGGTGCCGGTGATTTCCGAGCATACGGTCGTACGTCTTGCTCCCGGCGACCGGGAAGGGAAGGCGGAACGGTGGCGACGGGTGGCAGCGGAGGCGGCTCGCCAGTGCGGGGCGGTCTGGATGCCGACCATTGTGTCGCCCCTCCCCTTCCGCGAGGCCCTACCCCTTGTCGCAACCACCCTCCCAGTCTTTACGGCGGCGCTCACGCCCGCGGCCCGCCCGCTGCGCGAGGTTTTCGCGTCCCATAGCGAACCGCCTGTCCACGCCGGATGGTTTGTCGGACCCGAGGGAGATTTTTCGGAGGCCGAACTGGCGGAGTTGACCGCAACAGGCGCGACGCCAGTGAGCCTCGGTCCGTTGGTGCTGCGGAGTGAAACCGCCTGTCTCTATGGATTGTGCGCACTCAACGCCGCCTGGCTGTAAAAAAACGCCGGGGCGCGTTTTGCGTTGAGCCGTATCGCAATACCTTGTATTCTGCACACATGAACCAATACGTGCGCTTCGACAGTGTGGGCGGGGCCAGCGGCGACATGATCCTCGCCGCGCTTGCCGCGTTGGGGGCGGATCTGGATTCTATCGGCCAGACGCTCCGTTCGTTTTTTCCGCAACCCCTGTTTCTGCATACCGAACCCGCGGCTGCCGCGGGACTACACGGACTGCGGGTAGCGGTGCGGTGCGACGATTCCGAAGATCACGACCCGCACGTCTGGCCGGATGCGCACACCCCCGCGCACGGTCCTGACTCCGGGCACAGCCACCACCACAGGCCGACTCCCCAGCCGGGACATCCACACGGACACACGCATGGACACACGCACGGACACACACACAACGCGGGGCACGGGGCGCACAGCCACACGCACCGCGGCCTGCGCGAAATCGAACAGCTTCTGGCCTCCGCGCCGATCTCCGACGCCGCGCGGACCCTAACCCGCGACGTGTTCCGCGCTCTGGCCGAGGCGGAAGCCGCGATCCACGGCAAAACGCCGGAAACCGTCCATTTCCACGAGGTCGGCGCCTGGGATTCGGTCGCCGACATCGTCGGGGCCTGTCTCGCGCTCGAACAGCTCGGAATCCGCGGTGTGGCCTGCGGCCCTCTGCCCGCAGGAACCGGCACGATCCATTGCGCGCACGGTGAAATGCCCAATCCCGCCCCGGCCACGCTGGAGCTGTTGGCCGGCATGACCGTGACGCAGACCGAAGAGCCGTTCGAGTTGGTGACCCCCACCGGCGCGGCGCTGTTGCGCGTCTGGACGCGTACGCTTGAACCGGTGCCGCGTGAGGCGACCGTCCTGCGCAGTGCGTTCGGCTTCGGCAGCCGTACGCTGCAGAGCCGCCCGAATGTGCTGCGCGCCACGCTGTTGGAGGCTGCCGCCGCGCCTGCCCCCGAACCGGAGGAGCGGCTGGTGCTCGAAACCAATCTGGACGACTGCAACCCCGAATGGCTGGGCGCACTGACGACCGAACTGCTGGAGTGCGGGGCACTGGATGTCTGGCAGATCCCCGCGACCATGAAGAAAGGGCGAGCGGGCGTGATTCTCGGCGTACTCGCGCGACCGGCCGACGCGGACGTGTTGCGGGAACGCATCTTCCGCGGCACGACCACCTTTGGCATCCGCTCACATGCGGTGCGGCGCGAAACCTTGTCGCGGCGCTTCGTGACCGCGCATACGCCGTGGGGCGAGGTACCGGTCAAGTTGGGTGCGTTGCGTGGCGAGACCCTCACGGCCACACCGGAGCATGACGCTTGCGAACGGTTGGCCCGTACCCACGGCGTGACGCCGCGCCAAGTATGCGAGGCCGCGCGCCAATCAGCCGGAGAACCGAAACGCGAATGAAGAATCCGGAAAGCGTGTTCAAACAGCCGCCGCATGTGGTCCAACTGCTGCCGGCGCTTGACGAGGGCGGCGTGGAACGCGGCACCGTGGAGTTGAACCGCGAATTTGTGCGGCATGGCCTGCGCAGCACCGTGGTTTCAAATGGCGGACGGCTTGTCGAACGCATCGAACGCGACGGCGGTCGGCACTGCCGCTTGGACCTCAAATCCAAAAACGTGCTCAGTGCCCCGGCGCGTGCGGGCACGTTGCGCCGCCTGTTGTCCGAACTCCGCCCCGATCTGGTGCATATCCGCAGCCGCGTGCCCGGATGGCTCTTCGCCTGGGCGAACCGGACACTCGGCCTGCCGCACGTCTCAACCGTCCACGGGCTCAACAGCGTCAATGCCTACAGTCGGATCATGACCGCCGGGGTACGGGTAATCTGTCCCAGTTCGGCTGTGGCCAACCACATCCGTGCGCACTATGCCACGCCGGAGGAGCGCATCCGCGTGATCCCGCGCGGTCTGGATCCGCAACAGTTTGATCCGCAGCGGCTGGACACCGCGTTCATGGCGGCGTTTCGTGACCAATTCGGTCTGGCGGGGCGTTTCGTGGTGTTGGGGGTGGGACGGCTTACGCCGCTCAAGGGGTTTGACGTGTTGCTGCATGCGACCGATCTGGCCCGCAAGCGGATGCCCCAAATCAAAACCGTGATCGTCGGCGGGGCCGAAACAGCGCGCGAAGGGTACGCGCGGGAGCTGTACCGCCTTGCGGAGTCGCTGGGTTTAGACGACCATGTGGCCTTTGCAGGCAGCCAGAGCCGCATGGCGGAAATCTACGCCTGCGGCCGGGTATTGGTTTCCGGCAATCATGCCAAACCCGAGGCCTTCGGCCGCACCATGACCGAGGCGCTGGCTATGGAGTGTCCGGTGATCGCGACACGCTTCGGCGGCGCGCTCGATATCGTGCGCGAAGGGGTGAACGGCTGGCTGGTGGAGCCCGGAGATCCGGCGGCGCTGGCCGACCGGCTCGTGACCGCTTCGCAAACCGAGTTGACCGGGCTGCGCGAGGACGCGTTGGAGCGTTTCTCTCTGGAGGCGATGGTCCGCGCCACCCTCGCCGTGTATGCAGAGGTGCTGGGCGCTGAATCTCCTTGAATCCGGCGGGGGGCTTCCCGTATCTTATCGCGTATGAACATCCTTGTGATCGGCGGCGGCGGCCGGGAGCACGCCCTCGCTTGGCGTTTGGCCCAAGACTCCTGTCGTCCCAAGTTGTTTTGCGCGCCCGGTAATGCCGGAACCGCCGCGTTCTGCACCAACCTGCCGTTGGCTGCGGAGGATCTGGACGGACTGGTCGCCTGGTCCCGCGAGAACCGTCCGGATCTCACAGTCGTGGGCCCGGAGATCGCGCTCTGCCTCGGTATCACCGACGCGCTGGAAGCCGAAGGGTTGCGCGTTTTCGGCCCCTGCCGGGCCGCAGCCCGCATGGAGGGAAGCAAATGTTTCGCGAAAGAGGTGATGCGCGCGGCAGGTGTCCCCACGGCCCGTTCCGCGTCTTTCCGTTCGAGTGCGGCGGCACGGGCCGCGCTGGATGATTTCGCGTTGCCGGTGGTGATCAAGGCGGATGGACTTGCGGCGGGCAAAGGGGTGATCATCGCGCAGACGCGGCAAGAGGCGGAAGCGGCTCTGGTTTCGATGCTGGAGGAGGCGGTCTTTGGCAAAGCCGGCGCCGAAGTGTTGATCGAGGAGTTTCTCGAAGGGGAAGAGGCCTCGATCCTGGCGTTGGTCGATGGCGAACATGCGGTGCTGCTTCCCTCCTCGCAGGATCACAAACGGGTGTCGGATGGCGATCAGGGACCGAACACCGGGGGCATGGGGGCCTACTCGCCCGCGCCGGTGGTCACGCCGGAGTTGTTGCCGGTGATCCGCGACACGGTGATCCTGCCTGTGGTGCGTGAATTGAAGCGGCGCGGCATTGTTTACAAAGGTGTGTTGTACGCGGGGCTGATGATCGGTCCCCAGGGCATCCGTGTGCTGGAGTTTAACGCGCGATTCGGCGATCCGGAAACCCAGGCGGTTTTGCCGCGTCTCGGCGGCGACTTGATCCCGGCGCTGGAGGCCTGCATCAACGGCACACTGAGCGATTCGCTGCTGACGGTCCGTCCCGAAGCCGCCGCCACGGTGATTCTGGCCTCGGGCGGATATCCCGGCGCCTATCGCAAAGGGCTCCCCGTGACGGGGCTGGACCAAGCCGCCGCACTGGATGACGTGCTGCTCTTTCATGCCGGGACTGCTTTGCGGGACGGCCAGATCGTCACGGCGGGCGGCCGCGTGCTGGCTGTCACCGCGCTGGGTACCGGGTTGCGTGCCGCCGTGGGCCGCGCCTACGAGGCGGTCGGGAAAATCCATTTTGAGGGTTTGCATTTTCGCACCGACATCGCCCACCGCGCGTTGGACCGGGAGTGACGGACAACACACGATGCTTGGAACAGATTTCCGAATGCTCTAAACCAAGGAGACCTCAGACATGCCCACACCTCTCATTGGAATCGTGATGGGAAGCGATTCAGACTGGCCTCTCGTGCAGAAGGCCGCGGACACCTTGAACGCCTTCGGCGTTGCCTTCGAGGCGCGCGTGATCTCCGCGCACCGTACGCCGGATCTCGCGTTCGAGTATGCGAGCAGCGCGGAGACGCGCGGGCTGAAGGTCCTCATCGCGGCGGCGGGTGGCGCGGCCCACCTCGGCGGCGTGCTGGCGGCGCACACGGCGCTGCCGGTAGTCGGCATTCCGATCCCCGGCGGCGCGCTGAACGGACTGGACGCACTCTACGCCACGCTCCAGATGCCAGCAGGGGTTCCGGTGGCCACGGTGACGCTCGGCAACGCGGGTCCGGTCAACGCGGCCCTGCTCGCCGTGCAGATCCTCGGCACCGCCGACCCGGAACTCCGTGCGAAATTCCGTGCCTACAAAGAAGAACTGAAGCGAAAAGTTCTGGAAGGCGACGCCAAGATCAACGCGGCGCTGTGACGCGTAAGATTTCCCGGCCTGTTGACGGCGCACTCCTCACAATGCGGCCAGCAGATTGCGGATCGCGCGTTCGCGCGCCTCGATTGATTCGCAGAGGCGGAACTGGACACGGGCGCGGTTGAGGTTCTGTTCCGGGTGGCGGATCTTGAAATAGACGCTACCCGCGAGATAATCCTCGAAGAAACGCAGACCCAACTCGAAGGTGATCAGGCGGATCGCGTCGTAGAGGTAATAGCGGTCCGTGTCGGTCAGGAACTCTCCGGCGTGCGCCATGTAGCCCTTACAGAAGGCCTCGCACAGGTCGAGATCGAAGACCACCTTGCTCAGATTCTGCTCATCCTCGCCGGCATGGTTGCAGATCGAACGCAGGGCGTCACCGAAATCGTAATGGATCAGACCGGGACCCACGGTGTCGAGATCGATTATAGCCGTGCCTTTGCCGGTGAAGTCATCGATCATGATGTTGTTGACCTTGGGGTCGCCATGCATGATGCGCAGGGTGAGTTCGCCCGCCTCCAGCGCCCGCTGCAGCGTCGCGGCGACCCCCCGCCGCTCCTCGATGAACATCGCCATGCGCCGCGCCTCCGTGGAGGCGCCGAGTCGCTTCTTCGCCAGCGGCTCTGACTCCAGTACGGCGTCGTATTTGGCCAGATAGCCGGGCGTGATATGGAAACCGGGCAGCGGATCGGTCATGCTGCGCGGATCGAGATCCGAGACCAGCCCGTGGAAGTGGCCCAGCACCGCGCCGCACTCGGCGGCGTGTTCCGCATTCTGGGCCTCATCGAAGGCCGTGGCGGAGGCGATCTTGGTGATCACGCGCCAGACCTCACCCGCGTCATCCACATAATAGTCCTGCCCGTCGCGCGTTTTGACGATGCGCGGCATCTGCCACACGCGGTCGGTGGTATCCCCTTCCGTCTCCAGCTTCCGATGCGCGTGCTCGGTCAGCCGGTGGAGGTTCTGCATGATGATCTGCGGTTCGGGGAAGACCAGCGGGTTGACGCGCTGCAGGATCACCTGCTCTTCCGCAAAGGTATTGCGGAAGATGGCCAGAAAGGTGTCGTTGACGTTTCCGTTGCCGGTGGGATTGATGGTCACCAGCCTTCCGGAAACATCAAACGCCTGCATCAGCAACGACAATTCCATAACATGCCCCCGATTTCCGTAACCCCTGCCTGCGCACGCGGCGCGGCAGGGGGCCCGTCCCGTTCAGAAGGTCCACGCCACACCGAGGATGTGGCGCAGGTCTTTCTTGTCACGCCCTTCGGAGGGCTTGGAGTTATACGCCAGTTGCGTCTTGGCCTCGACCGCCATGCGCGCGGTGATGGCGGCGCGCAGCCCCACATCGGCGTTGACCAGAAAAGTGTCGGCCCGCTCGAAGCTGGGAATGTATTCGAGATTGTGGAACCCCTTCACACGATCATTAAAGGATTTGTCCACATGGTAGGCCAGACGGCCGGCCATATAGGTGCGGGTTTCGTCCGGTTCGGTGTACTTCTCATACACCCAGTTGGCGCCGGCCTCGGTCGAGAAATTGAAATCCTCCCGCTCGATCCATTGATATCCGACACCGAGGCCCGGCGTGAGCCGTATATCCAGATTGGCGATGCGGTCCTTCTCATACCGCAGGTTGCCGTAGCCATAGAACTGCTTCGAGAAGAAGTAGTCGTATTGGCCCTTGAGGAACCAGTTATCCGCGATGGTACTGTCGTCGCGGGTGCTGTTGTCCCGCTGTTTGGCAAAATAGTACCCGGCACCGAATGATATGCGATCGTTCTCGCCCCGGCGCGCAGCCTCGGCCGTCACACTGGCGGTGTCGCTTTTGGTGTTGCCGCGCACAAGGGTGGCGCCGGCACCCACCACGCCCTTCCAGCGGGGCTTGTCGGGGTTGATCTTGGCGATGTTGGCGATCGGCAGCGATGCGGGCTGCGCCGTTCCGGCAATCGTCACATACCCTTCGTCGGAAGCGGCCACTTTCTGTTTCTGCAGAGAGCCATCAGCCAAGGCGAGTTCGATCGGCTCGTCGGTCGAGAAGGTTTTGATGTCCTCCATATTCAGGACGAGCGGTCCCGCCACATTAGATTTGAAGGTCATTTTCCCGTCCGCCACCTTCTCAACCTTGCCCGTCAGGCGGTCGCCCGACTTGAACAGCACCTCGTCGCCAAAAAGCGGGGATGACAACCCGATACCCAGCACGATAGCTGTCCAAGCCCACAAACCTGTTCTCATGACTTCTCCGTTTCCTTTCTTCTGCTCTCCGCACCCCTATGCGCACCAAACACCGGGGACCTGCAAGAATCATTTGTTTGCAACACCTCGCATCGTATCCCACCGTCCCAGACAAAACAAGCGGTTTTATACACGCTGAAAGAGTTTCTTTTTATGCTTGTTCAATAAAGCGGACTTTCGGTATAATGCTCACCGCGACGGTGGTTGGTAATCTTGTATCATCCAAAGACGTTAGGGAAACGAGGAACGAATGTCCGGTGGAACCTCACATCCGGATGCCGGGAAGCGGTGCGGTGCGGTGCTCATGGAGACGGTGCTGGCGATACCGTTGTTCATGATTTTTCTGGGCGGCGTGATGTGGGTCGGCGATCTGCTGGTCACCCGGCAGCAACTGGTGATCGCCGACCGGTTTGTGGCGTGGAACCACGGGTTGCGCTATCCGGACAAGGAGAAGACCGATCCGGGCACGATCCACCGGTATTTTTTCACCGAGGCGAACGGCGCGCCGAGTCCATATCACCAGCCGAGTTCCAGCGACGCGCGGATTGATGAGACGTTTGATTGGAGTCATGCGGCCAGCGGCCAGGTCCGGTTGCAGATGCGGATGCCGCAGTGGGTGCGGTCGATGTTCAATGCGGGTCAGGTTTTTTACGATAGCGGCGTGCCGCTGGAACAGGCCAGCAACCTGTTCGGACGCGACAAGGAGGACCAGCGCCACGTGGTGGTGATGCGGACGCGCCGGGAGGCGCAGGCAGATTACATCCGGAACCGGTACGGCCGCGACAAGTCCGCGGAAGTCGCCGAGCAATGGGAGGCAATCAGCGATGAGGCGTGGCCCTACGAATAGTCTCGCGTGCGCGGCGCTCGGGTTGCTCGGGTTGGCGCTGGCTGCGGCGGGTGCGCCGCAGGCACCCTTGCCGCGGCTACCGCTCCCGCCGCTGGCCACGGTCCTGCGCGAGGATCTGAACAGCCGGACTTGGCGTCAGGAGGGCGAGCTGAGCGGTACGCTCGAAAACGCCAGCCGGGAGTTCCGGCAGGCGTTGGCGGGCGGCGGATGGAGGCTGGAGAAGCGGATTGTGGCGGGCCGGTCGCATTTGTTATTGTGTAGCCGGAAACGGACGCGTTTTTTGGTCATGGTGTGGGAAAAAGGAGTGGGCGCCTGCGGCTTCGCCTGGGGTGAGGACGCGCAGCAAGGCCCGTGAAAGGAAACGGTCGGATGAAAAACTTCATTCCGTTGATTCTGGCTGTCTTGTTGGGGTTGGCGGCGGTGTTGGCAGTCGGAAGGCTGCTACAGGCGCGCAAGCAAGCGGCGGAGAAGATGACCTCGGTGGTTGCGGTCGCGCGGGACATCGCGGCAGGCGACGTCCTGACCGCCGACTCGATCATGGAGAAGAAGATCCCGGTCTCGGCTCGGCCGGCACAGGCGATCTTCTGGTCGCGGTCAGAAATGGTAAAGGGCCAGAAGGCGCTGCGGTCGATCGCCCAGGGAGATTATGTGCTGCTTTCGGACGTGGGCCTCTCGCGCAGCATGGCCGATATTGTGGGCGAAGGCGAATGGGCGGTGGCGCTCACCCTGCCGCCCGGCGGGATCGCGCGCCTGGTGCAACCCGGCGACGAGGTGGCGGTGATCGGCACTTTCCGAATCCAGAGCAAAGTGGTCTCGGCCGACCTTTCGGCCGCGCCCGCTGAGGTGGCCAAAGAGGCCACGCTGGTCCTTTTCCCGCGCGTCCGGGTGCTGGATGTGGCTACGGACCGCGCGGGCGGCGATGAGGCGGCAGGCGAGTTGATTCTGGCGCTGCCGCCGCAACAGGCCCAGGTGCTTGTGGCCGCGCAACGCGAGGCGCAACTGACCCTCGCCCTGCGCCGCCCCGGCGATACGGCGGCCATCAACCGAATGGATATCGGAATGGTGGATGCGGAGACATTCGACAAGTTGTTGAAAGGGCTGAAACCCGTTGAGATGCCGACAATCCCGGGGCAAATCGATGCCGCGGGATCAGGTAAACCGGCGGGACAATAATCCGAACGGAGGAAACACATGAGCACATTCAGAAACAGAATGAGAGTCATAACGTCCGCGATGGCGTTCGCGGTGTTCGCGCTGGTGATGTCGCCCGCTCTGGCACGGGCCGCGGATGCGGAACCGGTGACGGTGACGGTCGGCAAAATGGAGGTCATTAACGTCGCCTTCCCGATCGTGGGATTCCGGATGGCCGATGCATCGGTGGCCAAAGTGGAGCAGCAGGGGCAGCAGCAGCTGCGCGTCATGGGACTGCGGGCCGGAACAACCGACCTGCAGGTGGCCGGCGAAGGGAACGTCTCGGCGATCTTCACGCTGACCGTGACCGACAACATCAACGCTGTGCTCGCTGCGGTCAAACGGGACCTCGACACCGTGCCGGAGGTGGATGTGGCGATCAACCTCGGCCGCGTGCTCATCAAGGGCGAGGTCAGCAACATCGAACACTGGAACTACCTGCAGAAGGTGGTGGCCCTGTATAAGGATAACGTGGTCAATCTGGCCTCGTTCCGGCCCGCGCCCGAGGTGATGCTGGGACTCAAGGCGGCGTTCGAAAAAGCAGGCGTGAAGGTGCTGGGCACCGAGGCCCCTGCGGAATCCGCCGAACCGGGCAGCGTGAAGCTGGCCTTCTCCGGGAACAACATCTTCGTGTCCGGACAGGTCTACAGCCAGCGCGACAAAGACCGTATCCTGCAGATCATCGAGGCGCAGAACTGGATCACGTTCAAACGGGGCGGCGACGAGAAACAAGACGCGACCAAACCGGTGAACGAGGGGGCAGTGCGGGCTTTGGTGGATCTGACGATCGTGCCGACCATGATCGAAATGGAGGCCGTGTTCGTGGGGGTCACGGATGCGGAGGAGAAGCAGATCGGCGTGAATCTGGCCAAGGCGGGCCTGCTGGTGCTGGATTCGACCTCGGCGGGCTTCCAGGGTGACCTCGCCACGCGTTCTTCAGGGTGGGCCGGCACCTACACGATCAACAGCGGGTTGCAGGGCGCGCTGAAGTTCTTCGCCGGCAACGGACCGGGACGCTTCCAGAACGCTGGACACATGACCTTCAAGAACGACTCGCCCGAATGGCGCACCTACCACAGTGGCGGCACCCTGAAAGTGCGGGTCGCCACACGTGACGCCACTTCGCTGGAGGATGTGGATTACGGACTGCTTATGAAGGTCAAAGGCGGCCTGCTAAACGCCAAGGCCGCGGCTCTGGATGTGAACCTCGAACTCAGCTATCCCGTGCCGGTCGGCAACGACTACGACCTCAAGCGCAACCGTATCGAAACCACCGTCAACTGCCCGATCGGCCAGACCATCGTGCTGGCGGGCATGAAGAGCCTGGTCGAGCAGTCCAACATGGAAGGGGTGCCGTTCCTGCGCAGCGTGCCGGCCATCTCGTGGTTTTTCTCGGAGAAGAATACGCGCAAGGAAGACAGCAAAGTGCTGATCCTGATGAGCCCGCGCATCGCCGGGATGCCGATCGAGACCCCCGCGGTTTCGGAACAGACCGCGCCGGCGCTGCAGGAGTCCGACAAACCGGTGCAACAGCGCCAACTCGAAAAACAGAAACGCCGGTTCTTCTTCTTCTGATCCGTCATGGCGACACTCACCCTCATCCCGTCCGGCGGGTCCGGCGAAGCCGAAGTGTACACGCTGGAACCCGCCGGCGTGACAACGCTCGGGCGTTCGCCCGAGAACCGCATTGTCCTTCATGACAACCGGGTGTCGCGTGCGCATCTCACCGTGACGGGAAAGGGAGGGGTGTTCCGGGTCCGCGATCTGGACAGTACCTACGGCACGTTGCTCAACGGCAAGCGCTTGACGACCGAGGCGACGTTGCGCGAGGGCGACAGCCTGCAGATCGGCGGGTTCTCCCTGCGCTTCGGCCAGGGCACAAAAGAGACTCCATCCGAAACACCTGCGGCCGACGCGCAGCATGCCGCAGAGCCGGACATCGAGATGGATCCCGCTCTGGCTGCCATGGCCGCGCTCTACACCGAAGAGATGATGACGATGAAAAGGCGCATCCACGAGCAGGTGCTGTTCAAACTTAACCTGCCGGAGATCGCGACCAAACAAATTCAGGATGAGGAGATGCGCGCCAAGCTGGAGAACGCGTTGGATCAGGTCCTGCGTGAGGTACGCCATGAATTGCCGCGCGACCTCATAAACAACGACCTGTTCCGGCAAGCGCTGCTCGACGAGCTGATCGGGTACGGCCCGATTACCCCAATGCTGCGCGACCCGACTGTCGATGAGGTGATGGTCAACGGGCCCGCACGCATTTTCGTGGAGCGCAAAGGGGTTTTATACGAGACCGGCATGCGTTTTTTCGACGACCGCCACCTGATCACCATCATCCAGCGGATCGTGGAGCCCCTCGGTCGGCATGTGGATGAGGCCAGCCCCATGGTGGACGCGCGTCTGCCGGACGGTTCGCGCGTCAACGCGATCATCCCGCCGCTGGCGCTCGACGGTTCGTCCGTGACGGTCCGCAAATTCGCCAAGCGCAAACTCACGACGGATGACCTGATCGCCTTCGGCAGCATGACCCCGGAGATCGCGCTCTTTCTGGAGGAGGCGGTGCGCGCGCGTCAGAACATCGTGGTGTCCGGCGGCACGGGATCCGGCAAAACCACACTGCTGAACGTGCTCTCCCAATTCATCCCGCGCAACGAACGGTTGGTTACCATTGAGGATTCGGCTGAGTTAAAACTCTCCCACCGCAATATCGTGCGGCTGGAGGCGCGGCCCGCCAACATCGAGGGACGCGGACGTGTCGCCATCCGGGACCTCGTGATCAATGCACTGCGTATGCGGCCGGACCGGATTGTTGTGGGCGAGTGCCGCGGCGCCGAGGCGCTCGATATGCTGCAAGCCATGAACACCGGTCACGACGGTTCCCTGACGACCGCCCACGCCAACACGCCGCGCGATTGCCTCGCCCGTCTCGAGAACATGGTGATGATGGCGGGGTTCGAGTTGCCTTCCGCCGCCATCCGCGAGCAGATCGCCTCCGCCATCAACCTCATCATTCAGCAAAACCGTTTGGCGGATGGCAGCCGCAAGATCGTGACCATCTCGGAGGTGACCGGACGCGAGGGCAACACCATTCTCCTGCAAGACATTTTCGTGTTCGAACAAAAAGGGTTCAGTCCGGAAGGCAAGGTGCTAGGCCAGATGGTGGCCACCGGCAATATTCCGCAGTTTGTCGAGGCGCTCAAGCAACGCGGCGACCTGCGGCTGGATATGGGCGTGTTCGTGCCCAAAGCGTAAACGGAAAACGCGCGTAAGCGAGGAGTTTCCCATGACCGATATTTTGGTGCTGGTATTGGTATTCGCGGCCACGACGTGGGGCGTGTGGGTAGTGACCCCGCTGCTGGCACAGATCGGGCTGGAGCGGTCGGCCACCCAACACATCCGGTCCGACGGCGTGAAGCAGTTGGGGCCGATCTACCGGTTCACGACCCCGGAGCGTCTGGCGCAGGCCTGCTGGTCGGCCGCGCTGTTGGGGGCGGGTCTTGCGGCAGCCGCGCTGATCGCCTTTAATGTGCTGAGTCCCATGCTGATCGGCGGCGCCTGTCTGCTGGCGGGTGTGATCGCCTTTCACATCCCGGCCAAATGGGTACAGCACCGTATCCGGACCCGCCAACGCCTGTTTGACGCCCGCCTGACGGATCTCACGCTCGGGTTGGCGAACGGCTTGCGCGCCGGCGCGGCGCTGCCGCAGAGTCTGGAGATTGTTTCGCGCGATATGGGGGGGCCGATGACGGAAGAACTGATGCTTGTTCTGCAAGAATACCGTCTGGGCATGGACCTGCCCGAGGCCCTCAGCCGCCTGTGCGAGCGGATGCCCGGCGAAGACCTCAGTCTGCTGGTTACGGCGATCCGGTTGACCATGCAGTCGGGCGGCAGTCTGGCGGAGGTGCTGGACCGGATCACCGACACCATCCGCCAGCGCACGGAGTTCAAGGACCGTCTGCTGACCATGACCGCGCAGGGACGGTTCGAGGCCATCGCCATGGCGGCGGCGCCGCTGGTGGCTTTCTTGATCCTCTTTTTTCTGGATCGCGAACTGATGCAGCCACTGCTCCAGACCAAGATCGGCTGGTGCGCGATCGGTGCGGTGGTGATCCTCGAAACCGTGGGGTTTCTCGTGATCAACAAAATCGTCACCATCGATGTCTGAGGAGCAACCGCATGGACGTAATCATCATCCAAATGCTGACGTTTTTATCGGTCCTGTTTCTGGTCAACGGAATCCAGGCCGTTATCCGCAAGGAGAACGAGACGCTGAGCAACGCCAAGCCGCTGGTGTTCCGCGTGTTCCATCATGAGATCGGCACGATCGGCCGGGCGACCGGCGCTTGGATTGACCAGACGTTTCCGGTGCAGACGCGCCAGATCCGCAACGACCTGATTGCGGGCGCGATGCCGATCGAATCCGTCGAGGTGCGCGGGTTGCAAGGATTCGCCGGCGCCGTGCTCTTCGCCGTGGCGGGTTTGACCACCTTCATCCTGACGCTGAACTGGGCGTACGGTCTGTTGGCCGGGATCGGCTTCGGTCTGATGGGTTGGTACTATCCCGTGGCATGGGTCAGCCGATGCGCACGCACGCGTAAGGACCTCATGTCGAAGAGCATGCCGTACGCGATCGACCTGATCACGGTCTCGATGGAGGCGGGTCAGGATTTCGGCGCGGCCGTGCGCAATCTGGTGCATGACGGACCGAAGGGGCCTTTGCGGGACGAGTTCGGTGTGACGCTCCGCCAGATCGAACTGGGCAAATCGCGCGTCGAAGGCCTCAAAGCCATGGCGGACCGGGTCCAGCTTGATGAGTTCCGGTCGCTGGTGACCTCGGTGGTTCAGAGCAGTGAAATGGGCGCGAGTATTTCCGCGACGCTCAAGATTCAGGCGGAGGAGATTCGCCGGCGGCGTTACCAGCGTGCCGAACGGCAGGCCGCCCGCGCGCCCTCGCTGATGCTGATCCCGACCGCCCTGTTCATTTTGCCCGCAGTCTTCATCATCATCGCCACGCCGATCATCATCCGGGCGATCGAATCCGGCGTGGGCGAGTATTTCCAAAGCGGGGGAGGCTGACAGTCATGTTCTGTCTGAAAGTCGAAAAAGGGGAGCCGGCGGGCGAGGTCCACATCCTGAAGGAAGGAGAGAACACGCTCGGACGGTCGCGCTCTGCCACCTTTCGTCTCGGCGCGTCGGATGTGTCCGGGCAGCACGCGCGGATCGTGGTGCGGGGCGGCGTGGTTACGGTGGAGAATCTGAGCCAGTTCGGGACGAAAGTAGACGGCACCCCCATAACGGGAAGCGTGCAGCTAACGGAAGGCCAGCGCCTTTCCATGGGGGAAAGCACGGTTTTGTGTCTGTTGCGGACGCCGGCAGGCGAACCTTCCGCCGGTGCCGATATGTCGGCCGCCG
>JAPXSY010000019.1:0-46564 GCA_033812795.1 Kiritimatiellia bacterium
ATCATCATCTCGCTGACCGCGGTTGCCGCAATCCGCGCCGCCGTGGTCTCGCAGTGCGAGCGCGCCGAAGGCATTGTCACGGACGGTTCGGGGCGGGTGCTCGGATGGGAGGCCCTTAACGGCGGGACGCCGCTTGTCCCGGCCGTGACGGACGCCGCCGCGTGGGCTCTGCCCGTGCTGGAGGCGGGGGGCGTCGCGTTCAGCGCCGCAGGCGGCCCGGCCTCGCCGCTCGCCTTCGCGTCCAACGCGGTCGCGACGGTCTTCCTTGCGGTCCGCCCGGCCCACTCGCCGACGAACTTCGCCGCGCTGCTCGAGGTGCCCGGCGCGTCCGTGACCGCCGTGCCCCGCGCCGCCCAGCCGGCCTACGACCCCGAGGACGCCGCCGGGCTCTCCGTGCGGGTCAACGGGGAGCTCTCGCTGGCCTTTCCCGCCGCGCCGCATATCGTCGAGGTGGACTTCCCCGAACCCGTTTCCGGCGGCGAGCTGCGCATCGGCGGCGGGTCCGCCTGCGCCGCGTGGCGGCAGCAGTGGCGCGGGAACGTCGCCGGGGTCATCGCGTTCGGCGCGCCCCCGAGCGAATCCGTCCGCCAGGTCGTGCGCAGCTATCTCGCCCGCCGCCACGGCATCGCGGGGGCCTTCCCCCCGCCGGGAGGCGGGGCGGTGCTCCAGGCCATGGCGCAAGGGGTGGATTTGCACGGCCTCTTTTCGACGCGGCTGTTGCTGTGGTGACGGCCATCGCCGCCGCGCTGTGTGCGGATACGGCTCGAACGCACAACGTTCAGGCTATCGCTAAGGACGGCGCCCAGAACCGTCGGCGGACGCCTCGGGAATGTGTCCCTGCCGGAGCCCGGCACGGCTTCGGCAGTCCGGCTCCGCGCCTGGCTCGCAGCTGTGGACGTCCCGCCGTACCGGCAGGGACCGTCTCTGCTTGCCCGTGTTTCATGAGCGGGACGCGCCAATGCGTTCCACTGCCCCGATACGCCGTTGACCTTTGCCGGAGGGTACCGCATACTTCTGAATGACCGTGCATGCGGCGCGGTGAACGGGAGATCCGGAATGGAGTGTCAATCGTACCGTCAGGGATGTTGCGGCTGTTGCGTGAACATGCGTTGGGGCGACGCAAAAATCGCGGCCTTTCTGGAGGCGAACACGCGAGCCGCGGAACAGCTTTTCCCGCCTCACGGCGCACGGCCCCGGTACCGCGATTTGGTACGGGCGCATCTGCGGTGCGGCGGATGGCGTGACCATCTTCTGATGACCCTGCTCGCTCCGCTCACACTGGGGCTCGCAGCCTGGTATTGGAAGCGGCGGATGGGGAGTTGTTGCTTCGCCGGGTTTCTCGACCGCGCGTCGGGCCGTGTGGGTTGTCTGATCCATCCGGCACGGGCGGGAACACCTGATCTGCGTCGGCACGCCTTCCCGCTGATCCCCACACTCGGATGCGACCGCGCGCTACGCTGCCCCATGCTCGATGCGGAGAATCCGGACCCGGACCTCGACTGGCTCACGGTCTCGCGCCGGGGCGCCGCGAGCCTTGACGGGGCCCATCCCCCTTTTCCTGACCGTGTAATCGGTCAGTGACGGGGGGGGGAAGAGTCATCGTGTACGGGTACGGGGTATGGCTAACGTTCACGTTCTCCAAATCGGGATCGGTATCGCTATCGGGTTCGGTATCGACTGTTGCGCCCACGCAGTGGCCCGCAGTGACAAGTGTAATGATGGCGGCGATTCCGATCCCGATCCCGATGGCGCCGCAATGGAACCCTGAAACGCATGACCTTCGATCGCACCCCTGTCACTAACGCGGGCGAAGCCCGCAACCCAAGTTAATTAGTGCGTTAGTTAATTAGTGCATTAGTTTGTCTGGGAGCGCGTTACCTCCAAAAAACCTTAGTGCCCTTTGTGCCTTCGTGTGATAAAAAAACCGAGTACCCCCCCTGCCACTAACCGATTACGTTATTCCGTTATTCACTGCGTTTTCCATTGCCTTGCCGCCTCATCTCCTCTATACTGTATCCCATGAACGCACTGGTGTCGGTGTCGTGCGATGAGTATCGCACAGTTCGGCAGGTGCGATAAAAAACGAGTTGTTAAAAGAAGGCCGTCATGATGTGTAACGCCATGAACCACAACACCGTGTTCCGCACCGCACGTTCGTCCCGCTCACCGCGTCTGTGCGCCTTCGCGCTCGCGCATCTCGCGTTGCTCCTCCCCCTTGGCGTGTCCGCCGACACCTACGGCGACTACACCTACACCGTCAGCGACGGCGGAGCCACCATCACCAAGTACAACGGCTCCGGCGGTGCCGTCGCCATCCCTTCCACCTTCGGCAGCCATCCCGTCACCGCCATTGGTAATTACGCCTTCTCCGAACACACACTCATTACCTCCGTCACCATCCCCGACAGTGTCACCAATATCTGCGACTGGGCCTTCCTACTCTGCTCCTCCCTCGCAACCGTCACCATCGGTAACAGCGTCACCAACATCGGCGGATACGCCTTCGCAGAATGCCCCTCCCTCACCGCCATGACCATCCCCAACAGCGTCTCTGATATCGGTACCCACGCCTTCGCAGAATGCCCCTCCCTCACCGCCGTCACCATCGGCAACAGCGTCACTAACATCGGCGGATACGCCTTCGCCGACTGCCCCTCCCTCACCAACATCCTCTTCACCGGCGACGCCCCGGCCCTCGGCTACTCCGCCTTCCATAATAATAATCCCGCCACGTTCTACTACCTGCCCGGCATCGGCGACTGGCCGTCCTGGTTCGGCGGCCGTCCCACCGTCTGCTGGAACCCCGCCTTCAGCTCGGCGTCACCCGCCTCCGGCGCGTTCGCCGTCACCCTCACCGGTAACCCCTCCGCCGCCCTCCCCGTCCGCATCGAAGCCAGCGACAGCCTCTCGTCCCCCTCCTGGCTCCCTCTTTCCGGCACCACCACCATCCCCGCCGGCGGCACCCTCAACTTCACCGATCCCGACGCCAGCCCCCCTCCCGCGCGCTTCTACCGCATCACCTTCCCCCGATAGAGGGGAAGGGAAGTGCATGAGGGCATGAATGCATGAATGCGTGACGTTTCGACGAGAGTGACGGGGGGAGGAGAGTGACGGGGGGAGGAGAGTGACGGGGGGAGGAGTTATCGTGTACGAGTACGTGAACGGGGTATAGCCAACGTTCACGTTCTCCAAATCGGGATCGGTATCGCTATCGGTATCGCTATCGGAATCGGTATCGCTATCGGGTTCGGTATCGACTGTTGCGCCCACGCAGTGCAGTGGCCCGCAGCGACAAGTGTAATGATGGCGGCGATTCCGATCCCGATCCCGATGGCGCCGCAATGGAACCCTGAAACGCATGACCTTCGATCGCACCCCTGTCACGAACCGATTACCCTGACCGTTGAGGTTTCTGGTTACAGGTTTTCGGCAGATGATGTATGATATCTTGTAAATGTTGAAACAACGAATGCGGGCAGAGCCCGCGACCTCACTTCGTATCACACAAAGACTCAAAGGACACAACGGTTTTTTCATGATCCCTTCATGTGAGAAACAGCTTGTTTTTTTATTGGCCTTATCGGTCGATAAGGCACCAAAGGAGGATGGATATGTCTTTTGAAATGTCCCGGAAAGGGTTCCTTGGTATGGGTGGTTCGTTTTTCGCCGCGAACGTATTCAGCGCAACGGCGCAGAAGGACAAGGACGGCAAGGTCATCGCGGGTTTCGATGAGACGGACGCAGGCAAAATCGCGCAGGTCAAGTGGGAACCGTTCTCCGACAAGAAGGTGCGCGTCGGCATCGCCGGGCACGGCATTTGCAAATTCGGCTGCTCGTTCGGCTACCAGAACCATCCGAACGTCGAGATCGTCGCGTGTACGGATCTCGATCCCGCGCGTTGCGCCGACATGCAGAAGCAACTCAAGGCGCCGCGGACTTTCAAGAGTTGCGAGGAGATGATCAAGGAGATGCGCGGCAAGATGGACGCGGTCTACATCGCGACCGATCCGCCGAGCCACGCGCCGCTTGCGATCCTGGCAATGGAGAACGGCATGCACGCGGTCTCGGCTGTTCCCGCATTCTGGGGCGACATTCAGGAGGAGTACGCGCAGAAGCTCGTCGATACCGTCAAGAAAACGGGGATGATCTACCAGATGAACGAGACGACCGCGTTCCGTCCCCAGTGTTTTGCGATGCGCGCGCTCTACAAGGGCGGCGCGTTGGGCGAAATCATCTATACGGAAGGCGAGTACTGGCATCATGGCTCAAGACCGATGGGCAGTTACAAAGGCTGGCGCAATTTCGCCGCACCGCAGTGGTACTGCACCCACGGCAACGGCTTCTACAACTGTGTCACCCACGGACACTTCACGAAATGCGCATGTCTGGGTGTGCCCACGCACTATGATGCCAAGAAGTCGTTCATCGGCAAGCCCGGCAACTACGGCAACATCTACGGTACGGAAGTCGCGCTTCTCAAGACATCCGAGGGGGGAATGGCCCGCATGGGACGCGGCGGAGATACGCCGTCCGCCATCCAAGAGACAGGACGCTGCCTCGGCACACGCGGACAATACGACGAGGGTTACAAGGGTGAGGCAACGAAGGAAGAGCTTGCCAAGATTGCCTACAATAAGCCGCCGTTGCCGCCGGGAGTGCCGGCAGGCGGACACGGAGGCAGCCACGGTTATCTTACGGATGACTTCATCCGTGCGATCCTGCTCGGCCAGAAGCCGGTCGTTGATGTCATCTGCGCGGTCAACATGACCATCGCCGGAATCTACATGCATCGCTCGGCGCAGAAGGACGGCGAATGGCTGAGGATTCCGCACTTCGCCATCTGACTCTGTAGGCCACAGGCAAACCGCCCGAATTGGTGTGTCGCGCCTGACGGGATTGACTCCCGGGGCGCGTGTGGTACACTGTCTCCCGTTTTAAACCAACAAGGAAAAAACCGTGAAAAAACCTGTCTCTGTGAAAACGTCCCGCGCGAGGAAGTCTGCGGGGAAAACGGCAAAATTCGTTTATTCGTTCGGTTCGGGGCGCTCCGAGGGTTCGGTCTCCATGAAGACCCTGCTCGGCGGCAAAGGCGCGAACCTGGCTGACATGTCCGGCCTGGGTCTGCCAGTGCCCCCCGGTTTCACAATCACCACGGAAGCCTGCGCGAAGTACTATGAGGTCGGCGAGAAGGCTTTGCACGCGTTGCTCCGCGATCAGGTGACGGAAGCATTGCGCAAACTCGAGAAAGCCACCGGCAAGACGTTCGGCCACGGCCCCAACCCGTTGCTGGTCTCCGTGCGTTCGGGTGCGGCAGCCTCCATGCCCGGCATGATGGATACGGTCCTCAATCTGGGCCTTAACCCCAAGACGGTCGAGGCGATGATCGAGCGCACGGGCAACCCGCGCTTCGTCTGGGATTCCTACCGCCGCTTCATTCAGATGTTCGGCAACGTGGTCATGGGCGTGGAGCACCACGAGTTCGAGCGGGAACTGGAGAACGTGAAACACGCCAGAGGGTACACGCTCGACACGGAACTCATGACCGAAGACCTTCAGGATGTTGTGGCGCGGTATATGAAACGGGTTCGGGAGATCAAAGGGTGCGCCTTCCCGACCGACGCGATGGAGCAGCTCTGGCGCGGCATTGACGCGGTGTTCGGTTCCTGGAACAACCCGCGGGCCATCAAGTACCGGGCGTTGAACGACATCCGCGGGCTTCTCGGCACAGCCGTGAACGTGCAAACCATGGTGTTCGGCAACTCCGGCTCCAACTCCGCCACAGGCGTGGCCTTCACGCGTGACCCCTCGACTGGCGAGCACAAGTACTTTTACGGCGAATACCTGATCAACGCGCAGGGCGAGGATGTGGTGGCCGGAATCCGCACGCCGCAGCAGATCACGATCCGGGGTTCGCGCGAATGGGCCAAGGCGCGCAACATCACCGAGGCGGTGCGCAAGGTGCAGTACCCGGCGCTGGAAGAGGCCATGCCCAAGGTCTTCAAGCAGCTTGACGCGATCCGTGTCAAGCTGGAACGGCATTACCGTGACATGCAGGACCTCGAATTCACGATCGAGGACGGCAAGCTGTTCATTCTGCAGACCCGCAGCGGGAAACGTACCGCGGCTGCGGCGGTGAAGATCGCCACCGATCTCGTCCGGGAGAAGATCATTGACGAAAAAACGGCGGTGCTGCGCGTCGAACCGGGTCAGCTTGATCAGCTCCTGCATCCGGTCTTTGTGCGCAGTGCCGAGGCCAAGGCCAAAAAGATCACCGTGGGCTTGCCGGCCTCGCCGGGGGCGGCCACCGGTCAGATCGTCTTCAACGCGGCGACCGCCGAACTGTGGGCCCGGGAGGGAAAGAAGGTCATTCTCTGCCGTATCGAGACCAGCCCCGAAGATATCGGCGGCATGAATGTCGCGGCCGGCATCCTGACCGCGCGCGGCGGCATGACCTCGCATGCGGCGGTGGTGGCCCGCGGCATGGGTAAATGCTGCGTCTCCGGTTGCGGCGAACTGCACATCAGTTACGACAAGAAAACCATCTCCTGCAACAAGCTGGTGCTGAAGGAGGGCGACTGGATCTCGCTGAACGGCTCGACCGGCCTGGTGTACGAAGGCCAGATCGAGACCGAGGATCCGAAGCTCACCGGCCCGTTCGCGATGATCATGGCGCTGGCGGACAAATACCGCAAGCTGGGCGTGCGGACCAACGCCGACACGCCGCGCGACACCGCCAAAGCTGTGGCGTTCGGTGCCGAAGGCGTCGGGCTCTGCCGCACCGAGCACATGTTCTTCGAGGGGGACCGGGTGATCAGTTTCCGCCGTATGATTCTGGTGGCCGAAACCGTCAAGAGCCTGCGGCAGGCGCTGGCCGAGTGTACGGACCCGGAAGAGCGTACCCGTCTGGAACAGGAGTTGGCTGCGCCGCTGAAACAATACCGGCAGGCGCTCAAAGAACTGTTGCCGCTGCAACGTAAGGATTTCATCAGCATGTTCAAGGCGCTCAAAGGGCGCCCCTGCACGGTGCGGTTGCTGGACCCGCCCCTCCACGAGTTCCTGCCGCATGACGAGGCCGGACAGGCCGAAATGGCGCGGGAGATGGACCTTGAGGTCATCCAGATCCGCGAGGTGGTCGAGTCCCTGCATGAGACCAACCCCATGCTGGGCCACCGCGGTTGCCGTCTCGGCATCAGCTATCCGGAGGTGACCGAGATGCAGGCGCGTGCGATCTGCGAAGCCGCGGCTGCGGTCAAAGGCTCGCAGCCCGAGATCATGGTGCCGCTCGTCGGTAACGTCAAAGAGCTGACCGCGCAAAAGGAACTGATCCACAAGGTTCTGGCTGATGTGGAACGGACCCGGAAAGTCAAACTGCCGATCCGGATCGGCACGATGATCGAGGTGCCGCGCGCAGCAGTCACCGCAGACCAGATCGCGGCGGAGGCGGACTTCTTCTCTTTCGGCACGAATGACCTGACGCAGATGACCTGCGCCTTCTCACGGGATGACGCGGGCAAGTTCCTCGGCGAGTATGTCGCGCGCGGGTTCTATGATTACGACCCGTTCCAAGTGCTGGACCAGGAGGGCGTGGGCCGTATGGTCGAAATCGCGATGCAGTACGGCCGCGGCGTGAAGCCGAATCTAAAGGTCGGTGTCTGCGGTGAGCACGGCGGCGATCCGAAGACCGTGGAGTTTTGCCACAAACTCGGGTTCAGCTATGTGAGCTGCTCGCCCTTCCGTGTGCCGATCGCGCGTCTGGCTGCGGCACAGGCCGCACTGCGAAGCTGAGGCGCGTTCCGCTCCGGCCGCCCTCATGCGCTTCCGGGCAAAGAGGGGGTGGCCGGTGACGGAAAACGCGGCCTCGTTCTTTGGGTTACGGTTGTGCGGCGGGCTCGCGGATGCGGATGGATCGGAACCACGTTTCATCCGTATGGTCGGTCAGCATGATGTGCCCCTTGATCTTGTCGCCGAAATCGGGAACCTCGGCAAACTTGCTGGCTGCCACGCCCGCCTTGACTTCGGCGCTGCCGAAGACGTACTCCAAAACCTTCCGGCCGTTGAGGCTGTGCTCGCACCGGTCGCCCCGCACAACGATGCGGGAGACATTCCACTCCCCCGCCGGTTTCAGCGGTTTGTCGGCCGCAGGCGGCAACACCGCATAGAACGAGGCGGTCCGCGCATTCGCCGGCAGTTTCACCCATTTCGCCGAGAGATCGTCGATCATTTGGTACTCGTAGCCCGGCGCGCCGGGACGCGCTTCGGTGACGCAGTACTTCACCCCGTTGTTTCCGCCGGGAGAGATCCGCCACTCCCACTCCAGTTCAAAATCCCCGTACGTTTTCTCCGTGATCAGGTCGCCTCCCCTGATCTTGGGTTTTTTGCGCAGCAGTCCCCCCTCAACCGACCATCCCTCGCCGGGCGCCGTTCCCACCGGTTTGCCGTACGGCCGCCATCCGGCCAGGCTCTTGCCATCGAAAAGCTCAACCCAACCATCCTGTCCGGCGCGGGACTCCAGCGCGGTTTCGATCGCCCTGACCACTTCGCCCGCCAATGCCTTGGACCCTGCGGCAGTGTAATGCACATCGCGGGGGCGCCCTCCCATAGCGAGGCGCCGTTCGGGCGGACCGACGAACGCGTGCAGATCGTTGACCGGCACCCCCGCACCCCGCATGACACGCAGCGCCGCTTCGTTGTAGGCGACCTCACTGCCCGCGATACGGATCGCCGTCCCCTCCGGAACCGGTGTGGTCGAACACCAGATCAACCGTGCGCCGGTTGTTTTGAGCCGCCGCACCAGCGTGCCCAGATTCGTCTCGTACTGTTCCACCGGAACCCACTGACGGCCCTTGGCGACATCCGTAGCCTTGCCCTGATCGTCGATATATTTGAGGTCGTGCAGCCCCCAGTTGAAATGGATCACATCCCATTTGCCGGTACCGAGCCACGTTTCCAGATGCGCGAGGCCCGTGGCGGTCGCCTGATTGTTGCCCGGCGCGTGCACAATTTCCATCCGGTTCGAGAGCGCCGCCTTGACGAACGGCGTGTACCCGAGCGAAATCGAGTCGCCGATGATCAATACGCGAGGCCGCGACTCCGTCTGCGCGCGCACCGCGCACAGCGCTCCCCCTGCCATCACAGCGCAAACCGCCAACCCAATCATCTTGTTTTTTGTCCCGGTCATCCCGTCCCTCCCGTTCCCGCACTGGCGCTGAACGCATTGAACACTCCAGCCAGCCCCGTTTCCACCCGAGCGGAACCCCAGGCGGGCAGCGTGTCTCTTTTGTGTGGCGGACAGTGTAGCACACCCCTCAACCGAGCACAATTCCTTGCTCGGAAACGGGAGACCGGAATGCCCTTGAAAAAGAGGGTTGACTGTTACCATACCCCCGCCAATAATAAAGCACTGAAACAGGGTGGGGTCGTATTTTGTTATCCGGCCGGACGGGATTTCCCGGCTGAACGTCACAACCCCGAAACGGAAACACGCATCATGATCCGAAAATCACTCATCACCGGCGGTGCCGGATTCATCGGCTCCCATCTCGCGCGGCGGCTGCTGGCCGCAGGGCATGAGGTCACCGTCATCGACAACCTCTTCACAGGGACCAAGGCCAACATCTACGACCTGCTGGACAACCGCCGCTTCACCTTCATCCTGCATGATGTGACGCAGCCCTTCTGGGGACAGTTCGACGAGGTGTACAACCTCGCCTGTCCGGCCTCGCCCATCCACTACCAGCGCAATCCCGTCGAGACCCTCAAAACCTCCTTTCTCGGCATCATGAATGTGCTGGAGCTTGCGCTCAAGACCAAAGCCCGGGTATTCCATACCTCCACCTCGGAGATCTACGGCGACCCGGAAATCCATCCCCAACCGGAATCCTACTGGGGCAACGTCAACTCCATCGGTGCACGGAGTTGTTACGACGAAGGCAAGCGCGCCGCCGAAACCCTGTGCGCCGACTACGTGCATGAGTACGGCGTGGACGTGCGTATGATCCGCATCTTCAACACCTACGGGCCCAACATGCATCCGCAGGACGGCCGCGTCATCAGCAATTTCATCATGCAGGCATTGCGGAACCAGGACATCACGCTATACGGCGACGGCTCACAGACCCGCAGCTTCCAGTATGTCGACGATCTGATCGACGCGATCCTGCGCTTCATGGCGCTGGACCACAAAAAAGTGAAAACTTTCTTCGAAGGCCGGGCCATGCGCGTGCCGGTCATCAACATCGGCAACCCCGGCGAGTACACCATCCGCCAACTCGCCGAGGAGACCCTGCGGCTTTTACCCAAGAGCCGGAGCCGACTGGCGTTCCATCCCCTGCCGAAGGACGACCCTCGGCGGCGCAAACCCGACATCACGCTGGCGGGTGAATTGCTCGGCTGGGCGCCATCGGTCACCCTGCCCGAGGGGCTGGCCAAAACGATCGCTTATTTCCAGAACCTCGTTTGAAAAGAAAGGGGGAAATCCCGCCATGCCCTTCCCGCAAGCCGTTCTTCCGCTTTTAAATCTCGTCTGCGGTTTGGCCTTGGGCGCCGCGTTGTCCGTTGCGGCGCAAACGGAGCAGCCCCCGCCTCCGAGTTGGGGAGAGATTGGCCGCGTCAACATGCGGGGCGGCCTGAGGATCTTCTGGAACGTGGGCGGCAAAGACCACAAGGCCAACGAGCGCGAAGCTCTGGCGCGCGGGTTCGAACCCGTCGACCTGTTGAACACCTACTCTGACTACCCCGGAAAGCAACGGGAAAAGATCATCCCGAACGGGAAGAATCCTTGGGCCAAGCCACCGCAATTCGAGCGCATCATCCGCCGCAACATCGCCATGAAACAGGGACGCGGACTGTTTGTCCACGACATCGAGTTTGACTTCGATGAGGAGCCGGAGGCCCTCTGGACCAATCCGGTATTGCGGGCCGCATCGGGCGCGGACACGGTGGAGGCGTTCCGCAAGGCCTACTACCGCGAGTGGGGCACCTGGTATACCCTGCCTTGCCGCTGGGCCAAAGAGGCCTTTCCGCACCTTCCGGTGGGGATCTACGGCCCGCAGCCCTTCCGGCGCGACTACTGGGGAATCTGCGGCAAGGACGCGCAACAGATCGACGGCACGCACAAAACCGATGCCGAATTGTGGCAGCACATCGATCCGGCGGTGGATTTCTGCATCGCGAGCCTCTACTGTTTTTATGACCGCCCGGACTCGGTCTTCTACATGGGCGCCAACGTGGAGGAGAACGCGCAACGGATGGCGCTGACCGGAGACAAGCCACTCTATGCCTACCTCTGGCTCCGCTACCACAACAGCAACAAAAAACTCGGCACACGCGAAGTCGATGATTATCTGGCCGAGTCCATGGCCATCCTGCCCTTTTTCTGCGGGGCGCGCGGAGTCGTTTTGTGGGGATGGGAACCCAAAAGCACGGGACAGCCCTACCGCACGCTGCCGCTTTTCATGAAGAGTCTGGAACGGGTGGCCGGCGTGTCGGAGGAACTCGGCCGCGCACGTCCGTTCCATGACGAACCGGTACACGCCGCCTGGAAAGCGCGACGGCCGCTGATCCGCAGGCTGCGCGTCACGGAGGATGTCTGGCTGGTGCTCGCGACCGATCCCTGGCAGGAGGAGGGCGCGGAACGCACGCTCCGCGTCTCCTGCGGCACACGGGCCTTTGATCTCGCGGTCCGCGGCAAACACACCGAGATCTACCGGATCGACGGCGGGAACGCGGAACGCCGCTGACGCGCGGGACGCGGGAGACATAATCGGTTCGCGACGAGGGTGCAAAAGGAAAACTTGTTTTCATCGCACCTTTTCAGCTTTTTGGCCCGATTTATGCTTTACTATTGATGCTTTATCAACATTCCCGCCTCCCGATTTTTTGGGGAAACCCGAGTGGCAACCGGAGGAAAGAGAGTGCGGAACGCGTTCACAAACCCGGCGTCCCTTTTTTGTCTCATTCTGGAAAAGGGACAGACAAGATACGATTCGCTGTTGCGCAACCGTATGAAGGCATCCGCGATAGTCAGGGATTTACGGAGCATCCGAACCAAGTTCAGTCTGGTGACAGGATCCATCCTGCTGATCCTGCTGCTGGTTTTCTATCTGGGCGGACGTTTCATTCTCGTGCACATGCTTCGCAATGCCGAGAAAAGCATCCAGATGATCGGTTCCGAGGTGGAGAATGTCGTTTACGCCGAGGCCGGTAACCTGCGGAAGAGGGTGGACAGTCTAGCGGACGCGTTTGCGGCGGCGGGAGAATCGGATGCGGAGACCCTGCTGCAGTGTCAGGTCACGCCGCAAAACGGGGATGCGCTAGCGCATTTCGCGGCGTTGCTGAATACGGACGGGAGTTTCCGGAAAGGGTTTTTCCGGTTGCCGGACGGACAGGCCGAACCGGTCGGGGCAGAAGAGATGGCCCCGTATCTGCAAACGTCGGCTCCGCTGCTCAACAACCGCCTCACCGCCTCGCATATCCCGACCGGCGTGATCATCCTGCGGGGGAAGCCGATTCTCATTGCCATGTCGCCCATAGAGGAGGGCGGGAGCGGAACCCAAGGGTTTCTGCTGATCGGCACCCTCTTCAGCAGCCATCTGGTTCTTGACCGCATCCACCAGGTGACGCACGGCATGCAGGTGGCCGTTCATGACAAACGTGTCAAACCGGACTCTTCGGACAAGCGCTTTCCGTCGGCGCAACCCAACGGACTTGCGCCGATCTTCTCCGGAGCGTTGAACTACCACTCGGGCGGATTCTGGCATCTGGGCGAGAACGCCTTTGAGGCCGTGATCCCGATCCACGACATCCTGGGCCGACAGGTCACCTCCATCTCGATCCGGTTGCCGCAAACCTTCTCCTCGATCGCCAGCATCGCACTGGGATGGCTCACTGTGTTTGTGGCGTCGGTGGGCATCATTTTCGTGCTGCCAATGTTCTGGCTGCAGACGCGGATCGTGCTGAACCCGCTGTCCTTGCTGACCGACCAGATCCGAAAGATCGGCGAGCGGCCCCTCGACAACCACACCCTCGCAATCGACTGGCCGCGTAAAGACGAGTTCGGCATGTTGGCGCAGAGTGTCAACGGCATGCTGGAGGCCCTCGCGCGCAAGTCGCGGCAGGTCGGGCAGATCGAGCAGCAGCAGCGAGCCCTGATCGCGGGCATGCCGGACGGCCTGTGCGTGTTCGACAAGGAGGCCCGTCTGATCACCATCCACAAACAGCCCGACAGCGAGCCGCCGATCCCGGGCCTGATCGTGGACCATCCGATCGGTCCGCCCTTCTTCGAAGAGAAAGAATGCGCCACCCTGCGTCGGGCGATCGCGAAGGCCTTGGCCACGGAAAAACCGCAACGGACCCTGCTCGCGTATCAGACCCCCGAAGGTGCGGCACGCCGGTTGGAAGCGCGCGTCTGCCGGATGGACGGGGCCCGCGTGCTGGTGATTTTCCGCGATATGACCTCCGAGAGCCGTGAACGCGAGATCCGGATGCAGATGGAGAAGCGCCTGACCAAGATCCGGAAGATGGAGAGTCTCGGAAATCTGGCGGCCGGCATCGCGCATGACTTCAACAATATCCTCGCAATCATCCAGAACACGGTGGAGATGACGTGGGAAACGCCCGACCCGAAAACACGGGAGGCGGTCACAACCATCTGCCAGGCCACGGACAAGGGTGCCGCGCTGACGCGGGAGTTGATGACCTACGCCGGCCAGACGAGCATCTCCTTCAAACGCGACGATCCCAACGCCCTGATTCTCGATCTGGAGAAACTCATGGGCGGCGTGGTCGCCCCCAACGTCTCCATCGAACTGAAGCTAGCCCCGAACCTGCCCCAGGTCGACACGGACCCGCATCAGTTCTGGAAAGCCCTGATCAACCTGCTCAAGAACGCCTCCGAGGCGATGGACGGTGCCCGCGGCCACATCCGCATCAGCACTTACCCGTTCACGCTTACCGAAGGCAATCTCGGCGCTTTTTTCAGCACACACGCGCTATCCCCAGGCAACGGAGTCGTATTCCAGATCGACGACACCGGTTCCGGCATCCCGCGCGAGATGATCGCCCACTTGTTCGAACCCTTCTTCTCGACCAAATCCGTGGGCCGCGGGCTGGGGCTGGCAACGGTTTTCGCGATCATCGACGCGCACAACGGCGGCATCGCCATCGATTCCGACCTCGGCAAGGGCACGACCTTCCGCATCTGGCTTCCGGCTGCGGACAAACCCGCAGACGAAGACCGCGCGGAGGTCCGGAACGCCCTTCAGACGGCATCCCCCTCCGCACTCCGCAAAACGGCCGAGGCGCAATCCCCGGCCGCGCCGCCGTCGATCCCCCGTGTCCTGCTGATCGAGGACGATCCGGCGATCCTGCTCAGCACCGCCATCGTCCTGCGCTCGCTGAACGTCGACCCGCTGACCGCCGCCACCAAACGCGAGGCTCTGGCGGTTTTCCGAAAACAGGCCGACTCCATAGCCCTGGTGTTGCTGGACGCGCATATCGACCATCTCGACAACGTGCGGCTGCTCTCGACCCTGCGCCTGCACAACCCGAAAGTGCCGGTCGTGGTGATCTCGGGGTACAACGAGAAACGTATCCGGGAGATGTTCGCCTCCGAGACGTACGAGGGCTTCCTGGCCAAGCCTTACACCCGCGACGAACTCAAGAGCATGCTCGAACGCTTTATCCTATAATAAATAATAAACGGCAGGTGAGCGTGCGAACTCGTTTTCGTGTACGTGGACTTGCGACCCGCGACATTCGACTTGCGGCGTTTGGGTTGCCGGCAAGACGACCGATCCCTCCGATCCGCCTTTGCGGGCGAAGACGCCCGTTTTTGATTGGCCGTATCGACCGACAAGGCGCTAGACAGCAGCGGGCACGATCTTGGAAAACACATGCTGCCACATTTTGGGGTGCACCAGATAGAAGTGGCACGGTTTGCCGATGCGCGCGGACACCTCGGCCTGCAGATCCCGGTTCAGCGGATTCAGCACCGCAACCAGCACCTCGCCGCCAAGGAGCGCGAAAGGCAGAACCCCCATGACATGGATGAACACCTGGGGCAGCAGCGCGACCGCCTCCGGTTGGGGCTCGAACAGTTCGATCGGCAGAGGCGGGACCTCGCTCAAACGATGCATCGACTCCATCACCCGTTCCGTCAGTTCCGGATGCTGCTCGTCCAACAGCGCCAGGGCCGAGATCAAAACCGGCGTGTCCGTCACCGGACGCTCCGTCAGCACATGGAGCACATCCATGCAGGTCTCCTTCGGCAGGAACTCGTTCTCCTTCCAGAGCCAAACCAGATCCATTTCCGCCGCCGAGGCGGAGCGCGAAAGCGCGTGCACCTCGACCCCGGTCTCCTGAAAGGACGGCAGACCGCTTCCCGGCACCTCCGCCGCCGCACCGGACACCGCGCCAGCCAGCCCGGCAACCTCCCGCTGGAACTCGCTCTTGAGAATCTGGCCCTGCACCAGCTCCGCCACGCGCTCCACCGCGGCGCGTGCGCCGGGGTCATCCGTAAACGCGCTCAGATACCCGGCGATCACTTGGGCGTTGTCATAATCCTTCTCGCGCAACAGCGTATCCGCCAGCCGGATCAGACAATCGCGCCGTTTTTCCGTCTGGCCGGTCTGCTCATAAGCCACGGACAGGAACTCGAGACTCGTCCGGTCATCCGGCATGGTCTGAAGCATCTGCTCGAAAAACGCGATCGCCTCGCTCATTTTCTGTTCTTGTTCCGCCATGTCAGCCTAAACTCCTTCTGCTTTTTTATTTAAGCAGAAAACATGCCGACCCGGATTTCCGGGCAGAAAGAGGGCGCGCCCCTGTTGACCGGATCGATTCTGGCACCTTATCTGCTAATAGATGTTACGCCTCTTTCGGTCAGGGGAGTACTCGAACAACCGGTGCAAATGTCCGGGAAAGCGCTCCTGCCGCAGATGGCATGGACAAGGGACAGAATACCGGAAAACCGGAAAAAACGATGCCGCAACACATCCATTACCCCAGTTTCCAGAGTGCGTTGCTCCGACGCGGGGTGCTCTCGGAAGAGCAGCTTCAGAAGGCACAGGAAGAAGCGGGCAAAGTCCCGCTGGAGCGGTTTCTGCTTCAGAACCGGCTGGTTCCGCCAGATGTGTTCGCGCTGACGGCCGCAGCCTATTTCAACATTTCGCCCATCACCCTGCCGCCCGGCCTGATCCTGCCGAGGGAGTTGCTCGATTTAGCCTCGCCCCAACTCTGGGCCAGACTGAAAGCCGCGCCGCTCCTGCGTCTCGGGAAACGGCTGACCGTGGCTTTCGGAGACCCGTTCGATCTGCTGGCCCAAGAAAAGGTGGCGCGGGTCACGCGGCTGGAGATCGTGCCGCTCGTGGCACCGGAAAAAGAGGTGATGGACGTGCTGGGGCGGGTCCAGAGCCAGCGGGACGCGGAAAATCCCGATTTGGCCATGGAAAACATCATGAAGGTGTCGGACGCCGACATCGAGTTCTCCAGCGAGCCGCAGCATCAGGAAGAGAACATCGACAAGACGCTGGAGACCGCGGAGGAGGCGCCGGTCATCCGCATGGTGAACATGATGCTGGTCGAGGCCCTGCGTATCGGTGCCAGTGACATCCATTTCGAGGCCATGGAAAAAAGCTCCCGCCTACGCTATCGGATCGACGGGGCGTTGATCGAGCGCCCCAGCCCGCCGAAACCGCTTCACAACGCGATCGTCTCGCGCATCAAAATCATGTCGGACCTCGACATCGCGGAGCGGCGCAACCCGCAGGACGGCCGGTTCAAAGTCCGGGCACTCAAGAAAGAGGTCGATATCCGCGTGAGCATCCTGCCCACCATTCATGGCGAAAAGGTGGTGATGCGCACACTCGACAAGAGTAACCTCGCCCCCAGTCTGGCGGCACTCGGCTTGGACGATTTCGCCTTCAAGGCCATGAAGTTCGCGATCGATCAGCCACACGGCATCATTTTGGTGACCGGCCCGACCGGATCGGGCAAAACCACAACGCTTTACTCCTGCCTGCAGGATTTGAACCAGCCGGACGTCAACATCATCACGGCCGAGGATCCCGTGGAGTATCAACTCCCCGGTGTGAACCAAGTCCATGTCAACCAGCAGACCGGCCTGACTTTCGCCTCGATTCTGCGCTCCGTGTTGCGGCAGGATCCCGACATCGTGCTCGTCGGTGAAATCCGCGACGGCGAGACCGCGGACATCGCGGTCAAGGCCGCGCTCACGGGCCATCTGGTGTTGAGCACGCTGCACACCAATGATGCGGCCGGCGTGATCGCCCGCCTGGTCGATATGGGGGTCCCCCCGTTCCTGATCTCCTCCTCCCTGATCCTGGCCCAGGCCCAGCGCCTCTACCGTAAACTCTGCCCGATCTGCAAGAAACCGTGCGAGGTGAACCCGGACGTGCTCGCCGCCAACCGCATCGACCCGGCCTTTTTCGATGGCGTAACGCTTTATGAGGCCAGCGGCTGCGCCAAATGCAACGGGATCGGCTACAAGGGACGGGGTGCCGTGATGGAGGTTCTGCCTGTCACCGATTCGATCCGTGCCGCCATCGGCCGCGGCGCGGACTCGGCCACTCTGCGTGATCTGGCAGTCAACGAGGGCATGGTCACGTTGAAAGACGCGGGCATGATGAAAGTCCGGAATGGCATCACCTCACTCCATGCCGCGCTCGAGGTGACCGGCGGAGAATAATGACACGCCCGCCCTGCGGGCCATCCGGGAAAGGGAGTCGACGATGTCAGAAGCCAGACAGAAAAGCCGCGAGATCCGGGTATCGGGGATCGGACAGATCCGAAAGAGGGAGTTGATCCCCTTCACGCGGCAAACCGCCAGCATGCTGAACGCCGGCATGTCGGTCTTGGCAGCCGTCTCGACTCTGGAGGACCAATGTACCCACCCCGGATTCCGCATGGTTCTGAAAAATCTCCGCGAGAGTATCGAGAGCGGCTCTCCGGTCTCCGAAGGGTTGCGCCACTTCCCGAAAATTTTCGATGACATGTACGTCAACATGGTCGCCGCGGGTGAAAAGAGCGGACAGTTCGCACCCGTGCTGAAACGACTGGCCGTGATGCTCGACTCCTCCGCGCGCCTTGTGCGCAAGGTCAAATCGGCCATGACCTATCCGGCCGTGATCATGGGTCTGGCCATCCTGATCGCGGGCGGGCTCGTCACCTTCGTCGTACCGGTTTTCGCCGAAATGTTCTCCGGTTTCGGCCAGAAACTGCCCGCCCCCACCCGGTTCCTTGTGAATATCAGCGATTTCGTCCGAAACCGGTGGTATGTGCTGCTCGGGGTGGCGCTCGTTGCCATCGTCGGGTTCCGCAAGTGGGTCGCCACCCCGCAGGGCCGCTACACCTTCGACAAATTCATGCTGCGTCTCCCGGTCTTCGGCCCGCTCACCCAAAAAGTCGCTGTGGCGCGTTTCTGCCGACTGTTCGCGCAGATGCTCACCAGCGGCGTACCGATTCTGGACGCCATGCAGATCGTCGCCTGTTCGATGGGCAACAAAGTCATCGAAAGCTCGATCCTCGCGGCCCGTTCCGGCATCGAACAGGGTAATACGCTTAGCGCTTCGCTGGAGGGGAAGCCCAATCTACCGCTGCTTATGGTCCGCATGATCGCCGCAGGCGAGAAGAGCGGCCGGATCGACGAGATGCTTGAAAGTGTGGCCGACGCCTATGATGACGAGGTCGAGACCACCCTCGCCACCCTCACCTCGCTGATGGAGCCGTTTCTCATGGTCTTTCTCGGCGTGGTCATCGGCGGCATCGCGATTGCCATGTTCCTGCCGATCTTCATGCTCGGCTCGGTGGTCAGCGGCGGCGGATGATCCCCGCCCCGAATCCCGAAAACGTGTTCTTGAGTTCGGTACCCCCTTATCCTATACTAAGTTGACTTTTATCGGGTACCTGCGTGGACATGTTTCAATATGGCTAAAATTCTGATTGTCGATGATGAGGCTCGGATCCGTATGCTGTTGCAAAGCCTGCTGAAGGCCAACGGCTATGAAGCATCCACAGCCAAGGATGGCGATGAGGCTCTTGCGCTCCTGAAAAAGGAGGAGTTTGATCTGGTCATCACTGACCTGCGCATGGTCCCCATGGACGGCATGATGCTCTTTCGTGAGATCAAAACCCTCTTCCCCTCCATGCCGGTGATCCTGCTGACCGCCTATGCGTCGGTCGAGACCGCAATCGAGGCGATGAAAGGCGGAGCCTTCGATTACCTGACCAAGCCCTTCAAGGTTGACGAGATGCTCGCCACGGTGCGCCGGGCCGAAGAGCACGCCAAGACGCATACCGCCGTGGTCTCGACCGACCCCAATGCGCCGCTGCGCTACCAGTTCGAGAACCTCATCGCCTCGAACAGCGCCATGATGCAGGTCTGCGAGATGATCCAGCGCGTCGCGCCCACCGCGGCCACCGTGCTCATCAACGGGGAAAGCGGCACCGGCAAAGAGGTCATCGCGCGCACCATCCACAACACCAGCCAGCGTCACGACAAGCCTTGGGTCGCCATCAACTGCGCGGCGCTCCCTGAACCGCTGCTCGAATCGGAACTCTTCGGACACGTCAAAGGGGCCTTCACCGGCGCCCATGTCGACAAAGAAGGCCTGTTCGAAACCGCCAGCACCGGCACACTGTTTCTGGACGAGATCTCATCCCTGCCTCTGGTGCTGCAGGGCAAACTGTTGCGCGTGCTGCAAGAGAAAGAGATCCGGCGCGTGGGAGACACGAAGAACATCGCAGTGGATGTGCGGGTGATCGCCGCCAGCAACACCAATCTGGAGCATATGGTGGTCCAGGGTAAATTCCGGGCCGACCTCTATTACCGTTTCGCGGTCATCACCCTCGACATCCCCCCGTTGCGCGAACGGTTAGAGGATATTTTGCCGCTGGCCCGCCACTTCATCCGCATCGAATCCGCAGGCTCCAAGACATTGCCCACCATCTCCGAGGAAGCCGCCGATCTGCTGCTCGCCTACAAATGGCCGGGCAACGTGCGCGAACTGGAGAATGCCATCAAGCACGCGGTGACGTTTCTGGAGGAGGATGTCATCACCCCCGAACTCCTGCCCCCGCGCATCGTCACCCGCGCAACAGAGGCTAAATCCCAACAGCCCCTTCAATTCCCCCCGGGCAGCAACACATCGCTGAAAGGGTTCCTTAAACTCAAGGAGAAGGAGTATCTCGAACAGATCCTCACTTCCACCAAAGGCGACAAGGAAAAAGCGGCCCAAACCCTTCAGGTCAGCCTGGCCACGCTCTATCGGAAACTTTCCGATGAAGAGCCAGCCTCATCCTAAGAATGCGGATTTTTTGCAGTTTTGCAAAAAAGACCTTTCATTTTTGAGAAAAGCGGACGGTCAGCCGTTCCCGGTTTCGCCTAAATCTGCGTGTGTTTCTGATTTGGCACGATGTCTGCTAAATTCATTTCGCTACCGACAAGGTGCCGGTCGCGCAGAAAACGAGTGCAAAGTAGTGAAGGAACAAACCATGAAACAAAACCGCAAAGGTTTCACGCTTGTTGAAATCATGATCGTGGTCGCGATCATCGGCATCTTGGCCGCTATCGCTATCCCGAACTTCATCAAGTCGCGCAAGCAGTCACAGATGAATGCCTGTATCGCGAACCTGAAGCAGATTCAAGGCGCTAAGGAGCAGGCGCTTCTGGCTGGCATAACCACCCTTAATACAAGTACCCTGTTCGGGTCTGACAAGTACATCAAGGTTGAGCCTACGTGCCCGGCAGGAGGAAGTTATACGATTGGCGATTCCGATACCGATCCGACCTGTCCGAACGCGGCCGCGGATACCGCCTACCCTCACGCGCTGCCAGCTGGCACTTAAGGCGACGGGACTGGTGGCGAACAGCCCAGTTCTTGCATGACTGGTGCGGTCTGCTGACCGATGTTTAACACAAAGCAAGACATCCCGATCCGGGATGTCTTGCTTGTTTTAATTAAGTCCCCGGCCACAATTTATGCCGCACGCGCGGCATGAAACGAAGCCGTGACTTTCCGCGTGTTCTTGTGTCCCGTGGTGAAATGATCGATCCCGATAGCGATCCCGACCCCGATCCCGATTCGGATGAAACCATGAAACCATCGATCCCGATACCGATACCGACCCCGATTTGGATGAAACCATGAAACCAGAAACCAAAGAGCGTCGGAAGTTCACCTGCTGCCCTCATTCGGGCTGGTAGAACCAATACCCGAAAGCCGCGTGATCCCCGTAGAGGGAGATCCGGGGCCGTTCTTGGCACACCGCCCCGGCAGGCAACTCGAATGACGCTTCGCAGAACATGGGCGCGGACGGCAGGGGGTTAAGCGGCAACGAGACCACACCCGCATCGGCACCATCCACCCGCACGCGGAGTTGCAGCGGAGTGACAAAGGTGAAGGTCTGCCGTCTGGCGCGCACGCCGATCCGCACCTCGGTTTCCACGCGTTCGGCGGTCCGAACGATCACGCGCACCGGTTTGCCCGGCGTCAGCCGCGGCGAGAAACTCACCCACCCCACCACCATACGGCCCACATCGAACAAGGTGTTCGTGCCCATCGCAAAGGGGATGTAGGTCACGCCATGATAGCGGCTCTCCGCCGCAAACCCGCATCGCCGCTCCTCCTCCGCATAGCCGACATCCACCCGATCCGCCAGGCGCCAGCCCCGGACTTCCTTGTCCGCCAGATGCGGCGCGCGCGCGCCATCGAGCGGAGACCACACGGCTTGCCGCATCTGGTTCTCATCCACGCCCAACGCGGCCACCGGGCCGCACAGCACGGCGATGTCGGAACCGCCGAATTCGGTTTGCGCGGAGGGCAGCGCCCAATAATCGAACCGGCGTTCGGGATGGTGCTTGAGCCGTTCCAGATTCGTCACAACTTCGGGCGTCATCCAATCCGGCGAATAGAGTCCGGAAAGATGAGCGTAACTCCGTCCCGGCATCCCGTAGGCGAGATTGCAGACCGCCCCGCCGACCCGCGCCCCGGGCGGCAGCCGCGCATGCGCCTCTTTGGCGAATTCGTAACAGGGGTGGGTGATCAGGCAGGCCGTATGGTATAGGGTGACCAGCCAGGCCGCGTTCAACATCTGAAACGCGGCCACGATCAGCAAGAGGCCCCAGCGACAAACCGCGGTCCGGCCCCATCCCCGTCCGACCCGCATAGCACCCGCAGCGGTATACACCAGCCACACCGGCATCAGCCATGCCAGATAGCGGTCCACATTGGTGTTCTGCCATCCGCTCGAAGCAACCACCCCCACCCCGGCCGCACAGGCGCTCAGCCACCATACCTCTTTCCAGAGCCCCTCGCGCCTCCGGGGTAAGGTCACCAGCCCGATCCACGCGCAAAGCGCCCCGATCAGCGGCACATAAAAACTTTCGCGCGGCAGAGCATCGGGCAGGCCGAGCAACAACTCGCGCAGGATCCGCACCATGTCGCCCAGCGTCAAGTGCAGGGCCGAAAAGAAATCGTACTGCTTAGCATACCCTTTGTGAATCACCGACAGGAACTGGGCGTGCCCCGTGAGTCCGTAATTGAATGCGAAAAGGCCGGCGGAGGAGAGGAGCCCCACCACGGCCGCGACCCCCTCCTGACGCGTCACCCTTTGACGCATGCCCCACCGCTTGAACACCAGAGCCGCGGCAAACAGTACGGAGAGGAGCACCCCTTCGGGACGGCACCACGGCGACAGACCCAGCAGCACCGCGAAACCGGCCATTCTCCCACTCAGCAAGGTGAAGAGGAGTCCCGAACTCAATGCCATGAAAAGCCCGGCATCCGATTGCGACAGCGCACTGTAAGCGGCCTGGCCGCTCAGCGCCACCAGCGCGCAGGCCGCGAACCGGTTACGCGGGGAACGGATTTGCCGTACGATGATCCCGGCCCAACTCACGAGGAACAAGAGATACAACAGGGCGTTCAGCGCGAATCCGGCAGTCAGGAGCGCGTCGCCCTTGGCCCCGAGTTTATAAAGCAAACCCAGCGCAAAGGGGTAGAGGTGCGAGGTGCTGCCCGTGGAGGGGCGGTCGCCCGGCGTATAAACGAAAGGGTGCCCCTCCGCCACCTGTCGCGCGGACTGGCAGTAGAGAAGGGTGTCCGGCTGGGGCGCCGGCAGATGAAAACCGTCCGTCGCCAACGAGCCGGCCACATAATAACCGGCGATCTGCAACAGCCCGCACACCACCATCCCCTTGGCAAGATTATTTTTATGAACCCAAGATCCGATGCTCATTTTTCATTTTGTCAGCGGTACGATTCCGAAATGATACGCGAGTCCGGTGTGAGGGATTCGGGGAGGCCCGAGATCCGGCTCATATACGCCACCAGCTGATTGACACGTTCAATGCTCTCCTCCGCCATCTTGATCAGATCACACTGCAAGGGGGTCAACGCGCCCGCGCGTTTCGTTTTGAGCATTTCGATCACACCGGTCGAGACCGTCAGCGGCTGCACGATCTCCTGATTGAGTTCGGCGTAGCGATCAATCAGTTCGGCACGGGTGAGCTTCAGACCGATACCGCGGCGGCGCGCAGCCGATTCGATGCTGGCGATGGTCTGACGGTCGTCATTCACCTGTTCGGCCAGCGAGGTGATGTGGCGTTCCGAATCGACCGTCAGAGTCGAGAGCACATGACGGATCTGCTCCAGTGCGTCGATCATCACCTGGTGGCGCTCGCCGACGGGCGGATCCCCATCCCTTTCCAGTAATGCCGCAGTCTCGCGCAACAGGGAGGCCAGAGAGGACGTGTGCTTTTTACGTTTCGCCGCACGCGTGTCCAGATCGGTCTGCGGCGTTTCCGCCGTGTCGTCCAGCACGAGGGCTTCCGACAGATCCAGCACGGCGATGCCTCCGGCCCCGGTCCGCATCCGGTTCGTGGCCGTCTGGGGGTCTGCGGGCAGCGGCGTGCACGATAGATCGGACTCCTCGTTTTTTTCCCCCGTGACGCGCTGAAACGCGACCGTCACCACCTGAATGCTCCGCAGGCCGGCTTTACGCATCGCGCCTTCGAACCCGTTCTCTGCGGCCAGCGCGCCGGGCGGCGTACCCAACAACGTCACGCAGGTCAAAAACTCCTCCAGCACAGCAGGCGCCTGAAAAAGCAAGCCACCGATTTTGTGCAGGGCCATGCGATCCGCCACGTTCTTGCCGACCGCTTCCGTGATACCGTCGGACGAGCCGTTGACCAGAAGTTGCCGCCCGTTCAACGCGATCTCGATCACGCCGTGGGTTTTGACCGCCTGCTCCAATTCGGTGAACATGCTGCGCACCGCATTCTGGGTCACCTTGTGGGAAGGCCCGTACACGCTGGCCTGGCTGATCAGCAACCCCAGCGCCCGGATCAGCAGCACTGCGTCCTTCTCCGGTATTTTCGCATACGCCATGCCTAGCGCCCTCTCCCGTTTCCCACAATCAGCCGACTCAATGCCAAGCCGTCACCACCACATAGTCCTGCTCTACCTGATGCGTAGGCGGCAGGCTGAACCCTTGTCCGCTATCCCCGGCATACAGATCCGCCGTGCCGTTTCCGGTCATCCCCTGACCGATCAAGACAGCCCCGTAGATCACGGCATGGCCGTTCAGATGGAAACTCGCGTTCGGCATGATGACCGCGCCGCGGATCACGGCATCGGCGTTGATCTTGACTTCACCCGTACCCAGCACGATCAGGGCGGGATATCCGTTCTGGGCCGTCAGATTCACCCCGCTTCCCTGCAATTTGACATCCCCCAGAAAGATGAACGTGCCGGTTCCGGTCTTGCTCCACCCGTCTGAAGAACCGGTGCAGACCGCCACGCCCCCGGGGGGCGAGGAGGGAATGTCCGAACCGTGCGCGTAAACCGCGCCGTTCTCCTCCGCAACCGCGATGAACGCATTGATCGCCTCAGTCAACGCCGCACTCAAGATCTCGACCGGCGACTGGTTGGTAAGCAACGTGACCGTGCCGTCGTTCTTCTTCCACTCGATGGTGCCCGTGCTGGACACCCGCATCGCATCCACGTTCGAACTCCCCGTCAGCTTTACGTTACCGTTGGCGTGGATATCTGTGACCGTGGCCTTGAAATTGCCTTTGAGGTCCAGAATCCCGCCGACCAGCAGATCGAAGAGCAAGTCAAAATAATCGCCCGCCACACTGCCCGCCTGATCGTCCCCCAACACCCTCGTCACATTCTCCAGATCAGCTGAAACGCGCGCGCGGCCGAGGCCGCAAACCCCCTCGGAGACGAGCCGCGCCCGCTCGCGCCCGTCCTCCGAAGTCAGCATCTCGGCCCTGACGGTACAGGACCCGCCGCCGAAGGCTAAGGTTTCAGTAAACCCGTTGAGCCGATCGAAGTCCGTTTTCACGGCGTTATAGGCCTTGTTCAGGCCCGACTCCGCGATCAGCCGCGCCTTGAGCATCTCGCGTGTGATCTGCGTGGCGCGCATCTGCCGCGTCGCCGAGCGGGCCAGCATGCCGGAGACGATCATGATGACGCTGATGATCCCGAGCACAGCCACCACCGCCGAACCGTTACGTTGACCCTGTTTTTGCCGTGTCCTCATGCCGCACCTCCCTGCGCCGTCGCGCGCGATCGTGTTCCTTACCTACTTGCCGCTGTTGCGTGGCTCGACCTCCGCGGTCATCGCGGATTTCAGCCGCTCCTGTTTGGCTCCGCTCATAGCCTTGACATCCTTAAAAATCTCGATCTCCATGGTCACGCCGTGCACCAAAGGTTTGTTATCGACCTTGACTTCAAACATACCGCAATCCGGGTTTTTCAGCAACTCTGCTGTGACCTCCACATACTTCTCCTCGCCGTCCCAGGTGAACCGGGCCCAGCGGATTCTGGGCGTGTTGCTGCGGTAGGGACCCGTGCCACCCAACCCGCCGCTGCCGGGAAATTGGCTGGCCGGTTGGGCGAGAAACGCCGCGCGGAACTGCACATAACGCCCGGTACTCCCCGAGAACCCGCCGCCGTTGGAAGCCTCCGGCACATTCTCCCAAGACGGGGCGTCCGCGATTCCGAACCCATCGTCGGTCAGCGTATCGCCCGAGCGCGCGAACATCGCGAGATCCGCGCCGGCCGGCACATCCGCCTCCCACGCGAAGGCTTTGGTTGCGCCAGTCGAGCTCTTTGTATCGAACGGATGCGAGACATACTCCCCGCCATCCGCATAATTCACCGCCACGAACTCCAGCGTCGGCACGAAGGGTTTGAGTTCGAGCCCCGACATGCCCTGCCAGTTAAATACGTCCAGCAGATTCGTCCCGCCCTCCGGCACAATCCAGCAACCGGGGAGGCACACGCCGGGCTTGTCATAACGTATCACATCGAAGCGCGTGAAACGGTCATCCAGCGCGGTGACGGTCGCCTGAAACTGCAGCATCAGCGTGCTGCCCATGGGAATCCGAATCAACTCCGCCGGACGCAGTTCCAGGTGACGCTGCTTGACACAGGCATCCCAGTCCGTCTTTTTCTCCCCATCCTGCCAGAACTCCAAGGGAATCCGCTCTTCCGGATCGAGTTTGGGCAGCAGGTTGCTGTTGTAATCGGTGGGCACATCCTTCAGCGCCACCACCGCGAACGAGGGGTTCAGCACCTGCAATCCACCGTTATACAGCGACTTATAGAGCCGGAAGACCGGTCCGTACCCATCCTTCTTGATCCCGTAAAGAACCGGCTCGCCCGATGTGGCGCTCCGGGTCGGATCCGCCATGACCGGGATCCGGATCACGCAATTGGTCAGGGGCTTGAAATAATCGTTGCGGTAGTGGCCGGTCTGCTCCGCACAACTCCAGTTCTTCTCCGCGCCGAACTGGCCGTCGATCCGGACCGCATAAGTTCCCTCCGCAAACCCCGAGGGCGGATCGATGGTATCGAACCGCACCACAGTGTTCGAGAAGGTGACGTTCCGTCCCTCGCCAATGAATTCGCACTCTTCGATGGCATCGTTCCGCACCGTGACATGAAGCGTGTCGCCGACCCCCACACTGGCCGCGACGAGTCCGTAGGCCGCGCCAGCCTTGTTCTGGCCCACGTGATAGGGCACGGTTGCGGCACCGGAGGTCGTGCGCCACTCGGCCTCCTGCGGCCAACCGCTCACACTGGCCAGAATCCGGTCGAGCCGCAGGACCTGAGACGTCGCGGCTTTGTTCTTGCCCTTGACGGTAAAACTCACCGTGTGTTCGCCGGGCCCGAGCGACAGACTGCCGAAGGTGATGCGATCCCGCGTGTTTGGGGTCGGCGCGTATCCGTCGAACTGCGCCGACGCATGCCAGAGCCTGCCGGTGAAGAGGTTCTCGAACATCACGGTGGTCGAGGCGCTCTCGCCCGCGAGACAGGCGGACGCGCCGTTGCCTGCGGCCACCACCGCGGCGATCTGACCATAGCGGTCCGCATACAGCGCATTCGGATTGCGGTTGGCAAAGACCGTGCGCCGCATCTGATGGGGCGAGTGGTTCCAAACGTGGTAGACCACACTTTCGCGCCAGAGGATGTTGGTGCCGCCCGCCGCCATCTCCACCAATCCATCCGTGCCAGAGCCTGGCAAGGCAAAACCCACCGCCTGATAGGGCTCCTGATCATCAGGGTAGAAGATCACTGTCTCGCGGGCGGTGTTGCGCAACTCATAGCGGAAACGTTCGATCACCTTGCGCACATCCATATCCAGCGACGCCTGGGTGTTGACCCGGTTCGACTTGTACATGAACAACAGCCAGGACCCCAGGGTCATACCCAGAAGCAGGCTGAACACCGCGACCGCGAAGATCGTCTCCAGTAATGTGAACCCTTTGCGCATCACACACCTCGCATCTAGGGCGTCCGTTTCAACTCCTCGGTGAACAGGTAATCCATCCGCTCGAAATCCAACTCATCGAACCGGCAGATGAACTTCCCGGTTTTAATCGGATGAAACACTTTGCGCCAGCCCCAGCGGGAGCAGGTGCAGGGATAGGTTGTGACCGTCATATGAGTCATGTTGGTGGTCGGCGAATCCACCGTCACCTCCGTTTTCCGGAGGAAGCGTCCGGCCGGATCCGCCGCATTGCCGAAATCATCCACCCGCGTGCCGAGTTCGCGGTACAGATGCAGATCCGAATACGGCACCCCGCGCGCCCGTTCAATCCGGCCTTGGGAGAGCGATGCGGCCACGTAATGGTCCCGCGCCATCTGGAAACGCGAGATCATCTGGTCGACCAACGGAAACACCGCCGTCAGGATAATGACCAGCAGACCCATCGCCACCATCAGTTCGACCACGGTCATGCCGCTCTGATCTGTTCTGCCCATACCACCCTCCCCCCGTCAGGCCTGCCGCGACGGCATCTGATCCTCTTCGATCCGAAGCATGTCCTTCGTATCCTCCTGCCCAGGCAGGTACGGTTCCACCGCATATGCCCGTTTGGCATTCATCTTCTGCAGCAGGTCCCGCAACTGGATCACGGCGTCATAACACAGGTTGATTATGTCCTGCCGCGACTTCTCGTCTTTGCCGCCGCCCATCTTAAGCATTTCGATGCTGGTCAGCAACACCGTGGCGGGCTGGCCCAGCGAATGGCACACCCCGGCCAAACTCTCCATCATCACGCGGTTACGCTCCACCTGACTCTCGGCGATCTCGGCGCGCCGACGCTCCGCTGTGTCGCGCAGCGAGACCACCATGCCGCGCAGTTCATTGTCATCGTTGATATCCGGCACCGCCGCGATCTGAAGCCAGTGCGCCTGCTCGTTGACCAGAAGCCGCTGTTCGCCGATCCAGCTTTTGCGTTGCCGGATGTTTTCGAGCATCGGCATGATCACGGCTTTGCGGTGGAACCAGGTCGACAGATTGACCCCGAACACCTCAGTCTCATCCCCGCCCGCCAGCAGATGCACCATCATGCGGTTGGCGTAAACCACCTTGCCCTCCATATCCGTGATGCCGATTCCCGAATCGGTGTTATCCATCGCGTGATAGACCGAGAGCAGCCGCTGCTCGGCCTGCCACCGCGACTGGATGTCGCGGATGAGATAACAGACCGGCTCGGGAACGCGTAACCCGTTACCCATGGCCACGATCTCCACGGCGGTGAGGCTGCCGTCCCTACGCACCGCGAAAGCCTGAATACGCATGTACCGGCTCTCCGTGATCGCCGCCAGAATTTCCTCCAGCAACGAAGAGGTCATCCCGGCCACCAACGTCTCCACCGGCATACCGGTCAGGCCCCGTTCCCGTTCGCCGTACTGGAAGAAAGAGGTCGCGCGGGCGTTCGCCTCCAAGACGATCCCGTGCCGGTCAGCCAGCAGAATCGCATCGTAAGCGCTCTCGAACAGAAACCGGTAATCCAGCTTGCCGAAATAATCCGACTGAACCTCGACCCCCGAGCGGTCGGCCACGGTGGAACGTCCGTAACCCAACGAGCGGATATCAATTTTGATGGTCTGAGATTTGTCATTCGTACTCATCGTAATCGACACCTCTGCGTTACAATCCGTTCTGTACCGATCCCGTTTTTCGGCTGAATTACGGTTCCGAACCGTTTGCTAAAAATCCGCTGATGAGTTTACATCATATTAGCAAAAATCATGCCGAACCCCATACCCCATATTTGTCACGCCGCAAACAATCTTTTTCTCCCTTCTGCAAAGCCGCTTTGCAAAAACGAGAATCCGAACCGTTGCCGGAACGGCGTTTCACGCTCGGTGGCAGAACCCCCGGAAGAGCGCGTGGAACATGCCCCATCCGGCCTGAGACGGCATCCCGTACCTTTATCGCAAAACTGGCATTGTTTCTGCTTACTTTACCCGTATGGCCACGGGGTTATCCATATCCGCGCTAACGCGGCAATCCAAGCCGCTCACCGATATTGTGGGGATCGAGGTGGGTTCCGGCAATCCGGACGGCGTTCCCGCAGTGCGGTTGCGCAAGCGCAACGGCCGGTTCGAACTGCTGGCCGCCGGATTCCTCCCTCTGCCGGGAACCCTGCCCTTGGATCTGGAGACCGCGCAGAATTCCACGCCGGTCTGGTTGCTGCCGCGTCCGTTTCAGGCGCCGTACGCCGCCCTGGCGCTCTCCTCGCCGCTCGGATTCCTACGGCATGCCGCGGAAACGGGGGAGGAGACGCCGGACAAGCATGCGACCCCCTTCCGGACCGCCTCCCGGGCCTCAACCCCGGAATCCCCGGCGTTGCTGACCGGCCTGCCCGAGTTTCAGGCCGCCTGGGCGGCCCGTCTTCTTCCCGAAGGCCGCCGCCCCACCGCCCGCTCGATCCAGTTCTCCCCAGCCGCCGCACTCAATGCGCTGACCACCTCGCCAGACTTCAAAACGGTTTCCGGCACGGCCATCGCGCTCTTTGCCTTCGCCGAGTTCACCTCCATCACCGCCTTTCAAGAGGGGCAACTGATGCTGTACCGCGAACATGCCGCAGGCTACCTGCACCTCCGCAAGGTTGTCAGCCAACATATGGGCATTGATATGGCTCTGGCGGACTCTCTGCTCGACGACACGCTGGTCGACCCCACGCCCATCATCGAGCCGGTGCTCCGTCCGCTGTTCAGGCAGGTCGAGATTTCCTCGGACTTTCTGCTCCGCAGACGGAACTGTAAGGCGGACCACTTTTTCCTGTGCGGCGTGCCTGCCGGGGGCCGTTACTGGTCTTCGGTGTTCGCGCAGATGATGAGCCATACGCTCACGCCGCTCCCACCGCTGGACGGGGCCGAAGCCCTGCCCCGCTCCAACTTCGGCGCGGAGTCCCTCTCGCCGATCCGGAAACAGTTGCTGATGACCGCGTACGGTGCAGCGCGCGCCGCCTTGGAGGACGCATGAGCAACGTATACCACCTCAATCTGCTGCAGCCGGAAGAGCACCTGAGTTCCAGCCCCATCCGTCTCCGGGTGATGCTCCCGATGTTCGCCCTGCTGAGTGCGCTCGGCGTGGGGGTCTGGTGGAGCGTGCTGGCGGGCCGCGTCCATGCGGTCACCCAGCAGAAAAGCGCCATTGAAGCCAATCTGGCGCAACTGAAACCGACGCACGAGACCGTTCTCGGATTGCGCACCGAACAACATGATTTGACGGCGACGCTGGAGCAGCTTGCCTATTACACGCGGGCGCAACTGCGCTTCGGCCCTTCGCTTCAGGCGCTCGCGCATCATGTTCCGGACCAGATCCAGCTGACCGAACTTCATATCCCGCCGCCCCCGGAACCGCCGCCGCCCGACCCCAAAAACCCGGTCTGGGGCCCCACCAACCCGATCGAGCGCGTCACCCTGCGCCTGACGGGACGGACCACCGGTGCCTCACAGGTCGAAACCCTGTTGCGCGCCTTCCGTACCGAGGCCTTCACCAACCTGATCCGTTCAGCGCAAATTCCCAAGGGCGCCTACCGTCAGGACACAACCCGACGCGGTGCGGCCAAAGAGACGCTCCTGTTTGAGTTGAACTGCGAATGCGCACTCAGGAGGTTCGAATGAGCTTAAACACCTCCATAATCCATAAAATCGCCCCCTCCATGCAGCGCTCGATTCTGATCACCCTCGGCGGGCTCATGATCGCCGGTGCGATGGTCTTCTTCTTGGTGTTGCCCGCGCGCGCGCGCCTCCAAACGCTCGCCGCTGAACTGAACACCCTCCGCGACACCCTCGCCACCGTGCGCGCGGATATCGCAGGCACAGAGCAGCAACGGCTGAAGACCGCCGAGGTCCGCTCGAAACACGACGCCCTGGTCCGATCGGGTGTGCTTCAGCCGCTCCTCAACTCGTTCGCCATGCGGGGCAAGTCGCTGCTCGATCCGCTCGCCCAGCAAACCGGGTTTGCGATCGCCAACGTCAAGGAAGACCGTTTTCTGCGACTGCAAGTGCCAAAACAGGTGCCCCTCCATCTCTATGGACGCCAGATGATCGAGTTCTCCGGGCAGGGGGCCTACACCTCAATCGTGAACTTCATCGCATTGGCTGAAGAACGGTTCCCCCTCTGCACCCTCGCGGGACTCAAGATCATCAGCCAAAACCAGACTCCGGAGACGCACAAGGCTTTCATCACCTTCGAATGGCCCGCCAAAGGCGAGAAACGAACCCCATGAGAAACGATCAGCTTCCAATTTTCAACGCTCAACGCTCAACGACTCTTCCCCGGGAGCCGGGTGCTCGGTATTTGACGTTAAACGTTGAACGTTGCGTGTTGAGCGTTCTTGCCCTTTTCCTGCTCGCCGCCTTGCCGGTCCGCGCCGCGCGCGACCCCTTCTGGCCTATCGGCTACGAACCGCCGAAACCCGAACCCGTGGTCAAGGAAATCCCCGAAGTGCCGAAAAAGACGGTGCCCAAACCCGTTCCGCCTAAACCCAAGCCCCCGACCGTGAAACCCGTGACCGACGGAGACTGGACCGATGCGCGTGCCTTCATCACGGTCACCGGGTTTACCCGCGCGACACGCCCCGACACAGGTGAAACCCGCACCCTGGCTCTGATCAACCGCCGCTCCTACGCGGCCGGTGACACCCTTTGCATCACTAACGCCGACATCGTTTTCCTCTGGCGTATTGACTCCCTTGACAACCGCGAATTGAAACTGGCCCCGATCCAAGCCACCCGGATCGCCCCGCCTGTGTCGGGACCCTCCGGAAGCACACCCTGACGCGATTTTTTCCATGTCTTCCATCACTGTCGATTCACAACCCAAAACCAGGAGTATCCACATGAACCGTATCACCCGACTCTGTGCGTTCATCGCAACCGGCCTGTGTCTGGCCTGGCAGCCCGTCACATGCGCCCAAGAGGCTACGGCCCAAACGCCGCAGCCCCCCAAAACCACCGCCTCGGTCCGCGTCACCGATGCCTCATCCCCCAGCGAGCCGCTCGTCTCCATGACCTTCGACGAGGCGCCCCTCGCGGATGTGATCAAGGCTTTCCGTGACGCCACGGGGGCCAACATCATCTCCGGCGGCACCAATGTGCTGCAGGCGAACATCAGCGTCAGTCTCGACAATGTGCCGTGGCGTAAAGGGCTCTCCTCGATTCTGGACCCTCAAGGCCTGCAATTGGTCGAACAGCCCACCGGATCCGGCATTTACGTGATCAACACAAAAACCGTCGAGGTCCCCAAGATCACCCGCGTGTTCTCGCTTGAGTACATCAAGGCCGAGGATGTCGCCGACCTGCTGAAAACCACCCTCGGCACCACCGGCGGGATCGTGACCCCCTTTAAAGAGTCCAATGCGGTCATCCTCACCGCCACGGAACAGCAGATCAGCGAGTGCGAATCCATCATCAAGGCCATCGACAAAGCCTCGCCGCAAGTCTACATCGAGGTCCGTTTCGTCGAGCTGACCGCGCAAGCCAGTCGGAAACTAGGCCTGAAATGGGATAGCCTCGGCACCAAAGAAGGATGGGGTGCCCATGCCGACCCTACCTTCTTCAACTTCGAGAACGATTATTTCAAAACGAAAGACAAAGGTATGAACCGCAGCCAAAATTCCGAGCGTGTCCAGCCGGGTGACACAACGTGGCGGGATTCCCTGACCCGCACCCTCAATCGCAACGACAGCTCCACCCAGACGCGCACCTTTACCGGCACCCTCTCGCTGGACGCCTTCTCCCTCACCATGAACGCGTTCGAACAGATGGACGGGGTTTCGATCTTCTCCAATCCCAAGATCATTGTCGCCAATGAAAAAGAGGCGCTGGTGGACATGACCACCAAGGAACCCAACCTGACCGTGACCTCCTCCCGTACGGGAACCGCCGGCGACCAACTCGACATCTCGGCCGAACTGGAGGTCATCCCTGGCGAGAAAGGGGACAAGGATGGCAAAGGCAAGGGCATTTTCGCGGGTGAGGCGTTCTTCAGCTACGGTATCACCCTCAAAGTCACGCCACGCATCAGTTCCACCGGTCTGATCACCCTGAACGTGGAACCCACGATCAGCGATCGTAAGGGCTATTACGAGTTTTCCGGTATCGAGGAGACCGAAACCCCTACCCCGAAATACCCGATCATCTACATGCAGCGCCTCCAGACGGTTTTCACCATGCAGGACGGTTCCACGGCCGTGATCGGCGGCCTGACCACGACAACCGAGGATAACATCGATTCCGGCATCCCCTGGCTGCGTGAGTTGCCTTGGGTGGGACCACGCCTCTTCGGCTGGAAGAGCCGCAGGAAAGAACAGAAGGAAATCATTATCTTCGTTTCGGTCGGTCTGGCCGACCCCCTCAAGTTGCCTGAGTCCGTCGGTATGCCGAAAAACGCCATTCTCGGGCGCGACCTGCTGACCGGTGAACTAAAAGAGCCGGGCGACCGCACCAAAGAAGAGGTGATGAGCCTCCGTGATCCCGTGCACGGGACCAAAGCGCAACCATCCACAGAAGAGGTCGCCGTACCCGCCGCAGTCGCTCCGGACGTGGTGGTGAACGAAAAAGAGGCGGCCAAACCGGTAACACAACAACAGCCGGTCGATACCGCCCCGCTACTGCAAAATTAGAAGGGAACCTGTCAGAACGGTCCCGGCGGCGCAGGCCCTCCCGCGCCGCCGGGAACAAAGGTCCGCTTCACCGAAGCCTCCCAGGCTGAATCCCTGTTGATGTTGTAAACCCCCGAACCGCACTCCCCGTCAGGACTCCCATGGCCACACTCGACCGCTTCCTCATTCCGCTCGTCACCAAGTCAGGCAGCGACTTGCACCTCAGCGCGGGCCGTCCGCCCGTCATGCGGATCCACGGCACCCTGGCACCGGTTCCGGACGAACCGGTCCTGACCAGCATGCAGATCCTGGAGTTGTTGCGGGAAATCATGCCGACACAGAACATCGAGGAACTCGAGCGCGAATGGGACACCGACTGCGCCTACGAGATCCCGGGCACGGCGCGCTTCCGCGTCAACGGGTTCCGCGACATGTACGGATTCGGCGCCGTGATGCGCGTGATCCCCGAACTGATCCCAACATTCGAGGAACTCAACCTACCCGAGGTTCTGCGCGATTTCTGCAAGCTCTCCAAAGGGCTGGTCATCGTCACCGGCCCCACTGGCAGCGGTAAATCCACGACTCTCGCAGCTATGGTTGATTATATCAACCGGACACGCAACGAACACATCATCACCATCGAGGACCCCATCGAGTTCGTGCACACGCCGCAGCAGTGCATCATCAACCAGCGTGAGGTGCACCGCAACACACGCAGTTTCACGCGGGCCCTTCGCGCCGCTCTGCGCGAAGATCCGGACATCGTGCTCGTGGGCGAAATCCGTGATCTGGAGACCATGGAGATCGCCATCGAAACCGCGGAGACCGGCCATCTGGTCCTCGCCACCCTGCATACCAACACTGCAGCCACCACCGTAGAGCGCATGATCGACAAGTTCCCGGCCGAGCGCCAGAACCAGATCCGTTCCATGCTCTCCGACACGCTCAAAGGCGTGGTGGCGCAAACCCTCTGCAAAAAGATCGAGGGTGGCCGGATCGCAGTGTTCGAGGTGCTGGTCGTCACCACGCCAGTCGCCGCGCTCATCCGCGAGGCCAAGACGCACATGCTCCCCTCGGTAATGCAGACCGGGCGGGCCACGGGCATGCAGACCTTCAGCGACGAGCTGACGCGGCTCGCGGCCAAAGGCATCATCTCAGCCGAAGACGCCTACATCAAAGCCGTGGACAAAGTGGAGATCGAAACCAAATTCCGGCTCGCGGGCATCAGCCTCGACTTCAAGAAACAAGCCGAGGAGGCCGCCCGTATCGCACGCATGGCCAAAGCCGAGGAAATGCTGCAAGCCGGACGCGCGGCGCTGCAGGTCGACCCCAAAAACATCGCGGCCCTGTGCGATGTGGCGTGGATTCTCGCCACGTCACCTTTTGCGGAGTTGCGTGACGGCAAAGAGGCGGTGAAACTCGCGGAGAAAGCCTGTAGTCTGTCACACAACAAAGATGCGGCCGCGCTCGAGGTGCTGGGCGCGGCCCAAGCTGAATACGGATCCTTCCGGCGCGCGCTCGACGCTACGCGCCGCGCTGCCGAACTCTACAAACAGGCGGGTGACGTCGTACGCGCAACCGCACTCGGCAATCGCCTCGGGATGTTCGAGCAGAACAAACCCTATCGGGATGAGTGAGGCGCTCGCTCCGGCGCGGCGCGGAGACTCAAGCTTGTAAAAGCGAGCCGGCCACAGCGGTGACGTTCTGACCGCTTTGCACGGGTTGCAACGTCAGTTCCAACTTCAGCGATGCGCCGTTCGGCAGCATCACCTTGAGCGTCTCCCGGACCTTCTCGCCGCAAACCGCCCGCAGGAAGAACCGTGAGGCGTCCGGCAGCAGATCCATGAACCGCAGACTTTTCGCCTGTTCCTCGTCCGGAATCCCGAACGCCTCCAGCAACGCCCGGTTCACAATCAGGAAAAGCCCTTCCGGATCGCAGACGAACGTCGGCGCCAACGACGAATCCAGCGCGGCCCGGCTTTTGCGCAGTTCCTCCATCGCCTTCTTCCGGCGCTCGACATTGCGGACCGCGAAAACCATATTCGTGCCTCGGGTCAGGGAAAGCGTGCTCACCCCCACCTCGCCCGCGAATGAGGAGCCGTCTTTCCGCACGCACCGCGCGTCAATCAGGATATGATGGTTCTCAGCCAGATTCTGCTTCAGATGCTCAAACATCTGGCTCGTCATACCCGGCACAATCTTCCCCACCGGCAGATCCCACGCCTCCTCACGCGTGTACCCCAGCAACTCCTCCGTCCGTCGGCCGCAATCCACCACATGCCCCTGATCATCCAAAATCAGCAGCGCATCGTACAGCCCGTTCATCAACTGGTAGTAGAGAGCCCGCTGATCCGACTTGGGACGCACCACATCCGTTCCCTGCCGCGTATCCGCAGCCTTTTCAGGCGGAGCCGGTGAAGCGGCGGGAGCCGGTGCGGCAACCGCCTGTTCCGACGCCGCCGGCTGTCCCCCCCGCGGCCGTAACCCGAACACACCGGGCTTGATGGCGGCAGGCCCCGAAGCCACCGGCGTGCCTGCCGGGGTTTCAGGAGCCCGCAGACGCACCACACCCGTTCCCTGCCGCGTGTCCGCAGCCCTGTCCGGCGGAGCCGGTGACGCAACGGGAACCGGTGCGGCACCCGCCTGTTCCGGCGCCGTCGGCTGCCCCCCCCGCGGCTGCAACCCGAATGCACCGGGCGCGGCGGCGGCAGGCCCTGAAGCCGCGGGCGCAACTGCCGGGGTTCCGGGAGTCCGCAGACGCACCACCCCACCACCGCCTCCCACTGCCTTGAGCACAACTTTGGAACCGGCGGAGGCTTCCGCACTACTTGAGCGCAACGCCGCCGGAGCCAAACCCGGAACGTCGCTTACCGGCACAGATGCAACAACCGGTTCGGCACGCGGCCCACCTGCCGCGACAGGACAAGAAGCCTCCGGAACCGGTGCTTCAGAAGCAGACGCATCCGCAGACGCTTCCGAAAGCACGACCGGACCGACGGTCCCCAAAAGCACGCCCCCGACCATCGCCTGATCGGACTTGGCCTCTTTCTTTCCAAACCAGAAGTTCAACGCCATGATTTCCTTCCTGATATGCTAATCAGCAGGATCAATGCCAAGACATGCCTCTCAAACATCCCATCTTTGGCACAACTTCTGCTAAACAATGTAGGATTATTATGAGTTTTCCAATAGGCCTTTGCAATGAAAAAAAAACGCTACACGAAAAACATGCTGGTGCGCGAACTGGCGTTCAGCACAGGAATCACCCAGAAAACCGCGCGATTTGTTTTGGAGGCCTTGCGCCACATCGCGTATCGCGAGACGGCGGATCAGGGTTTCACGCTGCCGGGATTATGCCGCATGGACATCATCCGACGCAAGGCGCGCCGGATGCGGAATCCTCAAACCGGAGAAAATATTCTCATTGGTGAGCATGACGCCCTGCGGGTGCGCGCGCTCAAAAAGGCGCGTGACGCGATTACGCCGCAGCCGAAAGACCTGATCACCACCCTCCCTCCCGAACCCTCGGAGACAGCCCCGCAGTCGAAGATTCTGGATGATTTCTCGAACGCGGTCTCGTTTTGCTGCAAAAAATGCGGACAGGAGATCGAGGCCCCGCTCGCGGCCGCGGGCATGCGGGCCGAATGTCCGGTTTGCAAAGAACCGGTCACAATCCCCAACGAGTCCGAACCGGGAACCCTACATGGCCCGGCCCTGCCGGAAGAACCGGAACCGACACCCGCGCCGGCACCGGCACCGGCACCGACATCCGCACCGGTATCCGACACGGGAGCCGCGCTTCCGACCCCGGCTGCCGCATCCGCAAACGAACCTGCCGCACCGGAGCCCCCGCTTCCCGCAATAGATCATGCGAAACTCAAGAACCAGACGATCCGCATCGACCTCGGCGCACTCGGGTTCGATACCACCGGCACGCCTCAACCTCAGAAGGCTCCGCCCCGAAAACGCATGATCTCCTTTTTCTGCAAGAACTGCCGTCAGGAGATCGAGGCCCCGGCCGAAATGGCCGGTTCAGCTTCAGAATGCCCCTCCTGCGGCGTCAGTTTCGAAGTCCCCTTCTTCTCGGATCCCGGTACGCTGCACGGCAGCGACTTGGAGACAAAGAGGGATGCCGCTTCAATCAAAGAGATGAAAAGCCGGACCATCCGCATCGAGGTTCCCGATGATTTTTGAACCTATAAAAAGCTCGGGCGGACGTCTCGGATGTCCGAGAGTGACCGGAACGCTGAATGTCGACCTGCGACGTTCAGCGTTCCACTTATCCCCTGCCATTGTGGCCTGTGGGATGTTGATGATCCGTGTAATCGTGATCGAGTCCGTTTCCGGGGGATTCGGATTGCCTGCAGGGACGTAACGGCCTATCATAACGGTTCCGTTATGTCTCTTTGTGAAACACCCTTGCCGGACGCATGCGGACAGGAGCTTCAGCGCTTGATCGCAGAGGTGCCGGACGCGGACCTGTCGCGGCTCGTGGCCACCGAACCGGCATTCCGCGTCGGAGGCTTCCGTCCGACCGGCAAACCCGCCGTGCTCCGCGCACGGCTGAGACAGATCGTGACGGGTGCGGGTCCGCTTCCCGAATCCGTGCGCCGGATTCTCGCGCGCCGGTCGCGCGCCGCCGCGTTGCTGAACCTGCTCTCCCCCGAACTCCTCGCCGAACTGCGCCACGCCTTGGCGTCCCTGCTCGGTGATCCCGCACTGCGGATCGCGATGCTCCTCGATGACCGCGTCGAGGTGCGTGATCAGGCGGAAGCGTGGCTCCGCGAGGCCGATCCCTTGCCGCCCCTGAAGCCGGATCAGGCGCTCGACCGCCTGCGCGAGCAATTCGCCCCGCTCACGGATCTCATCGGTATCGCACCCGCCGCAAACCAGCCTCCCACGCGTGAAGCCTGGCTGACCCAGAAAGCGCGCATGGAAGAGCGGCTTCGCTGCCTCCAAACCGAAAAACGTCGTCTCCAAGGTGTGGAGGACCGCCTCGCGCGCCAAGCCACACTCCTGAAAAAGAGCGAGGCGGAATTGGATCTCGCGCGCCAAAAGGCCGAAGCCGCTGAAGCCAGTCTGCGACGGAACACCGTTGAGTTGGAGACAGCGAAAGCCGAACTCGCCCGCGAAACCGACCGGCGTGACGAACGCCTCGCCGCAGCTCTGGATCTCGCACTGGCCCGGGAATTCCACGGCTGGCTCGCGCACACGCGCGAGGTGGAGACGGAGGCCCGTGAAACCGACCGGCATGCAGACCTCGTAGCCCAGGCCGAAGCGGCCCTGCAGCATCAGCGGGAACAGGATCGGCACAGCGGAAACCGCGCCGTACTCGGAATGCGTGCCGAACAGCTCCGGTCCGTTCTGGAGGAGGTGCGCGACACCCTCGCCCACGCGTTACGGGTGACCCCCGAACTCCAACGCATGGAATCCGCCCTCGCCTCGGAGGTGCGGCGGATTGAACAGATCCTCAATCCTCAACCCCCGACCACCCCGCTGGAAAAGGCCCTTCTCGCGCACCTGCACGCCGCACCGGAAAACGACCTGCCGGGACTGCGTGACCTGCCGGAACGCTTTGCCCCCCTCGGCGTGCTGGATGACGCGGCCCTTGATCGCCTGCGCGAGGCCTTCCGGAAACGGCTGTCGGTTCTCCAAACCGCCGTGCCGCCCCCGGAACCCCACATGGCTGAACGCCGCGGCCCCGTAGCCCGGCTGGGTCGCGCTTTAGCCGGAGAGGAACCCGCCATCCTGCTGATCGACGGACACAATGTGTTGTTTGGCCTTCCCTCCCGCTACGCGCCGCCGCGCGGGGCCTCGCTTTCGGAAGCCGAGAAACGACAGCGGCTCATCGATGATCTGACGCGGCTCACCTCTAATACGCCTTCAATCCGTGTCTGGCTCGTGTTCGACGGACCCACCCGCAGCGACAACCAAGCCGCCGCAAATGTGCGTGTCACCTATTCGGGTGGCGAAGGGGAACACCGTGCCGACGGCGTGCTGCTCGACACCCTGCGTTTTTTCAAAAGCTCCTCCCCGGACACCGTGGTGTTTTTGGTCAGCAATGACCATGACCTGTGCGTCGCCGCACAACGCCTCGGTGCAATCGACATCACCGTGCTGGAGCTCGGGCCCTTCTTCTGACACGGGCACCCCCAATCCAACGGAAATCGAAACCCTCTGCATGACCGATACCCTCCGCATTACCGACCTCACCGGCCGCAAGACCGTCCAACAGACGTTCCAGAGCGGCGCGCTGCACGTCATCTCCCGTTCCGGACTGCACGCCGCCGAAAGGCTGTTGCTTGATCATCTCGGGAGCCTCACGCCTGTTCCCGCGCACCTGTTGGTCGCGGGCAACCGCACCGGCGTGGCGGCCATGGCGGCTGCCCTGCGTTTTCCGGACTGCGCCGTAACCTGTCACGCCTTCGACCTGCATCACGCACGGGCCATCGCGCGCAATCTTACGGCCAATGCGTTTTCCTGCCGTTTTTGTTGCGACCCCGGCGTCACAGTGCCAGATGCGGTGCGCCCCCCGACCGGAGACGGCAACGGCAGTGCGCCGGTTTCTCTCGCTTGTACCGCAACCCTGCCGGACGGCCCGTTTGACGCCGCGCTCTTCATGTCCACGCCGGGAAGCACAACCGGCGAGTTGCTGCTCGACCAGCTTGAAGAACTCCATCGCGCCCTCGCGCCCGGCGGGACCTGCCTGATCGCCTGCGAAACCCATGTTCCGGCCCTGCTCAAACAGGTCAAACGCACGTTCGGCCCCCCCGCAGTCCTTTTCCATCACGGCCCGCTCTGCTGTCTCAGCGCGCGCAAGCGTGGTGCGCTCGCAAACCCGCGCGACTTCACCGCATCGTTCGCGGCCTCCCTTCCCGGTGGGGCCTCCCACACACTCTACTCGCTGCCGGGGGTCTTTTGCCACCGCCGCCCTGACACGGGAGGCCTCGCGCTTGCCGAAGTCGCGGCGCGTGATCTCAAACCCGGCGCGCGCGTGCTGGACATGGGGTGTGGCTGCGGTCTGGTCGGTCTGCTGCTGGCCGCACACCAGCCGGACGCGCGGGTCACGTTCGTGGATTCCCACAGCCGCGCCCTGGCCGCAACGCGCCGCAACCTCGATGCCCTCGGGCTCACCGCGGAAAGCCTGGTGCTCTCCGATTCGGGCCTGGCCGTAACCGGATTCGACCTGTTCGCCGGGAATCCGCCCTACTACTCCGATTTTCGCATCGCCGATTGCTTTCTCCGAACCGCCCGCGCCGCTCTCACGCCCGGAGGCGTCTGCCTCACAGTCGCCAAAACGGCCCATGCGCTTGCGGAACGACAGCGCGAGTTGTTCGGGGCAGCCGAAATTCTGCCACGCCGCGGGTACGGCGTGGTCCGAAGCGTCCAACAAGGAGAACCATCATGAACCTGAACCGAAGAACCTTTCTGCAAAACTCCGTCTGCGCGTCCGCGTCCGTCGTCTGGGGGCGATATTCAACCGATACGCGTCCGCCGGTGACGCCCACTCCTGCCCAACAGACTTGGCACGATCTGGAACTGGGCATGTTCTTCCATTTCGACATCCCGATCTACAAGCAGGAGTGGAAATGGCGTAGTTTCACGGATTTTCCACATCCCGATCTGTATCAGCCCGCCAAACTGGACACGGACCAGTGGATGGAGGCGGCCAAGGCCATGGGTGCGCGGTACGCCATCTTTGTGGCCAAACACTGTAGCGGGTTCCTGCAATGGCAGTCCGATCTCTACCCCTACGGGGTCAGGCAATCCTCGTGGGAAGGCGGCAAGGGCGATGTGGTGCGACGGTTTGTGGACTCCTGCCGACGGTACGGCATCCGTCCCGGCCTTTATGCGTCCGTCTCCGCCAACGGGTATCTAGGCGTAGACAACCCCGGGCTTGTGAATCGCGGCAAAGGCGGGGATGACGCGGCCCAAGCACGGTATGTGGCGATCTGCGAACGGATGATGACCGAACTCTGGACACGCTACGGCGACCTGTTCGAGATCTGGTTCGACGGCGGTGCCATCCCGGTCAGCAAGGGTGGTCCGGATTTGGTGCCGATCCTCAAACGCCATCAACCCAACGCCATCGTTTTTCAGGGTCCGGTCGGCACACCGAACCTAATCCGGTGGGTCGGCAACGAACGGGGTGTCGCGCCCTATCCCTGCTGGAGCACGGCCCATGCGGGCACAAGCGAAGGCGGCACGATCGAGAAAGTCTTCGGTGGCCACCCGGACGGGAACCTCTGGGTTCCCGGCGAATGCGATGTGCCGGTGCGCAACCATGACTGGTTCTGGAAACCGGGAGGCGAGAAGCGGCTCTACTCCGATGCGCACCTGATCGAGATGTACTACAACTCCGTGGGGCGTAACTGCAATCTGTTACTAAACGCCAACCCGGATCCGGACGGGCTTGTGCCGGAGGCGGATTTCCAGAAATATGTGACCTTCGGCAAAGAGATCCGACGCCGTTTTGACCGGCCGGTCGCCGAGACCCGCGGCGCGGGCACACTCGTCACGCTGAGCCTGCCCCAGCCGCAACCCGTGAACCATGTGATGCTCATGGAGGAAATCCGTCACGGCGAACGGATCCGCGCCTATTGTGTGGAAGGCCAGGTTCCCGGCGGCGTCTGGCAACCGCTCTGCACCGGCATTTCCGTGGGGCACAAGCGTATTCAGACCTTTGACCGGACCGCCGTGTCCAGCATCCGCCTGCATGTGACCGAAACGGTCGGCGAGCCGCTGATCCGTCGTCTGGCCGTATTCGATGTGACTTGAGGCGCACGGTCAACCGTGCGGGGAGGAAGGAAACGGGTTACCCTAAAAAGAGCAGTTGAACCTTCAACTCTCTTTGGTTTCTGGGTTTCAGGGTTTCAGGGTTTCAGGGTTTCAAGGTTCCATCCAAATCGGGGTCGCTATCGCTATCGGGATCGGGATCGACTGTTTAACCACAGAACACTTTCTTGGGTTTCACGGTTTCAAGGTTTCAAGGTTCCATCCAAATCGGGGTCGCTATCGCTATCGGGATCGGGATCGACTGTTTAACCACAGAACACTTTCTTGGGTTTCAAGGTTTCAAGGTTTCACGGTTTCAAGGTTCCATCCAAATCGGGGTCGCTATCGCTATCGGGATCGGGATCGACTGTTTAACCACAGAACACAACCGCCTCACCGCCTCACCGCCTCACAGCCTCACCGCCTCACAGCCTCACAGCCTCACCCCCTCACACCCTCACAGCCTTTGAGATTGCGGGCTCCGCCCGCATCTCAATACGGTGCGGCGGGTTCGGCAACGGGTTCATCGGCGGTTGGCAGGGAGGCCCAGCCGCCGCCAAGCGCTTTGTACACGCGGATCAGGTGATCGGTGATGGCGCCTTCGCTGAGTGTCACAGCCTCTTCGAAGGAGAGTTGGGAGCGCTGTGCGTCCAGGACGGCGTTGAAATCGGCCAATCCGTTCGTGAATTGATTCTGCGCCAATGCGACCGCGTTGCGCGACGCTTGCGCGGCGTTGCGCAGTGCTTCACAGCGCGCGAATTCGCGTCCGTATGCCGCCAGCGCGTCGCGTAGTTCGCGCACGGCCTCGAGGACGGCCTGTTCGTACGCCGCCAGTGCTTGCTCCTGTAGCGCGTTCTGCACTTCGATGTTGGCGCGGATCGAGCCGCCGCGGAAAACCGGCCAGGCGATCGACGGGCTGATCCCGAAGAAACGGCTCCCCCACTCCAGAAACGAGCCTTCGTCCAGCGATTCCAGGCCGACCGACCCGGTCAGACGGAAGGTCGGGTAACGATCCGCTTCCGCCACGCCAATACGGGCGGTCTGTGCGGCCAGCCGTCGTTCGGCGGCACACACATCCGGACGGCGACGCAACAGGTCGGCCGGAATGCCCAGTACCACGCGAGGCGATGCGGAAGGGATCGGCGCAGCGGCCGTCAGGGCGGCGTCCAGTTCGCCCGGCATGGTTCCGGTCAGCACGGCCAGCGCGTTCAATGCGGCTTCCTCCTCGCTTAACAGGCCGGGAATCGTGGCGCGTGTCCGCTCCAGATTGTAGCGGGCCTGCTCCACAGCCAGCGCATCGCTGATGCCGGCCTTGGCGCGGGACTCCACAAGATCGAGCGTATCGGTCTGCACGACAAGATTGGTGTGCGCCACCACCAGACGTTGGCGTACGGTTTGAAGCCGCGTGTAGGCGCGTGCGGTCTCCGCCGCCACGCTCACCCAGATGTGTTCCACCGTTGCAACATTGGCCTCGAACTCCGCCTGCGCGGCTTCGATAGCGCGGCGGCGGCGACCGAACACGTCAAGTTCCCACGTAGCGTCGAATCCCGCCGTATAGAAATCGCCGTCGCTCGGCGCTCCTGCGTTGTCGCTGTTGCGGAATCGGCGGTAGGCTCCGGCGGCGTCCACCTCCGGCAGGAGACCCGCACGGCTGATGCCTAGACGTGCGCGCGCCTCGCGCACACTGGCGATGCCGCCCTGTAGCGTACGGTTCGCGCATAACGCGCGGTCTACCAACTGGGTCAAGACCGGGTCGCCAAACACGTTCCACCACGCGGCGGCCTCCGTACTGTCGATGGCCGTGCCTTCGACGATTTGCGGCAAGGGCGCGGCGGGCAACGCGCTTTCGGGCGTCTGATAATCCGGTCCCACGGCACGGCACCCCGTCATCAGTGAGACGAGAAGAATGACGGTGGCCGCAGAGCTCGCGACAGCTTTGGGCTTTCGCTTCAAGAGCGTATGGAACCCTTCACGCCACGTCTGGAAGAAAGCGTAGAGGCCGGGCACCAGGATGATGCCGAACACCGTAGCGGCGATCATGCCCGAGAGGGTCGTGACGCCGATCGCGCGACGGCTGGCCGCGCCGGCACCGGTCGCGTAGACCATCGGCAACACACCGAGCACAAAGGTCAGCGCGGTCATCAGTACCGCGCGGTAACGCTGACCGGCACCTTCGGCTGCCGCCAGCACGATCGTTGATCCCTCTTCGCGCCTGATTTTTGAGAACTCGACGATCAGGATCGCGTTTTTACTGGCCAGCGCGATCAGCAGAACCATACCGAGCTGTGCGTAGATGCTGAGCGACATGCCCAATAGTTTCAATCCGAACAATGCACCGGCCATCGCCACGAAAATCGAGAACATCACCGGCATCGGAATTGTCCAACTCTCGTATTGCGCCACCAGAAACAGGTAACCGAAGACCAGCGCCGCGACCATCAACAAAACCGTCTGCCCTGACGCACGATGCTCTTGGAAGCTCAGCCCTGACCATTCAAACGTATATCCGCTGGGCAGGGTCCGCTTGGCCACATCGGTGATCCGCGCCATCACGGTGCCACTGCTGACACCCGGCACAAGCTGCGCTGTGATACCGGCACTGGGGAAAAGGTTGTAGCGCGGATAAAGCCGCGGCGCGACTTGGCTCTCCAACGTAATCAAGCTCCCCAGAGGCACCATCACACCGCGCGAGCTGCGCACGTACAGCTTGAGCGCATCCTCCGGCATGCGGCGGCCTGTCCAGTCAGACTGGATGATCACCTGATTGACCTGCGTGTCCAGATTGACGTCGTTCACATAGAGCGAGCCGAAATAGTGTTGCAAGGTGGCGAACACCTTGGCGACCGGGACATCCAGCATCTCGCACTTAAGGCGATCCACGTTCATGCGGACGGACGGCGTCTTGGCCGTGAAGCCGCTGAAAGCGAACATCACGCCCGGCACACGGTTGATCTCGGCAAGGAACTGCTGGAGCACGGCATCAAGCTTGACGGGATCACCGTCCGTCAGAGCCTGCAAACGGATGTCGAGTCCCGAGTTCGCGCCCAAGCCCGGTATGGATGGCGGCATAAAGAAGTTGACCGTAGCACCGGTGATCGTGGCGCACTTGCCGCGGATCGTATTCATGATGACGGCGGCATGCATATCGGGCGCGTTACGCTCCGACCAATGCGTCAGCCCGATGAGCACAAAGCCCATGTTCTCCGCACGGCCGCCCATCATGCTAAACCCGGTAACGGCTTGAACGAACTCCACGCCCGGCACGTCACGCGCGATGGCGGTGATTTCGTGCATGATCTCCTCGGTCCGCGTCTTGATCGCACCTTCGGGCAACCGCACGTCTGCAAACACCAC
>JAPXSY010000020.1:0-45722 GCA_033812795.1 Kiritimatiellia bacterium
GTCTTACGTTGCGCCCTCGTTGCGCACACGTCCAGAAACACGTCATCCCAGTACACCTTGCGCCATGTGCCGCCGTTTAACTCTGTTCCGGCCATTGAACCAGCCCAGCGCACTGCCGCCAGGTTGAACGGCATTGCGCCGCCGCTAAGCTCACAAAACCCCTGTGCCCGGTGCCCTTCGATTGCGTGGCCATAGCGACACGCAACAACCGCGTGAACGTCAACCGCTAAGACCTTTGCAACAACAGCGTGCCCAGCCTCATGCAACGCTACGGATTTTTCCCATCGTGAATAATGGCTCATGCGTGACCCCGTGTTAAGAGACAACCCGGCCGCGTGTGCCAGCCGGGTGTGTTGATCGGGTTTACAGACTGCCAGCCGTTTCAAGCTCTTTCATCGAATCGGTGGAGTTGATTCCAGAGACAACAGCGGCGGCTTTCTCGGCGAGTGCCCAGAATTGTGAACCGGCTTTTGCTACCGCCTTTGAACGCTTGACCTGTTGGTCATCTGCTTTCGCCTGTTCTTGTCGTGCCGCCGTCAAAGGCAAGCGTGTATTCGCGAACAGCTCGGCGTCGGCTTGATTAGCGAAACACGCGGGCAACTTCTTTACCAGTTCCGCAGCCGCAGCGCCCACCGCATCGGCCAACGGCGTTTTGACCTGTTTCTCCGAATCCTTTTTCAGTTGGCGGAATGTTTCCAGCGCCGTCGCCATCTGGTCTGCAAGTGCGTTCAGTTTCTCGGCCTTCACTTTTTCGCCAGCCCGCTTAGCCCGCGCAGCGCAGCGCGTGACTCCAAGCATGATAGTCTGGAAGCGTTCGGACTGCGTGGGGAGTGCGGCCGTTCTGGCAAGGCTCTCCTCTCGCTGTTTTGCTTCCATCTTTGCCACTCGCTCGCTGTTCTTCTTGTTCGCAGCAGTAACCTCGGCCTTTTGGCGGTCGCTTGCGGTGGGTTCGATGAAAACACCGTTTTGTGTTTGATATGCGGTCATGGTCTTTTCCTTCCTTCTGCTGGATTGTCCAGCGGTTTGTTTCTGTAATCCGCGTGCCACCTTGGCCAGCGGAAATTGATTACATCCAGCTCGTCGCGGGTAGCAGCCGAGTAACGACGTTTTTGACGCTATCAGGTGGCGAGGTACGCGCTAATGCTTTCCCTTTTGCATAGCCGTCCGTCCATGCCTGATAAGTCGCGTCGTGATCCGCGCCGGGCATATCCTGCGGCGTCTCGAAAGTCGGCCAATCGTTCAAAGCAGCCTTGCCCGCATCCGTGACCATTAGCGCGCAAAATGCGCCGGTGGTGCTGACAAAGCGAGTCAGCAAGCCCAGCGCGATTAGCGGGCAAAGGTGCCCTTCAACGATAGCGGCCGCATCGCAAAAGGTTTTCCATGCCGCAGCGTTTCGGCTCGCCTTCTTCATCCACTGGCCAGCCTCTGGAATTAGGTTCCATGTCATGCACAACGTCTGCCGCTTGTCGCCGGGTAGAATGATCTTGCTTGCGGATTGAAGTGTGGATACCTGCCGCAACAGGACACGCAAAGCCTCGGGGGCGCATCCAAGCCAACTTGAAGCGGTGAACCAGCCTTGAACGGTCAGACGGTAAGACCTTCCCTGCGTCTGGCCTGCCGATTCCAAAAGGCCAGCCGTGACTAGACGGCGCATCGCTACCGCATCGGCTCGGGTGCCGCTTGTAGCCAAGCCGAATTGACAAGCCGCTATCCCCCACGCCTCGGCTCTTGCTATCTGCTCCGTTTGGATCTTCCCAACAGCAGCAGCGAGGATACCCTCCACTTGGCCCGCGATTTTCAAAAGTTGTGTGTAGTCGATAGTCCTCATTTCGTGCCCCTCATGTGTCTAATCTGGTTGTTCGTTTTTTGATGGCTTCGCTCAACTTGGTACCGTGCGAGGAGCTGGCGAAGTACCTTTTTTGTTTCCGGCTTGCGTCCTGCCCCTCCAACCGCTTCCAGAGGCTCTGTGTTGCGTCCGTCCGTTGCGGCGGTGTCATTGCTTGGCTTGCCGTCCGGCGCGTTGTGCGTGGCCTGTAGCGCGTGCCGGAGTAGTGCCCGCCCGTTCGGTGTCGAAAGTAGATTGTTCATGCTGTGCCGTTCTTCCATGAATAGGTCGTTGCCGTGTGTGCGTTGCCCGGTTTGAGAATCGTTAGCAGCCCGTCCGCCTGTAACATTGCGAGATAGCGTTTAACCTGCATAGGCTGGCAATCAAGCAATCCGGCGGCGCTGTGCATAGAGAGATAGAAAATCCCAGTGTGCCGGGCGAGGTGCCAACATAGGGCAACAAGTTTTTGCACCTCTGGCTTGTCATACTTGTCAGCATCCGGCGGCAGTTGCTCGACTTGTACCGCCTGCCATGCCGCCGATAGACTGCTTTCCGATAACGGCGTTTTCGCCCTGCCCCATGCGTGGACAAAATCGCTCCATGATTCCGTAAAGGATTGCGTGCCGATTTTAGGGAGTGCCATTTCATGCCAGCGTTTTATGATGGGTTTCAATTCCTGAAAAGACTTGTCAGCAAGCCCGCAGTCAAACCGTAACCCTCGGGCGAGTGAGAAAAGTTTGCGGTGTCTTTGTCCCGATGCCGTTGGTTGGGTAGCGGTTAGCATCGCGTCAATGTTACATAGACCATATAGCGCTGGGGGTGTGTCTGTCGGGGGTGTTGAAGTTGTGGGGCTGTCTCCCTCATTGCTTATGTAGTCCTGTGTGGTCTCTATGGTCATGTGTGGTCTATGTAACAATTCGGCGGTGGTTTTCAGAATGGCGTCGGGATCATGGGAAACGTAACACAAGCGGGCGAGGTCGCGGCCCGAGGGGTCGGCGTCCAGGCTGTACCGCTCGCGAAAGTATGCCCGCGCCGCATCGAAACTTGCGCCGTGCGTTGCTGGGTCGGCTTCGATACTGATAACCACTTTTAGACCGTTGCCAGAGGGTGACACGAAAGCAAGGACGGCGTGAGGGTCGGACGCAAGCGCCGCTTTTGGCTCTGTGCCGCATCCGTCAAAATCCAGAACCAGCAAACCGCTATGTTTTAGAATCGCGTCACTTTTGCGGCGTGCGAACGTGCCCGAGAACATAAAAGCGGGTAATGTGCGCTTAAGCTTCGATGCCTCATCTTTCTGCCCTGCGGTCACATACTCGCGTATGCGTGCCACCTTAGCGGCGTGTAGCGGCCCCGTGATCTCTTCGGCGGCGTCGGCAAGGGTGATTGCATGGGTGCGCGTCGCGTGTGCGCTCTTGACGGCGCTAAACACAATTTCAGTGGGATTGATAGTTGTTTGCATGGGTGCCCCCTTTGGCCGTGAAAACGGCATCGCGGGTGAGAGTCATATATTCGGCCTTGCTGGCGAACGGCCGCCCTTTGCGGCACACTCGACACCGTGCGCAACAGCGGCCTATGTGACCGCTGGATAACGGCAATAGAATGGTGAGGGTTTCGCCGCCGCAGCGTTCGCAGTGTTCCGCCTGGTGATCCGCCCGCAGGTGTGCCGGGGGTGGCGCGTGAACGGCGGTCATGTCGCCACCTCCAGCGCCGCCGCGCCCTCCACATGACGGCCGATGTAAGCCCGTAGACTCGGGACGTGAACAAGCCGCATACCCGCCCGCGCCGCGCCGGGTGCTTTGATTGCCGCTGACTTGACCGCGCCGGATTTGACCAGCGCGAATATCTGCGAACGGTAGAGCCCCTCTAACGTTTGCCCCGTTCGGGGTATTCTCGCCCATTCGCAAGCGATGGGTGCCGCCGCTTCCAGTGCCGCCGCCGTTTCGATTACCTGTCTACCGAGTGCCATATCATCCTCCGTTTCAGCAAGCACTTTGTGCGCTTGCATGAAACAAACATGACACGGACGGAAAGAAAAGTTTTTTTGCATCCGTACAAGGCACGAAAAAACCCCGTAAAAACGGGGTCAAAACGGAGCTAATTTTCTTTACGGTTGCTTGGCAGCATCCGTCAACCGTGCGCCCGCCGGTATTCCCTTACAACGCCGCAGACATATCGGGACGTGATTTCTTTCCCGTCCTTGCGCTCGATCTTTGTGCGCAGGTTTTCGTTGTGTTTCCAAAGTCCAGATGCGCAGCGTTGGGCAACCAACTCGCCCTTGCGAGTGGCGGTCTGGTTTTTGATGAATGAAAACTCTTGAACGATAACCTTTATCTCTTCGGTGGTCAGTTGCGCCCGCGCCTTGCCGCCCCCGCGCCGCGCCTCTAGCTGGGCTTGGGTTAACCTCTTTTTCGTTTGTTTCGTCTCGGCAACAGGAAAATGCTCCTCAATGATGCGTTGAACGGAAACACTATTGCGGATAACAGCCATGTCCTTTATCGGCGTGAATTTGCAAAAGTCCATTGCCTGAACGGTGCTGTCCGTAAACGTGACTTTCCATTTCAGAATTGACACTTCCTGTATGTTTCGCGGTTCCAGTTGCGCCGTGCGCGATGTTAAAGCCTCGCCCTCGAAGACAAGCTCCACGTCCGCAACATCGTGCCGCCCCCACACCATGCGGAAAAACAGTATCCGCACTGGGTTGCTTGTCTCATAATCTCGCCACTCGGTTTTAATGTCGCAAAGATATGCGCGGTGTTTTCTTTTTTTCGATTCGTACAATGCAAAACCGCATTCTCTCGGGGGTTTCCATCCGTCGGGAGTCTTGAACCTCGCTTCATTCGTTCTAATTTGTTCATCAACTATCTGATTCTTCCGCTTTGTCGCTTCCATCCCCTTTTGCATAATGCGCTTCAATTCAGAACGCGCATTTTCTTGCCGCTCCTCTTCCGTGTCACCTTCAACTTCGATATGCTTGATTACGCCGTTATCGTTGAAAGTGAGAGTTTTCTTAACGTGTCTCCATTGAGGAGGAACGCGGCCCGCGCCCGTCTGTTTGTGATTCGCACCGATTGCCCCGGATAATGGCAACTCCTCCACAAAACAGCGCCGGGTAAAGCCGCCCTCCGCAAAGGTCACGCTCGCGTTTAGCGTGCCTGTTCCTCCTATGCCTGCGGTGTATGTTATGGGTGAAAACGTTTCCACGCAAACCGGCGTTAAGTGCGCTTGATCGTTTAAGAATGGCGGCACAACGACAAGCCGCGCCCGTGCGCCGTCCGGCTTGCAAATGTCCACCATGCACCGATAGCGCGTGATCGTTGACGGTGGAAGGTCTTTACCGTTATGCGTCACGATTTGCGGGCTTTCTTCCCGCTCCCAACTCCTGTCCGTGATCGTGCATAGAACGCCGTCATAAATCAAGGACTGTCCCGGTTCGCAAGATGTTTTTCGTTTGCTCATTCTATTCCCTCCCCTTATCCGATTTTAGGCAACTTGTTTAAAGCATCGCGCATGATACGCGGGTCGGTATGCACATAAGCGCGGTCTACGCTCGCGCTATCGTGTCCAACGATTTCCATCGCCACCGATTCCGAAACGCCAACGTCACGCAGCCATGTTGCCGCCGCGTGCCGCAGGGAATGAAAAGTCAATGGGTTGACCTCGCGTGACACATCGCCAGCCTTTTCACGCTTGCGGTTATTCGGCCGCGCCTCACATAATCCGGCGCTAACCATTAGCCGCGTGAAGTCTTTTGACACTCCCCCTATCCCGTATTTTTCGCGCATCTCGAATGCTCGCGGGTGAAGCGGTGCCGTTGGCGTGCCTCGCTTCAACGATAGAATGTGACTCCACAGGGCGTCACTTGCAGGAATGGCCATGTCACGCCCGGTCTTCTCAGTCTTGAAAAGGATTTCTTTCCGTTCAAAGTCGATCTTTGACCATGTGAGTTTTGCGAGGTCGCCTAAACGCTGGCCCGTATAGATTCCGAACGTGATAAGCGATTTCCATTCGGAGTCTGCTACTGTCAACAGCCGTTTGACCTGCGCCAACGTGAACGCCTGTTTCTCTGCGTTCTTTTCTCCCAAAGCTTTCAACGCAAACGGATTTCCAATAATGACGCCCTCATTCATCGCACAGGAAAAGACAGAACGTAAGACCTTAGCCGCGTGGTTGGCAGTTGTCGCGCTTGCCGTCTTGGCTATGCTTCCCCGAAAGGCGAGGGCGTGGGTCTGTTTCACCATGTCCATTGTCATTTCATTACCGACATATTCAGAAAATTGTTTTAGCCGTTGCTGATAGCTTACCAGCGTGCGAGGTGCCAACTCGCCACCGTGCCCTTCAACCCACCGCGAAAAATATTCGTGAACAGTCGGGATAGCGGCCTCGGGGTCGATCTCCCTCGCCAGTTGGTTAAACGTCACGCGGATATGTTCAACCGCGTTTTTCGCACGAAAGACCTTCTCCCATGCGGTCGCCACCTTCAACGCTTTGGCTTTGTCCGTCAGCTTAGTGGTTTTGCACCGCAGCTTGCCGTCGGTGTCTCGCCAGAATGCCGACCAGTATTTGCTTTTCGGGTGCCTGCTTACACTCGCCATTTTGCGCCGCCTTTCGGAACGGGGTTAGAAGTAATGTTGAAAGTAATAACATACCCCGTCGTTTTTGGCAATGCTATTATGAAAAAGCCCAATAAAAACGCTATGTTTTGGGGGTCTTATCTATCGTGGGTTCGATTCCCATCGCCCGCTCCATTTTCTTTTGAACAACCCTTTGCGGCACAAGCGGAAGTTTAATTTATAGCGCAGTTCGTTCTGTCTGCTATCTGCTGCCTGCGGCTGATCGCAGGCAACCGGGTTCCGCGGCCATGTAATCGCCGGTGGCTGCGTAGGCCCGGGCGCGGCAGCCGCCGCACTCGGTGCGGAACGCGCACTGTCCGCACGCGCCACCGTACCGTTCGGGCTGCGCGAGTTCGCGGAAGACTGCGGAGCGCTCGTAAGCCCGCCTGAAATCAAATCCTTCGGCGCGCAGATCGCCACTGGGCACATCGAGAAAACCGCAAGGTTGCAGCACACCCGTATGAGAGATGAAGACGAATCCGCGGCCGCCCATGCATCCGGCGGGCGGCGAGCCGGGTTTGCCCCGCGCGTGCCAGATGCGCACCGCCTGAGGCGCGCAGGTCTCCCTCACCCGGATCGGCCCCTGCCGGTCCATCTCAAAAGCCCAGCCGAGCACCTGTTCGGTCTCTGCGGGCGAAAGCGAGAGATCGCGCATCCCGGCACCCCGGCCCACCGGAACCAGAAAAAAGAGATCGAGCGTCCCGGCACCCGCAGCGATGGCCTGCTCCCGGATCGCGGGCAGCGAATCCCGGTTGAGCTTCGAAACCGTGGTGTTCACCTGAAAGGGCATGCCGATTTCGGCGGCCACGCCCATGGCGCGGCACACGTGTCCGAACGCGCCGTTCACCCCGCGAAACGCATCGTGCTCTTCAGCCGTCGCGCCGTCCAGGCTGAAACTGCACGCCGCAACTCCCGCCTCCTTCAGCGCGACGAGTGTCTCGCGCGTAACGCACATCCCGCACGGTGCCATGACCGACCGCAGTCCGCGTCCGGACGCGCCGCGCACCAACTCGAGAAGATCCGGCCGGCACATCGGTTCGCCGCCGGTCCAGATGATCATGGGGCGGCTGAAGGCCGCCAGGCTGTCAAGAACCCGCAGGCATTCACCCGTCGTCAGCTCGTCCTCATAGTCGCGGTCCAACGCCCCGGCGCGGCAGTGGCGGCAGGCCAGCGGACAGCGCCGCGTAACCTCCCAAGCGACTACGCGCGGTCCGCCGCTACGGGCCGCGTCCCCTGTTTCGTGTGGCGCGCGCGCGTTCATGCGCCGCCCCGCGCGATTTCGTCATCCGTGAGGTAGCAGGCCGGGTCCACACCCCACAACTCCCCGGTAGCGGCTTCGGCGCGCGCCCGGAAGTTGCCGCCGCACACATCGAGGAAACGGCAGGTCACGCACCGGCCGGTCACATGCCGTTTCTTTTCGCGGAGCTGTGCCAAGAGGCTGCCCGGCGCGGGCTGTCTCCAGATCTCGCTGAAGGGGCGTTCGCGCACACTGCCGACCGGACGGTTACGCCAGAACTGATCGGGATAGACCGTGCCGTCCCAACTGATGCAGGCCAGCCCGTGACCGGTGCTGTTGCCACCGTTCATGCGCAGCAGAGCCATGACGTCCTCGGCACGCGGGTTTTTCTCTCGAACCATGCGCAGGTAGAGATAGGGGCCGTCGCAGTGGTTGTCCACCGTGAGCACCTCTGCCGGTAAGCCCCGCTCGTGCAGGCGGACCGTACGGTCGATGATCTGGTCCAACGTGGCGCGCCGCACATCCGGCGGCAGATCCTGACCGGCGATCTCCGCGCCGCGTCCGCAGTACACCAGATGATAGAGACAGATGCGGGGGATGCGTTCGGTCTCCATGAGATCGAAAATCGCCGGGACTTCCCCGACGTTATCGCGGGTCAGGGTCACGCGCAGTCCGACTTTGACCTGCGCCTCGCGGCAAAACCGGATTCCCGCCAGCGACCTCCGGAACGCCCCCGGACAGGCGCGGAACCGATCATGGACCGCCTCCATGCCGTCAAGACTGATCCCGACGTAAGAAACACCGATATCGCGGATCTCGGCTGCGAGCTTCGCGTCGATCAGCGTTCCGTTGGTGGAGAACACCACGCGCAAGCCCTTGCTTACCGCATGGCGCGCGAGGGTCAGGATGTCGGGGCGGATGAACGGCTCGCCGCCCGAGAAAAGCAGGACCGGGCAGCCGAACGCCGCCAGATCGTCGATGACTCCCAGCGCCTCTTCCGTGGACAACTCCTGCGACGTTCCCCCGGTGGCGGCGTAACAGTGCGTGCAACGCAGGTTGCAGCAGGCCGTGACGTTCCAGACCACCACCGGTTTTTTGTCCGCCGAAAATTGCAGCAGATGACTCGGCAGACGCGCCGAATGTCTCCCGTACCGCAACGGATCCGAAATCTCCACTTTCCCCAGATACAGTTTTGAAATGCCGACCATCTGATTTTGTCTGTTTCCCGTCTTCCCGCAGAGTCCATAGTGAAAAACGAAAGTGTAGCAAAAAGGGATCGCGCCGGAAAAGCGAGAAACGGCCTGACATCCGACAGCGGAGAGGCTATGCTGATCCTTTTTTCATCCCGGTGAGGTTTCTATGGCCTTTGACAGCGGCAGCGTAAGTTTCCGTCTCTTCTATCTCCAACAGGCGTACGATTCAGCGTTGCTGGATCGGTTCGCGCAAAAAGCGGCCCCGCCGATCAGTACGCTCAACCGCGATCCGATCACGGGATGGGTCACCGGACGCCACCTGTTTGACCGCGAACTGACGGACGAGTCCTGCCTGATCGGCCCTTATCTTCACGCGCAACTCTTGCGTGCGGAACGGAAAATACCCGCCTCGCTGTTGCGCGCCCATTTGAGAATGGAGGAGGATCTCGAACGGCGCGCGCGCGGCACCCCCTACCTGCCCCGGGCAGTCAAAACCGAGATCCGCCAACGCGTCACCGATGCGTTGTTGCCGACTATGCCGCCCACTCTTAGCAGCATCCCGACGGTGGTGGATTTCCGTAACGACCTGTTGTTGGCAGCCGCGCTCTCCGACAAACAGATCGACGCCCTCTCATCCGCTTTCCGTGAGACCGTCGGCACCCTGCCCGTCCTGCTCACCCCGGAGACCGCCGCCCTGCGGCGCCGACAGATCAACGCGAACGATCTCACGCCCGTGAGTTTCTCGCCCGACACGGGACTCGAGCCGCCGCACGAGTCTTCGTTGGGCATGGACTTTCTGACCTGGCTTTGGTTCGTCTGGGAAAAGGAGGGCGGAGTGCATCATCTGCCCGACGGCCGCGAGTTCGGCATCATGTTGGAGGGTCCCGTTACCTTTTTCCGTGAGGGGCAGGGTGCGCACGAGGCCCTGTTGCGTAAGGGCACGCCGCTCAACAGCCGCGAGGCGGGCGCGGCGCTCGTGTGCGGGAAAAAGATCCGTCGCGTCAAATTCATCATGGCCTGCGGCGATGAGACGTACGCGGCCACCCTGGACGCCGAATTCGCGGTGCGCGGCCTCAAACTGCCCCCGGGTGAACAGAACGAACCCGAAGGGATCTTTGAGGAACGCATGCTGTTCATCGAAACCTTCTGGAACGCGTGGCTTTCGCTCTTTGACCGTTTTCTCGACCTGCGGGGGAATGCGCGGCAGTGGGCGCACACCCTCGACGCCATGCGCCAATGGGTCTCCCGGCTGAGTTCGCTGCCCGCAAAGTAAGGCGAACCCTGTCCCGTGAGGAATGAGCCTTGCCGGCCGCTCCAGCCGCATCGTGCCCCGGATGACGTTGTCGGATGAACCGGATGAAACAGGCGACTTGTTCCGATCTGACCTCCTACTACCGTGGAACGTGCCGATAGACGCGGCGCGTGGGAATCGCTCTTCCTCGTTGCCGAATACGCCTGGAACGTCAAGGCGCCAAGCGCGGAGCGTATGACGGCGGCACATATTACGATCCGCTCGTAGACCACACCGGACCGTCGGAAATTTCCTCCGGCGGGTTACTGGCGGATTTGCATTGACGCGAGAGGACGTGGTATACTTGTCATTACAAATGCGGGTTGTAACCTTGTCGAGGAGGTTATCGTGAAGAAATCTGTATTGTATTGTGTTGTGTTGTGCTGTGTGACGATACAGGCTGCAACAGTCGGGCGCTGGAAGCTCGACGACTATCCGGTCGGAACGGTGTTGAAAGTCGGCGATACGTTCCACGATTCGGTCGGCGGCCGCGACGCCGTGCTGTGCGCGGTCGATCCTGCGCAGGCCGATACGCAGTATCTGCCCGTGGTGACGAACGGCTTCCCGGCAGAACTCGCATGGGAACCGAAGCTGTGGACCACCAACTCCGCGCTGCTTGAGATGTGCGACAAGGCGATCTGGTTCAAGGGTGGCGGATTGAAAGGCTACTATCTCAAGATCGCCGATGACGACGGCGCCCTCAAGACATCGAACATGACGTTCGAACTCTTTGGCAGAAGCGTGAACAAGAAATTTTCCGATACGGTCATGTCCATGCCGGCCGCACAGGACGGAAGTTGGGGAACGACGAACTCCTTCCGATATGCCAGCGCGCTCGCGACCTGGCCGCATACCGGTGCCCTTCGGACGAAAGCGGATTCGCCGACGGGATATACGGACACGAGCTTCGGCTGGAATGCGACGGCCAAGGGTGATTATTATACGGATGCGTGGTTCCACCTCGCCGTCCGGGTGTCGAATGGAACGCTTTCGTTCAAGCGTGATCATCAGGACATGTGGTCGTCGTGTGCGTGGACGCATCCGGACAATACCGCGCCGTTCATCGTCGGCGGCGCGCAGTCCCTGGATGCGCTTTCCGGTTGCGTGACCCAGATCCGCATATCCGACACTGCGTTGTCCCTTTCGGAAATGATGTTTGCGACGCCGAACGGCGCGGTGCACGGCACGGTTCTTTACCATGCGTCGTTCGATGAAGACGCCAAGTGTCATGGCACCGTACTCGACAATTACGTCAACTGCAATAAGGACCATGTTGTCGCGGGAACGTTTCTGCCGACGAATGCCGTTCAGGCGCGTTATGTCCATCCCGGAAAGGAAATGCCGGAAGGCGCTCTCGTGAAGAACTTCGGTGCCGCCGCGGAAAACGGAGAGAATCTCTTCTACACCTATTTCGGAACACAGCATGACAACATCCTGCGCGATCTCAATGATTTCACGCTCGAGTGCTTTGTGAAGATCGATGAGGTTTTCGGAACGCTTGCTGCAACAAACCGGTTGCCGCTGGTCGGTCTCGGCCACTATTCCGATGCGGACTACACCTTCCGCTGGGGATTCAAGATCGCTGAAGACGGACGACCGATTGCCGTTGTGACCGCGCCAAATTATTGGGAAGACAGTTACTGGGGGGCAATGAGCATCCTCGACGGTCAATGGCATCATCTGGCGATGACTGTTTCGGAAAACCCCGATGATGGTAAGGTGACCGTCAATTTCTATGTCGATCATGTTCTTGCGGCAAGCAAGACGGCGACGAAATGGTATTCAAAAGGACTCACGACCGCTCAGCGTTTTCATGTCTGCCGACGTAACGATTTCTCCGGAGCGATCGACGAGGTACGGGTTACGAAGGGGATCCTCGATCCGCAGACCGAGATGCTCTGGCAGCGGAATCACGGCGGAACGTTGCTGAGTGTCCAGTGATGATCTTGAATCAAGGCGGTTTCAAAATCATCGACACCGGTGACCCGTTCGCGCCCGGGAAATACGTTTACCAACTGAAAAAGGAACAAACACAATGAGGGCGAAAGCCATCAACATGGTGATTTTCGGGTTGTCGATGATGATGGCCGCTGGCCAGCCCACGCTGTCGTCGGAAGTGAAGGGGCGCGCGGCAGTCGACACGAGGCCCTACGAATTTATCGACGCGAAGCGCGATGCGGACGAGATCACGCCGTGGATTGATTTCGAAGCCGATACCGGCTGGCGCGCGGAGGGTGGAACCGCACAAGCGGAGCTTTCGCAGGAGCAGATGCTCTTCGGGAAGTTCACGCTCAAGGTCTCGTACGGACCCTGCGCCGAGGTGCGGGTGCGTCCCGCCGAACCGCTCGCCCTTCCGGTCGAACACGACTGGTTCGGCGTCTGGATCCGCAACGCGCCGGAGAACAGGGGCAAGGAGAAGGGGCACGAACTCCACCTCGTGTTCCGCAAGACGAACGGCGAGGAGCTTCGGTTGCCGCTTTCGAGCAGGGGCAATTCGAAGCTGGACTGGCCGGACTGGTGGTACGTCGTAAGGAAGTATTCGAAGGCGGAACTGAAGACGCTCGCCGAACCGGGCCTCAAGTTCGACGGCTTCGTGATCAAGCCCGCGTCCAACGCCGTCCCCTGCGTGATCTATTTCGATAACATCGCGTTCTTCAACCGCGACGAAACGAAGGCATTGGAAATCCCGCGCGTACCCGATGTCCATATCCCGACGCGTCCGGAAGGGGCGCTCCCGGCGTCGCTTGCCGAGGGCGGCGTCAATTACGTCCGCCGTGAAGGCAAGACGACGCGCCTTGGGTATGAGGGCCCGGACGGGAAACTCGAGTATGTCTGGACGGGGGATCTTGATACGCTCAGGGTTTCATGGAACGATGGGCCGGCGTTTCGTCCTACGGCAACGGGTGGCGCGAAGACCTGTCCCGAGAAGGCCGTCTACGCGCCTTCGATCGTCGGCAAGACACTCGTCCTTGAACTTGTCGCACCCGCAGGCGAGAAGGAGATTTCGCTCGGTCACGTCGAGGGCGCGAAGGTCAACTACCGGACGCTCATCCCGATGCTCGGCGATGGTTACTGGTGGGCGAACACGCGTTCGCGCGTGAGTGTCGTGAACGACTCCAAGAGCGATCTCTTCGTGCTTGTCTTTCCGGATTGGTACGTGAGCGCCGCTTCGAGGATCGCCGCCGAAAGACGTGGGGACGGAACGTATGACCGCGTGATCAAGTATATGGCGCTGACGGACGGCTCGTACAATGTCGTTAAGGAGCGTATCTACGTCACGGTCTCGCCGGAACTGATGGAGACGCTGCCCGTGATCGCCAATCCTGTTTCGCCGTGGAAACACGTGACGGGAAAGAAGGCGTGGAGCCGCTATTCCGCCAGTACGAACCGCGCCGAGGATATCGCGTTCCTGACGCGGCTCCACCGGTACGGGATCCGCGATCTCGTCATCAACGAGCACGAGGGGTGCATGCGCGACGACGGCGAAAGCTTCACCTTCCGCGACAAATCCGCGCCAAAAAAGGGCGGGGACAAGGCATGGCGGAAGTACGCCGACTATCTCATCAACACGCTCGGCTATTATTACGGACCCTACAATAACTTCACGGACTTTCCGCCGGTCAATGCCAACTGGCGCTTCGACCGGGTCGCACGACGAACGGTCGAGACGGACGGGCCCGATGCAGGCGGCTTCGTGACCGCCTGGACGCGATGTTACAATCCGAAGACGGCGTTCGGTTACGCTTCGTGCGTGTATTACGCCGCGCGGCTTAAGGAGAAGTACGGCTTCAACACGGCGTACTGCGATGTCCACACCTCGAAACCGCCGTGGAGCTACGTCGACTACGACGCGTGCGTTCCCGGCGCGGGAACGTTCCAGAACACCTATCGCGCGTACGCGGCGATTCTCCTCGAGCAGAAGAAGGCGTGGGGCGGTCCCGTCTACTCCGAGGGCGACTGCCAGTTCTTCTACGCGGGGTTATCGGACGGCAATTACGCGCAGCCGGGAATCCATCCCGACAAAAATCCCTGGATCGTCGATTTCAATTTGAAGCGCATCCATCCGCTCGAATGCGACTTCGGCATGGGCAACCCCAATATGTTCAACGTGGACAAACTGCCGACCGATTCCACGTCTCCGCGGCTTGTCGGCGAAATCGACCGGTTCCTCGCGGCAACACTCGCCTATGGCAATTCACCGTTCCTCGTTGTCGGCATGATGTTCAACCCGCAGAGCGACACGGGCAATCAATATCCCGATCCGAAGCGCCGCGCGACACCGGAACTCGGGCTTCCGTATGTCCTCCGGAGCTACTTCATGGTGCTCCCGGCGGCGAAACGCTACACGCAGGCAGAGGCGGAGGAGATCCGTTATCTTTCCGGCAACGGCGCGTGGCGTACAGCATCCGCGGCACTTTTCGCAGGCGATTACGAGATGCGCCGGATCGCGGTGCGGTATTCGGACGACACCGTCGTTGTCGCGAACGGCGACAAGGTGAAACGGCTCAAGGCGGAATATGGCGGACGGAAACTTGATCTGCCGCCTTGCGGATACGCGGTGTGGAACACGACGCATGCACTCGAGATCGAGGCGTCGGACCGCTTCGGCGCAAGGACCGACTATTCGGAATCCGAGGAAGCGATCTTCCTTGATACGCGCGATGCGGTGCAGACGGTCGCGTTCGAAAAGGCGCGCGGAAAGGGACTTGCCGTCTGCCGCCGCGAGGGTGAGGGCTGGGAGGTGATTCCCGTCCGCGGCGAAATCGCGTTCCGGGTTCCGGGCGACAAGGTCGTAGCGTATGATGAGGCGGGCCGGGAAATCGGTACAGCGGAAATCATCCGTGAACAGGACGGTTTTGTCACCGTTCGTCCGGTCGCCAACGCATTCAGCTACAGGATAATGAAAGGAAAAATCCATGATGTACCCGAAGTATAGAAGGGTGTCCGCTCTTGCCGTCGTAATTGCCATGATCTCGCTGCTGACCAGCAGTGCGTCGGCTGCCGTTTCCAATCCGACCGTGATTTGGAGCAACCCCGATGTTTCCCTGCAGTGGAAGACGGTCATGTCCGAGAATCTCCAGTTTGCGCTCGACTGGCCAGCCGGTGCCGTCATGGCTACGCTCACGATAAACCGGGGCCGCGACGAATCGATTATCACGGTGACCGACACGTCGGCGACGACCCTTCCCGTTCGGATGAATCTGCCTGCGGATGAACAGAGCGAAAGCACGCTCCTGCTGACATTGGCCTACAAGGACGCCGCCGCTACCGTGCTCGACACGCAGACAGCGCGTCTCGGTCTGGTGCGCGGCATCGATACGAACACGGTCCGATGCGTGCTCGACACGACTTCAAAACTGTGGAACGTCGTCAAGGTGTCCGCCGTCTTGCCGGTGCCGGAGCAGACCGCATCCCTAACGATCGACGGAGCGGCGATCGAGCCGCTGGATTCCCCCGGCTGGTACTGGTGGAAAATCCGCGAGCAGAAAAATTACGAACTCGTTCTCACCGACACCCGCTCCGAAGCGACCGCTGTCACGCTCAGCGGACGCCCCCGGGTGGGCCTTGTGATCGTCTACAAGTAAAGAAAGGCGTTTTTATCCATGAATACGCAACTCATTCTCGGTGTGTTCGCACTGGCGGCCGGTGCGGCCTTCGCTTCCGCCACGGTCAAGGATGTCAAGGTCACTCAGAACTGGCCGTGGAACGGCAAGGTCAATATCGACTACACGATCGAGGCCCCCGCAGGCGCCCTCGTCGATATCGACATCGTCCTCAGGAACGGTACACGGCGGATCGATATCGGCTGGGGCGCGCATGACGCCTCGCGACTCTATTCCCAGACGGCAGGCACCTATCGCGTCACGTGGGATCCTGCGAAAACCGTGGGCAACACGGCTCCCGTCTGGTTCGAGTTCACGGCCGAGGTTACCGTCGCCAACAACAACGACATGTTCTTGGTCATCGACCTCGAGGGTGACGACGGCGCGGGGCATTATCCCGTGACGTTTACCGACACCCCCCCAGCAGGCGGCTGGAATACTGACGAGTACAAGACCACGAAGCTCGTCATGCGCAGAATCCCAGCCGGCACCTTTACGATGGGTTCGCCGTACGATGAAATCGGGAGGGCGAACACCGACAGCAGAGGCCCGGCATATGCCAAAGGACCGCGAACCGAGGCGCTGCATCCCGTGACGTTTACCAACTTCTTCTATGTCGGCATCTTCGAGATGACCGAAAAACAGTACTGCCTCATCGAAGGCATCGGGGGCGGCTCGACGGTGGCGGTGGCGAACTACGCGAACGGGGTCATCACAAACGGCATCGATATCCTGAGTCTGCGCGGCGCCAACTCCAAGACCCAAGACGTCTTTCCGGCTTACGAGGCGGACAGTTTCTTCGGACGGCTAAACACGAAATTCGCCTTGACCGGAAAGCTCGCGAATTACGTCTTCGACCTGCCGTCGATCTCGCAGGCGGAATACGCCTGCCGCGCGGGCACAACCACCACCTACTATAACGGCTTTAACAGCTCGAGCCTGACGAATGACGTCAACCTCACGCCGCTGGCCTGGTACCGCAACGCAACCTGGTGGCGTACGCGCACGGTAGGCGGGAAGTTGCCCAATGCCTTCGGTCTTTACGACACGCTTGGCAATGCAAACGAGCTTTGCCTTGATGTGGTGCCGGACGGGGCCATTCTCTGGTGGCAAGAAGGGGTGCCGCTCGTCGAGCCGATCCTCTACGATCCCGACCACTGGCCGTGGCCGTCCGTAGTCCAAGGCGGCGATGAGGAACAGATCGCCAAAGAGTGTCGTGCCGCGTGCAAGAACTCGGGGGGAAGTGGCGGACGTAATGTTGGCTTCCGCCTGGCACTGGTGGCCCGCCGCAAATAATCTGGGGAAGAAAGGAAAATCATCATGAAGTTTTTCGTTTCGATTCTGTCCATTGCTCTCGCGGCAGCGGTGTCCGGTGCCGCTGAAGTCACCCAACAGATCGTCCGCCAGAACTGGCCGTGGGATAACCGCGTACGCATCGACTATGTTGTCAAGGATGCGACGGGCGGCGCCCATGACGTGAATGTCACGGTGAAACACGGCAACACCTCTGTCACGACGGGCTGGTATTCAGGCGAGTTATACGGGGTTTCCGAGGGGGCGCATACGATCTGGTGGAATCCGATGACCAACCTGACGACCTATGCCGATGCGTTCTGGAACGACCTGACGGTCGAGCTGACGCTCGTTGATGCGAGCGATATGTACATGGTCATCGACTGCACGACCAATGCGTCGCTGGCTGTCAGCTTTACCAACGCGCCCCCCGCAGGCGGTTGGAACCAGAATCTTTACAAGACCTCGAAACTTGTCCTGCGTAAGATTCCGGCGGGAACCTATATCATGGGGTCGCCCGAGAATGAACTTGGTCGCAATACGAATCGCTACAGAGAAGTTCAACATCAGGTGACCCTGACGAAGTCGTTTTATATCGGCATTTTCCCGTTTACGCAGAAACAGTACACCAATCTTGAGGTGCCGACGGATTACAATCCCAGTCCGGCGGACCCTCAAAAACCTGCGATCAACCGGGGGCTCGAAATCTGGCGCGGCACAAACTGCTGGGATAATGGCGTCTGGCCGCATTGCGGGGAAGATGGTTTCCTGACGCGGTTCACTTCGCGTGTCACGCTGCCAGCCAAGCTGACCGGCTACGTCTTCGACCTGCCGACCATTGCGCAGTGGCAGTATGCCTGCCGCGCAGGTACGATCGGCGCCTGGAACAATGGCACCACGATCACAAACGTGACCGAGGACGCCAATCTCGATCTTCTGGCCCGTTACAAAAAGAATCCGAAGGTGGGATATCATATGTCCCATCCGGTCGGCTGCTTTCTGCCGAATGCTTTCGGGCTTTACGACATGCACGGCAACGTGCATGAAATGGCGCGTGACAAGGCATACGGGAGTCAGTTCGCCAAATGGTACACGAACGCGCCGGCCGTCGATCCACTGGAATCCGGTGACCCCTGGCCGTATGTGCCCGCCTGCGGCGGCTATTGGAATGATCCGGCGGGCGAATGCCGTTCAGCGAATATCGGCTCGGCCGGGGGCAAGAATTTAACCGGCAGTGACGCTGCCGCTATCCGTATCGCGCTTGTCTACGAGGATTAACGTTGTGCTGATCCGTTCGACGCAGTTCACCCGAAGCGGATCCGCGGCACCAGCCGCATGAGCCAAATCGTGGCCAACACCGTAACCACGCCGAGCACACCCGCATGCGTCCACTTGCCGTATAGCATGTAGCCGATCGCAAACAACAGCCCCCATACCGCCACGCATCCCAGCATCATGCAAAGGACGCCCAGCGGCAGGTCGGAGCGGCCGTCGTCCGAACCGACCGGCTCGCCCTGCGCCGCAGCCCACTGTTCCACCCTGCGCCAGCCTGGACCGCCCGCGCGGATCTTGCGGCAGAACGCCACCAGCACCGGCATCTCCTCCGGTGGCGTCAGATAGGTCACCGTCAGCCACCCGACCGTCGTGATCGCGATTCCGATCACCATCTTCCAGCCGCTGTACGCCATGATGTTCAGCAACCCGGCCTCACGCATCGCGTTTTCCAGCCCCAGCGGTTCGGCCACCGACTTGAACAGCACGGCGACCAAGAACGAGATGATCATCGCGGCGATCTCGCTCCAGGAGTTGATGCGCCACCAGAACCAGCGCAGGATGTAGATAAGTCCCGTGCCCGCGCCGACCTGCAGCAACACATCGAACGCGCCTTTCGCCCCTTGCAGCAGCAGCGCCGCGCCACTGCCCGCAACCAGCAGCAGGACCGTCGCGATCCGCGCCATGCGCACCTGCTGACGCGGCGTGGCATCCGGTTTAATGAACCGCAGATAGAAATCGTTGACCACATACGAGGCCCCCCAGTTCAGGTGCGTCGCCACGGTCGACATGTGCGCCGCGATCAGCGAGGCCACCACCAGCCCCAACAAGCCTGCCGGCAGGCGCGAGATCATGCCCGGATACGCGATATCATCGCGCAAGAAGGAGTCTTCGACATTGGGGAAAGCGCGGGCCAACGCACCGTGTCCGCGCGCGGCCGCAATGTGAACCCGCACCTCCGTGCGCGCATCCGGCGCAACCGCTTTCTTGTCGTCGCGGTAGGTCTGCACCAGCGCCGTATTCTCCGCAAGCCACGCCTGGGACTGCGCCATCTGCTGCGGCGTCTCCTTGGGCAGCGCCACCAGCGAGACCAAGGCCACCACCAGCCACGGCCATGTGCGCACCGCGTAGTGCATAAAGTTGAAGAGCAGCGTCGCGCCGATGGCGTGCTTCTCGTCCTTGGCTGCCAGCATGCGCTGCGCGATGTAGCCTCCGCCGCCCGGTTCCGCGCCCGGATACCAGACGTTCCACCACTGCACCGCCAGCGGCAAAATCAGCACCGTCACCAGCGCCGCCGTGTCACCGCCCTGGACACTCGGGAAGAAACTCCGTTTGTCCGCCGGCAGGCGCTCCCACAGTCCCGCCAGCGTCGTCACGCCCGTACCGCCGATATCGGCTTTGACCACATACACGGCCGCCGCGATCGCGCCGAGCATCGCAATCGCGTACTGGAAGAAATCGGCCCAGATCGAACCGGTGAGCCCTCCCAGCGTCGCGTAGATGCCCACCCCCACACCAGCCCAGAGCAGCGTCTCGACCGCCGAAAGCCCGAAGATCACCTGACCGATCTTAATTGCCGCCAACGACCCGATCCCAAGCGAGATCACGTTGAAAAACACTCCCAGATAGAGCGCGCGGAAACCGCGCAGCATCGCCGCAGGCCGACCGCTGTAGCGCAGCTCGTAGAAGCCCAGATCCGTATCGAGTGCCGAACGCCGCCAGAGCTTCGCGTACACGAAGACCGTCAGCATGCCGGTGAGCAGAAACGCCCACCACACCCAATTTCCGGCCACGCCGTCGTTACGCACGATGTCGGTGACCAAGTTCGGCGTGCCGCAGGAGAAGGTGCAGGCCACCATCGAGATACCGAGCAGCCACCACGGCATGCTGCGTCCCGAAAGGAAAAAGTCTGACGCGCTGCGGTTCGCGCGCCGCGTGGCCGCCGCGCCGATCCCCACAACCGAGATCAGAAACACGATAATGATGGCGATATCCAGCAGTGTCAGTTTGAACATACCCCAACTCCTCTTCCGCGATCTCCCGCACACAACCCGCTGTCCTTGCCCATGCTCTCGCCGTCCTCTGTTCCCTGACTCCGGGTGTATGGACACGCCATCGCGCAGACCTCAAAATTGCACGGCCGGTATTTCGGGATCGGCGGCTGTTGCCGCAACCCCTCCGCCAGCGCCTCGGGCGTGATCGTCTCCGGCGGCGGCAGATTCAGGGACCACCCCACGAACCCGCACCCTTCATCCGCGATCAGAGAGTACCGCTTCGCCCAGTCACACCGCACCGTCTGAATCGTGCGGAACGTGTCGCGCACGCCCTCCGCCTCCACGGTCATGGTTTCTCCGAACGCCCGGGACGCGCACGCCGCCACGCAGCGTTCGCCGCACGCGGCACAGGTTTCGGGAGCAGCGCCGTTTTGCAGGGCATCCTCGCTCAGTTCGCGATCCACCACCACGGCCATGTAACGGACGTTGGTGCCAAACCGCGGATTCACGAGGAACCCCGCTTTCGCGAAGCGTCCCAGCCCCGCGGCCCAAGCCTCAAACCGGTTTGAGAACAGGTCGGGAACCGCACCGCGCGGACTGGCGGTCATCGAACCCGTGCCCAGCAGATCCGAGCTGACGAACGCTTTGACGCCCTGCCGCGACAACCACAAGGCGAGCCGAAGAGCGACGCGGCGCAGGTAGTTCAGGTTCTCGTACAACGCGAACGCGTACGGCCCCACAGCCTCGGCCGGTGTCCGTGCCGTGATGTCCACCGAGCCGTGAGGCAACGCGATACCGAAGACGAACACCGACCGACTGCCGGGCAACAGCGTCGCCGGATCGGGGATCTGCCGTCGGCGCGACGTGATGACCGGCCGGTACGGCGTGAAGAGCTGCGAGGTATCCTGCGCGTCCAACACCTCCTCCCCTTCGAACACGCGCCGCACCTGTTGGGCCACGCCCTGCAGCCGGCCAATGGACGTGACACCGCACACGTCCGCCCCCAGACGCCCGGCCTCGGCTTTGAGCGCCTCCGTGAGATCCTCCGCACTCTCCACGGGCGGCGCGCGGAATGCCAAGCCCGTAGAGGGCAATTCCACATCGGTCAGCACGGTATAGGTGAAAAGCGTCTGTCCTTCCGGCACGCCCGAGACGGCTCGGGCCACATCACTCTCGCTGAGTTCGGTGCCACCGGTCGCCGTGTAACCAGCCCGTTCCAGTTCTCGGGCGAGATCGTAACCGGTCTGCAGGACCAGCTTCTCGGCGGTTTCGCGCAGGCCTCCCGAAACCAGCGTGATCTCGAGCGCCAGTTCTTTGTCCGTGCCGGTCGTTTCCCGTACCAGTGCACTGTCTGCGGCGAGGCAGGCGATCACCGCGCTTTTCACGCCCGGCAGATATGCCTTGGAATCCTCGACCGTAACCCCTGCGGCACGCAACGTGTCAACCGGCACAGTCAGGATACACGACACGCCATGCGCACGGGTCAGCGCATGAAGCCGCTCGGTCACCTCGCGCGGCACAGGTCCCGGCGGCGGCATCACGTCGCGTCTGCGACGCGGTCCTGTGCAGTACGTCCGGTCGAGCACGCGGCGCATCTTGGGCACGCACACCTTGAGGCAGCACCCCATCTCGCCGCCGCGCCGCCCGAAACGCTTGACGTGGTCGAGGATGACCGCCTCGTCCACCTTTTCCGGTATCTCCAAATCCAGATCGAGGTCAAAATGTTCGCCCCACGCGCACCGCCACAGGTTTTTCCTCACATACCGGTAGACCTTGCCCTCTATCTCCACCTCATTCCAGCCGTCGAGTTCCCGGGTCAGCGCGGCGGTCGGGCATACCTTTTTGCACAGCATGCACATGTCGCAGACCGAGCCCGGCTCGACCAGCGGCGAAGGCGTGAGCGCGGCGTCGGTGATGACCGAGACATACCGCTGACGCGCACCGAACTCCGGCGTGATCGACAACCCCGAATAGCCGAACTCCGAAAGCCCGGCCGCCACGGCCGCATGCAGGTGCGACATGTCCGGCGCGAAGTGCTCCCGCAACTCCTTGTACCCTTTGTAGCGCCAGATGTTAGAGGAGACGATCGGCACCGCCGTGTGGCCCAGCGACTCGATGAACCGCCCCATGCGGTAGCTCATCTCGTCGAGGCGCATGTTCATCGCGTACTGGATGCGGTACGGCCCAATCTGCTGCGGATGCTCCTCCCCCCCCAACTCGATCGCCGCATCGGGATGATGCACAGCCATCACGATCACCGAGCGCGCCGAAGGCAGGATACCCTGAGGGCTCATCATCGTCGGCGCGCCGTGGAAGCGCCCGATGTTCGCCACCCCCACCAGATCCGCGTTCAGTCCCTCCAGCGCGAATTGTTTAATCCGTTCCGTCAGCGTAACATCAACCTGATCCGGCATCTCTGTTCCTTCCCCTTGTTTAAACATCGGTCGCGGCATCCGGCGCCGTCATAATCTCAAGCCGCACCCCGGTTACGGCCTCGTGATCCTTCTGGAACCCGCGCGCGGCCACTTCAACCGGCGGCGGTGCGGCAACCGGTCTGAGAATCACCCGGCCCGCAGCGAGAGCCGGATATCCCGACACCATGCCGCACAACATGATCCATCCTGCCAGCCCGGCATTACGCATGGCCTCTTCTCCCGTATTTCTTCTCCCGTATTTCGGATCATACCATACCGCAGACGGTGGAATCCCGCGTTTAATTGCGTAGCCTGTCTTTTTTCAAACATCCCATAATTGAAAAACCGGCCGTCGCTCTGATAGACTGTTCATATAACAAAGGATTCGCCATGAATGTACAGGATAAACGAAGGGGCGCGATATCACAACCCGCCCGGCTGACGGCAACAACGCTTTTTCTGCTGACCGGTTTCACGGGCGTGGCCTTCCCTTGCTTTTCGCATGGTGCCGCACGCGTCAAGGAAATCACGCTGGAGATGCCCACTTACGGGTTCTCGGCACCGAACCCGATTCCGGAACCCGAAACCAGAGTGGACCGCCAGATCTGGCCGTACTTCAAATTCGAGGGGTACACGGCGGTTGCCACAACGCAATCCTGGACCTGCGTCCGGCTGGAAAACGACGCGGTCGAGGTGGATGTGTTTCCGCAAATCGGCGGGAAGGTCTGGAGCGCGCGGGACAAGCGGACCGGACGGGACTTCCTCTATCGTAACCGCGTCGTCAAGTTCCGCAACATCTCCACGCGGGGACCCTGGACCAGCGGGGGCATCGAGTTCAACTTCGGCATGCTCGGACATGCGCCGACCGCCTCGACCCCCGTGGATTACGCCTGCCGCACGAACTCCGACGGTTCGGCAAGTTGTTTTGTCGGTGTGCTGGAACTCATCACGCGCACCCGCTGGTGCGTCGAGATCCGTCTCGGCGCCTCCGACCGCTTTTTCACCACGCAGACCACCTGGCACAACGCCTCCGGCCTGCCGCAACCCTGTTACCAGTGGATGAACGCCGCCTATCCGTGTGGCGGCCGATATGTCTTTCCGGGTACGGCCCGGCTCGAACATGACGGGACAGCCTCACCGTGGCCGCGGGACGCTTCCGGACTGGATCTTTCCGTTTATACGAACAACGCCTTCGGCCTGTCGAAGAGCTATCATGTCGTCAACGGCGACACGGGGTTCTTCGGCGTCTGGTGGGACGCGCACCAGTTCGGTTCCATGCATGAGGCTGCCCGCTTCGACCGGCTTGGACGCAAAATCTGGATTTGGAGCCTGTCGCGTTCCGGTGCCATCTGGGAGGATCTCCTCACCGATGAGGACGGCCAATATGTCGAGCTGCAGTCGGGCCGCTATTTCAACCAGCCGTCCCATGGCAGTCACCGCACCCCGTTCAAATACCCCTCCTTCCCCGCCGGTTCGACGATCACCTTCAGCGAGCGTTGGTCACCGGTAACCGAGGCCCGGATTCTGGAGGAGCGCGCCGCGGAATCCGGTACGGTCAGCCGCCCGCTCGCGACGCCCGCCGACTTCGACTGGGGCACGGTTTACGGCCAGACGCTTCAGGCGGAACAGGATGTGAACCTCAAGGACTACACTGCGGCGGAGAAAACGTTGCGCGCCGTGCTGGCGAAAGAACCGCATTACCTCCCCGCGCTGGTCTGCATGGCCGACCTGCTGCTCCACTGCGGCCGTCCCGCCGAAGCCCTCGCCTTCAGCGAGCGTGCGCTGGCCGTTGACGCCTATCACGACAAGGCGAACCACCTCAGCGGAATCGTCTTCGCGGAGCGCGGGGATCACGCGAACGCCCTCGAACGGTTCGGCGCGGCCGCGCTGTCGCCGCTTTTCCGCAGCGCCGCCATCACGCGGATCGCCGCGCTGGAGTGTGCCGCCGGGAGGCCCGACCGGATGCTGGAGGCGGCCGAGCGCGCACTGGAAGCGAACCCCTTGGAGTTTTCCGCGCTGCACCTGCGCCTCGTAGCCCTCCGCCTGTTGGGGCGGGAGGATGAACACCGGGCAGCCTGCGCTGCGGTGCTCGACCGTTTTCCGCTCTTCCATCCGGCGCGTTGCGAACAGGACCGTGCCGCCTTTGCTGCGGGGATCCGTTGCGAATTGCCGCACGAGGAGATCCTCGAAACCGCGCACCTGTACGCCGCCGCCGGTCTGTTCGGCGAGGCCGCGGAGATCGCCGCGCTCGCGTCCGGACGCTTCCTCGCTGCCGTGGCGCGCGCGTATTGGCTGGCGCGGACCGGCGATGAAACCGCCGCCCGGAACGCGCTGGCCGACGCGGAGCGGCTGGATACCGCCTTTGCCTTTCCCTTCCGGCCGGAGACCCTCCCGATCCTTGAATGGGCGCACGCCCATTCCCCCTCTTGGAAACCGCGTTACGCGCTCGCCCTGCTCCTGCGCCATTTCGGTAACGACGACCGGGCACGGGCCCTCTTGAACGAGACCGATGCCGATGACGTGCCGTTCCTGCTTTTCCGCGCGCGCCTGCGTGACGGGCCGTCCGCGCTGGCCGACATCCGGAAGGCCCAGACGTTCGGCGAGAACCGGTACGCTGTAAAAGCGGAATGGCGCGCCCATGCCGAAGCCAATGACTGGCGGCAGGCTCTGGGTGCCGCGCAACGGTTGTTGGCCGCCCACCCCGAAGACAACGATGCAGGCATTCTGCTGGCCCAGTCCCATCTGCGGCTGGGTGATCCCGCCCGCTGTCTCGAAACCCTCGACACCGTACGGTTCCTGCCGTCAGAGTTCACCTCGATCACCCGCAGGGTGTATCGCGAAGCCTGCCTCGCGCAGGCGGTCGCCGCGTTCCGCAAGAGCGACAGCGCCGTTACGCGGGATGCGGTCCGGCGCGCCGGCATCTGGGACGAGAAACTCGGCGTCGGCAAGCCCTATGCGAGCGAGATCGACATGCGCCTCGAACTCTGGCTCTTCGCGCAACTTGAACAGGGCGTCACCCGCGCAGACCTTCTCGACCGGGTCGCGGCGGGATTCGCCCCCAGTCGTCCGGCGCGCACCGCAAATGCGCTGGACCTGCTGACCGCGCTGGCGTGCCGCGAACGCGGGCAGAGCGCGAAGGCGGACGCCGTGGCCGCGGCCTTTGGCACCGATGCCGTCGGCGTCTGGTGCCGCGCCGTTTTTGAGGGAGACCGCGCCACAGCGTCGGAGCGGCTGCCCGCCGCATCCTCAGACGAGAATGTCCGCCTTCTTGCCGCGCTGTTGTTGTGATTCGCTCGATTGCTTTTTTGACAGGTCGGTAGCGTTTGTGGCATGATGTGACATTACGCGATCACGATCAGGGGGAACTTGCGATGAGGATCCGCACTTTATACTTGTGCCTGTTGGCCGGGTTCATGACATGCCATTCCGCGGTTGCGGAGCCGTTGCGTCTCGCGACCTTCAACATCCGGCTTCCGGCGGATAAGGGTGTCAACGCTTGGAGCAACCGCGCCCCCCGCGTCATCGCGCTGGTCAAGCGGCACGGATTCGATCTGGTGGGTTTGCAAGAGGCAACCGCTATGCAGTTCGACGAAATGCTTGCCGCGCTTCCCGGCTGGGCCATGGTCGGCGTCTGCCGTGATGACGGGAAGCGTAAAGGCGAAGCCACTTGCATCCTTTACCGGGCTGACCGGTTCACGGTTCAGAAGAGCGGAACCTTCTGGCTCTCCGAGACGCCCGAGGTGCCGGGGTCGAAGTCCTGGAAAACCGCCTGCACGCGTGTCTGCACCTGGGCCCTGATGACCGACACGAAAAACAACAAACCGTTCGCGTTCTTCAACACCCATCTGGATCATATCAGCGTGGAAGCCCGCGCCAACGGAATGAAACTGATTCTGGAGCGTATGCAGCCGCTCGTGCCGCAAGGATGGCCGATCTTCCTGACCGGCGACATGAACTGCAACGAAACCTCCGAACCGGTCCAGTTGGCCGGAAAGGTGTTGCGGGATGCCGTCCGCCACACGCAAACCCCGCATCAAGGTCCGTGGCGCACTTTTACCGGGTACCGGTACCGGCCTGACGCCGAAGAGCCGAAGGCCCCCGCCAAAGATGCGCCGCGCATCGATTACATCTTCGTTTCTGAAAAGGTGACGGTGCGGGACGTCACCACGCACAACGACGCGGAAAACGGGAACTACCCCTCCGATCATTTCCCGGTCAGCGCAACGGTGGTTTTTTAACGAACGGAAAGACAGACAGAAAGGGAAAACATGAAAAAATCCTACTGGGTCACCTTGCTACGGTTTCTGGTCGGCTGGCATTTCTTATATGAGGGCCTCTGGAAGTTGCTCTCCGGAAGCTGGAGCGCCGAACCTTACTTGAGTTCCAGCGAATGGATCGCCGCGAAACTGTTTCATACGATCGCGGAAACGCCGGCGCTGCTGAAGGTCGTCGACCTCCTGAACATCTGGGGATTGACCCTGATCGGCCTCGCCCTCATTTTGGGAGTCGCCATCCGGTTCGCATCCATTAGCGGCATCGTCCTCCTGGCGTTGTACTATCTGGCCCATCCTCCCTTCACCGCGCCCGCAGGCGGCGAATCCCATCTTCTGTGGATCGACCGGAATGTCATCGAAGCCTTCGCGCTGGCGGTGATTTGCGTGATCCCCTCTTACGGGTTGGGCGCCCTGTTCCAGCAGTACCGGAATCGACGCGAAAGCCCGATCGCATTCGACCGGCGCGAATTCCTCAAGAACCTCAGTTCCCTGCCCGTTCTGGGCGCCTTTGCAGGCGCCTTCATAGAGAAGCACGGCCCGGTATGGGAGAAAGAGCATCTGAAAAGCATCGCGGACGCCATGACCGGTCCCACGCTCCGCACCTTTGAATCCAAAGACATCAGCAAACTCAAGAAGCCGATCGAAGCCTTCGGGCAGATCGGCTCGACCCGGCTCAGCCGCATGTTCATGGGGTGTAACCTGATCGGCGGCTGGGCGCATGCGCGCGACCTGATCTACGTCAGCCAACTCGTCAAGGCCTACCACGAGGACTGGCGCGTCTTCCGCACGCTCCACATGGCGGAAGCAGCCGGCATGAACACCATCATCCTGAATCCCGGACTCTTCCGCGTGATGGGGGATTATCTGAAGAAAGAGGGCGGCAAAATGCAGGTGCTCTCCGATTGCGCGGCCGGCGGCAATCCCATCAAAGGAGCGGAGATTTCGATCAAATTCGGCGCGCAGATGTTGTACATCCAAGGGGAGATGACCGAAAAATACATCATTCGGGAGAAGAACTACAAAATCATGGAAGACGCCCTCGCCTTCATGCGCAAAGAAGGCTATCAGGCGGGTATCGGCGCCCACAGTCTGGAGGCGGTCAAAGAGTGCGTCGACCGCGGTCTGATTCCCGACTACTGGGTCAAAACCATCCATCCGATCAACTACTGGTCAGCGAACATCAACGGCGGCACGCGCCACGACAACATCTGGTGCACAAACCCGAAAGAGACCATCGCCTACATGAAAGAGCGGCCGGAACCGTGGATCGGGTTCAAGACCCTGGCGGCCGGCGCGATCCGGCCTAAAGACGGGTTCCCGTTCGCGCTCAAGGCTGGTGCCGATTTCCTGTGCGTCGGCATGTACGATTTCCAGTTGGTCGACAACGTGAATCTCTTCAACGAAATCTTCCCCTCCTGTCAGGAACGCGAGCGTCCCTGGCGGGCTTGAGACTCCGTCGCGCGGTCGACACCGTAAAGAACCGAGACGGAACGCCCTGACTCCCGGAGGTGCGCATGAGAAAGACGGTTGCCTTTCTGGCCCTCGGTCTGGCGCTGCTGGCCGCAGTCATGGCGTTCCAACGCGCAATCCGCGAAGAAGGCCGCCGGATCCGCAGTGTGTTTCATCAGGCTCTTGCGGAACCCGATGGGTTACGGGAGCGCCAGACTGACCTGTTGCGGAAGGCGGAAACCCTGAATGTCCAGCTCGCCACACTGAACCGCCGCCTGTCACACCTCGAATCCCGGGCACCGAAGGAGACGCGCGCCGCCCCCACCGGTTCCGCGGCACCACACAGCCCCGCCGCACTCCGCACGGACGAATTCCGCGCCGCGATTGGACACCTGAACGCCCTGCCCGATCTGCTGACGGAACTCACCGCCTATCTCGATCAAGCGTTCGAGCATCTGGAGGAGACGGTCACCGTCACGGCCGTGCCCGAGGATTTCGCCGAACGTCTGGCGGCAATGGAAAAACGGCTTGCGGACATCGACAGCTATTTCACCCCGCTCTACGCCTTTCTGGGGCTGGTCTATGATCCGGCGAACGAAGCGGTTCTGGCCGCCTACCCCACGCTCGACAAGCGAATCTCCGCCCTGGACGAAAAACTTGTCCAATTGCAACGCGATCTCGCCGCACTCCGCGAAAGTCTCGAACCTCGCACAAAAGAGCCGCGTCCCGTCCGTTGATCTGGCTTTATTTGGGGTTGGTTTCTGAGCACGCGCCCCGCTTCAGGTGTCCGCGTGAAGCCGCTTGAGCAACCAGACGAGGGTCTCCCCGAGATCGTGCATGTTCTCCATCGCTTCCGCGTCGTCCGCCACATCCTCACGCTCCAAGCCCACGCCGAAATTCCAGTACGTGGATCCCGGAACGATCATGCGTGACATCAGGAACAGATGGTTGATGGCGTCCACCACATTCACCGCGCCGCCGCGGCGGTGTGCCGCCACGGCCGCGCCGATTTTGCGCGCGAACATCCGCCCGTTGGCCACCGCCACCAGCCCGGCCCGGTCCAGCAGCGCTTTGAGTTCAGGCGTCATGCCAGAGAAGTAGGAAGGCGACCCCATGACGATCCCGTCCGCCTCAATCATCTTTGCGATCCAGGTGTTCACCCTGTCGGTCGTGATCGCACACTGCCGGTTGCGGGCGGTCATGCAGCGCATGCAGGCGGTACAGCCGTGGACCGCGTGCCCCCCGACCTGCACCAACTCGGTGTCGATTCCCGAGCGGGCGACCGGTGCCAGCACCTTGCGCAGCAGCAGCGCCGTGTTCCCGTCCTGACGGGGGCTTCCGTTAAATGCGACCACTTTCATCATACCCCTCCCCGACCGCGTGGCACGCGCGTCAAGCTTCGCCGCCGCAGACCTTGACCCCGCGTTCCCGCAGATACGCTTTGAGTTCCGGAATACCGATGATCCCGAAATGGAAGATCGAAGCGGCCAGCAGAATCGTGGCGCCGGCCTCAACCGCCTCGTGGAAATGCTCCAACGTTCCGGCGCCGCCCGAGGCCACCACCTCCGCCGAAACCGCCTGCCGGATTGCGCGGATCACCGGCAGATCATACCCTGTGCGCGCCCCGTCCCCCGCTTTGCTGGTGGGCAGAATCACCCGCACCCCTAACCCGTCCACCCGCTTGGCCCATTCGACCGCATCGTGACCGGTCGCGGTACGCCCGCCGTCGATGTACACCTCATATCCCGAGGGCAGCGCCGCATTCCGGTCCACATCAATGGCCACGGTCACCCGTTCCGCACCCAGTTCGGCGACCAACTCCGGGATAAGCGCCGGCTTGCGGAACGCCGCGCTACTGACGGAAACCTTGTTTGCCCCCGCTTCCATCACCGCCCGCGCGGTCTTTACATCCGAAATCCCGCCCCCCACCGTAAACGGCACCGTCACGGCCTCCGCCACGTTACGGACCACCTGCAGCAGCGTGGCCCGCCCCTCCACGGTTGCCGTGATGTCCAGCATCGCCAGCTCGTCGGCCCCCTTTTCGCAATAGGCCCGCGCGCACGCGACCGGATCGCCGGCATCCCGGATATCCACAAAACGCACGCCTTTAACAACGCGACCGTCCCGCATATCGAGACACGGCATGATCCGAACCGGTTGGGACATGAGATTCTGACTCCTTTGGGAGGGCACACACCCTGTAGGGCGTTTGTTTATACCATCGCACCGCACCTTCCCTCCGTCAACAACAAAAATCCAGCGATTACGCTTGTGCTCGGGGGTTCCGCCCCATATAATTCGGCCCATGTTTTCCCTGGCTAACAATTGGAACCGGAACGTGCCGCATGCGTGACGATCTGACCATTGCGTTGGCGGGGAACCCCAATACCGGCAAGACCACCCTGTTCAACTTGCTGACCGGAGCGCACGAACGCACCGGCAATTGGACCGGAGTGACGGTGGATACCGCGCACGCCGCCTTTACCCTGAATGGCAAAACGGCCCGCGTCACCGACCTGCCGGGCATTTACTCTTTTTCTCCGCACACGCAGGACGAGCGTGTGGCCCGGGATTTCCTCATCCAGCAGAAGCCTGCCGTGATCGTCAATCTGGTGGATGCCGTCAACCTTGAGCGTAGTCTCTACTTGACCGCCCAGTTGCTCGATATGCGCCTGCCGCTGGTGGTTGCCCTCAACCAGACCGACGTGGCCGAACGCTACGGGATCCACGTAGACGCCGATCATCTCGCCAGCCATCTCGGGTGCCCGGTGATTCCGATGGTCGCCTCTAAAGGCGTGGGGCTCGAAGCCCTCAAGCAGGCGATCTGCCATGTGGCGGAGACGCGCAGCCTGCCCACCACCCGCGTTCAATACGGCGACGCGGAACCGTCGGTGCGCCGTTTGCAGGTCTGCCTGATCGTGGCAGCCGATGATGCGGGTGTGGACTCGCGCTGGTTGGCCATCAAACTGCTGGAACGCGATCCCTTTGCCCGCGAACTGACCGCAGGGCTGTTCGACGAACTCGCCGAAGAAGAGTGCGCCCGTATCGCGCGCCACACCGGTCAGAAACCCGAAGAGGCGGTGATGGACGCGCGCCTCGGATTCATCCGCGGCTTGGCGCGGGACGTGGTTCAGCGCAAGCGAGTCTCGCGACGCCGCGTCTCGGATGTGGCGGACCGGCTGTTGCTCAGCCGTCCGCTGGGCATCCCGTTTTTCCTCGGCGTGATGTACGTGGTTTTCTGGTTGACCGTGCGGCTGACCCAACCGCTGGTCGATTTCACGGATCTGGCGTTGAACGCCTTGCTCGTCAACGCTCCGCGCATCTGGCTGGCCCGTCTGGGCATGCCCGAGATCCTGGGCTCGTTGCTCTGTGACGGGGTCGGCGCGGGCCTTACGACGGTTGCCACGTTCATGCCCCCGATCTTCATGATCTTTCTCTGCCTGAGCCTGCTGGAGGAGTCCGGCTATATGGCGCGTGCCGCGTTCATCATGGACCGCTTCCTGAACCGTATCGGACTGCCCGGCAAGGCCTTCATCCCCCTGCTCGTGGGCTTCGGCTGCACCGTGCCGGCCCTGCTGGCCACCCGCACGCTGGAACAACGTCGCGACAGGCTCCTGACCATGCTGATCGCCCCATTCATGTCCTGCGGCGCGCGCATGCCGGTCTATGCGATTTTCGCCATGGCCTTTTTCCCGAATCAGGGCAACATCGTCATTTTTTCGCTCTACCTCACCGGCGTAGTATTGGCCATTCTCTCCGGTCTGATGCTGCACCGCACCCTCTTCCGCGGCGGAGCCGCCTCAGCGTTCGTCATGGAGCTGCCGCCCTACCACCTGCCGGCCTTGCGCGGATGTCTGGAGCATGTCTGGGCCAATCTCCAAAGCTTTCTGGTCCGGGCGGGTCAGGTCATTTTGACGATCGCGATTCTGCTCAGTCTGGCCAATGCCCTTTTTGAAAAAGCGTACCGTAACCCGGAAACGGCTTTTGCGCACCGGAGTGCGGCGGGCCGGGTTCTAACCGTCCCGCTCCGTCCTATGGGTGTGACGGGGGACAACTGGCCCGCGGCAGCGGCCCTGCTCACAGGCCTGATGGCCAAAGAGGCGATTGTGGGGACGCTTGAGGTGCTTTATTTTCAAACGGAAAAGACGGCTCCGGATTCGCGGAAGCCCTTTGATCTGCGCGCGGAACTCCGCGCTGCGGGAAGCGCGCTGTTCGCCGGATTCTCCGGGTCTGCGGCCACCGCAGACCCGGACCGTTCCGCCGACCCGGCCGCCCGGCAGGGACTCCTTTCCACGTTACGCCGGAACTTCGCCTCCCCGACCGCGGCATACGCCTACTTGCTCTTTGTCCTGATCTATTCGCCCTGTGTCGCGGCCCTGATCGTGCTCGCACGCGAGACGGGCTGGCGTTGGATGGGGTTTGCCGTCACCTACCAATCCTTACTGGCTTGGTTGACCGCCACCGTTTTTTATCAATGCGCCTCCTTCCCCGCCGCACCCTTGCGGTCCGTAGGCTGGTTGGCGTTTGTGACGGCCCTCACCGCAGCCGGAATCGCCCTACTGGCCGCTTATGGGAAACGGATCGCACATGAAGTCTGAAACCGGAACCCCCGCCACAGCGGGAAAAACGCGGAACCTGCTGGACCTCCAGGACGGGGAAACCGGACGCATCCGCAGTAATCGCGACCGTAAATCCGCGGAGATGGGACTTTTTGCGGGCGTGCGCGTCACCATGTTCCGCAACCGCAAATCCGAACATTCCGTGGTGGTCGGCGCGGGCGACGCCCGCTTCCTCGTCTCGCGCCCGATCGCCGAACACATCGAACTCGCGTGATTTTTCCCGCATTGCCGTACGATCCGAGATCCGGATCAGGAGCGGTAGTTGGGCGCTTCTTTGATGACCTTGACGTCGTGGGGATGGGCCTCGCGCACACCGGCATTGGAGACGCGGAAGAAACAGCCGTTGGCCTTGAGTTCCGCCAAATTCCGCGAACCGCAGTACCCGAGGGAGGAGCGCAAGCCACCGCAGAACTGGGTCATGGTTTTCTTGACCGAGCCGACCAGCGGCACAATACCCTCGATGCCCTGCGGCACCAGATCATCGGTCTGGACATTGTCCTGCCCGTAACGCTGGCGACTGCCCATGCCCTCTTTCATCGCGGCCAGGCTCCCCATGCCGCGGTACACCACATAATGGCGTCCCTCGTGGATGATTTTCTCTCCGGGGCTCTCCTCCGTGCCCGCGAGGATCGAACCGAGCATCACGGTGTCCGCCCCCGCGACCAATGCCTTGGGGACGTCCCCCGAATGGCGGACACCGCCGTCGGCGATGACCGGAATTTCGCCACCGAGAGCCCGTGCCGCGTGGTACACGGCGGTGATCTGCGGGATGCCCACGCCGCACACCACGCGGGTGGTGCAAATGGAACCGGGTCCGATCCCGACCTTCACGCCGTGGGCACCGGCCTTCAACAACGCGAGGGCGCCTTCGCCCGTGGCCACGTTCCCGCCGATCACGTCGATGTCCGGATAGTGCTTCGTGATCCACGTCACCATATCGAGAATCCCCTTCGAATGGCCGTGGGCGCTGTCCACCACCACGACATCGACATCCTCCTGCGCGAGCAAGCCCATGCGCTCATGATCCCCCGCGCTGACGGCCGCCGCCACACGCAGACGGTAACGGCTGTCGCGGGTATAAAGAGGCTGGGCGTTCTCAACCAACTCCTGCACATCGGTGAATGCATAGAGCCCGACCAGGCGGCCGCCGCCATCCACCAGCGGCAGTTTGCCGATCTTGTTCTCCATCATGATGGCATACGCCTCTTCCAGCGAAGTTCCGGGAGCGGCGGTGATGACCCGTGTCGTCATCACCTCGGTCACGCACGACGCGCTTTTTTTGGCGAACCGGATATCGCTGGAAGTGATGATTCCCGCGAGACGGTCTTGATCGTCCAGAATCGGGAAACCGCTGAAAGACAGGCGGTGCTCATTCCGATAGGCCTGGATGTGCGCAAGGGTATCCTGAGTGTGGAACACGACCGGCCGCATGATGAGACCGTTGAGATACTGCTTCACTCGCCGGACATGCTGCGCCTGAAGTTCGGGCGGAAGATTTTTGTGGATCACACCGATGCCGCCGAGCATAGCCATCGCCGTGGCCATGCCGAACTCCGTGACCGTGTCCATGGCCGCACTCACGAACGGGATGTTCAGCGTGATGCGACTGGTGAGGGGCGAGGCGAGGTTGGTCTCGTCCGGGAGAAAATCGGCGTACCGGGTCACGAGCGTGACATCGTCAAAGGTCAGCCCTTCACACGGGAACTGATCCATGAAAGCGGAGACTTGGGTATTGACATGCATTGGGAACCTCCGAACTAACTTCGTTTCGCTTTCCCGCTATTATATAACTCAAATGCTGCGTTAAAGCAAGACTCACGAAGGGAGAAGTGGACAGAAGTTAGCCCGCCGCCCGCGCTTCGCACGGGAATGTAAATGAGGATAACTTTGATGGAGCACGACAGCGCAGAACAGACGAGGCCCACGCCCGTTGGCAGGGACGCCTCCCCGAGGCGTCCGCGGACGGTTCGGGGAACCGTCCCTACCAGATCCGTGCGGCGGTTTCCTTGAAATCGCCGCAGACGATGGGGCCACCCTACCTGCCGAACCATTTGGACAAGGAAAGCGCGCTGAACAGGCGGGGCATTTCCGCTCGGACGGTATCGCTGATCTCATTGTGCAACCCGGTGTAGAGGTTAAGCACGGCGAGAACATCCTCCCCCATTCCCCGACTAGCGAACCGTTCGCGCTGCGGTTCCGAAAAGGCGAAGCCGAGTTGGATGGCACCGGAGGGCAGGGTGGTTCCGATATCAAAATGACTGAGCAGCAACCGCCGCTTGCGGTTGCGCGTCGACCCGCAGGAATCGAGAAACCAAGTGGGCGATCCGGTGGTGTCGGCATGCAGCATGCGCATGAGTTTTCGCTCGATGCGCCAGAGTTTCAGCAGTGTCTTCTCCGCAACGTTCAGGGTGCGCAAGGCAAGCACCGTATCCAAGAAGGCCAGATAGGATTCGGAATAATCCGCGCCCCGGTACACAGGCAGCTTGAAACTACGCTGAAGACCTCGCAATACCACGGGGGATCGGTTCAACTTCTCCGCCATTTCTCCAAGTGTGTACAGCATACGGGGTTCTCCGGTTTATAATCCGCCCATGATCAGACTGGCGAATGCGCTGATCGGGGTCGTGTCGCGAAAGTTATCAACGGTTTGTCGCACATCCCGGATGAGTCCCTGCGTGTCGGAGTACAGTTCATCCTCTTTGGAAAGTTTGCCGAGCGTGCCTTCGCCCCGGACGAGCCGATCGGTCACCTCGCGCAGATTCGCCACTGTCGCGTCGAGGTCGTTGTAGACTTTGTTGTCGTCTTTCAGCAACTTGCCGAGCGTGCCGTCCCCCTTCTCCAAACGCGCCGAAACCGTCTTCAAGTTCTCAACCGTCTCGCGCAGGTCGTCATATATTCCGGCATCCGAAGAGAGCAGTTTGCCGAGTGTGCCCTCCCCCTTCTCCAGCCGGTCGGAAATCGACTTGAGGTTCGCGATCGAGGCGCTGAGGTTGGTGTAGACGTTGCCGTCGTCGTTGATCAGCCGGCCTAGCGAGTTCTCGCCGGCATCGATTTTGACCGCCACCGAACGCAGGCTCGCAACAGTGTTGGAGAGGTCGTTGTAGAGCGTCATGTCATCGGAAAACAGCTTGCCGAGCGTACCCCGGCCCTCTTCGACACGCGTGACCGCCGCGCGGATCGAGGCCACGGCAACGTCCAGATTGGTGAGGGTGTTGCGGAGGTGGCTGCCTTCGGTGGCCTCGCGCAGATTGGCCACAATTACCCCCAGATCGCGCATCCACTGGGAAGGCGTCTCACCCCGCAACACGGTTTCCCGCGGCACTTCGGCACCCTCCCCTTCTTCGATCAGCAGGTAGTTGCCGCCCAGCAAAGATCCGGTGTTGACCGAGATGCGGTACCCCTCCTTCAAGCGCACCCCGCCATCGATCAGCAACGTGACCCGCACCCCGCTATTCTCCAAGTGCATCTCGCTCACGGACCCCACCGTCATCCCGCGCAGAATCACGCTGTCGCGCACCTTCAATCCGCCGACATCGGTAAACAGCACCGTGACCGGCCCCTTGTTCTTGCCGTTCAGGATATCGATACCGGAGATGATGATGGTGAAATAGGCCAGCAGTCCGAGGACCGCGACCATAAACAGGCCGACAATCACCTCGGAAAAGACCTCGCGGTTGCGTTTCAAAGCCATACGTTCCTCCTTTTGCGGTTACGGACCGTGCGTGACGGACCCGCGCGTTCACATCCCCTCAATCCCTTTTTTTGAAATAAACTGGGCGTCCAGAAAACGCCGGACATCCGGCTGGTCCGCGGCCACAAACGCGTGCGGCGAACTGACCTCCACAAACCGCCCGCCCGTCAGCATGGCGATGCGGTCCGCACTCAACAAGGCACCCTGCAAATCATGCGTCACCACCACGCTGGTGATGCCCAGCTCCTTGTTGAGCCGCCGAATCAGTTTGTCGATCGTGCGCGCGGTCACCGGATCGAGACCGGAAGTGGGCTCATCATAGAGCACGATCTCCGGTTCACGCACGATGGCCCGCGCCAACCCGGCACGCTTCTGCATCCCGCCGGAAATCTCACTGGGAAATTTGTCGCCGTCCTCCTCCAACCCGACCGCGCACAAGGCCTTGGCCACCCGCTCCGCGATCTCCGCTTCGGAAAGACGCGTCTTTTCACGCAACGGCAGGGCGATGTTCTCCTCGACGGTCATCCAGCCCAACAGCGCGCCGCCTTGGAACAGGTAGCCGAAGCGTTCTCTCGCGCGCGCCAAATCCGCCCCGTCCACGGCACTGATTTCCGTCCCGTCAATCCACACCGCACCGCGTGTGGGGGTCATCAGGCGCACCATGTGTTTGAGTGTGACGCTCTTCCCGGTGCCCGAGGGACCGACGATCGCGAAGATCTCCCCCTTCGGGATTTCGAAAGAAAGGTCGTCGAGCACCAGACGGCCCCCCAACTGTTTGGTGACATGGTCAAAGCGGATCATAGGTCGTAAAACATGCGGGTGACGATGTACCCGAGTATTAGGATCAGCAGAAAGGAGGAGATCACCGAACGCCGCGTGGCCTGTCCCACACCGACCGCGCCCTGTGTGGTGGTGAAGCCCTCATAGCAGGAGACACCCGTGATGACGATCCCGAAAAGCAATGCTTTGAACAGCCCCACATACAGATCGCGCAAGCGGGCGATATCCATGGCCATGACGATATACTGATCCCACGGCACATTCAACTGCGTCAGGCCCACAATGCCGCCACCGATCACGCCCAACACGCAAGTGTAAAACGAGAGCACCGGGGTCATGAACACCATCGCCGCGATACGCGGCGTCATCAGAAACAACACAGGGTCGATGGACATGATCTCCAGCGCCGCGATCTCGTCATTCACCGTCATGGTGCCGATCTGCGCCGCCATGGAGGATCCAACGCACGCCGCCAGGATCAGACCGGTCATGAACGGCCCCATCTCACGCAACAACGAGACCATCACTGCCGAACCGATGTAGATCTCCTGATTAAAGCGCCGCAGCTCGAGACCGACCTGAAGTCCCAGAATCATACCGGTGAACATTCCGACGACCGAGATTACGGGCAGGGTCTTGATACCCATGTGGAACATCTGGCGGACGCATTCGCGGCGGCGCCGGGCGCAGAACAGCAACAAGGGCATACCGACCAAAGCCTGAGCCGTCATGCTGCCAGCCCGGCCAATGTCCCCCAACCCCAGCACGATCGCGCGTCCCAATCCTGCGATCGCATTCGGTGGCGCGTCGGTATAAACCGGTTCGCGCGTGATCACGAAAACCCTCCTATCCCCTTTGCCGGTGCGTTAAACCTTTTGTTGCATCAGATTACCAAACGCCGGGATACTGGGCAAGACACTCCTGTCGGCCGCGACAGATGAAACCCACGAAACCCTGAAACCTTGAAATCCTGAAACCCAAGAAAGCGTCCCGTGGTTAAATGATCGATCCCGATAGCGATCCCGATTCCGACCCCGATTTGGATGAAACCCTGAAACCAGAAACCCTGAAACCAGAAACCCCGAAACCCTGAAACCCAAAAAAGCGTCCCGTGGTTAAATGATCGATTCCGATAGCGATCCCGACCCCGATCCCGATTTGGATGAAACCCTGAAACCAGAAACCCTGAAACCCAAGAAAGTGTCCCGTGGTTAAATGATCGATTCCGATAGCGATCCCGATTCCGACCCCGATTTGGATGAAACCCCAAAACCCTGAAACCTTGAAACCAGAAACCCTGAAACCTTGAAACCCAAGAAAGCGTCCCGTGGTTAAATGATCGATTCCGATAGCGATCCCGATTCCGACCCCGATTTGGATGAAACCCCAAAACCCTGAAACCTTGAAACCCCGAAACCCTGAAACCTTGAAACCCAAAAAAGCGTCCCGTGGTTAAACAATCGATCCCGATAGCGATCCCGATAGCGATCCCGATTTGGATGGGCTTTTTATTCGGAACCGCCGCGTCTCCCGGTTGTCCAGCGCACCAGTCCCCAGAGCAGATCATGGCGCGCCATACCGGACGGCAGTTCGACACGCTCGTACAGGGTCCAGAAGGGCGCCCAGTTCCGTTCGATACCCCCGCTGTGGCGGATGAGGTTGAACTCCAGAGCACGGAACCGCGAACCACGGGAGGTCGTCTCCCGCACGAAGAAGGGCCAGACCCGCGTGTACCGCTCCGTTTCGCGCAAGCCCGGGGCTCCGGGCGAGGGTTGCCAGATTGTCTCGCAGGTGTAGAACGGAAAGAAACGCGTACGCTCCGTAAGGCGCTTCGGACTCTCGGTGCGGGTATACTTCAGCAACGGCCATGCCGCATAACGACGCCGCTCATCCGACCCCTCGAACTCCCCGTAGAACGGCCAATAGGAACGTTGAAACGAGGCTTCGGTGGTACGGGTTTCCCAGATTTCACGCGTCTCATAAAAGGGCCAAGGCAGGCGCCAGCGCTCAGCCGAATCGGTCCGCGCATAGGAAAAGAACGGCGGCAGCACCAATCGTTGCGATTCGCGCGCGCGGTTGACCTCGCCGTAGAGAGGAAAAAGCAGGAACGAGGAGCCGGGGTTGCGTTCGTCCTCGTATCGCGCGGAATTCCAGAACGGCCACAAAACATACCGGCGGTCGGTCTTCTTTTTGGTGTTGATTTGACGGCACCAGAACGGAAAGACGCCCTCTTCACGCAGATGCGGGTTTTCGGTAAGGCGGGAGAAGAAGGGCCAGGGGGTATAGACGCGTTCGACCCCGTTGACCTCGTAATTGAAATAGAGCGGAAACAGGGTGAAGTCGATGTCATCCATCAGCGCCATATGCGGCAGATGGCCGTACAGGGGGAAGAGTGCCCAATAGTCTTCGCCCGCCCGTGTGCGTCCCTCAAACCACACGGGCAGGATCACGGTCTTCCAGGCCGCGTCGTCCCGGGTGACGTCGTCATCCGACCCGTACGCCAGCAACAACCGCCACCAGGACTGCTGGTGGTCGCGATGAAAGGTGCCGAGCGGCCACGCCACATCCGTCACGTGCGTGTCCGATACGGGATCACGCACGTCCGCGTAGAAGGGGCGCACAGCCCAGAAGACGCCGCCTTCACGCGTGGCGCGGTACTCGAAAAACGGCCCCAGACGAAAACGGCTGACCACCTCGTCCCTCGCCGACCCGGTCAGGGATGCGGGCTCCCCGAATGCCGCAATCTGTTGGAGGGCGACACCGCAACCGAACGCGAGCACGCGCGAGAAACACAATACGGCTTTAGTCGTTCTGGCGGAAATACTCATGAATGTGCTTCTCGCAACCAAAGGTGACAGCGATCAGCGCGGCCCGGATCCACATCCCGTTCCGCATCTGGCGCCAGTACATCGCGCGGGGATCGCTGTCCACCGATTTGGAAATCTCATCGCGCCGCGGCAACGGGTGCATCAGAATGGCGTGCTGCGGCAGTATTTTCAACTCGTCGAGACCGAACTTGAACTGCCGCGTGTCAATCTTGTCACTGTCCCCCTTGGCCGCATCCCACTCGTCCTGAATGCGGGTCATGTACACCGCATCCGCCTGCCGGATCGCGGCGCGAAAATCGTCAGTCAACTCGAACGTCACATCCTTCCCTTTGAGCATGGCCAACACATCGGGACAGACCTGCAACGATGGCGGTGCCACAAAAATCTGACGGATGTTGGGATAATTCGTCAGCAGATAGGAGAGCGAACGCACCGTGCGCCCGCGCAGCAGGTCGCCGCAGAAAACCACGGTGCGGTCGCGCAACCCGCCCGACCGCTCGAAACTCCGCAACAGCGTATAGATATCCAACAGCGCCTGAGTAGGGTGCTGATCCTGTCCTGATCCGGCATTGATGATCGGGATCGGCCGCTCGGAGTTGGAGAGCGCCCACGCCATCCGTTCGGCCAACCCCTTCTCCGGGGTGCGCATGATGATCAGGTCGAAATACGAACTGAACGTCCGTACCGAATCCTCGCGCGACTCGCCTTTGAACTCCGAAGAGATCGAGGTGTCGCGCACCTCGCCGGTCGGCACGCCAAGAATCTGACACGCCGAAACAAAGGAGAGGAAAGTACGCGAACTCGGCTGCGAAAAGTAAAGCATCGCGCGCTTGTGCGAGGCCTGCTCGCGTAAAAACCCGGTCCCTTCACGCGTTTTGGCGATACTCCGGATCTCGTTCGCCAGCGTGGCGAGTTTGTCCAACAGTTCATACCCGAACTGCTGGGCGAACAGCGTGTGGTACGGCATGCCGTTCTCCTGCATCAAGTAGGTTGCCTTCTCAAAGAACGGTAACGGCTCGAACGCTTCCCATGTGATGTCGGACATGTTTCGGATCATACAACCCCCTTTCACCGGACCGCCGCAAGGCGGCACCCTCCCGGAACCTCACAATGCCGAAAGATCAGTCAGCGCGGAAACATACAGGGCCTTGATGGTGTGCATCCGGTTCTCGGCCTCGTCGAACACCTTGGAGTACGGGGCCTCGAACACCTCGTCGGTCACCTCCAACGCCCCGCTTTCTGCGGTCACCGTAGTCTCGTGATCGTGGAAAGCGGGCAGACAGTGAAGGAAGATCAACCCGCCGTCCTCATTTCCGGTGGCCCGCACGAGAGCCCGGTTCACCTGATAGGGCCGCAACAGGCGCAGACGTTTTTCCTTCTGCGCCTCTTCACCCATGGAGACCCATACGTCGGTATAGAGCACATTAGCGCCGGCCACACCCCGAACGGGATCCGTGACCACCTCGACGCCGGCCCCGTGCCGACGGGCGATCTCTCCGGCCTCCCGTACCAGATCCGGATCGGGCAGCAGGTCGGAGGGTGTGCAGTTGACGTAGTGGATGCCCGCCTTGGCGCAACCGAACATCAGCGAATTTGCCACGTTGTTACGGCCATCGCCCACATACGCAACCTTCAGCCCCTTCAGCCGCCCGAAGTTTTCCTGAATCGTCATGAGATCCGCCAGAATCTGCGTCGGATGGAAGACATCTGTCAGACCGTTCCAGACCGGGACGCCCGCATAGGCCGCCAGGGTCTCGACCGTTTGCTGGGCGTACCCGCGGAACAGGATGCCGTCAAAGAGGCGCCCCAGCACACGTGCGGTATCCTTGACCGACTCCTTGGCACCGAAGTGAAGATCGTTTTTCGTCAGGTATTCGGCGGTCCCGCCCTCGTCACGGATCGCGATCGAGGCGGAGTTGCGGGTTCGGGTCGAACTCTTTTCGAAGATCAGGGCTACATGACGCCGACTCAGCAAGTCGCCGCGTATCCCCGCCCGGCGGCGCGCCTTGAGCGCCACCGCGAGATCGATCACATTCAGCATTTCCTCATCACTCAAATCCACCATACGCAGCAGCGAGCGCCCGTACAGTTCCGGCATCCAGTTCAACATATTCGTTCTCCAATGGGCCGCTCAGTATACGGCTCCATGCCAACGGGTACAACCCGATTGCCGCGCCCAGTCAAGGGGCTATCGGCCCGGTCCGCGCCAGTCCGACCACCTCGGCGGTCCGCAACGGCCGGTCATAGAGTTGCAACCCACTCACTCGCCCGGCGATCGTGGCCGGTCCGGGCACATCAACAGCCCCAAAACCTTCCGGGAGTTCGGCCGTCCCTTCCCCGCCATCTGTGCCACCCTCCGGGAAGCGCCCCTCGGCCAGCGCCCACATCCGCCCGCATGCCGCATCACACACGAAGGCGACCTGATGCGTCTTCTCTGCGGTCAGCGCGCCGGGGGCGGTCGTGCAGACGGCCCTGCGGTTCCCGTCGTATGCCTCCAGCCTCAGCGAGGGCGCACCCCGCGATCTGGCCATTGAAACCCGCAGACCGCGACGTCCGTTCCACGTGCTGAACAACACCGCGCCGGGCTCCGCGTCTGCCAACGCGCACCACAGCGCGACACTCCACCCCGGCCGGCCGTGCGCACCGAATGCGGCTGGCACGACCGTCGGCCCCGTACCGCCGTACGCAAAAACCAGACCGTTTGTGCTGACGGAACGCGCCATGGGATCAGGCCATAACCCGTCTGTTCTCAGGCGGTCCAGCGGATATGCACGCACGACCCTGCCTTGACGCACCGCGAGCCAACACTGGTTATCCTGTTCCCAGACGGAACCGAGGCACACCTCCCCGCCCGCCCCGTCACCATACAGCAACAGTTCCGGCTCGGACCAGCGCGTCTTGGGATCTCCGATCTGCCGCGCGCCCGAGCCCCACACACTCCCGCCCCGTCCGCACCGTTCGCCGGATCTCCCCCGCCACAACAACAGCATGCGATCCCCGGAAAGGACCGCCGCGCTGACATGCCCGGTAACGGCCGCGAGGGTCTGTCCGGATTCGAAACGCAGTTTTTCCAGCGGCATCCCGTTCCCTTTTCCATCCGGATTGGCGCACCGCACCGGACCCTGCGCGCTCCCCGCGATGCCGCACACGGTTTTCCCGTCCGGTGCCGCAAGACAGTAGAACGCGCCCTCCCCCGGATCCGTCATGGCGCGAAACCCCGGACCCGTACTTTCCGTAACCTCAAAGCGCACCCGTGCGGCGTTACGTTCCGAATACAGGTTCCGCGAAAAGGCGACCCGTCCCTCGATCGCCCCGTCCGGCTCGCGGCGCATGACGAGCGGCAGGCAGACCGCACCGTCCGCCAGAGAAACGGGCACCCCGATTCCCACCGGCATACCCCCTCCGGTCTGTCCTGCGGCAGCGGACGTCAAGCGCAGACGCTCGGTCGACCAAGCAACCCCGCCGTCATCCGAAAAGAGAAAGCCGTATCCCCGCACCGCCTCGTCCGTCCAAAAGAGATAGATACGGCCAAACGGCGTCTGGTATCCGATCGCGGAAACCTCCTCTCCGCCTTTGACCGTCACAGGCATAACCGGCGCAGACCATGTCTTTCCGCGATCACGACTCACACTGACCGCAACATCGCAGAATCCGCTGCGCGGCGGCACAGGCTCCACCCCCTGCACCGCCAGCCAGGATCCATCCCGCAAGACCATGCAGAAAGGCCTGCCCCGCGCCCGCTGGAACGGCAACATCATACTCCCGTCGAGTCGCCGCACGTCCGTGTACCGTTCCGGCCGCGGCGCGGCCACGGTATCCGCCGCATGACAGAGAAACTGCTCCGGGGCCAAAACACTGTCGGACACGCGCCAGCAGTCCAGCCAGCCCGAGAACGAGTTGGAGAGGGAGGGACGCCCCCCCAGCAGCAGATCACGCCACCCGTGGGAACGATCAGGCGGGGCAGGGTTGGCCACGCTTCCCTGCGACACGCCGTCCAGAAACAACTCCCACACTCCCACCCCGTTCCGAAGGGGATCGTAGGTCAGAGCCAGATGGCACCAGTTCGTGCACGCCGTCACATCGGCATTCACAAAAGACCGTTCGAACTGCAACCGTCCGCCCTGCGCCACGTCACTCACATGCAGGTGAAACCGCACTGCGGCGGCGTCAGGCCGCAACGAGAGCATCCATCCGTTGGAATTATCGCGCGCGCCGACCACCTGCCAGAAGCGTTCGGTTGGATTCGCGGATTTGCGGAACCATCCCTCGACCGTGAAGCGGTTGGTGAGATCACACCGCAGGCCCAAATCCGGCGCGACCAGCAGACTGCGCTGTCCGAGCGCGCCATCCAGCCGAACGCTTCCGGTGTTCGCGCGCGCCGGGCGGCTCCTGCGCCACAAACCGGGTTCAGTCGGCAGACGCCCGGACACCTGCTCCGGCGCAACCGATATGCCGCCGTCCCGACCCGGCGTGAGCGCATACGGCCCGCCGGTCAGATCCCGCAAATCCGGCGTCCCGTTCGGCAACCGGTCCATAGGCCAGTAGGCGAGCGTGCGGGGCACTGCGGCGCACAACCATGCGGCGGGCGGCAGCACACCCGCACTCACCCTCCAGAGATCCATCTGTCCGTAAAAGGCGTCGTCCGCCTCACCCGCCCCGGCAAGGAAAAACCCGCCCGGAAGATCCGCGCACGCCGCCCGTACGGGATTGGTGGCAACCCCCAGAGACACACGGTTCACGAAAAACTCCCAGACCCCGCACCCCGCACCCGTGCCGTCATAGGTCAGGCACATATGCCGCCACACATACGAAGCGTCTTTCGTTACGTCGCGGAAACGGTGTCGAAGCGTCAGGCGATCCGCCGCGGCATCGGCGTGCAAGACGAAGGCCGGCCCCTGCGCATCGCGACACAGCGCCACGCGCCACCCGGTGCCGGGGCGGCCCGCGCCGAAAAGCGGCCACGAGACGCCCTCCGCAGGATCGTCCGCGCAACGCACCCACCCCTCAACCGTAAACGCATTCGTCCACACGAGGGCACGGCCGAGTCCCGCGGCACGCAACTCCGCCGCAGGCACACCGGAAAACAACACCGAACCGCGGTTGCGGCCTTCACCACGCGAAGCGGCGGGCAACGATTCGTACGCCGGCAGCACGGCGAGCGGCATGCGGAACGAAGGGGTTACCGCACACGATCCCGTAGCGGTCAGGGAATGAAGCCCGGTAATATCGCGTAAATCCGCCTCGCTGCGGAAGGTATCCAACGGCCAGTACGCCAGCGTCCCTTCTCCGGCCGCAACACATGCGGCCAGCATCGTGATCCCGATCAGCCTTGCCGTCCCGCTCATTGCG
>JAPXSY010000021.1:0-44962 GCA_033812795.1 Kiritimatiellia bacterium
TGTACCAGCCACTATCACTCTCTTCATCATCTTCCCCCTTCGGTCTCGTCGCAGAACGTAAATCAGGCTACGCTCCATCCCGGTCTCATGCGTGCATGCGTCCCTTTACCGCAATAACACACAAGGAGTATACTTCACTACGCAGCCATTTTCAAAGCACTAATGAACTAACCAAATCCCTGCTTGAGCCCCGGCCGTTTCCTGCTATACTCTACGATGTACTAAATGGTGTTTAGCCTACTGCGGGTGGACTGTGTGTCTGCCGCCCGGGGGCCACAAAGAGGGAGAGTCATGAAATTGCTGAAGATCAACCGCCGTCATTTCGTTAAGTCCGCCACCGCTGGTGCCTCGCTCGCTGCCCTGCCCGGCATCCTGAAGGCCCAGCAAGCTCCATCGCAGAACGTGGTTGGCGCCAACAGCCGCATCAACGTCGCCTGCGTCGGATACTCTGATCGCTTCAGAGGCGCCTTGCTGCCGTCGTTCATCAAATGCAAGGACGAACTGAATTTCGACATGGTCGCGCTGGCTGACCTCTGGAGCGTGCGCCGCGAAGAGGGCAAGGCCGGCATCGAAGAGAAAATCGGCCACAGCATCGACGTTTACAAGAGTGACGAAGAGCTTTACGAGAAGGCGAAGAACGTTGATGCGGTGATCATCTCCACCGCCGACTTCCAGCATGCCATGCACACCGTGCATGCCGTCAATGCCGGCAAGGACTCCTTCACCGAGAAGCCGATGGCTGAGGACATGGACGCCGCCAACGCTGCGCTCGATGCCGTCAACGCTGCCCGCAAGGCCGGCAACCGCGGCGGCGCGGTGGTGCAAATCGGTTCGCAGCGTCGTAGCGCTCAGGCCTACCATATCGCCAACGAGTATATCCGCTCCGGCAAGTTCGGTGACATCACCTATGTGGACCTCTGCTGGAACGTCAACCAGCCCCAACGCTGGCGTCGCGGCGACCTGCCGTCCAAGCTGAAAGAGGCAGATACGGATTGGAAGAAATGGCTGCTCGACCGCCCGATGGTCGCATTCGACCCGCGCAAGTATCTTGAGTTCCGTCTTTTCTGGCCCTATTCGTCGGGCATCCCGGGACAGTGGATGTGCCACCAGATCGATACCGTCGCCTGGTTCACCGGTTTCGAGTTCCCGCGCTCGGCCATGGCCGACGGCGGCCTGTATGCCTGGAAGGACGGACGCCAGAGCGCCGACACCTTTACCGCCATCTTCGAGTACGGGCCGGACAATGATCCTGACAAGGGCTTCCAAGTCGTGTTCAGTTCGCGCCAGCACAACGCGGCGCGCGGCAACGTCGAGAAGTACCATTCCAAAATCGGCACCATCGACCTGATCAGAGGCACGGTCTCCAACGAGGGTGTCGAGCGGGCCAAGATCGAGGCCATCAAGCTGTCCGAATCCGAAGCAGCCTCGACTGCCGCAGACACCGGCGCGGGCAACATGGAAGTCGCGCACATGCGCAACTGGATGGAGTGCGTCCGCTCGCGCAAGCAGCCGAACGCCCCGATCGAGGCCGGCTACAGCCACGCAGTGGCTTTGATCATGTCCAATGCCTCGATGCGGACCGGCATGCGGGCGACCTTTGACCGCGCACAGCGTCAGGTCATCGCTGGCGGCAAAATCTTTAAAGGCTATTGAGAAAAAGGGATGGCGCCTGTTTAGGCTGTTAGGGAAATACTGCTTATTGCCTTCCTAACGGCCTAACGCGGGCAAAGTCCGCGACCCAGTTCAATCTCACACAAAGGCTTAAAGGACACAAAGGTTTTTCCCATGACAATAAGGAGAATTGCCTTTTCATCTTACCTAACGGCCTAATAGCCTTCAGTCTAAACAACATCCAAGGGATACACCCATGTATTTGAACCGCAGAACATTCATGCAGGCGTTGGCGGTGACCGGCGCTCTGGGAGGCACCGGTATGGCTCGCGCAGTGAAAACCCCGCCCAAAATCCTGTTCGGCGTCTGCACCGGTCCCGGCAAGGCGGAACAGTTGAAGGCCATCGGCTACGACTTCATCGAGGGCGGCGTCAGCGGCACCTTCAAGCCCACAATGTCGGATGCCGACTACGAAGTCGAACTGGCCAAGCTCAAACAGTCGGCCTTGCCGTTCCGCTCCTGTAACGGCTTCATTCCCTCCACGTTCCGGCTCACAGGCCCCGAGACCACGCACGACACAGCACTCGAGTATGCGGTCACGGCCTGCCGTCGCGCTGACCTGCTCGGCGTGCCCTACATCGTCTTCGGCAGCGGCGGTGCGCGCAAACTTCCGGACGGTTTCGACCCCGTGAAAGGCAAGGAGCAATTCATTGACTTTTGCCGCAAACTCGGCGACCGCATCCAGAACCTGAAAGTCACGATCGTTTTGGAGCCGCTCAACAAGAGCGAGACCAACCTCCTCAACTCAGTGACCGAAGGGATCGAGTATGTGGACACGATCGCCCGCCCGCGCATCCAGCTTCTGGCCGACTTCTATCACATGATGAAGGAAAACGAGGGCCCCGACGCCATCCGCAAGGCCAGCGCCCGTATCCGTCACTGCCACATTGCCGAGCTTGAGGGCCGCAAAGCCCCGGGCACCAAGGGCGAGGATCTGAGCGGCTATTTCAAGGCGCTGCGCGATATCGGCTACACCGGCGGCGTCTCCTGCGAATGCGGCTGGCCCAAAGAGAATATCGAAGAGGCCTGGAAGAAAGCGCTCGCGACCATGCGTCGGCAAGCCGGTCAAGAGGGATGAACGTTATTACCCTTTCCAGCTTCCCGCTTCCCGTGATCCGCGACAACACCGAGACCGTCCGCAATCTTTGCCGCTAGCGGTTTCAAATCCGTGCCTTTTCGGGATTTGTCTTCATTCTACTTCTTCTCGCAGGTCGTTTTTTCGCCCCGGGCATGGTGATAGGCCTTGCAGGCTTTACAGTCTCCGTGTCGCGAGCATCCCGGCCATGTGCAGGGGCAATCAGTTTTGATCTTTTTCTCGCTCATTTCGGTTCTTTACGTTCTTGCTCTTACAAATCAATTCCAAGCCATCTCATAGTCGCAGCATTTTATCTTTTGGCAGACGCGCGATATCACGGCTATTGCCTTATCTTGATCGAAGGCTCCAACTTCAAGACATACAGTAGGGTCACCACCGAGCGACATGCCTGAGCCGAGAATCTTGCCACATTTTGCCGTCTCCAAACCTTCGTCGATTTCCGCTGTCAGAGAAGCCTTGTCCAAGTTCGAAGGCATGGAGAAGACGTATAAGTTTCCTTCAATCATGCGTTGATGTTGGCCGTCCATGAGACCCTTATCTCCTTTTGTTTCACCTGCTTGAACTGAATTGCTGATTTCGTCGGGTTATTAATCACGTTATGGAAAGGTGCCTCGATGAAATTGCATACCAAGACAAGAAAGTATCGCTCACGGAGTGCTTCTGCCATCTCGAATTCCAGATCAGTCATCTGTATCTGACCCGAGCGCCCCCGTAGCCCCTTGATCTCGACAGCATAAAACGGATGTGGATCGTGGCCATGAGGCGTCATCTTGAAATCAAAGCCGCACCCCCATCCAGTTGTGTCTGTAAGTTGTGCAGTTGCAAACTCCGCCATATCCTTATGGTGCGTCACAAAATAGCTTTCTGCAGCTTTGCCTGTGATCAGGCTCTTTGCAAAAGATGCAGACGGCTCAGGGTCATGCAGATTCAACACCCGTTTTACCTCCAGCATTGAGTCCGCCTCGCGAGCTGGTAAGAGAAACCCTTTGATGATCTCACCAAGATCTGCAAGACCAACTGTCTTGTACTCATCAAGGATACGTTGACAGTGCTCTCTGATAGGGCGCTTGTGCCAGCCCATTCGCGCATTTGGGAAGAACGGATCAAGTTCATCTCGGTAATTTTTTATGGATGCCGGTTTGGCATTGAGGCTATAGCCGAGCGTGTTGAATGCTTCGGTGAAACCGTTAAAGCCAAGGTACTGCAAGCCCTTCTTGTCGAATTTGGAAAGGAATAGACCGCATAGAATCTGACGGTCTCTGAGGTTCATTTTGGGGGAAGAAGCAACCATGAGTGATCCTCATACAACATGAACATCGCCCAGATGGAAGTGTGTCGCGTCATCCGAATAATGTCCGCGATACATTCTCATTTTATCAGCGTCGATGTCATTCGCCCACACCACGTGCCATCCCGCCAGTTCCAGTCCCATGCGCATGAGACCGATCCCGGCAAAAAATTCGGCAACAGTCTTCTCTTTATCCATACCAGAATCCTCTGCCATCCTCCTCACTTTGTCGCTTGTTTTCTATCTTCTCATATTCTGAAATATTTCCAACTACTTTTCGCACAATCGCGTAATCGGTTCGTGACGGGGGGCCATGCGAGTCGAACGCGTGTTTTGTGCGTACGCAGTCGGGAGCGCGGGCGTCTTCCGCGCTACGCGCGGATTTAGGATTTAGGGGTTTTTTCACTTCGACGTTCTGAGTTCGGCGTTGGGCGTTCGGCGTTCAAAGGCGGCGGCGTGAAACGCCGCCCGGACGGGCAGACGCTCGTCCCTCCCTCTTACGGTCAAAAACATAAAAACAAACAATCTGTGCAAATCTGTGGATAAAACCAGAAAACGCAAGACACGCTGTTGCGGGCGGGGACGCCCGCGCTCCCGACTCACTGCCCCCCCTTTTCACCAGAAACGCATTGTCTTCGCACTCCCCTGTCACCAACCGATTGAAGAGGCCAATTGCGGAAGAAGGAAGCTGGGAAGTGCGTTCAAGACTACCAATGGTAGCGCACTCCCCAGTTCCGTGGTTCATTGTCTCCGGTCTTGTTGCGGAAGTCAAGCCGCTGGCATTACGACATCGCAACCAAAGGACAGGTATTTGGTCGACCTTAACAATCGATCCCGATCCCGATTTGGATGAAACCCTGAAACCTTGAAACCAGAAACCAGAAAACCAAAGAGAATTGAAGGCTCAACTCTTTTTAGGATTACTGCCTGCCTCTTGACATTTTGGGTAAATGCCCTTATTTTGTGACGTGAAAAGGAGCAAACAGGGGTTACTTTGTGACAAACGCGCTTTTTTACCGACCCTTATTAGAGGATTTGCGGTGCTGGCGGGACGATCCGAACCGCAAGCCTCTGATTGTCCGCGGTGCGCGTCAGGTCGGCAAGAGCTGCCTCGTGCGTCTCTTTGCCGGGGAGTATCCGCGCTATGCGGAGCTGAATCTGGAAAAGCCCTCGCATGCCGCCCTGTTCCGGCGCGGACTGACGCTGTCCGAGCTGATCCAGGCGATTATGCTGGAGTGCCGGGTGCCGGCGGGCTCCTCGCCGCTGCTTTTGTTCCTGGACGAGATTCAGGAGGTGCCCGAGGCGGTGGCGATGTTGCGCTTTTTCCAGGAGGAACGTCCGGATCTGCATGTCATTGCCGCCGGGTCGCTGCTTGAGACGGCGCTCGAGGCCGCGGCGATCTCCTTTCCGGTGGGACGGGTGCAGTATTTGTACGTCAGGCCTCTGGCCTTTGCCGAGTTTCTGGCGGTCATGGGAGAGGATGCCGCCAGGGAGGCGTTGTTCACCGTGCCGGTCCCCGCGTTTGCCCACGCCCACCTGTTGAACCTGTTCCACTCCTATGCGCTCGTCGGCGGCATGCCCGAGGCCGTCCTGTGCTACCGTGATAGCGGGCGCGACCTGCTGGCGGTTAACCGGGTCTATGCCGATCTCCTCTCGGCCTTCCGCGACGATATTCCAAAGTATGGACGCACAGCGACGCAACGGCGATTGCTGCTGCACGCCCTGGAGAGCGCACCCCTTGTGGCGGGATCACGGGTGACGTTTCAGGGGTTCGGCGGCTCGGACTACCGCTCCCGCGAAATGGGAGATGCCTTGCGTACCCTTGAGCGTGCCCGCCTGCTGGAACTTATCTATCCGACAGTCCAGGGGGTGCCGCCGCTGATGCCCGACCGCCGGAAGGCACCCCGGTTGCAGTTCCTCGACGTTGGTCTTGTTTGCCACATGGCTGGATTGCAGCGGCACCTGATCGGCATCCGCGACCTGTCGGATGTGTACCGGGGACGCCTGATCGAGCAGGTCGTCGGCCAGGAGCTCAAGGCCATCGATGCCCGTGCCGATCTGCCGCTGATCTTCTGGGTGCGTGATAAGGCGCAATCCCAGGCCGAGGTGGATTTCCTGCTGCAGACAACCGCAGGAGTGGTGCCGGTCGAGGCCAAGTCCGGCACGGCCGGCAAGCTCCGGTCGCTGCATGAGTATCTTTCGCGCTATCCCGCGCCGCTGGCGGTGCGTGTCTATGGCGGGATGTACGAGGAACACCCGGTTCAGGTTGGCGAGAAGACATGCCGCCTGGTCAATGTGCCGTATTATGCAACAGGGCTGCTGCACCGCTATATCGCCCAAGCCGAATCCACTCCAGAACATGGCGCATGACCTCCGCACACCCCTGTCACGAACCGATTACCAATTTTTGTTTACGAAAAGAAACGATACTGTTATCTTTTGTGTATGAAATTTGAGGAACCGGCGGAGCCCCTTCATACCACGCAGAAAGATCCTTTCCATCTCGCTGATTCCTACGCCAGGATACTGGCTGCTCCGCTGTCCGCCGTTCTCGAGCCCGGCACCCCCTACCGTTCCGGCTTCCACTGGACCGAGCGCCACCTGCAGTGCCTCTGGTACGACGAACGCTACCGTCCACCCAGTTTCCCGTTGCCCGGCGGCGAAACCGCAACCGTGCTGGAACCCGGCGAATGGAATCTGGAGGCCGGCCCCGATTTTCTGAACGCCACGCTCCTGATCCACCCGGGAGCGCGCCGCATCCGCGGCGATGTCGAAGTGCATGTCCGTCCCTCCGATTGGGACGCGCACCGCCACAGTGCTGACCCCGCGTACGCGAACGTCATCGCGCATGTCACCTGGTTCGAGGGACCGGCATCCGGCTCCCTGCCAGCAGGGGCCATCCCCCTCTCCCTCGTCGCAGCCGTGACGGCGCGCCCCGACCTCTCGCTGGATGATATCGACATCAAAGCTTACCCGCACGCCGCGTTGCCGGAAACGCCGCGCCCCTGTGAAATTTTGATGCGGAACCAACCGGAACGGGTCAGAGCCCTGCTTGTCTCAGCCGGGCAGTACCGCCTGCGCGTCAAAGCGGAACGGTTACGCGCCCGCTTGGAACAGAGTGGTGACCGCACACAGGTGGTATACGAGGAAATCATGGCGGCCCTCGGGTACAAACACAACCAAGCGCCGTTCCGTGCGGTCGCCCGCCTCCTGCCCGTGGCCGCGCTCAGTGCTCCGCGCGAATCGGCTTTCGCGCGTTTGCTTGGCACCGCGCGCCTTCTCCCCCAACCGGATGTCGCTCCGGACGAGGAGGGCCGCCGCGTCATCCGCCGTCTCTGGGACCTGTGGTGGCGGCAGGAGGGGCCCGTGCTGCCGGATTCGATCTCTTGGCGTCACCACAATGTGCGGCCGCAAAACGCGCCGGTCCGTCGCCTCGCGGCAGCAGCGGGACTCTTTAGCGGCATCACCACCGTGCTGCACGATCTCGACCGCCTGCCGCGCGAGGAGGGAGCGCGCTGGTTTGCCCAAGCGACCGGACAGATGGCCGCACGCGCCCAATGGACCTTCTGGGATCAACGTCTCACCTTCGCTTCGGTGCCCACGCCCGAGTATCCGGTCGCGTTGCTGGGCGCCTCCCGCGCATCCGCCCTTCTCGCCAACATCGTGCTGCCATTGTACGCGGCGGAGGGTACGCTGCCGCCGGATCTCCTCGAGCACATGCCCTCCGAGGACCTCTCGTCTTCCATGCGGCTCGCGGCACTTTACCTGCTCGGACGCGACCATAATCCCGCCCTGTATGCCGGCAACGGTCTGCTGCAGCAGGGTTTATTGCAGATCCACCACGATTTCTGCCTGATGGCCCGTCCCGGATGCGAAGCCTGTGCCCTGTGTGCTGTATTGCGGAATCTTTCCTCGGAAAGTCCCGATCCGCTTCGATGAAACAAGGAGGTTTGCGTCCCATAGCTATTGCCGCCTCCCCAACAGGCGGAGTTCTGTTTTCCTCGCGTAATGAATTTGCTTGTTTCATTTTGATACGCGGCATTGACTTCCGACGGCGGGATTATTAAGCTATAGATCAATTTTCCATTAAAGGTGCGTGATATGGCTTGCCTAATAGTGATGGACGGCCCGTTGAAAGGGCAACGCGTAACGTTGGACCAGCCGGTGACTCGAGTCGGACGCAGGGAAGGGAACGACTGGGTGTTGCCAGACGGCTCGGTATCCGGAACGCACTGTGAGATCGAAAAACGGGAAGACGGTTTTCTCGTTCGAGATTTGGGTTCCACCAACGGCACCAAAGTCAACAACGAAACGGTCAAAGAAGCGCCGTTGTTCCGCAATGACATCATTCTGATGGGTGAGATCCCTGTGATGATTGAAGGCGAGGATGTGCCGCAGGGTAACAAAGCGGAACCCATTACGATTCCCCGCACCACGATCGTCATTCAGCAAAACCGCCCCATCGAGCCTCCGCCCAAGGAGTTCGCCCGGAGATCAAACTCCAACGCCATCTGGATCGCCCTGATCGTCCTGCTGTTGCTGGTCATCGGCGGGATGCTGTATCTTTTCTTCACCGGCTCGTCGGTGTCGACGCAATGATCCTCAGCATAGCCACGCCGCACCCCGTTCCCGTTCCATCGGCACCACACGATGATCCTCGATGCCGTTTGCCGTATGAATGCGGACTGTGACGCGGGAGCGTCCCTGATGGTCGCCATACGCCGCACACAAGGCCGCCGCTGTCATCCGGTCGTTCGTGTCGTCCGCGCCCAGCGGGATCAACACCGTCGGACCGGGAATATCCACCGTGTGTAGCCAGAGGTCGTCAGGCTGAACGATCTTCTGCAACAGGGCGTTTTCCCGTGCATCGCGTCCCATCACACATTTTTTCGCGCTTCCCGGCAGCCGGAAATGGCGCCCGATCGTCAGTAAGCGTACCAAACGCTCGTCGTCCAGCCCCTCCCGTTTTTGGAGATCCGTCAGTTTACGGCAGAACCCCTTCTCCGTGAGCAGACACCCGCCCGCAGGTGCGGGATACTCCTTGAGTCCATAACGCGCGGCCAGTTCCATCTGCGGTTTGCGCGACCGGCCGTTCAAACCCAGCAGGCGGGTCCGGTCCACAAGCCCCAATGTTTCCGGCAGCGTCGGTTCCAGCAGCAGCGCACTCAACGGCCTCAACAACCGCCCGTCCAAAGCGGCATCCCGTTCGACCACGGCGAGCGAGTGCCGGGTCTGGGACAGGGGACGCTGGTTCAGCACCTCCCCCGTAGCCACGAAATCAAACCCGTTCCGCGTCATCCACTCCCCGGCGCGCTGGATCATCCGCGCATGGCAGTCGATGCAGGGGTTGAGCGCACCGCCGAATCCGTGACGGGGATGCTGAACCAGTTCCAAAATATCGGCGGTGAAGGGAATCTCATGCAGTGTCAGGTTCAGTTTCGCGGCACTCCGCTGCGCGCCCTCGATCCGGAAAAAGGGGCTTTCGAAAACCACCCCCTCCACGTGCACCCCCTGCTCGCGCAACACGCACACGGCAAGTTGACTGTCGAGTCCGCCCGAAAACAGACAGACTCCGCGGCCTTTCGCGGCATCCGCATGCACGGCCTGCCCGATTCCGTCATCCTTACACATTGAGGTTCACGCTTTTCAGGAAGAGTTTCCGGAGCAGACTCTGTTCCGCCACGAACCCGTGGTCGATCAACAGGCACAGGACGCTTACGGCCAGACAGGCGATCAGCACACCCAGAGCGTTTGCCACCAGAAAACGGCGCCGGTCCATACCCAATAGAAACGCGCCAAACGCGCCGGTGTATGCGCCGGTTCCGGGAAGCGGGACTCCGATAAAAATGGCTAACCCCCACTCGCCGTAACGTTCGACATACGGATGCAGCTTTTGGCGGGTGCGCTCAAAACGGGGCCAGACCACACGTTCAAACCACGCCCAGCGCCGGAACATCTGCACCACGGGACCCATCAGCCAGAAGGTCAACACCCCCACCAGAATGTTCGAGAGCAGACAAATGGTCAGAGCAACCGGCAACCCCATGCACTGCCGTATCCCCGTATGAAAAAACGCCAGCGGAATCGACGCGCGCGCTTCCAATCCCGGAACAAACGTGCACACCGTCAAAACCGCCGCCATTCCGAACCAGCCCATCCTATAACACCCTTTCCTTCCGCCCGGCATTGGGCTAAACTATTCTCTTTCAAAAGGAAGGAGCATAAACGATGGCCTTTCGCCTGTCCACCCTGAACCTGACCGGACTGTTCGGCGTGTGCGCGTTCACCTGCCTGCACGCGCAACTGACTGCCATGCCGATCCGTCAGCCGGGTGCGACACTCGACACCTCGATCCGGAATGAGGCCGACCGGGCCGCGGACCAGGCTGCAGCATGGCTGATCTCGCGGCAACGGCCCGACGGGTCCTGGGGCATCTCCAACCGCACGGTGCGGAGCACGGCACTCGCGCTGCTCGCGCTCCAGACTTCCCCGCGACTGACCGTCTCCCGTTCTGATGCCTGTGTGCGCGCCGCGCTTTATCTGGATCGCACGTCACGCCTGCCCCTGCCGGACCTCGAAACCCACGCCTGGCGTCTTCTGGCCCTCGCGGCCGCCCTGCCGCACGACGACCCGGAGCGCACGTCGTGTCTCCAACGCCTCGCGCACCAGACGGCGCCCATCCTGGCTGATGCGGCGGAGTCTCCGCGCCGCTTCTGGAGCGAGGCCATGTCCGCAGCCGGTCTGACCAACAGCACCCCCGCCGCATACCCGGACGATTCCGCGCGGCTCGCGTGTCTGGCGAACCGCTGGCCCCCGGAAGACACGCCCGATCACGCCGTTCTCTGGCGGTGCGCGCGCCTGGTCAACCGTGCGGGGAAAGGCCAACTGGTACGCGGCGAGTCGGTCCTGGACTGGCGCAAAGATCTTGCCGTGCGCCTGATCCGCACCCAACGCCGCGCGCCGGAAGCGGGCGGATATTGGGCCGCCTCCTCCACGCACGACGCTTGTGAGGAGACCGCTTTCGGAATGCTGATTCTGCTGGAACTCTAACCCTCTTCATCTCCGAGAACCCGGAATATGAAACTCATCCGTTTTCTCACTCCCTCCTCTCCCACCCCCCTCACCGGCATCCTTCACGAAGACGGTTCAGCCGAACCGATCGAAGGCGACCTCTTCGCAACATGGGAGCCTACCGGACGCCGCATCGAAATCACCTCCCTGCTCGCGCCGGTCCGCCCGCCGCTCATTTTGGCGATCGGGCTGAACTTCCGGGCGCATGCCGCAGAAACGGGACAGCCGATTCCCGATTTTCCGGTGCTGTTCATGAAAAGTCCCCAAGCCGTGCTGGATCCCGGCGCACCGATCCGGATTCCCACGCGGCTTCCCAGCACTCAGGTGGATTACGAAGCCGAACTGGTGGTCATCATCGGACGAACCTGTACCAACGCAACGCATGAAAACGCGCTGTCGTATGTATTGGGGTATACGTGCGGTAATGACGTGACCGCACGGGACTGGCAGAAAAGTTTCGGCGGCAGCCAATGGTGCCGCAGCAAATCCTTTGACACCTTCGCACCGCTGGGCCCCTGTCTCGTTACGCGCGAGGAGATCCCCGACCCGCAAAATCTGGAGGTGCGGGCGATCGTCAACGGCGAAACACGTCAGCAGGCCAACACCTCAGACCACATTTTCAGCGTGACGGATCTGATCGTGTTTCTAAGCGGCAGCACAACCCTGCCCGCAGGCACGGCACTCTTCACCGGCACGCCATCCGGAGCGGGATTCGCGTGCACGCCGCCCCGCTATCTCGCGCCCGGCGATACCGTGACCATCGATATCCGCGGCATCGGCGAACTCACCAATCCCGTAGTGCGCGAAGCGTGAGCCGATAACCTGCTCGTCCGGGCAAGCAGACGCTTACTTACCGGCGGCACGGTTTCGGCGGTCCGGCTCCGCGCCTATGGTGCGTAACTGTGGACGTCCCGCCATACCGGCAGGGACTGTCTTCACTCAGACCAACAAAGCGGTGGCGGCGACAGAATCCCGCCGCCTCACTACTGAACCCAAAAGGAGCAATTGAACGGGTAGAATTCCAGCAAAGCCCCGTAAACACTGGGTTTTACGGTGCGCCCGACGCTCTTTTTGAACTCTTCGTCCCAGCCCTTCGTCGCAAGCGCAATCGACGGAGTTTTGGAGACCGGTGCGTATGCGGGACTAAGGCGTCCGTCGTCGCGGGTCGAATGTCGCGGGTCGCGGGTCGACGTTCCCGATACCGATAGCGATACCGATCCCGATAGCGATCCCGATTTGGATGAAACCTTGAAACCAAAGAGAGTTGAAGGTTCAACTGCTCTTTTTAGGCTGAAGTCAGGTCGCGGGCTTGACCTGCTCTAAAACCGATTCGCTCCATTCGCGGGCCGCCAACCGGAGCGCGCGGCCGCGGTGTGAAATCCGGTTCTTTGTGACACTGTCCAGTTCGGCAAAGGTGAGCGCATACCCGTCCGGCACGAACAGCGGGTCATAGCCGAACCCGTTGACACCGCGCTCTGACTCCACGATGCGGCCGGCACAACATCCCTCCACAGTCCACTCCCGCCCGTCCGGTGCGCACAGCGCGATGACGCAGCGGAATCGGGCGCGCCGGTCCGTAACGCCAGCCAGTTCCCGCAACAGCTTGGCATTGTTGGCGCGGGAGTCACAGGATTCACCGGCATAGCGTGCTGAAAAGACACCCGGCGCCTGTTGAAGCGCAGCCACCTCCAGACCGGAATCGTCCGCCAGCGTCCACAAGCCCGAGACCTGGCAGACCTCACGCGCTTTTTTCAGCGCATTGCCCTCAAACGTGGCCGCATCCTCAACCACCTCGTCCGGCATACCGGGCACCTCATCCAACGCTACCCACTCCCATGAGGGAACAGACAGAATCGCGCGGATCTCCTGAAGTTTATGATGGTTCCGTGTTGCGATCACCCCTTTCATCGTCTTCCCCCTTCATCTGCCCGCAAGGGCCTGAACCGTGATCTGTTCCCAGCCGGGCAACCCGAGCAGGTGTTCGAGCACCGCAGCACAGGCGAACGCGTCAAACAACGCGTCATGCGCGTCACGGTCGGGACACAGTTCCCGGACCCGTCCGGAAAGCCCGAGGGCATCGACCACATCGGCCAAGGCCTTTGATCTCAGCGACGGATATGCCCAGCGCACCAGCACCAAGGTATCCACCCACGGCCCCAACGGGTGCAGCGGCGCAAAGCGCCTCAGCACACTGCGTTCCGTACCGACGTGATGCGCCACCAGCGGCACGCCGGAGATCCTGCCGCTGAGATCCGGCCACACCTCAGCGAGCGCGGGCGCATCACGCAAAACCTCACGCAACATGGCATGCCGACCCGGCGCGCGCGGGTTGAAGGGCCGGTCGCCAATCCGCAACAGGCTCTCATACGCCTCATCCGGACAAACCCGCCCACCGCGCACGCGAACCAGTCCCACCTGCCAAGGCTCGACCGCATACCCCGGCACCGAACCGGTGGTTTCAAAATCCAACACGGTGAAGCAGGCCTTCCGGGCTTCTGTGTACGCGGGCGTCATGCGTCAGCGCATGTTCCCGAGTTCCGCATGAATGCACCCGCACGCGGCGAGCAACACCAGCAGCGCACACGCCACAACACATCCGAACCCGATTGTCCGCATCGTCATCCGCATCCCCTTTCTATTGCTGCAACAAACGCCGCAGATCCTTCACACTCGCATGTTCCGGAAAAACCGTCTCGGCCTCCGCGAGACAGGCCCGCGCACGCGCAAGATCACCCCGTTGTTTCGCGAGATACCCGAGATAAAAAAGCGTACGAACCCAGAGAAGCCGGTCGTTCTCGCCGACCGCACCCTCAGCGGGACGGCAAAGGGGGAGCACTGCGGCGAACCAGGATTCCGCGCGCGCCGCATCGTGCAGGTGTGTAAGCCACATCTCGCCGAGCGAGAAGACGATACCCGCATCCTCGGGGTTACGGCGGTGGCCCTCTTCCAACAGGCGCACGCCCTGCTCGGGGTGACCGGTCATGCGGGCCAGCACATAGGCACCGGTCTGATACGCCTGAGCATTCTGCGGCGAAGCACGGCAGGCGGCCCAGATCCACGGCAGAAGTTCCGTCGCCTGATCGTTGCAAAGATGGCGGTGTTCCTGCACATGGACACGTCCGTTGATCCACGCCCACGGATCACGCCAGCGCACCGCTTCATGCGCATGAGCGTGTTCGGGGCACGACTCCCCGTGTGCGGGATCATGATCCGGAACCGCTCCCTCGACAGAGGTCATGCCGTGCCCGCACGCGACATCGTTCACTCCGCCGTGAAAATACTCGTCGGCTTTGGCCAGCAGCGCCATGCTGAGTTCCTGACGGGCATCGCCCAACACAAGGTGCAGGACATCCTCACCCGGCACCTGCGGCATCGACCCCTCGAAAAACCGGGGAAGACATAAACCGAGCGCGACCGCTCCTCCCGCAGCCAGTAACCCCATGATGATCCAGAAACGTTGACGCATGGCCCTTTTACACTTTCTTCCTGCAAAACAACCATCCTGCCAACCCGAGACAAGCCGCGGCATAACCGATCGCGTACAGCAGCACCACGGCACACACATCCCACCCCACACGCGACCACCCGTGGATCACGCGCTGGCGCAAATCAAAAAACTCCACATGCGGCCCGAGGGCATGCACCAGCATCAGGAACGCCTTGCCGGGATAGGGTTGCGCCGCGATCAAGGACGGCAGGCGCTGCCCGAAAACGAGCATTCCCACAATCAACAACCCGCACAGCGTCAGATTGGCGGAGGGGGTCATCATCAGGGAACCCAGCATCGCGAGTGCCGTCACCACGATCAGAAAGCCGATATGCAGCAGGAAAGCCTGAAACAGCACCACCGGGAACCAGACGCTCTGACGCAGACCGCACAGCACTCCGTACGCCAGATAAAACACCGTCAGTGCCGAAACCGAGGCAGCCAACGCGCCCAGATATTTCCCCAGCACGATCCTGCCACGCGTCACCGGCTTGGCCAACAACGGAAAGATCGTCCGGCTTTCGAATTCGGCGGGGAAGAGGCGCGCCGCCACACCCACCCCGATCACGGCCGAAAACAGCCAGACCAGCAGCAGGGCGATCTCATTCAGATATCTTCCCGCACCAGAGATACCGAACGGCGAAAAGAACGCCAGCGGCAAAAGGAGCACCAGACTGAGCAACCAGACCACGATCAGGTCCTTGCGCCGGTACAAATCCAACAGCGCCACACGCACCAGCGCTCCCGTCTGACGACCGCACATCTTCATGCCGTCTCCTCCCCCCCAAGCATCTTGAGAAAGATACGCTCCAGATTCTGCTGTCCGTCACCCGCCACCTCATGCAGCGCACCGCACCAGACCGTCTGACCGCGCCGGATCATCGCCACCCGGTCACAGATCAACTCCGCCTCCGAGAGTTCATGCGAAGAGAAAAAGATCGTCTTGCCCTGCGCCCGCAACTCCCGGATCAGGTCGCGGAGTTGAATCCTCGCCAGCGGGTCAAGTCCGGTGAACGGTTCATCCAGAATCAACAGATCCGGATCATGCAGCAAAGCCTGAGCGATACCCGCACGCTGCAACATGCCTTTTGAGTAGTGCCGCAACAGGCGTTTTTCAACCCCGGCCAACCCCACCCGCCCGATCAGTTGTTCCGCGCGCGACCGGATGTCGGCCCGGGTCATGCCGCACAACCCGCCATAGAAGTCCAGCAGTTCCCGGATTGTCAGAAAGGGGTAGTAACAGGCGGTTTCCGGCATGTAACCGATCCGTCGCCGGACAGCGCCCGTTCTGGGGTCACCGCCCCAAATCGCGATTTTTCCGGAGTCCGGACGGAAGAAGCCGAGCAGCATTTTGATGGTGGTGGTCTTCCCCGCGCCGTTCGTGCCGAGAAATCCCAGAATCTCGCCCTGCCGGATCGACAGCGTTAGCCCGTCCACGGCACGCACGTCACCGAACGTTTTCGTGACCCCCTCCAGCGTGAGCAGATCCATCGTGTCTCCACTCCGCATGACTTTTTACCTCCCCTTTTCCCGAATCACCTGAGCCTCGAACACAAGGAACGTAGCCCCTTCGCGCCAGGCATTCGACGGCAGACCCGCCTTTCGGGAAAGATGCGTCAGCGTCTCTTCGATCCCCCAACCCTGTTCCGGCGCGACCTGCGGCAGGAACACCGCGCTGTGGCCCTCCTTGCTCAACACCATACCGTGCTTCCCGACAACAATCTCCCGCCAGGATTTCACCGGCTTCGGTGGAGTGAGCATCGAGATTTCAATCTCGATCTCGGCCAGCTCCGTCGCTTCGAGGGGGTTGAAACGTGGATCATGAAACGCCGCGTTCAACGCCTGCTCGCGTACCACCTTCCAGATTTCGCGCCGGGGCACGATCTCGCCGATGCATCCCCGCAAGACGCCGCGTTTGTTCAGCGTCACGAAACCTCCGCGTACCGCAAGCATCCCCTCGGTCAACTTCGGCGGCTCCGCAATGGCCGCACGGCGCTCGCCGTCTCGCAGCGCCCGCGTCAGCGTGTCGCGCGCCAAAGCCAGCAGACGGTCGCAATCCTCACGAGGAATCGGACTGTCCGCCGCAAGCGGTGCCGCGCGCGGCGTGGCCGGCGCCCACTTGCCAGTCACCACCGCCCCCACATAGCTCACCGATTGGCGGGTATCGCCCGTCATCCTGCCGGAGGTGTCATACCCGGTACGCTCCACCTTGGCCTCCTGCGGCAGCATGGCCAACAGCAAGGCGAGCGGATCGCGCCCGCACACCGTGGCGCCCGTCTCACGCAATCGCTCCAAAAACCCCTGCAAGTCCTTTTGCGCGAACAGTTCGAAAATCCCCATATCCAATGTTTCAATGTTGCGGTCCACATCGCGCGTGAAGGGCACATAACCGTAACTCGAACCATAGTGGGTGAAATCGGAACTCGCCACCACCAGCGTTCCTTCGTCCAACAACGGACGCAGAGCCGCCGCCGCGTCGAGCAGGCCGGCCGCATCGAACTGGCCGCAGATCATGCACACGACCGGAAGTTCCTTCGACAGGCACGCCTGAATGAGCGGCAGTTGAATCTGATCGCTGTGCTCCTGCGTATGGGCCTCCGGGACATGCGTCACGAAAGGCAGGGCGCGAAGCCGACGGAGGAACCCGATATCCGCAGACAACTCGCCGAGCGGGGTCGCGAAATGCGTCGCATCCGGCACACTGATCTGATTCCGCATCGCGGTATAATGGCTCGGCCCCATCACCACCACCCGGCTCAGCCGGGACGGGTCAATCCGCATATACACGCCCGCCGCCACACGTCCGGAATAGCGGTATCCCGCATGCGGCACCACCGCCGCGCACACCGATTTTTTACGCACGACCATGATGTCCTTGCAACATGTGGCGATCTCATCCCGCAAGGCCCGCTCACTGTCCTGATACCAACGCCCCGCCAACGGCGAGGCCATCACTTTTTTCGTCATCTCCGCCTCCTCCGGCACCGGGCCGCCACGCTGACACCCCGCGCCCGCGCACAACAACATCGCACAGAAACCAGACAACATGCGTCTCATCCGCATCACCCCGCCCATTTAGCCATCTGACGGATCCGCGAGGCCTGCAACGGCAGAACTCGCGCGCCGCGCCACCGGCATCCACACCCCAGCATCGCGACCGCACCGAACAAGAAGTCCCGACGCGCGTACCGGAGTCGCACTCTTCCCGGCCGCGTCATGACCAGACTCCGTAAGCCGTCCTTCCGCATGCGGGACAAGCCCCCTGCGGCGTCAGACGGTTCTCTGTCACCACATACCGCTGCCGCCGCACCACCGTTTCGCCGCAGCCCGCGCAACGGGTGTTCTCCCCCTCGGGCACCACGGCGTTTCCGACATACACATGCCGGAGTCCCGCAGCGTGCGCACGGTCGCGGGCGTGCAGCAAGGTCTCGATCGGCGTGGGAGGCAACCGCGTCATACGGAAACTCGGGAAGAAACGGGAGAAATGCATGGGGGTCTCCGCGCCGACCCGGTCGCGGATCCACTCGCAGAGCGGATCCAGAAACGCATCGCTGTCATTGAGGGTCGGAATCAGCAGATTGGTGAGTTCGACATGCGTGCCCGCCTCTTTAAACAACAGCACGCTCCGGAGCACCGGCTCCAGTGTGCCATCGCACACGTTGCGGTAAAACTCATCCTGAAAGGCTTTGATGTCCACATTCACGGCGTCCACGAGCGGTGCCAGCGCGCGCAACGGGGCCTCATTGATGTACCCGGCCGTGATCAGCACGTTCCGCAATCCGGCATCCCGCGCAGCCCGGCAGCAGTCGCGGACATACTCGTAACTAACCAGCGGTTCGTTGTAGGTGTAAGCCACATGCGCGCACCCCTGTCTGCGGGCGGTTTCGGGCAACGCCGCGGGCTGGAGGTCATATGCGGGCATCGTCTCGGGATCACCTTGCGACAACTCCGCGTTCTGACAGTTCTTGCAGTGGAAATTGCATCCGACCGTACCCAGCGAAAGAATCGACGCACCCGGAAAAAAATGGAAAAGCGGCTTTTTCTCCATGGGATCAACATGCACGGCGCTCGGACGCCCGTAGGTCACCGCCCGCAAGACGCCGTCCGCATTGATCCGGACACGACACTCCCCGCTATGCCCGGGCGGAATCGCGCACCGCTTCGGACACAGGCCACATCGCACACGCTGTTGGGTCACATCAGCCATCACACACCTTGCTTACGGGATAAAGCATACCCCATCTCCGCGAAAAAGTGAAGCGGTCCCATGAACGTCGACTTGCGACCCGCGACATTCGCCCTGCGACGTCTGGGTTGTTTGGCAAAGGAATGATCTAACTGATCCGTCCGATCCGACGACCCATCAGCGGGCAAGGACGCCCGCGCACCCGCCTCCTGTCTTCTGTCTACGGGATGTCCATACGGACCCGGGTCGGAATCAGCACCGGCAGTGCCGACCCATTAACGTACCACTCCGTTCCCGTAATCGAAAGGGCGGCCCCGATATGCGGACCATATGTGGCGACCGGCAGAATCAAGTGGCAAACCGGTGCCGACTCTTCCCCGGCCCCACGGCGCCCCACCAGACAGAACGGCGTCGAAACAGATCCCACGCCACCCCAATCGAGGATCCCGCGCCGTTCGGCCGGACGTCCCTGCTCCCGTTTCTCATCCAACACGAATGCGCTGAGTTCAGACGGCACGGGGGGACGAAAACGTTCCACAATCGGCGCGGGGGCGGGAAGAGAAACTTCCGGCGCCGCTTCAACAGGCACCTCCCCCTCCGAAGCAGGGCCCCCCGGCACATCCGCGACATCCGACTCCCCCTCCGGTGCGGGGAAGGCCAACGGCTCCACGTTATCGCGCATCATCCAAAAAGACTGTTGCGCGGGAGGCACGATTTTGAGCCAGTCACCGTACGTGCCGCGGACCGTTACGGGCTCCCCCCGGATCAATTGCGCCACAACCGGAAAAGCCTGCCCCGGTCCGGTCCGGATTTGGCTCTTGTCCGCAATCACACGCCCGTCCCGCACCAGCTCCCGATAGATCCATAACGCGAGGGCGGGGGGCGCCGTGACCCGAACCCACTCCTGCCCGTCGACCAGTTCTCCGATCAGATTCACCTCGGCACCGGACGGGAGCCATAACACCGTTTCGCGTGTTGGATTCGTCGCCGTGCAGACCGGTGCGCGGTCAGCGATCACCCGCATCCGGATTGGCTCGTCCGACGCGGCAGCCGACCCCGCCACCGCCAACAGGGTCACGACGATCCCAACCGTGAGGTATCCGAAAGACATGACAACCCCTCCTTCCGCCGTACCATGCCGAAACCGAAAAAACCGCATGCGCATTGCCCGCAAAAGCGGGCCGCGCATGCGGCGGAAACCGACACGAAAAAACGTCGATCGGTGATGCGGCTACACTTCCGGCTTGGTCTTGGGCAACCCCAAGCCCCGATCCCCGTCTTTCCACTGGCCACGCTTCTTGAGCAGATTCACGCGCTCGAAACGCTTCAACACATTCCGCTTCACGGTAATCTTGCCTGAACCCTTTAAACTGGTATGCTGACTCATGACTGCTTCCTCTCCTCCGAACAAACGCCTTCCGTAAAAGGCAGAAAACGAAGTAGAATACTAAAAAAAGGATGTAGATCAACCGCAAAAAGCCAGGTCACACCGACCAGCCGCCGCGGTATCCGCCCTCGCGACCGAGCCAAGCCGGATTCCCCGAGCCGGACGCAAAGGTGTTCCGGACCGGATCCCAGCGGAAACTCGCGTCGCGCATGTACGACAGGTTGCACAGATGGCACAGGATCGCGGCGCGCCCGCCGACATCCTCATTGGAACACGCGCGCTGACGCGATTTCGCGCAGGTCACGAAGTCGGCAGGGTGTCCGCCCTTAGTCCGATACAACTTCACTTTATAGGTGCTGTCCGTAAGAAAGGCCTTACGGGCTTTCATCAGCGCACCTTCGAGTGACCCGCCATCCTCCTTTTTGGTGAAGCGGCTGATCAGTTCCTTGCCGTGCGTCATTTCAAACTTGCCGCGGTTCACCGACACCGTGCCTTCGGTGCCGTGGAAGACCGTGCCGAAGATGGGCAGCCGAGTGTGTTTGACCGTCACGCCGTCGGCGAAACGCAGCACCACACCGGATTGCGCGCGGCCGCCCAGCGCCACGTTGGCCTTATCCTTCTCCGTGCGTTCGGCCCGGATGACCTCGACCGGTCCGCCCGCATCCATACCCAACCCCCATTGCGCGATATCGAGGTGATGCGCGCCCCAGTCACCGCACATCCCGGACCCGAACAGGTCGTCCATGCGCCAGACCATGGGGTAAAAATTGTGGATCCCGCGCGGCGACAGCTTGTCGTTGTATTTGACGAGCGGCGCACCGCCACACCACATATCCCAGTCCAACCCCGGCTCCATCGGGATATCCTCCTGCGGATCGACATGCGGACGGGACGGGCCGCCGAAGCTGCATTCGACATGGGTGATTTTCCCAATGCACCCGTTACGCACCAGTTCGGCAGCGGTGTAAAACTCAAACCCGGAACGCTGCATCGCGCCGGTCTGAAGGATCCGGTTGTACCGTCTGGTCGCCTCCATGACCGCCACCGCCTCGTTGATGGAATAGGTCAGCGGCTTCTCGCAATACACATCCTTGCCCGAACGCATGGCTTCGATGGTGATGTAGGCGTGCCAGTGGTCCGGTGTGGCGACGCAGACAAGACTAATGTCCTTGCGCGCGAGCACCTCTCGGAAATCGTTGTACGCCTTACAGTTGCCGGGCACCCCCTTTTCGGGATGCTCTTTGTAAAACGTATCCACCTTGACCCGCGCGTCCTCACGGCGTGTCGTATCGACATCACACACCGCCAGCACATTCACGTCCTGACGCAGGAAATTATTCAAGAGCGCGCGCGCCTGAATCCCCATGCCGATGAAGGCCATGCCGGGTTTGTCATTGGGCTTCACCGCATTGGCCCAGATCCGCCCCGGCAGCAAAAACGGGACACCCGTGAACGTCGCCCGCTTGAGAAAACTTCTGCGTGATGTCGTCATCCTCTCCCCCTTGTTTCGATCAACGTTTTTCCGTACAAAAGTTTGAAAATGATATCATGCGTGATTGCGGAAAGGCAAGCGGGTTTCCGCGGTTTCCAACGCGCCGTTTTCGCGTCACCCGTGCTTCAACGGACGGAACCGGACCCGGGTGGGACGGTCAGCCGCCTCGCCGAGAAGTTTACGGCGCTGTTCGTGGTAATCGGCGTAATTGCCTTCAAACCACGTCACCACGCTATCCCCCTCAAAGGCGAGGATGTGCGTGGCGATGCGGTCGAGAAACCAGCGGTCGTGGCTGATCACCATCACGCATCCGCCGAAATCAGCGATGCCCTCCTCCAGTGAACGCAGGGTGGCGACATCAAGATCATTGGAGGGTTCGTCAAGGAGCAGCAAATTGCCGCCGCTGCGCAGCAGTTTGGCCAGATGCACACGGTTACGCTCGCCGCCGGACAGCACCCCCACCAGCTTCTGCTGTTCCCCGCCCCTGAAATTGAAACGGCTGCAATAAGCCCGCCCGTTCATCATCGCCTCTCCCGCCAGACTGACATACTCCGAGCCGCCCGTGATTTCCTCATATACCGTCCTGGCCGGGTCCAGTTCCGCGCGCGACTGGTCAACGTACGAAATCTGCACCGTAGGCCCGACCGTCAAAGTTCCGGACAGCGGCTGCAACTGGCCCGTGATCAGCTTGAAGAGCGTGGTTTTGCCCGCGCCGTTACCGCCGATCACCCCCACGATGCCGCCGCGCGGCAAATCAAAGTTCATGTCTTCAAAAAGCAGCCGGTCGTCAAACCCCATCGCCACCGCCTCCGCCCTGACCACCAGATCGCCCAGCCGCGGTCCAGCGGGAATCTGTATGCGCAGGTCATCCTCGCGCGTGCTCACCTTTCCGGCAATCAGTTCCTCGTAGCGGCGTACACGGGCCTGGTTCTTGGCGCGGCGTCCTGACGGGTTGGTGCGCACCCAAGCCAGTTCGTTCTCGATCAGCTTGCGCCGCGATTCAGCCTGCTTGGACTCGCGCAGCATGGCCTCCTGCTTCTGCACCAGCCACATCTCGTAATTGCCCTTGTAGGGATATGTCCGCCCGTTATCAAGCTCCAGTATCCACTCCGTCACATTGTTCAGGAAGTAACGGTCGTGCGTCACCACGATCAGCGTGCCCTTGAACCCCTTCAGGTAAGTTTCCAGCCATGCCACGGACTCGGCATCGAGATGGTTGGTCGGCTCGTCCAGCAGCAGCACATCCGGATTGGAGATCAGCAGGCGGCAAAGCGCCACACGGCGGCGCTCGCCGCCTGAGAGCGGTGCCACCGGCGCTTCGGGAGGCGGCAACCGCAAAGCCTCCATGGCCATCTCCACTTGGTGGTCGAGACTCCAAAGATCGTTCTGATCAATGATGTCCTGCAGCCGGCCCAGCTCGTCGTTGAGTTTCTCCGACTCCTCGTCACTCATGTCCTCGCCCAGCTTTTCGCAGATCTCATCATAACGGGCGAGGAGAGCCTTCGACCCCGCGACCCCCTCTTCAACACACTGCATGACGTTCTTCGAGTCGTCCAGTTCAGGCTCCTGCGCCAAATACCCCACCCGCGTATTCTTGGCGACCTGGCACTCGCCCATAAACTCCTTGTCCAGACCCGCCAAAATCTTGAGCAGCGAAGATTTGCCGGAACCGTTCGCGCCGATCACCCCGATGTGCGCCCCGTGGAAAAACGAGAGGTTCACATCCTCAAGGATGATCTTATTCTCATGCTGCTTGGTCACGTTAATTAACGAAAACGCATATTCGCCGGCCATGGGGACTCCTTACGTTCTTATCCTCTGCATCCAGCCTTCACAATAGGCGCGAATTTTCGGCAAGCATACCAACCGCCCCCCTCAAAGTCCAGCCAATGGGCTTGCAGGCAAGGAGAAGGTCATTCGTTCAATCGTAGTGGGCGCGAGTTAAGACGCATCGCCCATGCAGGTGCCGAGGAGGCGCGCGGTCTTGATCCAGGGATGATCCCGCGGCACGGTGCGGACATGCCCGGCGACATCCTTGAGGGGCACGGCGACACAATCGTCACCGCGCACAGCGACCATGACGTTGTACTCGCGGGCGTTGATGAGTTCGCCGGCCATTGCGCCGAGCCGACTGCAGAGCAAGCGGTCGGCCGGGGTGGGCGTGCCGCCGCGCTGGATGTGGCCAAGTTGGGTCATGCGCGCATCGATGCCGGTGAGTTGCTGGAGTTCACGGACGATACGGCTGACTTTTGACTCACGAATCATGAGAGGCTTCTGCGGCAGCTTCACGGGGGTGCTGCCGTTGGTGTCGCCATTCTTTTTCTTGCCGTTCTTTTTCTGCGGCTTAGAGTCGCTGTCCTCCTCCTCATCATCATCCTCGGGTTTGTCGTCGATCGCGATGGCACCTTCAGCCACGGCGATGATGGAAAAACGCTTGCCGCGGTGACAACGGGTATTGATGAAATCAGCGATGGCGTGGATGTCGTATTTGATCTCCGGGATCAGGATAACGTCGGCACCGCCCGCGATGCCGGCGCCGAGTGCCAGCCAGCCGGCGGAGTGGCCCATGATCTCAACAGCGATAAGGCGGTGGTGGCTGCTGGCAGTGGTGTGAAGGCGGTCGATCGCCTCGGTCGCGATTGACTTGGCGGTGTCGTAACCGAAGCAGGTGTCGGTCAGGACGACGTCGTTGTCGATCGTCTTCGGCAGCGTGATGATATTGAGGCCCTTTTGCGAGAGACGGTAAGCGTTTTTCTGTGTGCCGTTGCCGCCGAGGCACACGAGACAATCGAGGTTGAGTCTGTCGGCGTTGGCCACGGCGACGTCGGTCATGTCCATGATGGTGCCGCCCATGTTCATTTTGTGCGGCTTGTCACGGCTTGAGCCGAGGATCGTGCCGCCGAGCGTGATGATGCCGCTCACAGTGCGGTCTTCGAGTTGGATGTAGCGGTTTTCAACGAGGCCGCGGAAGCCGTCGAGAAAACCGACAACCTGAATGTCGTAGTGCATGGCCGATTTGGCCACCGCGCGGATCGCGGCGTTGAGGCCCGGGCAGTCGCCGCCTGCAGTCAGGATGCCGATGCTGCGTGCCGTTTTACCGTTTTGTCTCTTGTTGTCGTTGCTCAAAGTTTTACGTCCGTTTGCGGGTTGCGTTTCCGGTGGGGCTCAAGCATCGTGGGCTTGGTCTGCTCCTTGAGGCTGGCGGCGGTTTTGGCCCGCCTGTAAAGCTCTTCCTGGGCTCTGATGGGCTTCTCCTTGCCGCGCGCGGCGACAGGGCGGTACTCACCGTCCGCGCAAAGAGTACGCGCTTTTACGCAGTCGGTAAAGTAAACATCGAGGGTGGCGAGAAGTTTTTTTCGCGGGCCGGGCGCGAGCACGGGAACCATGAGTTCGATGCGCTTGTCGAGGTTGCGCGTCATCATGTCGGCACTGGAGATATAGAGGTCGTCCAGACCGCCGTTGCGGAAGCGGAAGATGCGGGCGTGTTCAAGGTAATAGTCCACGATGCTGACGACGGTGATGTTCTCGCTCATGCCGGGGACGCCGGGCTTGAGGCAGCAGATGCCGCGGACGTTCAGCTTGATTTTCACGCCGGCTTGGGAAGCGCTGTAGAGGGCGGCGATGATGCCCTTGTCGCTGAGCGAGTTCATCTTCATCGTGATTTCGGCCTTCTCGTTGTTGCGGGCGCGTTCGGCCTCGTTGGCGATGAGCGCAAGGATGGTGGAGCGGATCGAGAACGGGGCCGCCTCAAGGCGGCGCAGCGATTGCGGCTGGGAATAGCCGGTGATGGCGTTGAAGACGTCGGAGGCATCCGCGCCAAAGTCGTTGCGGCAGGTGAAGAGACCGACATCACTGTACAGCGTAGCCGTTTTTTCGTTGTAGTTGCCGGTGCCGAAGTGCACGTAGCGCACGATACCCTGCTGTTCGCGCCGGACGACGAGGCAGATCTTCGCGTGTGTTTTGAGCGAACGCACACCATAGACGACGTGCGCGCCCGCGAGTTCGAGCCTCCGCGCCTGCGAGATGTTTCGCGCTTCGTCGAAACGGGCCTTGAGTTCAATGAGCACGGTGACATGCTTGCCGACCTGCGCGGCGCGGATGAGCGCCTCCACGATCGCGCTCTGCGAGGCGGTGCGGTACAGCACCTGCTTGATCGCCAGCACCTGCGGGTCGTCGGCGGCGTCATTGAGGAACTTGACGACGGGGTCGAATGAGTCGTAGGGGTGTACGAGCAGGATGTCGCCCTGCGCGATCTGCGGAAACATGGACTCCTTGATGTCCACATCCGGAGAGGGAACCGGCTCCCACGGCTCGTCGTGCAGGTTTTCAAAACCGTCCGTCTGAGTGACCGACATGAGGCTGCGCAACTCCACGGGGCCGTCCACTAAATAGACGTCCGTCTGTTCGAGGCCAAGCTGCCGTTTCATCGCGCCCACAAGCGCACGCGAGGCGCGACGATGGATCTCAAGGCGGATGCACTCTGTCTCGCGGCGGTCGTCAAGCAATTCCTGCATGCCCGCGAGCAGGTCGGATGACAAATCCTCGCGCAGCTCGATGTCAGCGTTACGCGTGACCCTGAACGGCACGCATTCGATAACCGACTGGCCCTCCACGACTGTGGCGACCTGCCACGCCACAACCTGTTCGATCGGAATGAAGACCGTGCGGCCCGCAGCGTCAGGGATCCTGATAAAGCGCGGAAGTTTCGGCCCCAGCGGGATGAAGACCATGCGCGGCACCCCGTCCGGCACGGCGGGAGCAAGCATGGCCACGCAGTGTAACAGCAGTCCGGCTGGTCGAAAGGGACGCTCCTCACCCACGCCGACGGGTGAGAGCAGCGGGGAAATGTTGTCCATGAACTCACGTTCGAGCCATTTACGCTGTTCGTCAGAGAGGGCCCCCACGCTCTCCTGCATGACAAAGCCGTGCTTGGCAAGCTCCGTCGAGAGGAGGTCGAGCAACTCGTACTGGTCTGCCACCATTTTGCGCATGCGGCGCGTGACGGCGACAAGCTGCTGGCGCGGTGTCATGCCGGAGGGGTCGGTGCGGCGGATTTGGGCCGCAACCAGCATCTTGAGCCCGCCGACACGGACCATGCAGAACTCGTCCAGATTCGAAGCGGTGATGGAGAGGAATTTCAGGCGCTCGAGCAACGGCACCTTCGGATTGCGTGCCTCAAGGAGCACACGTTGGTTGAACTCAAGCCAACTGAGTTCCCGGTTCAGCAACGCATAGGTGTCTGATGCCGAAGGCACGCGTTTCTTCTTTTTCGTTGTCTTCATCGCATGGCACCGTTTGGGTTATTTTGGGTCGTAAAGGTAACAATGGCGACCGTACATCACCTCAAAAAGGTCCCCCTTCTCGGCAAGGGCCACCTGCTCTGCGCTGGTCGCCACGCGGCGCGACGGGATGCAGACGAGCGATGTCTCATCGAGTTTGAACCTGATCTTGCCAAGACTTTGGTCGTGTACGCGGTCGAGCGCGTCGGCGACGCGCAAGATCGCGGCGAGTTTGCTGACGACCAGCCTGTCTTCATGCGAGAGCGCGGAGTACTCCGGATGGCTGGCCTTGGGCATGGCCTTTCGGTGGTAGCGTGCGACAACGGCGATGAGTTCGATCTCTTCCGAGGAAAGGCCCGCAAACTCGGTGTTGCGGATCAGGTACATCGTGTGGGTATGGTGGGAGTGCGCACTCACGAACGCGCCGATGTCGTGCAGTAACGCGGCCACTTCGAGGATCAGGCGGTGGCGCTGCGTGCAGCCATGTTCCTCTTGCAGCAGATCAAAAAGCTGGAGCGAAAGCTTCGTCACCTGCTCCGCATGGTTCACGTCGTGCTGGTATTTCCTGCCCGTGGCCCTGGCGACACGCAGCACATGCCTGCGCATCGTGTTTGTCCACGGCGTGCCGTCTACGGCCTCTTCGAGCAGTCCGTGGCAGAAAGAGAGGCTGCTGATGCACACCGATTTGAGCCCCACGGCGCGCGCCACGGATATGGCGATACTCAGCGCCGGCGCGATCAACTCGGCGTCCGCGTAGGAGACGCGCCACTCGCGCACGATCTCCTCGGTGGACGACTTCTCGATCTGCTTGAGTAGCGCGTTAAGCTCGTCCACGGTGACGGAGATCACGCCGGCGGCCGGATCGAGCTCAACGGCGTTGTTCTTGTCGGGGTGCAGGCGCGCACCCGCGAAACGCATCTCGCGCCCCATCAGGAACAGCTTGAAGGCCTTCACGTCGTCCACGTTATTGCGCAACTGCTCGGCGATCTCGTGTGTGCGCCCGTCGGCGAGCGCGACGAGCTGCCGCGGACGGAAGTCGCCCTGTTCCATCTGCTGACGCATTCGCAATGAGCCCAGACTGTATGTCTGCACGAAGCGGATCTCGCCCTCCTTGCGGCACAACATGCTGCAAGTCAGGCCACCGATTTCGAGCACCACGGCATCTCCTTTATCGTGGTTGCTCCCGTCCTTGCCTTTGCCGAGCCTGTGGAACGCCAGATGATAGTAGTAGCCGATCTGTCCCGGATCAAGCAGGCGGAAGGCGATGTGTGAGGTATTCGCCAGCCTGTCAAGGAAGACCGCGCTGTTATCGGCCATGTCCAGCGTCGGCGTGGTCACAGCGGTGACCGACTCCAGCGGGATGCCGTACTCGTCGAGCAGCTTTCGGAACGACTTGAGAATCTGCGCGCATTGCTCCACGGTGGCGTTCGATATCCTGCGCGAGGCGATGATGTCGCGTCCGATGGGTACCGACTGCACGGCCTTTTCGAGGATATACGCCTCTTTGGCGTCGCGCTGCTCCGCGATCAGCATCCGTATGAAGGTCGCGCCGATGTCAATGACGGCGATCATGGTCGGCACCGCCGCTTCTTCTGCTGTGTTGCGGTTCTTTTTCATCGTGTCGATATAACAGATTTTACTTCAGAAATGTTTGGATTGTGTTAGCTTCTGGTTGGTTTGTGTTCTTGTGTCCTGTGGTGAAACAATCGATCCCGATAGCGATCCCAACCCCGACCCCGATTTGGATGAAACCACGAAACCTTGAAACCCTGAAACCAAAGAGAGTGGCCGGATGAGCAGGTCCGACGTCCGGTTCTCGCCGCAAGCGATTGCTGATGCGCGAAGAGACTGGCTAGGACTGCTAACGCCCAACACCGAAGACAACCCCAACATCGCAGGTCGACGTTCACGCGAACGGGAACGGGGAAACGATCCCGGTGCCGTGAGGGCCGTGCGGCGCGGCTCTTAGAACTGACCCATGGCGCTGAACTTGGCGTAGCGCTGTTTCAGCAGCTTTTCCGTCGGAATCGTGCGCAGTTCGGCAAGATGCTTCAGCACCGCGCGTTTCATCGCCGCCGCAGTCGCGGCCGGATCCGTGTGCGCCCCGCCCTCTGGTTCGGCGATGATCTCGTCGATGATTCCCAACTTCTTGAGCGCGTCAGACGTGATTTTCAGGGTGTCGGCAGCCTTGGCCGCCAGCGAGCCGTCACGCCACAAAATCGAGGCGCAGCCCTCCGGGGAGATCACCGAATACACCGCGTTCTGCAGCATCAGGATCCGGTCGCCGACCGCGATGCCCAGCGCACCGCCGCTGCCGCCCTCGCCGGTCACCACCACCACGATCGGTGTCTTCAGCACGGACATGAATTCAAGGTTGTGCGCGATCGCCTCCGCCTGGCCGCGCGCCTCCGCGTCGCTGCCCGGATACGCGCCGGGCGTATCCACAAAGGTGACCACCGGCAGCCCGTATTTCTCGGCGAGGCGCATCAGGCGCATCGCCTTGCGGTACCCTTCGGGATTGGCCATCCCGAAGTTGGCCTCGATGTTCTCCTCGACCCCGCGACCTTTGCGGTGGCCGATGAGCATGATCTTCACGCCGCCGATCGTGGCGAACCCGCCGATCAGGCCGCGGTCGTCGCCGAACAGCCGGTCACCGTGAAGCTCGACGAAATCGTCACAGATCAGGCGGATCGTGTCCGTGATATTCGGACGCTCGGCATGGCGCGCGATCTGCACGATATCCCAGGATGAACGTTTCTGCTGTGTTTTCTTAGCCATATGCCCTACCGATTAACAAGTTAGCTGGTCTCGGGCCGCTGCGCGCCGTCCGTCGCGTCGGGAGGCGCGTCCGCGGCGCGTGTCAAAAGCCCGCGTAACGGAGCACTTTTGCCAGAAAGGCCTTCAGCTCCTTGCGCGGCACGATGCAATCCACAAAGCCGTGGGCGAGGGTGTACTCCGCCGTCTGGAAATCATCCGGCAGTTTCTGCTTGATCGTCTGCTCGATCACGCGGCGTCCCGCGAACCCGATCAGGGCCTTGGGCTCCGCGATGTTCAGATCGCCGACCATCGCGTAACTGGCTGAAACCCCGCCGGTCGTCGGATCGGTCAGCACCGAAAGATACGGCAGGCCCGCATCCTTCAGCCGCGCGATTGCCGCGCACGTCTTGGCCATCTGCATCAGCGAGACGATCCCCTCGTGCATGCGCGCGCCGCCGGATGCGGAAACGATGATCAGCGGGCGCCGGGTCGCGATTGCATGCTCTGCGGCCAGCCGGATGCGCTCGCCGGTGCCGCTGCCCAGACTGCCTCCCAAAAAACGGAAATCCATGACGCCCAGCACCACCGGAATCGATTCGATCGCCGCCGTGCCGGTGAGGATCGACTCGCCCTCGCCGGTCTTGGCGATCGTGGCACGGGCCTTGTCCGCATAGGCACCGCTCGCGTCGGTGAACCGTAACGGGTCGTTGAAACTGACGTCGGCATTGATCTCCTTGAAACTGCCCGCATCGGTCAGCAACGCCACCCGCTCGCGGCACGACAGCCGCGCGTGATGATTGCACCGCGGACAGACCTTCTCCGCCGCGCGCCACGCACTCTTTCCGATGTACGCCTTGCAGGCGGGGCATATTACCCATACCTCTTCGGTCGGAACACGGAACGGCGTCTCTACCGGTCGCTCATACCATGACATTTTCGCTTACTCCTTCACTCACCCGAACGCTCTCCCGCCAAGCCAACCCCCGGCGGCACGTCCCATACGGCCTGTTCCCGCTTTGATCAAGGTGACGATAACATTGTTTTTATCATTCTGACAAGACCGGCCCTATTTTTTTATTATACACTCCACACAAAACCGTGTAACGTAATGGGGTTTCAATGGGGAAGCGAACGTTTCGGAACGGGGGATATGGGACGAAGAGGGATCAGGGGAGTTGCAGCCGGGTGTTGCCTGGCCCTGCTGGCGGCATCAGGGTGTCTAACGCGTGATATGGTGTACAGCGATCTGCTGGAGACGCGCGAAGAGGCTTACGACGCATGGTTACGGATACACGAGAGCGGCGACATCCCGATCCCATCCGAAAACCTGACCCTGGACGAGGCGGTGCGTATTGCGCTGCTGTACAACAAAACACTCCAGGCCAAGATTCAGGAGCGCGAGGCCGCACGCGGCCAGCAGCTCGCCGCCTACCGGCTCGCCCTGCCCCGGGTGGACGCCGCAGCCGCCACCGAATCCGGCACCGATGACACCGAGAGTGCCCGCCTCACCCTGCGCCAGCCGCTCTTCCGGGCCGGCGGCACCACCGCGGGACTGCGCGCCGCGCGCCTCTATGCCTTTTGGTCGGATGAAAGCGTGCGCAACACCGCCCATTCCATCATCCGCCTCACCACCGCCGATTATTACACGATCCGGCTCGTCGAAAACCTCTGCCAAGTCAACCGCGACGCCGTGGTCTCGGCTGAGGCGCACCTGAATGACGTGCGTATCAAACGCGTCAACGGCGTGGCCTCGAAATACGATGAGCTGCGGGCCCAGGTGGATGTGGCGAACTTCCGCGCTGAACTCATCCGTCAGGAGAACAACCTCGTGCTGGCCCGGAACAGTCTCCTGCGCATACTGGGCACCGCGACCGACGCGCAGTTCCGGCTCGCGGACCCGTTGACGTACAAACCGGTGAGCATGACGCTGGAACATGCCCTGCAGATGGCGTATCGGAATCGGCCGGACCTGCTCATGGCGGAACTCAACATCCGCTTGCAGCGCGAGAACGTGCGGGCCTTGCGCAGCACCTATTTTCCGGAGATCGACCTTGCCCTGAGCGCGGGCACCAACCGTGACCGCGACGGCGATGACCGCTGGCGCGACACCCACCGCGCCGCCCTGGAACTGAACTGGCCGCTTTTCGACGGCCTCGCGCGGGAAGGGGATCTCATCGCAGCCAAGGCCCTGTTGAAACAGCGGGAGATCGAACTCCAAAAAGCGGAAGAGGATGTGTTTCTGGATGTCCGGCAGGCGCTGCTCAATCTGAAAAACGCCGATGAGTATGTCGAATCGCAGCGGCTTAACCTGCAACATGCCGAGGAGGGGCTGCGTCTGGCCATGACCGGTTACCGCGAAGGGGTCAACACCGAGGTGGAGATTGTGGACGCGCGCTCTGCCTTGACCGAGGCGCGAGGCAATTATTACAAGGCACTGTATGACCACTGTACGGCGCGGCTCGCGCTCGACCACGCCACCGGTCTGCTGGGCCAAGATTTGGAGACGCCATGAAAACGTTTGCGAAACTCCTTCTCTCTCTCGTTGTCGGCATCGCCATCGTCGCGGGTGCGCGTCTGGCCTATCAGGCCGCGGTGCGCAAAGCCCACCCGCCCGCCAGTGGAAAGGGACAGCCGTCGCTTCCCGTGCGGATCGCGGAGGTCCGCACCGGAAACGTGACCAACGCCATCCGCCTGACCGGCTCGCTGGAGGCCACGCGAGTCGTGGATGTGATGCCGAAGATCGCGGGACGGCTGGAACGCCTCGCGCTGGAGGACGGCACGCCGGTGCTCGAAGGGCTCGCCGTCTCCAACAACCAGATTATCGCGGTCATCGACCACCGCGACATCCTCGCCCAGATGACGCAGGCCCGGGCCGCGGTCGAAAGCGCGCGCGCCGCCGTGGCCACGGCCAAAGTGGTGCTCAAAGACCGCAATCGCGAACGCCAGCGCATGGAGAAACTGTTCGCCGAAGGCTCGACCACAGAACAGCAGCGCGACCTTGCCGTGACGGCCTATGAACAGTCGGTCACCGGGCTCGCCCAGGCCGAGGCCCACCTCACGCACGCGCAGACGGCGGTCGGCGTGCTGGACGTGACGCTCAGCGAAGCCTTTATCCATGCGCCGATGGATGGCGTGATCAGCGCCAAGTCCGTCGATGCCGGCGCAATGGTCAACGCCTCGACCCGTATCGTCCAAGTCATGCCCTTGTGCGAACTGAAGTTCCTGATCGCGATTCCGGGCCCCTACCTGCACCTCCTCACCACCGGTAAAACTGTGGTCAGCGTGCGCTCCGATGCGGTGCCCGACCGCGTGTTTGAGGGCCTGATCGCCCGCATCCACCCGGCCGTGGATCCAATCACCCGCACCGCCACGGTGGAGGTGCGCCTCGCCAACGAACTCGGAGCCTCCGGGGAATGGCTGTTGCGGCCCGGCCTCTATGCCGAGGGCCAAATCATTTTGGAGGTCAAACGCGATGTCGTCACGCTGTCGGCTGACGTGGCCCTGCGGCGCGGCCCGCGTTTCCTCGCCTTCGTGGTCAAAGACGGTCATGCCGAAACACGCGAGTTGAAGATCGGCGCGCGCGACGGTAATGTGCTGGAGATTCTTGCGGGCCTTGCGGTCGGCGAACAGGTGGTCATCATGGGCCAGCACCGCCTAACCGACAAGATCGCCGTGCGTATAACGGAGTGAGCCGGTGATGATCCCTGCCGCAAACACGAAAACAGGATACGTCCCGAACCCGCCGACTCGGCACCGGTCCGGGATCCCGCAGGAGGAGCGTCAACGGCATGCGCTTACCTGAACTCGGAGTCAAACGGCCGATCTTCACGTTGATGGTCTTCATCGCCATCCTCGTGCTGGGGGGGGTCTCGCTGGTGTATCTGCCGGTCGACCTCTTTCCCGAAATTGAAACCCCGTCCGTGACCGTCATCACGCAGTGGCCGGGCGCGAGTGTCGAGGATGTCGAGGGCCGCGTCACGCGGGTCATCGAAAACCAGCTCAGTATCGTCAACAACCTCAATGAGGTGACCAGCCGCACCCGCGAGGGGGTTTCCGCCATCACCTGCATGTTCGAGTGGGGCACCGATCTGGAAGAGGCCGCGAACGACATCCGCGACCGGGTCAGTATCTCGCGGCGCTTCCTGCCGGACGATATCGAGGAGCCGATCATCTATAAGTTCAACAGTTCCTCGATGCCGGTGCTGACGTTCGCCGCCACGGCCCAGGAGTCGTGGGAAAAGCTGTTCGACATCATCGAGGATGATCTGGGCGACGCGCTCAAGCGCCTGCCCGGCGTGGGCGCGGTCAATGTGTACGGCGGCCTCCACCGTCAGATCAACATCGACATCGATCCCATGAAGCTCGCGGGCTACAACCTGACGCTGGCCGAGATCGAAGAGACCATCGCCCGCGAAAATCTGACACTGCCCGCGGGCAGCATCAAGAGCGGGGTGATCGAATATACGGTCCGCGTGCCGGGCGAATTCGAGGATCCGGAAGAGGCGCGGAATATCGTGGTCAAGCGCAACGCGTCCGGTGGCGCGATCTATCTACGGGATGTCGCCGACGTCTATGACGGCTTTGAGGAGCCCACGCGCCTCTCGGGCGCGGACGGCAAGCAGAGCGTCATCTTCGCGGTGCAGAAACGTTCCGGAGCCAACACCCTCAAGGTCTGCGACTCCGTGCTTCAGGCGGTCGAAGAGTACGCGCGTTTCCTGCCGCAGGATATCCGTATCGTCAACGTGATGAACTCCAGTGACTTCATCCGCCAGTCCTTGAGCAATGTGACCGGAACATTACTGTGGGGCGGTCTGTTCGTCACCCTCACGACCTTCGTGTTTTTGCGCACGTTCCGCGCCTCGCTGGTGATCGTGCTGACGATCCCGTTCTCGCTGATCATCGCGTTCTTCTTCATGTTCATCCGCGGCTGGACCCTCAACATCATCTCGCTCTCCTCGCTTTCCGTGGCGATCGGCATGGTGGTGGACAACGCCGTGGTCGTGCTCGAAAACATCGACAGCTACACCCGGCGCGGCGTCAAACTCCGCGAGGCCTCGATGTACGCCACCGGCGAGGTCGGCCTCGCGATCTCCGCCAGCACGCTGACGACCGTCGCGGTTTTCGTCCCGCTGATTTTCGTTACGGGCATGGCCGGCATCTTTTTCGGACAGCTGGGCGGCATCATCACCACCACGCTGATGGCCAGCCTGTTCTGCTCCCTGATGCTCACGCCGATGCTCGCCACCTATTTACTCAAAGAGGACCGCGACGCGATCGGTGGCGGCTGGTTGGGCCGCACGTTGTACCGACTCAGCGAGGCGGGGTTACAGGCGATCGAAGAGGCCTATACCCGTCTGCTCGGCCGGGCACTGCGCTGGCGTGGCGTGATCTGCGCGTTGGCGTTCGCGGTGTTCTGCTTCTCCCTCGCGCTTTTCCCGCTGATCGGCTCGGAGTTCTCGCCCGATACGGATTCCGGCGACCTGACCGTCAATTTCGAACTCGGCCTGGGCACGCGGGTCGAAGAGACCGCGCGCCTCTGCGAGGAGGTGCGCCAACTCGGGCTCGACCTCATCGGTGCCGAGCATGTGGTCAACTCCCGCTGGCGCTGCGGCGACTCCAAGTTCGGTTCGGGCCGGCAGGGTTCGCACATCGGACGGGTAGAGTTCAAGCTGACCCCCATGGACCGCCGTCCCTTCAACGTGCGGGACGCGGGGCGTCTTCTGCTCGACACCCTGCGCGCCCGACCCGAATTCGTCAAAACCAGCATGAGCACGGTCAACCGCCAGATGGGACGCTTCAGCGGCAGCGGCCAGCCTATCGTGATCGAAATCCTCGGCCATGACCTCGCCCAAACGCGACGCGTGGCGGAGGAGATCAAGAAACTCTGCGACCGCACCCCCGGCGCGCGCGACGCGAGTGTCAGTATGGACGACGGCAAACCCGAGCTGCTGGTCAAGGTGGACCGCCTGAAGGTCTCCACCCTCGGCCTGAACGTCTCGGACGTGGTGGAGACGATCCGCACGCTCTTCTACGGCAAGGAGGCGTCCGACTTCCGCGAGGGGGAGAACGAGTATTGGTTTTTCCTGCGCCTGAAAGAGTCGCACCGCCGCGAGTTGGCGAACATCCTCGATTCCGAAATCGCACTCCCCAACGGCCGCCGCGTGCGCGTGGATGCCATCGCCGATGTGGTCCAGGATCTCGGGCCTCTCGATATCGAACGCAAGGATCAGGAACGGATGGTGAAGGTCGAGGTCGACTATCACGAACGTTCGATCGGTGAGGTCGTGGCCAGCATCCGGGAAGGGATCGCCAAAGAGATCGTGCTGCCCGAGGCAACGCGCATCACGTACGGCGGCATGGTCAAGGAACAAACCGAGGCCTTCGCGGATCTGATCGGCCTGACGATTCTGGGTCTTGTGCTGGTCTACATGGTGATGGCGGCGCAATTCGAATCGCTGGTCGACCCCCTCGTGATTTTCCTCGCGCTGCCCTTTGCCTTTTCTGGAGTCCTTTTCGGCCTGTATGGCTTCGGCATGACCTTCAACATGTTCAGCTTTATCGGCATCATCCTGCTGGTGGGCACCGGGGTCAACAACGGCATTGTGCTCGTGGACCACATCAACATCCTGCGCGCGCGCGGCGAAGGCCTGACGGACGCGATCTGCCACAGCGGCCGCCAGCGGCTGCGGCCTGTTTTGATTACCACCCTCACCACGGTTTTTGGTATGCTCCCTCTCGCTTTGGCAGGAGGCGAGGGCTCGGAAACCTGGAAACCCATGGGCGTGACCGTGATCGGCGGACTCTCCTTCTCCACCATCGTCACCCTGGTGTTGGTCCCGGTGCTCTACAGCCTTTTCAACCGCGATGCGCGAAACCCCAAAACCCAAAGAAAGGACCCAAGATGAAAAAATGCGTCTGGATGGCTCTGGCCACCCTGCTCCTCACCTCGGCCGTTGAGGCCCAGATCCTCAAACCGGTTCCGCCCGCTGACGTGCAAACCCTCCGCGAGGCGATCGGGACCCGCATGACGGCGCAACCGTCCAAACCGCGCACCGTACTCGTGTTCTGGCGGTGCGAGGGCTTCATCCACACCGAAGCCATCGAATACGGCAACAAAGCGTTCGAGATCGCCGCGCAACAGACGCGGGCCTTCCGTGTCGAGTTCAGCAGCGACTACCGCGCGTTGACCGATACCAACAAGCTGCAACGTTACGACGCGGTCGTGCTGAACAACACCACGCATCTGAAAACCAAGGACCATCCCGCGCTCGTGCCGAATCTGACCGCATTCGTCAAGAGCGGACGCGGCCTGTGCGTGATCCACGCCGGCGCGGACAACTTCTACAACAGCCCGGAAGCCGCCGAGATGGTGGGCGGGCTCTTTGACGGCCATCCTTGGGGCGGCGGCGGCATCTGGGCGTTCAAACTGGACGAGCCCGGCCACCCGCTCAACCGTGCCTTCGGCGGCCAGGGGTTCAAAATCGGCGACGAGATCTATCAGCAGAAATCCCCGCCTTACGACCGCTCCAAACTGCGCGTGCTGGTGTCGCTCGACCTGTCGGACGCGAAAACCGCCTCAGCCAAGGGCCAGAAACGTGCGGATAAGGACTTCGCGGTGAGCTGGATCCGGCCCTACGGCGCAGGCCGCGTCTTCTACACCTCGTTCGCGCACGACCGCCGTGCGTATCTCAACAAAGCCACCCTGTGGCATATTCTGGACGGCCTGCAGTACACGCTGGGCGACCTCAAGGCGGAGGACACCCCGGTCCCAAAGTGAAGACAAAAAAAGACCCGCCCCCTCTTGACAGCATCCGCTCTTCAGGATAAAGTTGCGCAAATGAGTTCATGGAAGTCCAAAGCGTTTGGGGTGAACCGCCTCTCTGTTGCCGGGCGGGTTACGCCCGTTTATACCGTATCATGGCCGTTCGCGGCGGGCTTCTAAAGGAATCAGGCAACACGCGATTTCTGTTTCAGGACAAGACCTGCCGTTGGAGAGACGGCAGGTTTTTTCATTTGAGTGAGACGTAAGCAAGGACAAGAGAGGTGAACATGAGCAAGACGCCCCCCACCGGGACAGGACACGATTCCGCGCCGACGATGAAGAGCGGCGCACAATGCGTCATCGACGGGCTGGTGCATGCGGGTTGCGAGGTGCTGTTCGGCTATCCGGGCGGCGCGGTGCTGGATATCTTCAACTGCCTCTACGATGCGCCGTTCCGTTTCATCCTCGCGCGCCACGAGCAGGGTGCCGTGCACATGGCGGACGGGTATGCCCGCGCAACCGGCAAACCGGGTTGCTGCCTGGTGACCTCCGGGCCGGGCGCGACCAACACCGTGACCGGCCTGGCGACCGCGCACATGGACGGCATCCCGTTGATATGCCTCACCGGCCAGGTGGCGCTCAACATGATCGGGAACGACGCGTTCCAGGAAGCGGACGTGATCGGCATCACGCGGCCGGTGACGAAGCACAACTTCCTCGTTCGGGACGCGGATGACCTGCCGGATATTCTCGCCAAGGCGTTTTACATCGCGACCACCGGCAAACCGGGACCCGTGGTGATCGACCTGCCCAAGAATGTGCAGAAGCAGAAAACCGCAACCGTGCCGCCTGAAACCGTGTCCATGCGCGCCTATCATCCGGATGTGCCGATCAACCCGGCGGAGATCGAGCAGTTCGCCGAGATGATCAATCAGGCCGAGCGCCCGTTGCTCTATGTGGGCGGCGGCGCGATCGCGGGCGACGCCCCGCAACGGATCGCCGAACTGGCGCACCGCGCGAACATTCCGGTGTGCACCACCCTGATGGGGCTGGGCGCGTTTCCGGAAGATGACCCGCTCTCGTTGCGCATGGTGGGCATGCACGGCAGCGTGGCCGCGAACTACGCGGTGGATCACTGCGATCTGTTGATTTCGGCGGGAGCGCGGTTTGATGACCGCGTGACCGGCAAGATCTCGACTTTCGCCAGCCGGGCGAAAATCGTGCATATCGATATTGACCGCTCCTCCATCGGAAAAAGCGTACAGACCGACCTCGGCGTGCAGGGGTATCTGGATCCGGTGCTGACCGCGGTGCTGCCGCTCGTCAAACCCGCGGAACACGCCGCGTGGCTCGAACAGGTTAACCGGTGGAAATCGCGTTTCCCGTTCGCCTATCCGACACCCGAAGGCGTGCTCATGCCGCAATACGTGATCGAGCAGATTTACGAGGTGAGCCAGGGGCGCGCGCTGATCACCACGGATGTGGGACAGAACCAGATGTGGGCCACGCAGTTCTTCCGCTACACGCGGCCGCGCAGCTTCATCTCCTCGGGAGGGCTCGGCACTATGGGGTTTGGCCTGCCGGCCTCCATCGGCGTCCAGATCGGACGTCCGGACGAACAGGTGATCTGCATCACCGGGGACGGCGGGGCGCAGATGAATTTCCAGGAGTTGGTCGTGGCGGTCGAGCACAACCTGCCGCTCGTGGTGGTCATCCTGAACAACGGGTACCTCGGCATGGTGCGGCAGTGGCAAGAGCTGTTTTACGGCAAGCGGTATGCCGGGGTCATGCTGAGTCAGCATGGGCGGCTGCCCAATGAGGGGATCGACGAGAATCCCGTCTATCTTCCCGATTTTGTGAAGCTGGCCGAAGCGCACGGCGCGAAAACCTGCCGCATCACCCGGCCCGACGAGGTGGCGCCTGCCCTGCGTCAGGCGCTGGAGGAACGGACGACGTGGGTGATTGAATGCATCGTGGCGCCGGAAGCCAATGTGTTCCCCATCATTCCGCCCGGCCAGCATGTGGACGAAATGATCAACCGAACGGTGTAAGCGGAGGGTGCCCGCACAGCCGCTTGAGACTTGAATCCGATCTGCCCAGATGAAGGAAAAGACAGTATGAAGCATATCATCAACTGCCTCGTGGAAAACCAGCCCGGCGTGCTCGCGCGCATCGTGGGCCTGATTTCCGGGCGGGGTTACAATATCGAAACCCTGAACGTGGGGCCGACTGCGGATCCCACGGTGTCGAAAATGACGATCGTGGTGCCCGGAGACGCGCATGTGATCGCCCAAGTGACCCACCAGCTCTCGAAGCAGGTGGATGTGATCGAAGTGGTCAACATGACCAACCGGCGTCACATCGACCGCGAACTCCTGCTGGTGCGCGTGGCGACCCAAAACCACATCATGCGGGCCGAGCTCGTGGACCTCGCGGCCCTGTTCATGGCGCGCGTGGTGGCAGTGCAGGAAGATTCGGTGACCATCCAAATGATCGGAAACCAGGAAACCGTGTCCGATTTCCTGTGCCTGCTCAAACCGTACACGGTCATCGACATCTCGCGCACCGGCACGATCGCCGTGGGCCGGGAGAGTTCCGATCCCACCGTCCTCAAATAAAGGAGACTGCATGCGCACCGCATATCGATTCGCGATTATCGGGCACCCGGTGAAGCACTCGCTCTCGCCGCTGATGCACGAGGCGTCGTTCCGCGCATTGGGCATCGAGGCGGAGTACCGGTGCATCGACGTCCCGCCGGACACACTCGGCGACCGCCTCGCCGCCTGTCGTGCGGAGGGCTTTAACGGCCTCAACGTAACGGTTCCGCTCAAAGAGTTGGCCCTGCCCCTGATGGATCACCTCGACGCCTCCGCCCGCCTTTACGGCGCGGTCAACACGATTCGACTGGACGCGCGCGGCATGACCGGATTCAACACCGACGCGGAGGGCTTCTTGACGGATCTCAAGTTGGGATACCGTCTCTCGCCCCTGTCGCGCACCGTCCTGATCCTCGGATGCGGGGGTGCGGGCCGGGCTCTGGCGACCGCCTGCGTGCGCGAGGGCGCTTCGGACGTGCTGCTGGCGGATCTGGACGCGTCGCGTGTAAACCGCCTGGCTGAAGAGATCGCCCGCCTGTTGCCGGATGCGGTGGCGCGTGTCAGGCCCCTGCCCGCGGATCCCGCCGCATGGCGGGAACCGAGTCTCAGCGCCGATCTGGTGGTTCACTGCACGCCGCTCGGTCTGCATGAGGATGACCCCCCGGCACTGCCGCCCGATGCATTCCGTCCCGGCCAGTTCCTGTATGACATCGTCTACACGTCCCGCGTCACCCCCACTATGCGGGCAGCGCAGGCAGCCGGAGCGGATACGGCAAACGGCACAGGCATGCTCGTCCGGCAAGGCGCCGCCGCGTTCACGGTCTGGACCGGACTAACCGCTGACGTCGCGGCCATGCACGCGGCGCTCGAATCCCGTCTGTACGGAACGTGAGGGCATAAGGAGTGAATTCCCGAATTCCCGAACGCAATCCGTCAAACAGAAAGACACCGTAGTTTTTTGGTGCGTTGACGATCCGTCAAATACTGGACACCGTTGGCCTTTTTGCTCTTTCGTGCAGAATAGGCGCGGCGCTTCGCGCCGACGTATTCCATTGTGGCTTTCCGTGACATCTCGTTTCTCATGCGCGCCAATTCTAGCACGGTGTCCAGTATTTGACGGATACGCTTGATTTCTGGGCACCGCGATTTTGGCTACGGTGTCCATGACGATGGCACACCGCAGGCCTACCGCGCACCGCACCAACCGATTACCTTGACGTTTCGGATGGAGAATGACACCATGGCGTCACGATTTTGGAACAGCGGGTTTCTTACGTCGGATCAATTTTGGAAAGGAAATGAGAGACATGAGAAAAAAGCGGATCGCCGTAGTTGGTTTAGTTGGTTTACTGTTTGCAACTTCATGGTGCGCAGGCAATGATGTTGTCGCATTTAAAGATGCGGACAAGATTAAGAGTTGGGACGCATGGGACGACCACAAGGCGAAAGCCGCAGTGACGAATATCCTGCAGAAGGAGAAGCGGAACGTAACATGGCAAAAGCTCAACGCCGTCAATCCGGGTCTGAAGGAAATCGGTCGCCTCGCCACACGCACGTCGGAACAGGTTAAATCGTCTAAATGGTCGGTTGGATGTGAGACGATGGACCGCGACTATGCCGACTGGGACAGTTTCAAGGCTCTCATCCCGATGTTGGGCGTCAAGCGTGCGCGGTTTTTCAGCGGCTGGGCGAAAACCGAACAGGAGAAGGGGAAATACGACTTCACATGGCTCGATCCGCAGATCCGCGAATGTGCGGCGATGAGCGTGAAGCCCTGGGTTTGCATCTCCTACGGCAATCCCGTGTGGGGCAGTGACTTCCGTCTCGGCATGCGTTTGAAACCCGTAACGGACAATCCGGCTGCTTTCGATGCCTGGATTCGCTACACGAAAGCGCTGGTTGAACGTTACAAGGACGTGGTCGACGAGTGGGAAATCTGGAATGAACCCTTTGGACAGGGCGGGGAATACGCCGAACTCTTCTATCGCACGGCAAAGGCCATCCGTGAAATCCAACCTACAGCCAAGTGCTTCTGCACGGCGATCTCTTGGAACGCGCGCGATCCGATGAAGAGCGATTACGCGATGGTGCTGGAGAAGCTAAAGAAAGAGAACGCGCTTGATCTCGGCTCCTATTTCCTCTACCACCCGTATAGTCCTGTTCCCGAGACGTCCTACGATCGGCTCGCCGAACCGCTCCGCAAGTTTGTCAAGGGGTATTCCGCCGATTTCGACATCATGCAGGGAGAGGTGGGATGCCCGTCCCAGCTTGAGTTCGGGCACGCGATGAACGGGATCGAATGGACGGAGTATTCGCAGGCGAAATGGAATCTGCGCCGCGCGATCGGCGATTCGGCGAGGTCGATTCCTTCGTGCGTCTTCACGATGATTGATCTCAAGTACACGTTCATGCTACAGAGTTTCGGACTCGTTCGCTCGAACCTGCTTAAGGAGTTCGTTTACCGCCGTCCTTCCTGGTATGCGATGCGCAACGTCTATTCGCTCTTCGACGACGAGACCCTGCCCCAGAAGAACCTCGTGTTAAAGAACTTCGCCATTCAGAAGCGCGCCGACCCACGTGACCGGAAGCCGCATGATCTCGCCTGCACGCTCTTTACGCGTCACGGCAAGTCCCTGCGGTTCTACTGGTTCTGCGAAGCGCGTCCACGTGACAGACTTGATTTCGACCAGATCGATTTGATGATTCCGGAGCGACTGGATCAACCCGTGTGGGTGGATATGATTACCGGGCGCGTGTTTGCGATTCCAGAGACGCAGATTGACCGGCAGGAAGAGAGTCTGGTGCTCAAGAACATTCCCATGTGGGATTCTCCAGTCCTGATTACGGCACGCACGACAGTAATGTTGAAAGATGAAGGATGAAGGATGAAGGGCTTGAACGTTGGACGTTCAAAAACGCCGCCCCCGCATCAGCGGGAACGGCGTCGTTTACATATCCGGCGGAGATCGCTTACTTCGCGATAACTTTGGCCATCTCCAACACCTTGTTGGAATAACCCCACTCGTTGTCGTACCAGGCCACGATCTTGACGAAGGTCGAATCGAGCATGATGCCGGCCTCAGCGTCGAAGACCGAGGTTTTGGCCTCGCCGCGGAAATCGGTCGAAACCACCTTGTCCTCGGTATAGCCGAGAACACCCTTCAACTCGCCGTCAGCAGCCGCTTTCATGGCCGCCTTGATCTCGTCGTACGTGGTCTCTTTCGCGAGCACCGCCGTCAGATCCACGACCGAGACGTCGGAGGTCGGCACGCGGAAGGCCATGCCGGTAAGCTTCTTGTTCAGTTCGGGAATCACCTTGCCGACCGCCTTGGCCGCGCCGGTGCTCGACGGAATGATGTTCTCGAGGATACCGCGGCCACCGCGCCAATCCTTTTTGGAGGGACCGTCCACCGTCTTCTGCGTCGCCGTCGTGGCGTGCACCGTGGTCATCAGGCCCTTGACGATCCCGAAGGTGTCGTTCAGAACCTTGGCGACCGGCGCCAGGCAGTTGGTCGTGCAGGAGGCGTTCGAGATGATGGCCTGACCGGCATAGCTCTTATGGTTCACGCCGTAGACGAACATCGGCGTATCGTCCTTCGACGGTGCCGACATGATCACCTTTTTCGCGCCCGCCTTGATGTGCGCTTCCGCCGTTTCCTTCGTCAGGAAGAGGCCGGTCGACTCAACCACGATGTCAGCGCCGACTTCGTTCCACTTCAGAGCGGCAGGATCTTTCTCCGACGTCAGGCGGATCTTCTTGCCGTTCACGATCAGATTATTGCCTTCAACCGACACTTCGCCCTGGAACCGGCCGTGAACCGAATCATACTTCAGCATGTAAGCCAGATAATCGGGATCCAGCAGATCATTGATGCCGACAATCTCGATCTCCTTCGAGAAATTCTTGACCGCCGCGCGAAACACCATCCGGCCAATACGGCCGAAACCATTGATACCAACCTTGATCGCCATGTTTTGTACTCCTTCGTTTACCTTGAGAATGCCGTAACGGGTATTCCTCTTTGCAGGCATGTCAACCCGACGCCGGTTACCGGCCCATACACGGGAAAACTTGCCTGCGCCCCTTGCATGGATGGGATAAAAGGATACCCGTTCGCATGGCGCGCGTCAATTGTGAATGCGCGTTGATTCGCTCTTTTTCCATCGATTGTACAAGAGCGGGGATCCAACGCAAGCGCAGCCCGTAACTCAATTTCGTCTCACATAAAGGACACAAGGGTTTTTCATGACATCCCATTCCCCTTCATGTCCTTCGTGTCCTCGTGTGGGAAACAACTTGCTTTTTTTGGCCTTGTCGGCCGATAAGGCACGAATGGGGTTCCGGGCAGGCACGGCTTCAATAGCCGGACTCCGCGTCACGGGTGGATCACGTTTGATTTACGCCCATACCCGATCAGGTTCATTTCACACCTTGAAAGGTGTGAAATTGACCCGCCAGAAACCGGGCCTTCCCCGCATAATCCGTGCGACTAAAAAAGCCAAACTCCAGCATTTCACACCTTGAAAGGTGTGAAATTGGGAACCGGCGTGTTACCGGGTCGCACCTTATGGAGTGGGAGTGTTAAGGAACACCCTTCTATCGCGGTCAGAAAGGGGCGTGCCCGTTTATCGCGTCAACCGATCATAGTCGGTGCGTGAGAGCAGATAGACAGGTGAAGGCGAGAGATGCAGCGATACGCATCCGTCTGTCGTCCGCGTAGTTGGACGGACACGTCCGACAACGTCCACGGTAACGAGTTCACCCTCCGGCGGCGTGAACGTGAACCACTCTCCTCCCGGGTGTGTCGTCCACGCCATAACGGCTGAGCCGAACCGAGCGGCTTGTATGTGCTTCGATTCGGTTGTGATCCGTTCATACGGCAGGCCAT
>JAPXSY010000022.1:0-44382 GCA_033812795.1 Kiritimatiellia bacterium
AAGCAGAAGACACGGTCGCATGCCCCATCCGGCAGCGGTATGCGGTCGGCCGGTGCCTCGTGCCACGTCACGCGCTCGTCGGTTGTCTTGCTTGCGGCGCGCGCCAGCATGGCCGGCGAGATATCGAGCGCGGCCACCCGTCCTTGCGGGCCGAGCCGCGCAAGCAAAGCGAGCGTCAGGTTGCCGGTGCCGCAGCCGACATCCACGACCGACTCGTCTGGTTGCAGGCCGACACGCTCAAAGAATTCGGCCAGTCGCGCGTTGAGCGCGGGCAGGTCGTGCCAGCCGTCCCAGACGTCGGCGATGTTGTCGAAAAAGGATTGTCGCGGATCAGGGCACGGCGGATTCGTCATAGGAGGCTCCAGCTAATCGGTTCGTGACAGGGGGCATGCGAGTTTAGCGCGTGTCTTGTGTATGCGCAGTCGGGAGCGCGGGCGTCCTCGCCCGCTCTGCGAAAGGCCGCTCGTGATTCCGATGCGCGGTTTGGTTTCCAAAGGAAGTGGGCGCATCAATCTTTTGCAAGACACGTTGTTGCGGGCGAGGACGCCCGCGCTCCCGACTCTCTGCTCCCCTTTTCACCAGAAACGCATTGTCTTCGCACTCCCCTGTCCCTGACCGATTACAGGCACCGGAGTTATGGGGGTGACATTGTGCATAACCGGTGGCCTGCACAAGACCGGGAATGACCGCCAACATCAGCAGCAGGCCCGGCCAGCCGCTGAGCAGCGAGATGCCGGCCACGAAACCGGCCGGCAGTTCCAAGACGCGCGCGGCGGTGTAGAGCAGTAACGCATTCACAATCCGTCCGACAGCCAGCGCGAGCGCGAGCAGACACCAGACCGGCATGCGCGGCACCGCTTGGCGCAACGTGCCGATCATCAGCGCCATCAGCGCCAGTTCCAGCGCCATCACCGGAGCAATGGGCGGCATGAAGGGCGGCATGCCGGTGACCGCGCCGGAGAGGAGCGGCACCAACAGAGCCGTCAGCGCGGCCGCGCCGGAACGCACGAAGAAGGCCAACGCCACCAGCGGCAGATACATCGGCATGAAGACATGCCCCAGATGCAGCAGATGGAAAAGCGTCGGCAGCAACAGCGCCGCCGCGCCGAACAGGCCGCAAAAGGCATATTCCCTAGGCTGAATCATCCGTGTCGTGACAATCTGGTTCCACCGAAATCGGTATCGTCTTTTTAGAACTTCACCTTCATGCCAGTGTACCACATGATGCCCGGCATCGGGTAGTCCGGGAAATATTCATAATGCCGGTTGGTCAGATTCTCAAGGGCCACATACAGTTCACCGTCCAACGGGCAAAGCGCGCGCAAGTCCAGCGAAAGACGCGTGTTGACAGCCAGATAGTCATCAAGCTTTTCCAGATCGGGGTTGATCGAGCGCATGCTGTAGGCGTACTGCGTGGTGACGTATTGGGCGTCCAGATCCCAGCGGAGCGCATGCGTGATACGGTAGGAACTGCCCGCTGTGAAGGTGACCTCCGGCATACGCGAGACCGGATGGGTCTCGGGATCGGTGTAGGTGCCGCCCACGAAGAACGAGAGGTCATTGCGCGGATAGAAATGCATCGAAACTTCCGCGCCCTGCGCCTTCATGTCCCCGGTATTGAAATAACCGGCTGAGGTCGAGTCCATGCGGTTGTCGACCTCGGTGTGGAACAGCGTGGCATGCAGCGTCGCCTGTTCGCTGATCTCCATTTGGACGCCTGCTTCGGTGGTGTCCAGCGTCTCGGCCTCCAGCGAGCGCCAAGTCGAGGGCGAAACTCCGCGGATATAAACGCCGGGGTAATGGACGCCCCGCGCATGGGAAACAAAGACGCTCAGCCCCTCGCGGGAGAGGGTCAACGCGGCGCAGGGTGCGGTTTCATTGTCGAACTCGCTGCTAACGTAGTGGCGCGCACCGGCCGAAGGCGTAAGGGTCCAGTCGTGGCCCACGTCGAACTCATAACGCGCACCGAGGTAGGGGGCCGTGGTAAAGAAGCGTCCGTTGTAACCCCAGACCCGCCGATTATCGGATGAGCGGATGTTCCAAGTCTCGCCGCCTTCGGACCACGAGTCCAGCGATCCGGTGAGCGTGAGGCGATCCAGCAACAGAATGTCATACGATGAGCGGAATCCGTAGTTGTCCCAGTCGGTGTTGGAAAAGCCGGCCGGCGAAGTCAGGACGCCGTCAGACAGATGATCCTTGTGCCAGCGGATTTCACCCTCCTCGTAGTAGATCAAGGAGTATCCGCGGATACGGTCGCGTTGGGTTTCGAGGCGAACCGCGTGGGTCAAGGTCTCGGTGTTGAACTGGTCGCGCTGCGGCTTCGGACCGCCTTTCGGACCGGGATCACGCACCCAGTTGTCGGTGCCCAGAAAGATATATGAGAGATGGTCGTGCGGAGAGAGTTCCCATCCGGTCCGTGCGAAGGCACTCTGCAGTTCGGCCTCGCCATGCTGGCGCGCGCCTTCCGAGTATTTGTAGGCGGCCCCGGCGTAGTAATCGAACAGGTCGATCTTGCCGCCAGCCGCGGCAGAACTGATCAGCGTGTTGAAGCGGCCGTAAGCGGCGGACACCTCGCCCTCGTGTCCCTCGGTCTTCCTCCTGCGGGTCTCGACGTCCACCGCGCCGAAGGTCCCGGCGTAATGCTGCGGCTGCGGGTTCTTGGCGACCGTGATGCGCTCGGTAAAATCAATGGGCACGATGTCCATCAACGGGTGCGACCAGACACCGGATTCGCGCGGCACGCCGTCGCTATAGATCCGGACCTCGCCGCCGGGACGTGCCGTGCCCGCTCCGCGGACGTAGACCGAACCGCCCTGTGCGCCGCCGTAGGCGCCGACCGGGCTGTAGCGTGAGATCGAGACACCGGGCACTTGGCGCAGGGCGGTCGGCAGGTCGGTGGCGCTCAGGCGATCGAGTTGATCACGTCCCACGACCACGCGGTTCGCGCCATCGAGGGTGGTCTCTTCAAGCTGCGTGATGGGCGACGCCGTCACCTCGATTTCAATCTCTGGCGCACGCGCCGTGTCCGCATTGTTGGTCGCCGTCTGGGCTACCACAGTCAAAACCCCCGCGCCGTATGCTGCGATCAACACTTTGGTGAGTGTGCCGTTATCCATTGATCCCTCGCCTCCTCTTTCCATCGGTCGTGTTACAATTTCAAGAAACGTAACACAATGGCGGCGACAGGTCAAGGACGGGCGCAAGACAAAATGAACTGCGGGCAATATCACGCCATTCAGGCACTGGACGCGGGGACGGGGAACGGGTATTCTTGTGACAAACGTGAGGAGAAGTTATGATCCCCGACCTTCAGGCGAGTCTGTTGTGCGACGATGTGCGGCAGGAGCGTAACGGAAAATTCATGCTGATCGGCATTTTCGACGGGCTGGTGCAAGCCGTGAATCAACCGGTCTGCCCGCGCATTTGCCTGGTGAACCGCTGGTGCGCCGGAGCGGGCACCTTCACCCAGCGGTCACGCATTGTGGCACCTGACGGGTTGACGCTTGTGGGAGAAGGGCAACCGGTGCCGATCACGCTCTCTAACGACCAGCAGGTCGCAACCACCGTGGAGGTCTTTCTCAATCTGGCATTTCATCAGGCAGGTACGCACTGGGTGGAAATTCTTCTGGATCAGAAACTGCGGATGCGCTATCCGTTGCATGTGCGCAAGATTCAGCCCCAGCCGACGCCGCCTCCGCCGGGATCCCCGAACCCGTAGCGCCCGGCGCGCCCAGCTCCGCCAACAGGTCGCACACCTGCGCCCACGGCCGGTTGCGTAACGCTTTCATGCGCAAAGACAGGGTATACCGCCGGGCGTCGCATTCCGGCGAGGATTCCGTCCCCAGAGCCTGCTGCTCCGCTTTGAGCCGATCAATCCACAATTGCCGGATCAAGTCCTGAACCGCATCCTCTTGGGTCATCTCGCGGGCGCAAAGCATCTTCTGCTTGTGCGCGAGCAGACGGTCGAACAGCGGGATCCACTCCGGTATGGTTTGCTGATAATATCCGGCCAGCATGTCCTCGCCGCTCTGAACCTGACGGAGCAGAACCGCCACGAGATCACGCGCGAACGGATGGGTGATCAGGTCGAGCGGCAGGTACCGCGAGACAAGCTCGAACACCGCCGGATCCCGCTCATGCTCGATCAGGCATTCACAGAGCAGCGTCTCCAGACGCGAAGGCGGCGCAAAGGCGGGATCGATATCCGGATCCGCATTGTACTCCGGAGAGGGTCCCGAACCCGCGCACTGTTCATCACGCCTTTCGCCCGAGGGATCGGCCGCGCCCCCATCGGTCTTGAAAGTCTGGGCCAGCGCCGCTTTCCGGCTCAACACCTCGAGCTGTTTCTCGAGATCCTTCTCCAGTGCGGAATACGGCAGGTGCAGCCGTTCCCCCGCCTCTTGCAACAGCAGCGTGCGCAACACGCCACCGGGGCATGTGGCCAGAGTGCCGATCACGCCGCGCGCAACACGGCTGACCGCATCGATCGCCTCGGGATTCGGCTCGTCCTGCATCTGCGTTTCAATCTGGAAGGCGATAAGCGAAACCGCGCGTTCCAGCAGATCCCGGAACGGTTCGGGGCCCTGATCGCGCAAGATCGAATCGGGGTCCTCCCCCACTGGCAGACAGGCCACGCGGACCGGGATCTCCTCTTCCAGAAAAAGCGTTCCGGTGTGCAGCGCGGCCTTGCGCCCCGCAGCATCGCCGTCAAAGACCAGGGTCACGCTGTCGGCATACCGTTTGAGCAGTTTCACATGGTCGCGGGTGAACGCCGTACCCTGCGACGCGACAGCGGTTTCGAAACCGGAGGCGTGGCAGCGGATCACGTCGATCTGGCCCTCGCACACGATCGCCTCGCGCCGGGGATGTTTGACGATTTTTCCGCTGGCCTTATGGAGCGCGTAGAGAACGCGGCTTTTGGTGAAGATCGGCGTCTCCGGGCTATTGACGTACTTTCCGACCCGCTCCCTTGGCGTCAGGAGTCGTCCGCTGAAAGCCACCACCCGACCCTGACGATCCCAAATCGGGAACATCAGCCGCCCGTGGAAACGATCGAAATAACGGCCCGGACCGCCGCGGTCCGACTCGCAGAGAATCCCGGCCCGAACCAACACTTCCGGAGGGAAGCGGTTTTTTTCGAGCGCGTTCAAGAGAGCCTCGACGGCATGTTCCGGCGCGTATCCGATCCCGAAGGACTTCACGATCTCGTCGGACAGTTTACGCTGTGCCAGATAACGGCGCGCGTGTTCCGCCTCCGGCAAGTTCAACAGACACTGCCGGTAATACTCCGCCACGGCGGCATGCGCCGCGTACAGAACCGCGCGTTCGCCCGAGGATCCCTGATCGTCTCTGTCCTGAAGCACAACCCCGACGCGCTCCGCCATCGCCTTGACCGCATCGGCAAAGGTCAGACCATCCTGTTTCATCACAAACGAGAACACATCGCCCTTTTCCCCGCACCCGAAACAGTAGAAGCTCTGCCGCGTGGGGTTGACCGTGAACGATGGCGTTTTCTCATGGTGAAAAGGGCAACAGGCCTTGAAGGATGCCCCCGCCTTTTTCAGCGGCACACGGGATCCGATCACGTCAACAATGTCGACCCGGGCACGGATCTCTTCTACAACGGACTCTGTGATTCTAACTGCCATGAACCCCCTTCACCAGCCTCCCCGTTGCCGGCACCCGTTTGTTCGGGCGGAACCGGCGGGGAACGGACGGGATATGGGAAGAACATACCATGCCCTTCCCTCGTCTACAAGCCGGAGCGATACCACCCCATCTGTTTCAGCCTGTCTTCTGCGGAACAGGCCCAGACGACGGGACACCTTGATCCACAGATAACGCAGATTACACAGAAGAGGATGATCGCACCACAAAGGGCGCAAAGTGCATAAAGACTGATTTGACCGGAGCGGCCTGTAACCTGTAACGATCCCGGCGCATTGACCGGACAAGCCGCATCTGGCACAATGAGCACCGTATATGGACGGGGCGGACATCCCGGCCGCACACGAAACGCCGGATGGTCACGGGTGAAGAACGACGCCATAGAACAACGCGGTTTCCAATTGCTTGAACAACTGGATGAGACCAGCCGGACCCAGGTTTGGCGCGCCGTGCAAACCAATCTGGACCGGACCGTCATCCTGCAGATCCTGAAAGAGCATGCGGCCCAAAACCCCGGGGAAACGGCGCATTTCCTGATGATCGCCCGCCGTATCGCCCGCATCAAAAGCGAGGCGGTCTGTGCCCTTTTCGATATTGTCAGCGAAGCGCCGTTGCACTATGTGGTCATGGAGCAGGTCGACGGACCCACTCTGGAAGAACTCGTTTTACAGCATGGCCCCCTTCCGTTCCCGCAGATTCTCCGAATCGCCGCGTCCCTCGCTGACGGTCTGGATCAGATGTGGCGTTCCGCGCATCTCGTCCACCGGAACCTGAAGGGTGCGACAATCCGCCTCGATGAGCGCGGCATCGCGAAAATCACGGATTTCAGCCTAGCCATTGAGGCCGGTCCCGGCATCGACGCAACAGATATGGACCAGGGCCTGATTGTCGGGACGCCCTGTTTTCTTTCGCCGGAGCAAGCCTCCGGATCCCGTACGCTGACCACACAGTCCGACATGTACGCGCTGGGCGCGCTGCTTTATTATCTGGCGACCGGACATGTGCCGTTCGAGGAGTTGGATGTGGCGTCGATTCTCGCGGCGCACTGTAACGGTCGGATACCGCCTCCGCATCTCTTACGCAACGATCTCCCGAAAGTTTTCTCCTGGTTTCTGCACCGGCTGATGATGAAATCGCCGGAAAACCGCTACGCCGGGTGGGATGCGGTCCGGCAGGATCTGGACCGGCTTCGGAAAGGCACTTCCCCCGCATCCTGCGTTCGTCCGGATGACACGGCGCCCAGCACAGTGGACGCCGCACCGTTGCGCGAAGCCGTTTCCGACACCCCCGCAGCGGAGCAAGAAGCGGCGGGTCCGCGAATCCGGATGGCGGGCCGGCCGAAAAATGAAAAGATCACGGCGTATCAGTCGAAAACCATCGAGGAGGACCACGCGCGTGAGATCCGGAGGGAAACCCTTGTTCGGGAAGGTTTCTGCTGGCTGGTTCTGGCGGTCTGGTTGATAGGGTTGTTCTGGGTGCGCGCTGTTCTGGAACCCGCGGAAGGGCAACCCGACGCGCGGCCGGCACCGGAGCCCCCGCCGATAGACGAAACACAGGCCGGAGACAAAACACCTGAAGCGGAAAAGGGGAAGGCAAGCACGGACGTCCCCGAGACTTCCGATGTCCCCGTTCCGCCGCCGTCCTCCGCCACCGGCACCGCGACGGATTTGCCTGCGGTCGGGGAGATGCATCCCGCCTTGAAGACCGCGCTGTCTCAGGCCCTGATCAAGGGCAACCTCATCCGCGCCCGCGCGCTGGTGCAGTCACATCCCGACCCCTTCCGCAATCAGGCCGAACTGGCCGCGTTTCTCACGGACATGCCGGACCCCGACGCCCTTGTCGCCGAATATCTGCTCGATCAGACCGGCAAACCGCTACAGTGGGAACGTAACGGTAAAACGCGCACGGTGATCCCGCGCGCCATCGTCGGCAGCACGGCGCATCTGGATGCCAACGGAAACCGGATTGCGGTGCCGCTGGACACGCTGAGTCCGGAGGAAAAACTGCGCTGGATGAACCCGGCCCGTACTGCGCACCAGACCGCCGCGCAATGCCTGTTGCTGCTGCACTCTCCGCGCCGCCATGAAATCCGTTCGAAGATGGCGCACTGCCCGCTTCTGGCGCCGTTTCTGGACGAGGCGTTACGCTTGATGCCCGAAGGCGTCACGCCTCCCGCTGAATAGACGCCTTGTTCTTCAGCTCGTCGATCCGCGCATACACCGCCTCTTCCGCAGCCACCCGATACAAAGACTGGATCACGGTTTCCCGAACCTCCTCAAACGACAGGGCGCGGGGCAACAGGCGTTCCGTCACTTTGAAGAGATGAAGCGTGCCGTTCCCGAAATCGATCACATCGCTCCATTGTCCGGGTTGCAGCGCGAACAGATCCCGTTCAATCGCCTCCGGCAACTCGCCACGCGTGACCACGGCGAACGCGCCGCCGTCACGGTTGTAGGTGTCGGAATAGTACGGCACCGCCTCCTCCCGCCAATCCACCCTCCCTGCCTCCACGTCACTCTTGAGTTGCAGCAGTGACATGTAAACCGAGGGGCGGCTGGCCAGATCGACAAACCGGCACACATGTTCCAGACGCACCCCTTCCGCCACCTTGAAAAGTTCGGCGTGCGTGTCGAAATAGTTCCGGGCGGCCGCCTCATCGGGCATGGGCACATCCTTGCGGATCTGTTTCAGATACCGCCTGACCTGCAACCCCGCGCGCGCGCGCGCCGCCCGCTCCGCTTCCGGATACGGCTGATAGGTGTCGGCGTACTGCGTCAGCTCTTGACGGATGCGCGCTTCGGAGGGGATCGGCTGTGTCGCGCACGCCTCCTGCCGCACCAGCTCGGACTCGATCACCCCTTCCACCGCCCACTCCCGCAGCTGCGCCTCATCCGGCTCGCCGCCGTTCGCGCGGACATACTCTTCATACGGGTGACGCAAACGCTCGGCCTCGCGGGTCACGACCTCTTCAGGGATCTCGATTCCGTTTACAACCAGCCTCATTCGCGGGGTCCTTTCTTCCTGCGTTACTTCAACAATCCGCTGGCTTTCGGGATCGCCATCGAGATCCACGGGACAAAGGTGATCAGCATCAGGGCGATAATCATCGCGGCAAAAAAGGGCAGGGCTTTTACCGTCACCTTGGCGATGGTCGTCTTGCCCACGCCGCAGCCGATGAAGAGGCAGGTGCCCACCGGCGGCGTGCAGAGACCGATGCAGAGGTTGGCGATCAGGATGATGCCGAAGTGGATATCCGACAACCCGAGCTGGCGCACCACCGGCAGCAGGATCGGCGTGAAGATCAGGATGGCGGGCGTCATGTCCATGAACATCCCGACCACCAGCAGCAGCGCGTTGATCGTGAGCAGGATGACGACCGGGTTTTCCGAGAGGCCCATCAGCGCGGACGAGACGGACTGCGGGATGTTGGCCACGGTCATGATCCACGACATCGCGCTGGATGATCCGATCAGCAACATCACAACGGCTGTGGTGATGCCGGTTTGCAGGCAGATGCCCGGCAGATCCTTCCAGGGGATCTCGCGATAGATCACCACGCACAACACGAAGGCGTAGGCCACCGAGACGGCCGCGGCTTCCGTGGCCGTGAAGATGCCCAGCAGGATACCGCCGATGATCAGAATCATCATCAGCAGGCTGGGGATGGCACGCCAGCAGACAATTAGCGGATTCTGCCGCGGCTCGGCTTCCGCGTCGGGAGCCGCCTTGCCGTATCCGTTGCGGATTGAGACGATTGCCGCCGCGACCATGAGGCAGACTCCCACGAGAATACCGGGCAGAATGCCGGCCATGAACATCGCCGCGATCGACACCGAGCCCGCGGACACCGAGTAGACGATCATGGAGTTCGATGGCGGGATCAGCAGTCCGGTGGTCGCCGCAGTGGCGGTCAGGGCCACGTTGAAGTCGCGGTCATAGCCTTTACGGTTCATCTCCGGGATCATGAAGCCGCCGATCGAGGAGACCGCCGCCGCCGCTGAACCGGAGATCGAGCCGAACAGCATGCAGGTGAGGGTGTTGACGTAGCCGAGTCCGCCGGGCAGACGTCCGACGAGCAGCGCCGCGAAGTCGATCAGGCGGCGCGCCAAGCCGCCGCGCCCCATCAGATAACCGGAGAAGACAAAGAAGGGAATCGCCAGCAGCGGGAAGCTGTCCACACCGTTAGCCATGCGCTGCGCCACCGTATAGGCGGCATCGCCACCGTTGGCAAGGATCGCCAGCAGAGACGAAATCGCAATCGCGACCGCGACCGGCGCGTTCATCAACAGCAGGACGAAAAAGGATATTGTCAGGATCAGGATGATACCGGCCATGTCTTCAGCCCTCCGATTGGGTTTGCGCGCCGATCTGATCGGCAGGGGTCCTCAGGATGGCGACGAGGTTCTCCAGTGCGAACAAGGAGATGAAGCAACCCGCGACCGGCAGCGACAGGTAAACCATACCGCGCGTCAGCGGCCGCAGCGTCGGCAACTCCTGGCCCATCTGCGCCATAGCCAAGTTCCAGCCGCCCGAGATGAAGACCGCGAGCGCCAACGCGATGATGACAAACTGCACGACAACACTGAGCGTCTTGCGCGCCTCCGCATGCAGGTAGTTGACGAAGAAATCGACACCGAGATGCGCCTTTTCACCGAAGGCCAGCGCCGCGCCGATCATTGAGACCCAAACCAGCAGCAGACGCGCCAGCTCATCGGTGTACTGCGCCTGACGGCCCATCACGAAGCGGGTGAAGACCCCCCAAAGCACGGTGAGCGTCAGCAGGGAAACCATAACGATGATGAGCACTTCCAGCGCGCGGACCAGGCCGTGCCGGATTTTCTGCAGGGTGTCCATCACTTCACCTCCTGAATCGCGTTATAAATCGGAACGATTGCCGCATAATCCTTATGCCGGATGATGCCGGCGCAGGCCTTGCGGAATCCGTCAAGCTCGGGCGTGATGAGTTCCACGCCTTTCTCTTTGGCGAGCGCCAGAGATTGTCCGGTCTTCTCTTTCCAGAGCTTACGCTGGTAGGTCTCAGACTCGTCCGCAGCCTGTTGCAATGCCACGCGCACATCCTGCGGAAGCGCGTCCCAGACCTTGGTGCTGATGATCACCATATCGGGGATGCGCTGGTGCGCCGAGAAGGTGAAGTACTTGCAGACCTCGAAGTGGCGCGAGGTATCGAAGGAAGGCGGGTTGTTCTCGGCGGCGTCGACGGTCCCCTGCGCCAGCGCGGTGTAAAGCTCGCCCCAGGTGATCGGGCAGGGGCTGCCGCCCATCGCGTTGATCATGTCCATGGCGGTGCGGCTGTTCATCACGCGTATCTTCATGCCTTTGACGTCGTCAATCGTGCGAATGGGCTTCTTGGTGGAATAGAAGTTGCGATCACCCGAATCATAATAGCAAAGCCCCCGGAAGTTCCGGGCAGCCCCCTTTGCGAGCAATTTCTTACCGATGTCACTGTGCAGGGTGTTCCAGAAGTGGGTCTCGTCGCGGAACGCGAAGGGGATGCTGAAAACCTTCATCTCCGGAATAAAGGCTTCCAGCGCAGCGGTGGAGACTTTGGTCATGGCCAGTTCACCCTTCTGCACCTGCTCCAGACAGTCGGTCTCGCCGCCCAGTACGCCACCGGAATAGAGATCCATGGTGGCCTTGCCGTCGGTCAACTCTTCCAGACGCTGTTTCATCCGGGTCATCGCCAGATGAACCGGATGCGACTCATCCAACCCGTGCGCGAGTTTGAGCACCACCGTACGGGCGCCTCCCCCCCCTCCGGTTTCCGTGCGCGGCGCACGAATAACAAAGGCTCCCAATCCGCAGGCTATCAGAATTCCGGTCAGTATCCCGGCGAAAAACATTGAACCAGACCGATTGTTCATCTCTCATCCCTTTCTTTTCAGAGTTGATGGTCGCGCAACCGGGTCGCCACGGTCCGCAACCGCGCACAGACTCGATCACGGCCCAGCAACGCCAGCATTTCAAAAAGACCCGGCCCCTCCGTCAGACCGGAAACCGCCACGCGCACCGGATGCACGAGCGCTCCCAATCCGGACCCGCGGGCTTCCGCCAGCGAGTTCAGCACCGCATGCGTGGCGTCCGGGGTGAACTCCGGCAGCGCCGCGTAGGCGGCCGCCACCTCTTCCAAAAGCTCCGGCACACCCGCAGGCCTGAGACGTTTCTCCACCGCTTTGGGATCGAATGCGTAAGCCTCTGTGAAGAAATACGCGCAGGAATCCGGAATCTCCCGATAAAACCGGGTGCGCACCTGCATCTGCCCGATGATTCCCGGCAGATCCGTGCCGTCTGTCGTGAGTCCCGCTGCTTCGACCCGCCGGACGAATTCAGCCGTGAACTGCTCCCGCGGCAGGCGGCGGATGTACTCGCCGTTCATCCAAATCAATTTCTTGAGATCGAAGCGCGCGGCGCTCGATTTGCAACGGTCCAGTGTGAAGCGTTCCACCATCTCCTCGCGCGTCAGCACTTCGCGGTCATCCCCCGGTGCCCAGCCCAGCAGCAGCAGAAAGTTGAAGAGCGCATCCGGCAAATACCCGGCGTCACGGAATTCGCCCACAAACGCCGCGCCGTCCCGCTTGGAATACGGTTTGCCCTGCTGGTTGACGATCATCGGCAGATGCGCGTACTGCGGCACCGGTGCGCCGAGGGCCCGGAACAGCTCGATGTGCTTGAAGGTGTTTTCGACATGGTCGTCGCCGCGGATCACATGCGTGATCTTCATGTCGATGTCATCCACCACATTCGCCAGATGGAAGACCGGCGTGCCGTTCGAACGCACGATCACGAAATCCTGAGTGTCGACGGCCTGTTTACGCATCCGCCCTTTCACCAGATCGGTGAACTCAAGACGCCCCTCCTTCGGCATGCGGAAAACCACGCACTCGCCCCCGCCGCCTTTGGCCTCACGGTAGGCCAACCCGCGTTCCAGCAGGGTTTCCGCCAACGCGAGATGCCGCTCCGTCTGCTGACTCTGGTAGGTTTCCGGCTCGTCGTAGTCCAACCCTAGCCAGGCCATGCAGTCGAGCAGTGTGCGGATCGCCTCCGGCGTGGAGCGCTCACGATCGGTATCCTCGACACGCAGCAAAAAACGGCCGCCCTCATGCCGTGCGAACAGCCAGTTGAAAATCGCCGCCCGGATATTTCCGATATGGACATTCCCGGTCGGACTGGGTGCGAAACGGACTCGGACAGACATGTGAACCTCCTTGCTCGGGACCCTCCCCCTCCGCTACGGAAAGGCCGGGGTTCTCCGGCCTTTCCGCATACGCCCGCCGCCTATTTGGCGTAGGGCTTCTTCGGATGGTAGTGGTTGTGCAGCAGCGCATGCGCCTTTTCGGTGAGCGGCGCGCCCAGATAGTCGGCATAGAGCTTCTGCACCTGCGGATTGAGATGGGACATGCGGATCACGCACTTCTCGTCATCCGTGTAGATCCCCGCCGTGCGCGCTTTCCGCACCGAGTCCGTCGCGCCGGTGGGCTGGCCACCGCCACCGATGCACCCGCCGCGGCAGGCCATGACCTCGATGAAGTCATACCGCGGCTTGCGTCCGGCCTTCCGATCCTCACGCACCGCATCGAGAACCTGCTCCACGTTCCCCATCTGATGGGCCACCGCGATCCGAACAGGGGTTCCCTTGATGTCGATCACCGCCTCTTTGACGCCCTCCATCCCGCGGACCGCCTCGAACTCGATTGACGGCGGATGGGCTTCACCGGTGATCAGGCAGTACGCCGTACGCAGCGCCGCCTCCATCACGCCGCCCGTGACGCCGAAGATCGTGGCCGCTCCGGTGTACTCGCCGAGAATCGAATCGGCCTCCTCTTTTTCGAGGTTGAGGAAGTCGATTCCCGCGCTCTTGATCATGCGGGCCAGTTCACGTGTGGTGAGCACCACGTCAATGTCCTGATATCCGCTGGCGGACATGGTTATACTGCGGCTGATCTCGAATTTCTTGGCCGTGCAGGGCATGACCGAGACCATGAAAAGCTTCGCGGGATCGATACCCATCTTTTCCGCATAATAGGTTTTAGCGAGAACGCCCATCATCTGCTGCGGCGATTTCGCGGTGGAGAAGTTGCTCATGAAGTCCTGCGCGTATTTCTCCATCCAGTCGGTCCAGGCAGGGCAGCACGATGTGATCAGCGGCAGGTTCTTCCCCTTCTTGAACCGCTTGATGAATTCGGAGCCCTCCTCCATGATCGTCACGTCGGCACTGTAGTTGGTGTCGAAAACCGCCTTGAAGCCGAGACGGCGCAGGCTCGCGTAGGTCTCGCCCGTCATCAGCGTACCCGGCGGCAGGCCGAACGCCTCACCGATGGCCACCCGCACGGCCGGCGCGATCTGCACCACACAGATTTTTTCCGGATTGCGGAGCGCGTCCCAAACCTGACGCGTATGATCCCTCTCGTAAATCGCGCCCACCGGGCAATGCGCCGAACACTGGCCGCACTTGATGCAGGGCGACTCATTGAGCGTGACTTCCGCCGCGGGCGCCATACGGGTCTTCTCGCCGCGCCCGATGAACTCGAGCGCCCAGACGTTCTGCATCTGCTGGCACACCTGAGTACAGCGCCCGCACTTGATGCACTTCTCCGGGTTCAGCACGATCGACGGCGTCGAGGCGTCGACCGGAATCGACGGCGTGTCGGTCGGGAACGGGATGTCCCGGATGCCGAAGTCCGCCGCCAGTCTCTGCAATTCGCAGTTGCCGTTGCGGGGACATTGCAGACAGTCGTTGGGATGGTTGGCGAGAATCAGCTCCAGCACCGTCCGCCGGACCCGCACGATGTCCGCGTCGTGAGTGGTGATCTTCATGCCCGGCGCCACGTCCGTACAGCAGGCGCGAAGCAATTTGGGCGAACCGGAGGATCGCACCACGCAGATACCGCACGCGGCCCAGGGCGCGAGGTCCGGATGGTAACAGAGCGTGGGGATCTTGACCTGCACGGATTGTGCGGCCTTCAGAATCGAGGTTCCGGCCGGAACCTCGACCGGGATGCCGTTGATTTCAAGTTGGACAAGGTTAGACATGGATGAAACCCTTTCAGAAATTAAGCGCGCGCGACCGCATGGAATTTACAGACCTCAAAGCAATGGCCGCACTTGATGCACGTTTCCGAATTGATCACATGCGGCTGTTTGCGTTCGCCAGCGATGGCGCCAACCGGACAGACCCGGGCGCAGGCGGTACACCCGACGCATTTCGCGGTGTCGATGCTGTAACGCAGCAGGTTTCTGCATTTGCCGGCCCGGCATTTCTTTTCCTCAATGTGCTCCCGGTATTCGTCAGCAAAGTAACGCAGGCTGGACTGCACCGGATTGGAGGCCGTCTGCCCGAGACCGCATAACGAGGCCCGCGTCATCGCCTCGCTGATCTCCTGCATGTTTTGGACATCCTCGTGCGAGCCCTCGCCCTTGCAGATCTTGTCGAGATAGTTCAGCAGTTTGCGTCCGCCGATCCGGCAGGGCGCGCATTTGCCGCACGACTCATCAACCGTGAAGTCCAGATAGAACTTGGCGATGTCGGGGATACAGTCTTCCTCGTCCATCACGATCAGGCCGCCGGAACCCATGATCGATCCGATTTTGGCCAGATTCTCATAGTCGATCGGGGTGTCCAGAAACTGCGGCGGGATAATCCCGCCCGACGGGCCGCCGGTCTGAGCCGCCTTGAAGGCCTTGCCGTCACGGATGCCGCCGCCGATGTCGAAGATGATCTCACGCAGCGTCGTGCCCATCGGCACTTCGATCAGCCCGGAATTGTTGATTTTTCCGGTCAGGGCGAAGACCTTGGTCCCCTTGGATGTGGCGGTTCCGATCTTGCTGAACCACTGGCTACCCTTCAGCAGGATGACCGGGATGTTAGCCAGGGTCTCCACGTTGTTGATGACGGTGGGCCGACCCCACAGGCCTTTGACCGCCGGGAAGGGCGGGCGCGGGGTGGGCATGCCGCGCCGTCCTTCGATCGACGCGAGCAGCGCCGTCTCTTCACCGCACACGAACGCGCCGGCACCGAGACGGATCTCGATGTCGAACGAGAACCCGCTGCCGAGGATGTTCGATCCGAGCAAACCGTATTCCCGGGATTGCGCGATGGCGTTTTCGAGGCGCTGAATCGCCAGCGGATACTCGGCCCGGATGTAGATGAACCCTTTGTCGGCACCGATCGCATAACCGGCGATCGTCATGGCCTCCAATACCGAATGGGGGTCGCCCTCCAGCGTCGAACGGTCCATGTACGCGCCCGGATCGCCCTCGTCGGCATTGCAGACCATGTATTTCTGGCCTGCGGGCTGCATCGCCGCAAACGACCACTTTTTGCCGGTCGGGAAACCGGCGCCGCCGCGTCCGCGAAGTCCGGATTTGGAGACCTCGTCCACGACATCCTGCGGCTTCATTTCGAACAGGACCCTTTCGAGCGCCTTGTACCCGTCGCGGGCGATGTACTCGTCGATCTTGTCCGGGTCGATCACGCCGCAGTTGCGCAACACGACGCGAAACTGCTTCTGATAGAAATCGATGTCCTTGATTCCGACATTCCGTTTGCTCTGTTTCTTGTCATAAAGCAGACGCGAGACCACCCGCCCCTTGACAAGGTGCTCGTTGACGATCGCCTGCGCGTCCTCAGGCTTGACCTCCACGTAGAAGGTTTCCTGCGGCAGAATCTTCACGACCGGCCCTTTTCCACAGAAGCTCAGGCAACCGGTGCGCACCACCTGAACCTCGTTGACGAGACCGCTCTTTTCGACCGCCTTCTTCAGCGCGTTGAACAGCGCGTTGCCCTGGTTGGACTCGCACGCTGTTCCGCCGCAAACCAAGATGTACTGTTTGTAGCCCATGATGTGTTTCCCCGCTCAGCGAACAATGTCCATTGCCGGCTTATCGCAAATGTGGTTGTCGATGAGATGCTTGTTGATGATGTGCTCGTTCACGATTTGGCGTCCCGTCGCGGCGTCCACCTGACCGTAGATCACCGTCGGCATGTCCGGCGCGACCACCTCGACCATCGGCTCCGCGTGGCAGAGGCCCATGCAGCCCGTCTGCCGGACCTGCACACGGGTGATGCCGCGGGCCTTCAACTCCTCGATAATCGCGTCGAAGGTTTCTTTCGCCCCGGCGGCGATCCCGCACGTGCCCATCCCGACGATGATCTGCCCATCCTTATTCGAAGGATCACGCTTCGCGATCGCCGCCTGTTTCTGCTCACGCAATTTGCGTAAACCATCCAATGTCAACTTCGCCATGTTCCACTCCCTTGTTTCACTGAATCAACGTCTGTTCCTAAATTGACGAGAAAAGTCCGCGCCAGCGCGAGGGGTTCCGCGCGTTCGAGGTCACCGGGGCCTCCCGCAAGCCGCTTTTGGAATCGGCGGGGAGACCGTACACCGACGCGCGCAGGACTCACCCCTTCCGGATCCGGGAGAGGATCCCCTGCAAGTCCTCGGTCTTCACCTTGCCGTACACCTCGCCGTCAATGACCATCACCGGGGCCAGTCCGCAACAGCCCAGACACCGGACCGCCTCCACCGAAAACTCCCCGTCCGGCGTCACGGTGTTCAGCCCCACGCCGAGAATCCCCTCCAGCTCCAAGAGGATATCCTCGCCCCCTTTCAGATAACAGGCGGTACCCATGCACACCTGGATCGGATGCCGTCCGGGTTTCTTGAGCTTGAAGAAATTGTAAAAGGTGATGACGCCGTAGATTTTGGCCAGCGGCACTTCCAGCGCCTCGGCCACTTCAAACGCGATCTCACGGGGAATGTATCCGAAATCCTGCTGCACACGATGCAACACCATAATCAGGTTGCCGGGCTTGTCTTTCCACTCGGCGATGAAAGTCTTCATCTCCGGCGTCAGCTTCTGAACGGCTGCCGCCGGTTTCGATGCGGTACTCACGGTCTCCACCTCCACGTTCACATTGTCGGGATCCCGTACCGTGCCGGGTCCCGGGGGATTGGTTAAAAAAGGAATCCGGGGAGTATTGCAAATTTCCGGATATTGGCCAAGCAAAACCGGTCGTTCGAAAAAAGCCCGCCGCACAAACCGGTGCTTGCCAACCCTTATCCCTTCCGATATCCTGATTCAATTAAGTCAATCAAGTAGTCGGCATGCCGGCTGCGTTGTTTTTTCACATCAGGGAGGGGATTATGCAGGCTTCATTACGCCGCCGTGATTTTCTGAAACGGGGGGGGGCGCTCGCGGCGTTCAATCTTGTGCCAGCCCATGTTTTGCGGTCGGAAACCGCACCCAGCAACCAACTGACTCGCGCGCTGCTGGGGTTCGGCGGCATCGCCCGCTCGGGCAACCACCTCGGATATAAGGCAACCCGTCTGGTGGCCCTCTGCGATCCCGATGCCCAACGGGTCAACGAGGGGATCGCCCTGGCCGAGAAAAACGGGTACGGAAAGGTCTTCGCCTGCCGTGACTTCCGCGAGATTCTGGCCCGTCCGGATGTGGATATCGTCCACATCTGCACCCCGCCCCACTGGCACGGACTGATGTCGGTCATGGCCGCCCAGGCCGGCAAGGACATCTGGTGCGAAAAACCGATGACGCGCACCATCGGTGAGGGACGCCGCGTGATGGAGGCCGTCAAAGCCAACAACCGTATCTTCCGCCTGAATACGTGGTTCCGTTTCCAAGGCGGCTTCTACGGATTCGGCACCGAAGTCAAGCCCCTCAAGAAAATCATGGAGAACCGCCTGCTCGGATGGCCGGTCAAGGCTGTCGTGGGCAGCGTGACCGGATTCTCCCTCAAGTTCGGATGGAGCGGCATGGTGAACGTCACCCCGCAACCGGTTCCGGAGACCTTTGACTACGATCTCTGGCTGGGGCCCGCACCGTTCAAACCCTATCACCGCCACCGCACGCACGCCACATTCCGCGGGTACTGGGATTACGACGGCGGCGGCCTGGGCGACATGGGCCAGCACTACCTCGACCCGGTGCAGTATCTGATGGAAAAGGACGACACCAGTCCGATCCGCATTGAAGTCGACTGCCCGCCCCAGCATCCGGACGCGGTGGGTTCGTTCCGCCGCATCACCTTCACTTACGCGGACGGCTGCCAGATCATCCTGGACGGGGACGATTCACTCAAGGGTGCCCCTTTCCTGGAGGGCCCGAAAGGCAAAGTCTGGCCCAAGCTCAAATCCGACATCCCGAATCTGGACGCGAAGCTAACCGAGTTGCCGGAACCGCTGCCGCAGCAGACCGACTTTGTCGAGGCTGTCAAACTCCGCCGCCCCTTCGCGCTGAACGAGCGCAATGGGTTCCGCTCCTGCACGATCGTGAACCTCGGCCTGGTGGCCATGCGTCTCGGCCGCGGATTCCGTTTCGATCCGGAAAAACTCTGCGCGGTCAAGGATCCCGCCGCGGACAAATTCATCTACCAGCAGATGCGCGCCCCCTGGGTCATGTGAGACCGCATCCCATGAAAGGATTGAACCGTATGAAAACCACTGTGCTGATTCCCCTTGCTTTCGTCCTGTTCGCGGCCGCCGATCTGACGGCCCAACCCTCCGCGGCCGTCTGGTCCGGTCAGGAGAAGGAGGCCCTTGCCGGCATCTGCGACGACGCGCTCGCCGACATACTCCGTCAGGGCGCCCCCGCCCTCGAGAAGTTGTTCGCCGAAGTGAAAACCGGCGGGGTTTCCGATCCCTTGGCCGTGACCCGCATCGCCGCCCTGACGCAGTTCGTGATGCGCCGGGAGGGTGCGCAGTCGCGTACCGCATACGCGGATGCGCTGCTGGCCGCTGCGAAACGCGCCCCCGAAGGGGATGTGGCCTGCTTCTTCCTCGACCAGCTCCGGTGGTGCGGCCTGCCGCAACAGGCAAATGCCCTCCGCGAAATGGAACGCTCCGACAAGCCGGGTGTGGCCGCGCTCGCCGCCATGACCGTTCAGGCGGTCACGGATGACCGCGCCAGCAAAGCGAAGCCCGTCACGCCGACGCGTTGTGCGCAACTCAACGCCGAAATCGCGGCGCTGAAAGGGAAAGACCGCACTGCCCGCCTGTTTCAGCTTTTCGACGATCCGGATCCCGCTATCGCCGGTGTCGCGTGCGATTGGGCCCGGAAGGACGGCGGTCGGCGTGAAACCGAACGCTGGGCGGCGAAACTCGACACCACCACCGACCCGCTCCGCAAGACCATGCTGCTCGACCTGCTTGCAAACCGCAACGACCGCCGGGCCGTCGGAGCCGTGGCCGAACGACTGTGCGATGCGGATAACGGCGTGGCGCTCTCGGCGCACCGCACGCTTTTCCGCCTCAGCCCTTCCGATTACGCTGAACACCTGCCCGGCGTGCTCAAGACCCTGCAACCCGAACGGTTCGTCATGGTGCGCGACAGCGCCCGGGTAGTGCCGACCGCGCTGTTGAAGCCCGCACTGCTGAAGGCCTATGACGGCTTCAGCGATACCGGTAAAAAAGTCGCCATGGAATTGTTCAAGGACCGGCGCGTGAGCGAAGCGTCCCGGTACGCGATTGCCACGCTGAATGCCGCAGATGCGGAGGCCGCCATCGCCAGTTACCGTTTCCTGCGTGAAACCGCTGGCCCGGATGCCGCCGACACCCTGCTCCAGCATCTGCTCGCCTCGACCGGCCGGATCACCCCGGAAGCCCAATCGGCTTACGCCGCAGCCGCGCGGCGCGATACGACCGGACGCTATCTCGAAGCCCTCACCCAGATCCTGAAAAGCGGCACGGAGGCACAGACGCCGCTGGCGCTGGAAACGGCCGCGCGCATTGGCGGCGACACGCTCCGGCAGACGGTTGAAAACGCGGTCGCCGACGCCAACGCGGACATCTCGACCGCCGCGATCCGTGCGTTGGCCGAGTGGCCCGAACCCGCCGCCTTGCCGACGCTGCTGCGTCTCGCGGTGAACGCGCCGGATGCCAAACGCCAGACTCTGGCGGCGCGCGGCGTGGCCAAACTCCTCAACCGGGACGGGCTGGACAAAAAACCCTATGCGGATCTCTGGCGTACCCTGCGCGGCCAAGCCTCGGAAGCGCGGCGGAAGGAGATCGACAACCTGTTCGCCGAAGAAAAAAATGTGGCTCGTGGAAAACCGGTGACCACCAACGTGGGGACCCAAGGCAACAATCTCCCGGCCCATCTCGTGGACGGCACGCTGGAAAAGGCGTGGCACGGCGCGAAATGGCCCGCGCAGGCGCAAATCGATCTGGGGGCCCTCCATACGCTCCGATCCGCCCACCTCACTTTCTTCCATGACGGGCGGCGCACCTACACGTTCACGCTGGAGCTTTCCGAAGACGGCAAGACGTGGAAGCAGGTTGCCGACAATCAGGCCGCCCCCAAACCGGCCCGCCCCGAAGGCCTCAGCCTCTCCTTTGCCCCGACCCCGGCCCGGTACGTGCGTCTCAACGTGCTGAAGAACAGCGTGAATGAGGCGGTCCACGTTCTTGAACTCAAGGTTTTTGAGGCGGTGTTCCAATAACCCTAAAAGGAGCAGTTGAACGGGTAGAATTCTAGCAAAGCCCCGTAAACATTGGGTTTTGCCGCAGTCCCCGCCGCATCTGTTTGGCGCAGGACGCGGCGGTGCGCCCGACGCTCTTTTTCCTTAGTCCCAGCCCTTCGTCGCTCCACTTCGTCGCAAGCGCAATCGACGGAGTTTTGGAGACCAATGCGTATGCGGGACTAAGGTGTCCGCCAACCGGTAGGGACGCATCCCCGAGACCTCCGCGGACGGTTCGGGGAACCGTCCCTACCACGCGGGCGGGGACGCCCGCTTCTCCCGTCAGACCTTATGTCGCCCCGCGACGAGCGACCTGCGGTGTCGGAAACGCGGGCGTCCCTGTCGATCGTCGCGGGTCGAATGTCGCGGGTCGCGGGTCGACGTTCCCGATCCCGATCCCGATCCCGACCCCGACCCCGATTTGGATGAAACCCTGAAACCCTGAAACCCTGAAACCTGAAACCCTGAAACCCAGAAACCCTGAAACCAGAAACCCTGAAACCCAGAAACCCTGAAACCCTGAAACCTTGAAACCAGAAACCCAGAAACCCTGAAACCAGAAACCCTGAAACCCTGAAACCCAGAAACCCTGAAACCAGAAACCCTGAAACCCAGAAACCCTGAAACCCAGAAACCTTGAAACCAGAAACCCAGAAACCCTGAAACCAGAAACCCTGAAACCCAGAAACCCAAGAGCGTTGAAGGTTCAACTGCTCTTTTTAGGTTCACTGATAGTATCGGGCGATTTCCTCTCGGGCGATCTGGCACCACGCGATCGCGCGGGCCGGATCATTGTGAATCGTATCGTGGTCCTTCATGATGATTTCGAGGTGGCAACCCTTGGCCTTCTCGAGAATATCACGGATCTCCTTGCGCGCCGCATCCGCATCAAACGAGCTGGCAGCGAGAATCGCGGGGTTGGGCCTGCAAGAGTACACGTAGCGATCCTGCAGCGCTTCCGCCATCTTCGCCCGGTTACAGGTCGGCGACACGCTGACCCGCCGGATGTTCGGCACGTTTTGCAACAAATGCCACCGCTCGCTGATCGGCTCGCAGCACCCATAACACACCAGCCCGAAGCGCTCCATGACCGGCTTTTGGTATTGCAGCACGAACTCGTCAAACAGTTCGGGTGACAGATCCCGGGTGTCCTGACTTTCGAACAGCGCCCAGAGATCTTTGGCACGTGCCGTCCCCTGATAATCCTTGGCCGGCAGTTGCGTGGTCCAGCCAAATCCGCCCGAACCGATGTAATCCCCTTCGTTATTGAGACTGTACAGCCCGGCCTGTTCGAGGAAGGTGATGAGGTCCAGCGTGCCGTCACGCAAGAAAGCCATCAGATTGTGCACTCCAGCCGGATTTTCGCGGATATCCCGCATGAACTGCTCGAAACCGCGCAGTTTGATCAACTCGCGGGTCAGGCCAAGGGACCAATACCATTGCTCGCGCAGCTTCACCGGCAGGACACGGTCGAAAACCTCACGCGCCAGATGCACAACGTCGGTCGTGGCATCCCGGTCAACAGTGATGGTTTGGAACTGAAGCCCGCTCAAATCATTCAAATCGCTCCATGTCGATTGCGGATGGATCGATGAGGCATCAGGCCCCCAAAACGTGCGGCGATAAACCCATCCGACCGTGAACCGGCTCTCGACGACCCGGTCATCCCCCATCTTCTCGCCCCAGAAAATCTCCTTGCGCAAGCGGCGCTCCCAATGCCGGGCGAGCGCGTGTTCGCACTGCAATGACGTGTCCGGAATGATCTCACGCCAACTGAATTCCGGATCACACAGGATCAGCGGCCGCGAGGGTTGCAACTGATTCTGCCGCGTCCAAAGGACCTTTTTCTCCGCCTCAATCTGCCGCCTGGACAACGACATGACCCGCTCCCCCAGCTTGCGCAACACATCGCGTTCCGCCGATGTGATGGTGAGGTCCGCGACATGCGTGTCCAGTGCGACATTGCCCGGTTGATCATGATGGGCATTCATAACCGAACCCTCCTTTTCTTACGACACCCGATTCCGATCAGATCGCCCCGGGCGGCATGGTGTCGTGACGGTCCGCCGAAGCATTTGTTTCCGCACACCCACACTAAAAGGGGCATGTTGAATGACCCGAAGTATAAAGGCGCAAACCGGAATTGTCCAGCGGGGAATCGGTGGCCGGAGAAGGACGATTCCGAAAAATCCCCCGAGCCATGCCCTCAAAAACCTTCGTGTGAGAAACAACTTGTTTTTCAACGGCAGGCCACATAAGATGCGCGGTGTTCGATCCGGCAGGGGGGGAAGCCTTCCCCTCCGGACGGAAACACGAATACGGTCCACCCCTCACCCACGGCATATCATGCACCTTTTTCTGTACGGCCCCCCGGGAAGCGGTAAGTCCACCATCGGACGCCTGTTGGCGCAGCGCCTGGACCTGCCCTTCACAGATCTCGACGCAGTCATCGAAGCCTCCGCCAAACAACGTATCCGCGACATTTTCGCCTGTGAGGGCGAGGCCGGGTTCCGTACCCGCGAAACACGCGCACTCGCCGAAACGATCGCAGCCCCCCCTGCTGTGATCGCCTTGGGAGGCGGTGCCCTGTTGAAAGGGGAGAACCGGGCGATGGCGGAAGCCGCGGGTGAGATACTCTGCTTCGATGCCGATGCCGCCACACTGGAGAGACGTGTCGCGTGCGCCCCCGGTGTGCGGCCGCTTTTGAACGTCCCGTCATCCGACTGCGCGACCCCGCCCGCACCGGGACAAGGCAAACCCATCGCAACATTACTGTCCGAACGTTCGGCCCATTACGCCTCTTTTCCCCTGCGCGTGAAGGTGTCTGACCGGCCGCCCGAAGAAACGGCGGATGCGGCGCAAACCGCGCTTGGCCTCTTTCGCGTATCAGGCATGGGTTCCGCCTACCGTGTCCGCGTGGGCAACGGTCTGCTCGACACCCTAGGCGCGTGTTTCCGCGAACTCGACTGCGGCGACCGTACCGTGATCGTTGGCGACACCCACACCTTGCCGCTCTACGGCGAGCGTGCCGCCGCCCCGCTCCGCGCACTCGGCGTCACGGTCTCGCTTGTTCCGATTCCCGCAGGCGAGGACTCCAAAACCATCGACACCGTCGCCGCGCTCTGGTCTGCTTTCCTCAAGGCCGGTATCGAGCGCGGTCATGCCGTGATCGCGCTCGGCGGCGGTGTGGTCGGCGATCTCACCGGGTTCGCCGCCGCCACCTGGTTGCGCGGCGTGCGCTGGATCGGCCTGCCCACCACGCTGCTCGCCATGGTCGACTCCAGCCTCGGCGGCAAGACCGGCGCCGACCTGCCCGAAGGCAAAAACCTGATCGGTGCGTTCCACCCGCCCGCGCTGGTGTTGGCCGACACCGCCACACTCGCCACCTTGCCGGGCCGCGATTTGCGCTGCGGCCTGGCTGAAGCCGTCAAACACGCGGTCATCGGCGACCCCGGCCTGCTCGATACCCTGCCACGTTTCGCCTTCTGCAAAGACGGAGATGCCTCCATACCCTGCGCCAGGCTCTCGGACGCTGCCTGGCTCGCGCCGTTCGTCGCCCGCGCCATGGCCGTCAAGATCCGCATCATCCGGGAAGACCCCTTTGAAAAAGGGTTCCGCGCAGCGCTCAACCTCGGACACACGATCGGTCACGGCATCGAGAAAGCAACGCATTTCGCCGTGCGGCATGGTGAGGCCATCGCCATCGGAACCGTGCTCGAAGCCCGTCTGGCCGAGGAACTCGGCCTCGCTCAACCCGGGCTGGCCGGGAAACTCGCCAACCTCTTCTCCAGCCTTGGTCTCCCCGTCGTTCCGCCTCCCGATATCGACCCTGCCGAAGTGCTGGCAGCGATAACCCTGGACAAGAAAAAGACAGACGGCAAAGTGCGCTTCGCCCTGCCCGTCGGCCTCGGCGAAGTCCGCACCGGCGTAACCGTCGATGACGCGTCCCTCACACGCGTGCTGAAACGCGGCTGACCGCCTGATATAAACACCCCACACGCCTGTTGGCAAGGTAATCGGTTCGTGACAGGGGTGTGCGAAGGTCATGCGTTTCACGGTTCCATTGCGGCGCCATCGCTATCGCCATCGGGATCGGGGCGGTTGACTCGCGACCCGCGACGAGCGACCTGCGGTGTCGGAAACGCGGGCGTCCCTGTCGATCGTCGCGGGTCGAATGTCGCGGGTCGACGTTCCCGATCCCGATAGCGATCCCGATCCCGACCCCGATTTGGATGCAACCATGAAACCCTGAAACCCCGAAACCCTGAAACCCAGAAACCCCGAAACCCTGAAACCAGAAACCCAGAAACCAGAAACCCCGAAACCCCGAAACCCGAAACCCTGAAACCCTGAAACCCTGAAACCCGAAACCCTGAAACCAAAGAGAGTTGAAGGTTCAACTGCTCTTTTTAGGATTACCTCTTGCCTATTCCTTCCGCGCAATGCGCGGAAGTAGCGACATGAAGAAACGGGTGGCGAAAGAATCGAGACGCAAGGCGGCCCAGTTCGCAGTCGTGTCGCCTGAAAAGATGAACGGCATCAACAGATATTCGGGGATCCACACGACGTTGCCTTTTCGCGCCGCCACAACGAACCGCGTGCGCCCATTGTCAAGTTCCGCGAGCGGCACGACGTCCGCGTCCGGTTTGAACGCATACGACGCATACGGCTTGCAGAAGCCGTCGATATTCGGATTGAGCCGCAGCGGAGTCCGCACGCCGTCCACGACCGCGACCATGTTCGACCAGACGTCCTGGTTTTGGACGCCCCACTTCCTCGAAACAGGCACTTCGTCGTCTGCCCGCATTTCCAGAAAATCCTTCATGCCGGAAATATCCGACGGATCTGAACCTCCCACCACGAAAAGTCGTCCGCCCGCATCACGGTAGCGTTTGAGCGCATCGGCTTCGTCAGGTGCCAGGTGTCCGCTCTGCCCGAGGGAGATCATCACCGCTCCCATTTCCGTCGGCGGCGGCAGCCCCTTCGCAAGGTCACGCGTTGCGATTCCCTTCACGGCATAACCGTGGTCGCGCAAGGTTCGTCCTGCGGACGCCGTGATCATGCGCCCCACATAGGAGAGTCCCGGGCGTGAGAACATGCCGTAGGGTTCGCACACGAGCCCGACCACGCCCTTGGGCTGCGCCGGATTGAGCGCCGCATCGAAGATGCCATCAAAGACAGCCTGTTTCGCGGGATCAAGTTTAGAGAAGAGGCGGTCCATCTCCTTGCGGCAGGCCGCGTCAAACCCCGCATCCGGAAGAACCGCATCAACGGCCTTGTGGGCCCAGCAGGTGGCCGTCATGTCCACAAGGATGCGCACCTGCATCGCCACAAGTTCTGCCAGGGCATCTTCGGCCTCCAGACGCGGCGCAAAGGCGATCTTGCCCTCCTTTTCGGCCGCGTAACCGGCCTGCCGCACAGCGTCCGTCACGAAACCGAACACAGCCGCCTCAAATGATCCTTGCGGGACACGCGGCACATCGTTATGCAGTTTTTCGCGCACGCGCCGCACCACGGGACCATCCGACCGGAATCCGAACACGTTCTTCGAGCCTGGCTCGACCTTCCGCAGCGCATAATCCACGCCGGGGAAACGCGAATACTGCACAAAATGCAGAAGCGGCGGATGGTTGAGCGCACTTTCATCCGAAACGGAATGTGACAAAACGGAAATATAGAATGCGGCCCGCGAATGCTCGCCCTTTGCGAACGCCCGCGCGAGGAGCCCCATCACCGTCGCACGCGCACGCTCCCGATGCAGCCAGCCCGAGTTCGTATACCCCTGTTGCGCCAGAATCGCCGCATCCTCGGCGCCGACCCGCTCCTTGATCTCTTCCAGTGAGTGATAGCCCCTTTTACCGTTCTCCCTCGGCCACTCCGTCATGTCCGGATAGTGGCAGAACGCAATCAGCACGCCAAAATCGGAAAAGGAAAAGAACGACCGAATCTCGGCGGGCAGGGTCTCGCCCACAAGCATCGCCACCTCGTCATGCTCCACGTCCCATCCCCATACAGGCAGCAACGCCCCGGCCAAGACACACATCAGCGCCAACCAAGGTAAAAACTGTCGTCTCATTCTCTTTCTCCATCAGTTGACACCCATTATGCGGGGAGGGGTAAAAGAGTCAACCCCCAAGCTGTAATCGGTTCGCCCGCCGCCCGCGCTTCGCACGGGAATGTAAATGAGGATAACTTTGATCGGTGTAAGTGATAGGCAAGGATTTAGGGCTTTTTCTCAAATTTGCGCTTTAGCCACTCATACACAGCCTTTTGTTCATCTTGGCCGGCGCGGCGCACTTGCGAAAGCAACCATATTGTGCTCGGTTTCTCCGCCGTTATGTTCTTCGCTCCCTGATTGCATGTTGAACAAAGCGTACGAAGGTTCGACAACTCGTCTTTGCCGCCGAGCGATTTATCCTTGATGTGCCCGACGTGCAACCGTACCGGTCTGTTGGTCGCCGGATCAATCTCGCCCGGTGTCAATCCGCACATTTGGCATGTGAACCCGTTACGATCCAACACTTCGGCGCGGAGCTTTGCGGAAATCGTACGGGCAAAACGGGGTCGTTCTTTACGAGGCGGTTCCCCGCTGAGAAGATATTGCCCCGGTTTCAATTCTGAGCTGTCGTGATGTGATAGAATCGGCCAGCCTTCTTCGTCACGAAGTTCTCTCAACCGCCTGCTGTATTGAACCGCTCCATCCGCCGCTTCCTGAAGCTCATGCGATTCGATAACGCGACCGATGTTTGCTAACAAGAACCGTCTGGTTTTCTCTTTTGAACCGACTTTGCCCATGTTCCCCTCATTTTTATCTCAACAATATGGAACTGTCTGCTCCAACAGTTTCAGCTGAATGGCTTTGCGTGGCTGTCGAACCGGATATTTGCCATCAAAAGCATTGGCAATCGCCAATCCGACAGATGCGGCGACGGGGGGCGGGAAGGCATTGCCGACTTGACGGTATGCCGCAGTCTTTCGCCCGCTGAACTTCCAAAAATCAGGAAACCCTTGTATTCTCGCAACCATGCGAACAGTCAGGCGGGGGAAGGCCTCTTTCGGAAAATCGGCGCCGGGGGGCTCGTTGGCTATGCCCAGGCCATCAACACCCAATTCGCGCCACTGTTTCCGGGCGCGCGTGGGTCCCAAGTCGGGGCCGCCGTGCTTCTTTGAGCCGCCGACGATGGTGGGCGCGATCTTCCGTGCGTTCTTTACCCATTTTTGAGCGCCTTTCCATCCCCTTTGCGCCATCAAGTCCTGAAGCGTATCGCCAACGGTTGTTTGCTCGCTGAGCGGTTGCGGCCACTCAAAAAAAGACATCCTGTCCGAAGGGAGCGCGACAAGAATAAACCGAGGCCGCAGTTGAGGAACCCCATAGTCGGCTGCCTGCAAAATCCGCCAATCGGACTCGTAGCCCATGTCCAAAAGCTGCATGCGCAAGTTGTCGCGATATTCAGAGAATTTTGCCGAGGCGAATCCGGGGACGTTTTCCAACATGACAGCCTTGGGCTTCATCTCGCGGATAATCCTGATTGCATCTGGGAACAAGTCCCGCTCGTCTCCGGTGCCGAGTTGTTTGCCGGCAATGGAAAAGGGGGGGCAGGGAACGCCGGCGGCAAACAAATCGGTGTCGCGCCATCGCGAGCCGTCAACCTGTCGCATGTCTTCGTGAAGCACGTTCCACTGCGGGCGATTGAGGCGCAGCGTCGTGCAGCAGTCCGCATCAACCTCGACTGCGGCAACACAGTCGAACCCAGCGGCCTCAAGCCCAAGAGCCTGACCGCCGCCGCCAACGCAAAACTCTGCCACTGTGAACCTGCCCATGGTGCCGGTACTTATACCATCCTTTTCGCCGGAAACGCAAGTCCCGCGCCGTAATCGGTCGGCAACGAAGGGACAGGTGTTTAGACGGCTTTCGTGTGTAAAACCGGTTCCGATGCGGATATTGAACGTCCCGCTATATGTAATGGATGGGTCTTGTCCTATTTCCTGTTGGGGGCGGAGCAAAAACGGACACAATTGCAAAATGCAAAAGCGGACTGTCAAGACCGGCACCGAACCGCAGTGGCGCGTGCCCGCCACCGAGCGCGCCACCCTCAACGCGAGTGCCAGCAATCTGCTGGACGACGACTTCCAGCTCTACCCCGGCCAAGAACCCGCCCCCTCTCTTACTTATGCGTGATGGGAGCGTGGCTGGTTGAACGCTGGAAGTTGACTGTGGAATGTTACGCACTCAGAAGGAGTTCTCCTTGCCATCAAGCCGCGAACCGCGGAACGGCGGAGCGGGGCGGTAGACGTTTGGGCCGAACTTCATCGCCGGCGAGAACCGCCGCGGATCGTCGTACAGCCCCATCTTCTCGAATTCGAACCCGTCAATGCGCCAGTCGAAGTTCCCATAGTCCGCGAATCCGGGATCACCCGTACGCGTCTCGTTCGGTTCGGTGACACAGGTTTCACGTGCCTTCGCGCCGGGCAGGAGCATGGAGCCGCAGGCGACGAACACGTTGCCGGTCACGACGTTGTCGAATTGAAGATGCGCATCGACCGGATCATGCTTGAGAAGATCGAGCATCTTCGGATACGCCGCCTTCCACTTTTCCGAACCATAGACGTCAAGATGATCTGTGAGGCGTTTGTAGATGAAACTGTCCTTCCCCATGTTCGCGGTCTTGGCTGAGAAACCGCCGTCTGCCCCGCGGCTGTAGAGGCAGACGGAAAGATCCGCATTGATGATGAGATTGCGGTAGAAATGGTTGTCCTGTCCGCCGCCCATATGGATGCCGCGCGTGCAGCGGTTGATGATGTTGCCATAGCACGTGACGCCGCTCGTCCAGTCATCGAGGTAGATCGCGTCCGTGGCGGAGGTCTGCGGACGCATCCCGGTCATGTAGATGAGATTGTGCCGGATCACCGTGCCGCGGTGCGACCAGTCGCGCGTGCAGGCGTAGATGCAACCGGCATCGTAATTGAATCTGCACATGTCGTGGATGACGTTGTATTCGAGCAGGTGGTCGTTACCCCGGAAGGCGAGCGCCTGATGGTCACCGTTGTAGATGAGATTGTGTGAGGCGCGGTTGCCGCAGCCATTGAGCTGCACCGCCGGACGGTAGTTCGGCCTCAACTTTCCGTAGTCGTGGATGTGGCAGTTGTCGACGACGTTGTCCCCCTTTTCAAGTTTCATCCGGTCTCCGCCATCGAGCAGGACGCCGCCCTCGCCGAGATCGTACATATCGCAGCCGACGACGCGTGTCTTTGACGCGTTTGCGCTCCAAATCGCCCAGCCTCCCGTGTGGCGGAACAGACACGAGCGGATTTCGACATTGTCCGTACGATCCAACGCCACCGCGCTGTCAGTGAAATACTCGAAGACGAGCCCATCGAAGACGACGTTCCCCAGATTCTTCAAAACCAGCGTCTTCCCGCCGGCGAAAACGGGCGGGAACTTCTGGACATCCTTCTTCGGCCAGAAATACACCTTCCCCGCCTTCCGCTCGATGGCCCACTCGCCGGGCCGGTCGATCTCGGAGAGCATGTTGTAGACGAAGAAGTTAGCCTTCGGACGCATTCCCCACTTCTTTGCCTCGCCGATCATCTCAACTGTAAAGGTCTTCTTCTGCGGATCGACCGCGAGCAGCCGCGAACGCTGCTCTGCCCAGAGATAGAACCAGAGTCCGAACACCTTCGGTTCCGGCTCCTTCGCCCAGGCGGCGAGACGGGGCGAATCGAAGACGGCGATGCCGTCCAGCCACGCCTTGCCGCCGCCGTCGTGCGTCGCCCGCGTGTTTTCTCCCAGACAGTCGTCGATCTGCGCGTACCCCTCGTTCGGCCAACGCGCATTATCCATCCGCTCGCCGTCTTGATAGAGGCAAAGCTCGCCCGCCCCCGGATCCAGCGGCAGATCCGCAACCAGAATCTCACCGCGCCACGTCTGCCAGCCCTTCGGCGCGATCGCGCCCGAAATCACAGACTTTCCGCGCTCCGCCGCCTTGATCACGAGCGGAGCATCCGGCGTCCCTCCCTTTTCGACCTTGATTTCCTCAGGCGCATACGTCCTTGGCTCCAACGTCATCGCCAGCGCCGCCGCAAGTAGAACACTCATAAAACATGCCTCCCCTGGTTTCCTTGCCTTTTCCTAAATCCCGGTTCCTAATCCCTCACCCGCCATTTCACATGTTCCATGTCACACTCCACATCCGTCTTGAGCCTACCATCCGTACGCTTCTCCACGCGCACCTTGATGCATCCGCCATCCGGGAGCGCCATCGCGCCCTCCGCCCAGTCGAGATCACCGAGGAACGGCTTGATCTCGATCGACCGGCAGCCGGGCTCCAGCACCCGGATGCCGAGCACATGTTGAATGCACCACGAAGCGGGTCCGCAGCTCCAGCCGTGACAGAGCGAATGACGGAACCCGGGATAGCAGAACTCGCCGTAGTCGCCGTGGATGTCCTTCTTCCCGGCGATTGGAAGCTCGTCGATGCGGAAGCAGTTGTTGGTCCAGGCCAGACTGAAATTCTCCCAGAAGCTCGTCGCTCCCACATCGAGCATCGCGCCCCAGAAGTCGCGTATCGTGTCGAGTGCGCGCTGATTCGCTCCGGACTTGCTCATTGCCTCGAGCATGTAGTAGCCGTAGAACGTGGAGACGCCCTCGTGACCGTTCTTTCCGAGAACTTCGTCGAACATCCGCTTCGGCTCCGCAAGGTCCGACAGCGCCAGCATCGCCGCCGCCTGTTTGCATCCGCGCGCATCGCCACCGCGTTTCCGGAGCGCCGCGACCGCCGCGCGGCAATCCGCCTCGAGCGCCGCGTCGCCGAGAATCTTCGCAAACTCTGCGCTATTCTCGAAGGTGATCGCCGCCAGCCCCTGGAGCCCCTCCTTCGACGCGACGAGATCATGCTGCGACGGCCAGTCGAGGAAGACACGCCTCGGACACTCCCAGGTTCCGTCCTTCATCGTCGAGAGGCAGTGTCGCACCGTTCTGCGGATATAGTCGCCGCGTTGGTGGACATATTCCGCGTCGCCGGTGAAGAAGTACCACTCGTAGACATTCCGCAGCCACCAGAGCGTGTACGGCGCCATGTTCATCATCCATTTCTCGTCCGGATCGGTGATGTGCATTGCGTAGTCGAGTGTCTCAGGCAGAACCGCGTCCGCGCCGAAGACGTTGAGGATCGCCATCGACTCTGGGTGCGTGTCGCCCATCCAGACAAGCCGGTCCCGCTTGATGCCGTCCCATAACTGATCCTGGCAACAGAGATGCACCGTCTGCACGGCGGTCTCCCATATTCGGTTCAGGCGTTCGTCGGACGACTTGAACGCGCCCAGCCGCTTCATCGGCCGCATCAGCGATACCGCCCGGACGCAGTCCAGCGCCAACTTCCCGGCTGTCACCAGATCGATTCGCACGAACCGGAACCCGGTGTTGCCGATCTCCATCGCGCCCATGTGCGGCACAGAATAGACACCGTCACGGATCGCATGGTCGTTTGACGCGCCCCTGTCCCCGATGTCCACCAGCGTCTCGCCGACCGATTCGCCGAAACGGACGCGCACCTTCATGCCGTGCTGGCTGCAGTTCATGATCTGGAGCCCGCCGTGGATCTCGCGTCCGAAGTCGAGCACGATTCCCGGCGCGACGCCGCTGTTCACGAGTTGACAGCCCGAGGTCTTCCAGACGCCGCCGCAATTCTTCTGTTGCGGCGCCCCGGCGAGAAGCGCCTCCGGCGCGATCACCTTCGCGGGATCGCCATAATTCTCGCCCGCCTTGGGGAACGTCGCCACCACCCGTACGGGATGTATGAGCGTCCGCACGCGGTTGTCCACCTGCTCCCCGACCGCAGCCGCACTCAACCCGAGCGCCGCAGCACAGACCGTCATTGTCCTGATCATCATCGCGCTTTTCCTTCGGTTCCCATCCTATTTTCCGGTCTCGTCATTCAACGCGAAACGCACGGCGGCGAATTCATGGGCGGGAAGATCCGCAAGCGTGACACCACCGGGACCGGTTGCAAATTTTCCGCAGACGCTGCCGGTGATTCGGGGCGTACCCGCCGTCACGATCTTCACCTCGGCAGACTTCGTCCCCATATTCTCCAGCAACACGGCGTACTCGCTGCGCTTTGCGTTGTACCGCACAATCTGGTAGATGCGCGGTGAAGCGGTCTCGACGTACACGTCGAGCGGGCGTCCCGACTTCCTCCGGACATCCTCGAGAATCCGCTTCCGCAGATCGCCGCCCTTGAACGCGGCGAAATCAACCGCCGCCACGTCGATGCCGAAATCCTCCGGACGGAAGACGTACGAAGCGGTTGCGTCATCGTGCCGTATCGGGATGCCGCACCGCAGCAGAAGGTTCGCCGCCAGCGGCTGGGAATAGAGCTCGGTGATGCGCCGTTCTTCAAGCGGCTCCGCCGGAAGAGTCGCCTCGCGGATACGCCGCTTCGGGAAATCGATACGGAGACCGTAGGGTTCGGCCCCCTCGAACAGTTCTGCCAGTTTCCGGTCGTCCTTCATATTCGCGAGATGCGCCTCGATGTACCCCGGCTCTGTTCGATCCTTCCCGTAGCAGAGCATGTACTTGTGCCGCGCCATGAGGCCGTCCGCGATCGTCGCCTTGTCGTAGAGTTCGCAGCGCCACGCAGGAACCACCTTGACCTTGCGTGGATACGGGTCGTTCTCGTCGAAGATCTCGTATCCCTTCCCTTGCAGCCACTGTGCCTGCATCCGCGCGAACTCCGTCACGCCCTCGAGCCCGATGCCGCGGAATCTCGCGTCGTCCCAGTACGGCGCCCCGCTGATGCGGACGAACGGACGCGTCTCCCCTGCGAACGCCCGCAGCAGTTCGTCCATGTCGACGCCCTCGAGATCCCAGTGGGTCACGCTGAGGCAGAGCCCGATGCGCGTTTGGGGATTCACCTCGTCAACCGCCGCGCGCAGTTCCCGCGCAAGTTCCACCGCGACCTCGCCCGTCACGTCGACAAACGCCGTGCGCAGCGCGTTGGGCTTCCCTGTGAACGCCCGGACCATATCCGCATGCGTCACCGGGTGGCCGACCTTCTTCGCCACCCGCGCGAGATGACGGTCGCAGGCACAGCCGACGAAGCCGCGGGCCGACTGAATGAAGTCGTCGTCCATCAGGATCGCCTTCACCCCCGTCGCGGCGATATCGCGCATGTTCTCGATGAGCAGCCGACGCATCGCGGGATCGAGCGGACAGAGCGCACCGCTCGTCTTCCCGTGCATTGAGACGATGTTCTGCGAGTTCGCGAACCGTGTCTTCCCCGCCCCGACCCGACGATCATTGCCGTAGCCGAAGCCGTTGCACCAGACGCGCACATCGAGCCCCGCCTCCTCGAAATACCGGACCTCCCGCCCGATCTTCGCAAAATACGGTTTGCGACTGTCCCCGATGCCATAGTAGTCGCTATACGAGACGAGTACCGTGGTGATCCCGGCATCGCGGATATCCTTCAGGTACCTCGCTTGATTCGCCGCGTTGAAATCTTCGACCGGCACCTGCGAGAAGATCTGCAGCGTCGCCAGCAGTAGCGCATCAGCGAACATAGAGCACCAAGCCGCCGATGACCTGGATCTGAAGCGTATCGTCCACGGCCCGCACCTTGACGGTACCGCCAGTCGAATCAACCCACTCGGTGAAGTCGCTCGGCGTTCCCAACGTCGCCGCGGTAAGGGTTGCCATCCCGCCATTCGGACGCTTCCCGCCATAGGCGATCACCGCCTTCTTCGGCAGCGTCACCTTGCCGCCGAAGGTCGAATTGAGGAACGTGTCGGAACTATCGGTAATCGTGACCGTTGCATTCTCGCCGAGCGTGAAATCGCCGGTAAATCCCGATGCGTTTCCGCCGAGCACAAGATTCGCCGCCGAGATCTCCCCGCCGCCGGTGAGCGCGCCGGCGACCGCAAACGTGCCGTCGAGTGTGAGCGCGGACGTGTAGCCGACGTCCACCGAACCCGCGCCGGTCAGGGAACCGTACTGGTGCCCGTACCCGCGCACCGCAACCGACGTGCCGGCGTCGAGTTGCACCTTGGCCGGCGAAGGCACCGTCCCCGCCGGGACCTTGTCGAGATTCCGGGAACGCTGCGCATACTCCGCCGCCACCTCGGCGTCCGTCAGCGCGACGTTGAAGACCTTGAGTTCGTCAAAACCGCCGGCGTAGGTACGCTGCACGGAGTGATCCATATTTGTCAATCCGTCGGCACCGACGATCAGGCTGCTGTTGTTGGCGACGGTGAGGTTGTCGGGAACCGTCGTCGTCGCCTTGAGCTCACCGTCAAAATAAAGTTTCAGCACCTTGTCCTCGTACGTGCCGGCGATCTGATGCCACGCTCCGTCGAACAGTTCGGTCGAGGTATAGGCTGCGGTCCGGGCCGCTGCCGCACCGCCATTCGCTGCTGACCAGGTGATCTTGGGATTGTCGCCGTCCTTGAAGATCCAGAAGGAATGTCCGCGGTTGTCCATCCACTGGCATAGGTTTTCTCCATGGCGAAGCAGATACACCCCGTTGTGACCGAGGCCGAGATGTTGGTAATCGCGCCATGTCGGAGTGGGCTTGATCCAGAACGAATAGGAGACCGCCTGATTCCCATACGGGATGCCGTGCGCGGCATTGAAACACGAACCGGAAACCGTGAGATAGTCGAACAGCCACCAACCGTTCACGAAATTCAAACCATTGCCCGTGATGCCGGCACAACCGCTCAGCGGCACCGGATTGGCGGATCCGTAGGCAACGCCGGCGCCGGGCGTCGCCGTGAAGGCGTTTGTGGAAAGATCGCAATACATGTTGTCCGGATCGTCGAAGGCGAAGTGCGCCACGAGTCCGCGCTGGGTCGAGGGGCGCTTCATCTCGATGTCGCCCGCCTGCATCCGGATCGTCACCCCGTCCTGTCCGTTCGTGCAGATCACTCCCTTGAGCTTCAGCGTCGTGTCGGCGTTGTGGGTGATCGTTCCGTCATCCGTGACCGCCGTCACGTCGAAGACCGCACCGGCGGTGTAGACCTCACCGACCGTACGGCGGTTGGACTTCGTCGACCAGTTGTCGCCGTCCTCTGCCGCGCCACCGGCCGATGCGCCCTTCCAGACGATCACGTCGGTGTCGAACGCGGTCGCCCCCGCGTTGTAGGCGGCGAGAATCTCGTCCGCGTCGAGCGCGCGGTTATAGACCTTGATGTCGTCCACGGCCCCGGCGAAGCGGCGTTGCACGTACGTGTTGTAATCAACAGCGGCATGGCCGAACATCAGCGGCGAATTGTTCGGGACACCGACGTTGGCGGCGATCGTCGTCTCGGCCCGCTTCACGCCGTCCCAGTAGAGCTTCAACACGCGGTTTTCGTAGGTGGCGGTTATCAAGTGCCAGCCACCGTCGAAGGCGGCCCCCAGCGCATAGGTGGCGGAGGCCGCCGCCGCGTTGTATTCGCCGACCGAAAAAGTGATCGTCGGAAATCCTGAACCGTCCCTGATGATGTAGAGACACTCGTGGTCGTAGGTCTTGTACCATTCATGCCCCGCCGTACAGTGCCGCAGCAGATAGCAGCCGGTACCCATGCCGAGAGTACCACTCGTCTGCCAGTTGGGGGACGGCTTGATCCACAGCGAATAGGTGACCGCCTGATTCCCATACGGGATGCCCTGCGCGGATCCGAACGACGCGCCCGGCACGGTCATGTAGTTGTTCTGCCACCAGCCCGTCGCGATCTGCATGCCGCGGACGATCGGCGCGTCGCAGGATGTCGGATCTGCGGGCGTGGCACCAGAGATGCTGTCACTCGTGATCGTGCCGATCACCGCCTGCTGCACATTGTCATACCCGAACTGCGTCGGGTTGTCGAAGGTGAAGTGCGCGACAAGCCCGTTCTCGGCCGCCGCCGCATCCATAAACAAACCCACCGACAGCGCTGTCCACAGCAACGTTGCTTGACGTCTCATCGGAACACTCCTTTTCATTGTAAGTCGGAATAAAACTTTCCATTATCATACCATCCCATAGGGCAGACCGGCAACCCCCGGCTCCCACGGTTAGTACGCATTATGCGGGGGGGGTCAACCCTAAAACTTGTAATCGGTTCGTGACAGGGGCATGCGAAGGTCATGCGTTTCAGGGTTCCATTGCGGCGATACCGATACCGATAGTGATTTGGATGGAACCATGAAAACTGTGCCCCCGCGCCTCTGTGCGAAAAAACCCCTAACTCCTTGCCTATAAATTGACAGGATTACAGGATTTTCAGGATTGAACAGCATCATGTTAATCATGTCCTAAACGTATTCCAGAGGTTTTTTCGCAGCGAAGCCGCGCGGCAGGCTTGCCTATAACTTGCCAGGATGACAGGATTTTCAGGATTGGACAGCATCATGTTAATCATGCCCTAAACGTATTCCGGGGTTTTTCGCGGCGAAGCCGCGCGGCAGCCTAAATCCTAAATCCTAAATCCTAAATTTTCCTTGAACGTGTGCGACGCAACGGCGGCGCACACGTTGACAAGTCCGCGCGGTATCGCGTATAATCACGCGGCATTGCTATGAGGTGCGTCAGTATCCCGTGTCGTTGCCTCGCCGTTGCCAATAAGTACGACATGATTGCGACACGATGTGGAGGATTGCCGTCTTTTGGCCCCCCCCCTGCGGTCTCGTGGCAATAGGCAGGTCAGCGATCACGCATGAGCACGGGAAATCAAGAGGCTGTCAGTCAGTTTATCAATCACCACGTGATGCATCACGCGGGATCGCTTGACGCATGGAACCTGCCGTTCTATCGAATTGATGCGTTGGAGTGGTTCCGCTACGACTCGGTGATGGTCTTTGTGGTGGGGGCGCTGCTCATTGCCGCCGCCTGGGCGGTCCGCCGCTCCCGCACGGTGATCCCCAAAGGGCTCGCGGCGGTGGCCGAGGCCTACGTGGTCTTTATCCGTGACCAGATCGTGCGTCCGAATTTCGGGGACCATGTCGGCCACAGGACGCTCTCCTTTTTCTGCACGCTGTTTATCTTTATCTTGTTCTCCAATCTGCTGGGGCTGATCCCGCTTTTCAGTACGGCAACCGGCAATGTCAACGTGACCGCCGGCCTGGCGACGATCTTTATGGCGGCAAGCCTGGTCGCTGTGGTTCACGCGCACGGCTGGCGCGGAATCAAGGCGGCGTTTGTGCCGGGCGGTCTTCCGGTCTGGTTGGCACCCGTCATGGGGTTCATGGAGGTCGTCAGTTTTGTTTCGCGCGCTTTCGCGCTGACCATGCGCCTGTTCTGCAACATGTTGGCGGGACACATCGTGATCTACTCGTTGCTGGGGTTGATCGCGATGTTCGGCTTGATGGCAACACCGGTAATGGTGGTGACCATAGGAATGTACGTCTTTGAGCTGTTTGTGGCTTTCCTGCAGGCGTATGTCTTCACCCTGCTGTCATCGATTTTTATGGGCATGATGGTCAATCCTGAACACTAAACACACGAGGTATACAATGATGATTCCCTTGGCAGAGGTTTCCGCAGCGCTCGGTGCCGGCATCGTTATGATCGCCGCAGCGTTGGGCATCGGCGGAGTGTGCGCGGTCGGCCTGCAGTGCATGGCGCGGCAGCCCGAAATACAGCCTAAGCTGCAGACCGCAATGATTATCGGCGCGGCCTTTATCGAAGGCGCAGCGCTGTTCGCGCTCGTGATCTGTCTGATGAAGGGCTGACGCGCAGCCGGGCCGTCAAAGCCCGGATAAGGACGTGCGAGCATGAGCGACGTGGAACACACTGCGGCGACCACAGCGGTGCCCGGCGTGCCGGAGCCGTTGCAGCAAATGCCGAGCGATGTCATGCAGATCTCTGACAAGATGATCCTGCTGACCTGGCTGGCTTTCGGCCTCACCGCCTTTTTGCTGCACAAATTGCTCTGGAAGCCGATCCTGCGCGCGGTCGAGGGGCGTGAGCGCTCGATCAGCGAGGCGTTGGAGGGCGCGGAGTGTGCGCGGCGAGAGTTGGCTGAGGTCGAGACGCGGCGGCAGGAGTCGGTGGCGCGTGCCGCCGTCGAGGCACGCGAGGTGACCGAGCGCGCCATGCGCGAGGCGGCCGACATGCTGGCACGCGCCGAAGACGAAGCCAAAGCAATGGCGCAGCGACGGATAGAAGAGGCCGAACAGGCAATCGCCGCTGAGCAGCGTCGGGCGATCGAGGCGGTCCGTAGCTCTGCGGCCGAGTACCTCTGCGACGAGTTGGAGCAGTTTCTGCGCCACGAACTGACCGAGGAGCAGCGCCGCGCCTATCAACAGACCGTGGTGGGCGAGGTGACGGCATGACCCGCAACGAGCGTTACGCGCAGGCCTTCGCGCGTGCCCTGCAAGGCGCGGCCGCAGCCCGGCGCGAAGAAACACTCGTGACGGCGAATGTGGTCGCGCTGGAACAGCTCTGGGATGTATCGCCGGAGTGGCGTCAGTTCTGCCGCACCCGTCTACCGGGCGGTGCTCGCGCGCGCATCAAGCAAATGCGGCAACTTTTTACAGATACGCTGCCGGAGATTGTTATGCGGTTTATCGAGGCCGTAGCGCAACATGATCAGCTTGCGCTACTGCCCGATATCTGCGCGCAGTATCAGCGACTGGCGGCGCGTGCGCGGGGATGCAGCCAAGTCCAGATGCTCTTCGCGCGCGAACCGACTGAAGATCAAGTCGCGCGTGTCCGCAACTGGGTGGCGGCAACGCGCGGCCCGGAGATGGAGGTGACCGTGCTCACCGATCCGGAGCTGATCGCCGGCATGCGCCTCTTTGTGGATGACACGCGCATCGATGCGTCGCTCGCCGGACGTCTCAAGCGTCTGCGTGTGAGCCTGCGCAAACCCGTGCCTGTGGCAGCGGGAGAGAATGAGAGTGGAAAACAGGCATGAAGATTCAATTGAAACCCGATGAAATCGCGGCCCTATTGCGTCGCCAGATGCAGCAGACGGACCAGCCGGTGGACATCGCCGAGGTAGGAACGGTGTTGAGCGTCGGCGATGGTATCGCGCGCGTGGATGGCCTCTCCAATGTCATGTTCAACGAATTGGTCGAAACCGAGGACGGTGTGGCCGGATTGGCGTTGAACCTTGAGGAAGAGTCGGTAGGCGTGGCGATTCTCGATGACGTCACCCATGTGCGTGAGGGCGATCTTTTCCGCAGGACCGGCCGCGTGGTCTCGGTGCCGGTCGGCCCGGCACTGACCGGCCGCGTGGTGGATGCGCTGGGGCGGCCGCTGGACGGTCGCGGCGCGGTTATTACCGATGAGCGGCTGCCGGTCGAGGGTTTCGCGCCGTCGATCATCGAACGCAAGAACGTGTGCGAGCCGCTGCAGACCGGTATTCTGGCGATCGACGCGCTGACGCCGATCGGACGCGGTCAGCGCGAACTGATCATCGGCGACCGCAAGACCGGCAAGACCACGCTGGCGATTGACACGATCCTGAATCAGGCCGGCACCGGCGTACACTGCTTTTATGTGGCGATCGGCCAGAAGCTCTCGACCGTCGCCGCGCTACACAAGCTGCTGATGGAAAAGGACGCGATGGCCTATACGACGGTCGTTCTGGCCAACGCCTCGGATCCCGCGCCGCTGCAATATCTGGCTCCCTACGCCGGATGCGCGATGGCCGAATATTGGCGTGATCGCGGCGAGCATGCGCTGGTGGTTTATGACGACCTCACCAAACATGCGCAGGCCTACCGGCAGATATCGCTGCTGCTGCGGAGGCCGCCGGGACGCGAGGCCTTCCCCGGCGACGTCTTCTACCTGCACAGCCGTCTGCTGGAGCGGGCGGCCAAGCTCTCGGACGCCAAGGGCGGCGGCAGCCTGACCGCGCTGCCGATCGTCGAGACGCAGGCCAATGACATCTCGGCCTATATCCCGACCAACGTGATTTCAATTACGGACGGCCAGATCTTTTTGGAGTCCGACCTGTTCAATGAGGGGCAGCGTCCGGCGATCAATCCGGGTATCTCGGTGTCGCGGGTCGGCGGTGACGCGCAGGTCAAGGCCATGAAGCAGACCGCCGGCCCGCTGCGTGTGCTGTTGGCGCAATATCGCGAACTCGAGGCCTTCATGCGCTTTTCGTCGGACCTCGACGCCAACACAGTCGAGCAACTGGCGGTGGGACGTTCGTTGATGCAGGTGCTCCGCCAACCGCCCAACAAGCCGGTGTCGATCGAAAAGCAGGTGGCTGCGCTGACCGCCGGTGTCCAGAAGGCGTTTGTGAAGGTGCCGGAAAAACGGTTGCCGGATGCGATCAAGGCGTTATACGAAGCGATCGACATGCGCGAGGCGGGCCGCGCCTACGCCGCGCGTTTCGTGGCGAACCCTGTAATGGACGAAGACCTTTCAACGATGCTCGCGGCGTTGATCGAAGAGGCCGTGCAGCCCTTCAGGAAAAGGTAAGTGCGGATCCGGCGGACGGACGGATGAATCATGCCAAACTTTCGTGAATACAGCGCACGGCTCGCCTCCATGAGCGGCATGCGGCGCGTGACGGCGACCATGAAGATGGTGGCCGCCTCGCACCTGCATCGGGCGCAGGCCGAGTTGCACCACCCCGAGCCTTTTGCCGAAGCCTTGCGCGGCCTGTTGCCGATAATGCGCAGACTGAATATTGCCCGCCATCGCGTGTGCGCCGTGCCGCCCGTGCGGGACAGTCGCATTTTGCTGGTGGTGGCAACTGCTCATCGCGGGTTCTGCGGCGCGTTCAATACCTCGGTGATCCGCGAGACGCGGCAGTGGACGTACGAGCAGACCGAGAAGCGCGGCGCGCAACTGGAGGCGCTCTACGCCGGACAAAAAGGATATGCCGCGCTCAAGGCGGAACTCACGCCCTACATGACGCCGCTCACGGTCGGCGCGCATCCGTCGTCCCAAGGCACCGTCGCGCTCTCGGGTTTTGTAATGGACGCTTTTCTGACCGGCCGGTATGACGAGGTGTGGATCGTGAGCAACCGGTTTGTGAACACCCTGACGCAGGAGACAAAAATCAGACGGCTGCTGCCGTTTGAGAAAGGCATGTTTGTCAAGAAAGGCAGGCCGCCGAAGATCATCATCGAGCCGTCCGACGACCGCCTGATCACCGCGCTGGCGCGGCAGTGGCTGCATCTGGAACTGTACACCAGCCTGCTCCACAGTGCCGCCGGCGAACACGCCGCGCGGGTCATGGCGATGGAGAACGCCACCATCAATCTGCGGCGGATGGAGAATGAGTTGATCCTGTTGCGCAACCGCGCCCGGCAGGCGGCGATCACCAATGAGTTGACTGAAATCGTCAGCGGCGCGGAGTCGCTGGGATAAGTGAGGCGGAACATGAGTGAGGCAAAGAGAGAAAAAGCGGACCAGGGACGGGTGATCCAGGTACTGGGCGCTGTGGTCGACGTTGAGTTTCCGGACGGATACCGGCCGCGCATGCAGCATGCGTTGAAAGCGACCAACCCCATGCTGAACGACCGCCCCGACAATCTGGTGCTGGAGGTGGCCCAACATCTCGGCGACAGCCGGGTACGCACGATCGCGATGGATTCAACCATCGGGCTTGTGCGCGGAGCGCTCGTCCGCGACACGGGCAAGCCGATCGTCATGCCGGTCGGCACCGCAACACTCGGCCGCGTGATGAATCTGCTAGGAGAACCGATTGACGGCCAAGGCGTGATCCGCGCGGAGCGGCATCTGCCGATCCACCGCCTGCCCCCCGCCTTTACCGATCAAAACCCCGAGACACAGATACTGGTGACCGGTATCAAGGTGATCGACCTGCTGACCCCCTACCGCAAGGGAGGCAAGATCGGCCTCTTCGGCGGCGCGGGCGTAGGTAAAACCGTCTTGATTCAAGAGCTGATCCACAACGTCGCACAGGAACACGGCGGCTATTCGGTATTCGCGGGCGTCGGCGAACGAACGCGCGAAGGAACGGCTCTGTATCAGGAGATGGCCGGAGCCGGTGTGCTGGACAAGACCGCGATGATCTTCGGCCAGATGAACGAACCGCCGGGCGCGCGTTCGCGCGTGGCCCTCTCGGCCTTGACGGTGGCGGAGCACTTCCGCGACGCGATGCATCAGGATGTGTTGCTCTTCGTGGACAACATTTTCCGTTTCACGCAGGCCGGCTCCGAGGTCTCGGCGCTGCTCGGGCGCATCCCTTCCGCCGCTGGATACCAGCCCTCGCTCGGCACGGAAATGGGCGAGTTGCAGGAACGCATCACCTCCACCCGCGACGGCTCGATCACCTCGGTGCAGGCCGTGTACGTGCCCGCCGACGACTACACCGACCCCGCGCCGGCCACCACGTTCGCGCATCTCGACGCCACGACAGAGCTGTCGCGCGCGATCGTGGAACAAGGCATCTATCCGGCGGTCGATCCGCTCACGTCAAGCTCATCCATGCTCACGCCGGAGGTGGTGGGCGAGGAGCATGTGCGTGTCGCGCGCGGCGTGCAGGAGGTGCTGCAGCGCTACAAGGAGCTGCGCGACATCATCGCGATTCTCGGCATGGACGAATTGTCGGAGACCGACAAGCAGGCTGTCGCGCGCGCGCGCAAGGTTCAGCGCCTGCTTTCACAGCCGCTCCATGTGGCCGAGACCTTCACCGGCATGAAGGGCACCTATGTGAAGTTGGAGGACACGGTCCGCTCGTTCGCGGCGGTGCTGGACGGCAAATGCGATGACGTGCCGGAGCAGGCCTTCTACATGGTCGGCACGATCGAAGATGTGTACGCAAAGGCCGAAACCCTGAAGGCGACATGAAAACGTTTCCGTTTCGTATCCTGACACCCGGCGGCACGATCGTGGGCGGCGACGTCACCCACGTGCAGGTGCGCACGCAGATCGGAGCGCTCGGCGTGATGGCGCGCCACGCCCCGATGGTGGTAGCCTGCCCGGCCGGCGTGGTGCGGATCCAGCAGGAGGGAGTCTGGGTCAAGTTCAAAACCGATGACGCGATCCTCACGACCGACGGCACTCAGGCGACCCTGCTCACCGCGCACGCGCAATTCGCGGGCAGCGCGTAGGGAAGTTTGTTAGTGCATGAGTGCATTGGTTTGTTTGGGCAGTGAGTCGACAGCGCACGCACAAAACACGCGCTCGACTCGCATGCCCCCTGTCGCTTGCCTGTAACTTGCCAGGATGACAGGATTTTCAGGATTGAACAGCATCATGTTAATCATGTCCTAAACGTATTCCAGAGGTTTTTTCGCAGCGAAGCCGCGCGGCAGGCTTGCCTATAAATTG
>JAPXSY010000023.1:0-44186 GCA_033812795.1 Kiritimatiellia bacterium
CAATTCAACTTCTCCCCACACGCGTGGGGATGATCCGCCCCAGCGGAAAATCTCGCCGAGCGTCAGTTCCTTCTCCCCACACGCGTGGGGATGATCCGCGCGGGCGGTCTGCGGCCAAATCTGCGGCTAGCTTCTCCCCACACGCGTGGGGATGATCCTACTGATACTGTGCCGTACTGGAGTTGGGATGACTTCTCCCCACACGCGTGGGGATGATCCGGCGCGACCGGATTGAATTTCGACTCCACCGGTCTTCTCCCCACACGCGTGGGGATGATCCGATTTCATAAAGAGCTAACAACTCCAAGTGAGACTTCTCCCCACACGCGTGGGGGTGATCCGCGATCTGCGGCGCCGACTACGCCGAATGTGCACTTCTCCCCACACGCGTGGGGGTGATCCGCCGCCGCCGTCAACGCCTGCGCCAACGGCAACCTTCTCCCCACACGCGTGGGGGTGATCCGATTGAGACGTGGGTCAGCAGCACCAAGGCCGGAACGGTGGAGAACAAGCGCGGCGGACGGCTGGAACAGCGGCAGGGCGGATAAATGGGAGACCGGGAGGAACCCGCCCCTCCCGATCAACTCGCCCGGTCATCGCCGACGGAGGCCACCGGGCGGCCACGCAAAGACAACGTAGCAAAAGGACGAAAGGAACGCAACATGAAGGTGACAGTCACGGGAATCGAAGACGCCCATATCTTCTCCCCACACGCGTGGGGATGATCCGGGCGTGCCGGACATCGTGGTCGGCCCCGGCCGCTGGCGCGCCAGTACGCCGCAGGAAAAAGGATCGTATGAGGGCGACGCCGTGACCTTCGTGGCCGACACGGGCGAGCGCGTCAGCTTCCGCGTCACCGCCGGCAAGAACGCCCCCCGCATCACGCTCAAAACCATGTGGATCGAAAAACAAAAAGACCGCCCCGCTGACTAACGTCCGGAACGCTCCCGTTTCCACACGGGCCTCAGCTGCTGCGGTCAGGAGAGAGTATAGGCGATGCTGGACATCCAAGTCAACCTCGACGGATCAGGCGTAATCGGCCTTGTGAGACAGTGTGAGATTCTCTGGCTGGTCTCTGTTGCGGATTATGTTATTCTTTTTTCCTCATTTTGAGCGAAAGAGGGGTTTGCGGGTATGAAAGTGCCGGTCAGTTGGTTGAATGAATTTGTGGACGTGTCGGATTTGTCGGTCAGGGAGTTGGCCGATAAGCTGACGTTCTCGGGCGTGGAGGTGGAGGGCGTCGAGGAGGTCGGCGTGATACTTGATGACGCCTTTGTGGTGGGCGAGGTGCTGACTTGCGCGGCGCACGCGAATTCGGATCATCTGCATGTCTGCACGGTTGCGGACGGTGAACAGGAATGGCAGGTGGTGTGCGGGGCGCCGAACGTGCGTGCCGGTCTGAAAGTGGCCTTCGCGCGCATCGGCGCGGTGATTCCCGAAGGCGGGTTCACGATCAAGAAGGCCAAGCTGCGCGGTGTGGAGTCGTTCGGCATGCTCTGCTCGGCGCGCGAACTGAAGCTCTCGGATGATCACGCTGGCATCTTGGAGTTGGACGCGGCGCTGAAACCGGGAACCCCGCTCCGGGATGTCCTGCCGCAACCCGAGACGGTGCTGGATCTGGAGATCACCTGGAACCGTCCCGACTGTCTCTCGATTATCGGTATCGCGCGTGAGTTCGCTGCGCTGTTGCGGCGGCCGTTGCGTCTACCCCCGGTGGATTTTGCCGAGACAGAAGAGCCGGTGGAGAGTTTCGCGAAGGTGCGCGTGGAGGATCCGGTCAAGTGTCCGCGCTACACGGCGCGTGTGATGACTGGCGTGCGTGACGGGGCCTCGCCAGCCTGGATGCAGCATCGGCTGGAGTTGTGCGGCGTGCGGGCGATCAGCCTGACGGTGGATGTGACCAACTACGTGATGCTGGAGTGCGGTCAGCCGCTGCATGCGTTCGACTACCGTACGCTGGCGGATCACACGGTGGTGGTGCGGTGCGCCACGCCGGGCGAGACGATCACGACGCTGGACGGTGTGAAGCGCACGCTTGATCCCAGCATGCTGGTGATTGCGGACGCCAAGGCGCCGAGCGCGGTGGCGGGTGTCATGGGCGGCGCGGGCAGCGAGATCGTAACCGACTCCGAGCATGTGTTGCTCGAAAGCGCGTTGTTTGATCCGGCGGCAACAAAATTCACCGCCACACGGTTGGGGATCGGCACGGAGTCGTCGCGCCGCTTTGAGCGCGGCGTGGATCCGGATCTTGCGGATTGGGCCAGCCGCAGGGCGGTGGCCCTGTTGGCCGAACACGGACAGGCGCGTGTGGCCCGAGGCGTGATCGACGTGGACAACCGCGGCTGGAAGGCGGGCGAGGTTACGTTGCGCTTCGCGCGGGCGCGTGAAGTGATCGGCGTGGCGCTGCCGGACGACGAGATGGTGGGTCTGCTGACGTCCTTGGGGCTCGAAGAAATCGCGCGTGATGCGCAGGGCGCGACTTTCCGTATTCCGTCGTGGCGGCTGGACTTGACGCTGGAGGCGGATCTGATCGAAGAGGTCGCGCGCTTGCACGGGCTGGACGCGATTCCGGATCGCCTGCCGGACGCGACGGCTGTCTCCACGCTGGATGAGGGGGCGTTCCGTGCACGGTCGCGTTGCCGTCAGATCCTGTTGGGCATGGGGTTTAGCGAGGCGATGCACTACAGTTTTCTTTCGGCACAGGAGTTGGACGCGTTTGACACGCGCCACGCGGCGTCGCGGGTGGTGCTGCCGAACCCGGTGAGCGCCGATTACGGTGTGTTGCGCGATACGTTGCTGCCGCAGCTCGCGGGCTCGCTCGGGCGCAACGCTTCGCGTCAAGTCGAGTGCGCGGCGCTGTTTGAGATGGGGCGTGTCTTTTTCAAAGAGGCAAACGGCGTACCCGGCGAGGAAGAGCGCGTGGCGTTGGGGCTGATGGGACCGTTCGGGCGGTCGTCGGTGGAACGACGGCGTCCGGTCGGTAACGAGGAGGCGCTGTTGTGGCTGAAAGGGGCGGTGGAGAATCTCGCGGCGGCCCTGCATGTTGGCGACCTGACCTTTGTGCGCGGCGAGCATCCCGCGATGGAAACGGGGTGGGCGGTTGGAATTGAACTCAACGGCGAACAAGTCGGATGCATGGGGTTGCTGTCGGCGGCGTTGCGGCACGCGTGGCGCATGACCGCGCCGATGCCGCTGGCTGAGCTGCGGTTGGCGCCGTTGCTGGCCGGCGCTGGTGCGGCGGCAGCGATTCAGCCGGTGCCGCAGTATCCGGCGGTGCGACGCGACATCGCGTTTGTGGCGGACGCTGCGGTGACGCACCGCGAGGTGGTCGAGACCATACGCCGTGCGGGCCCCAAGGAATTGACCGATGTCGGGCTTTTTGATATCTTTCAATCAAAAGAAATCGGTAAAGGTAAGCGCAGTTTAGCCTATGCGCTGGAGTTCCGTTCGCCGGACCGGACCCTGACGGATCAGGAGGTGAACGCGGCGTTCGCCGAAATTGCGCGGGCGTTGAAACAGAACCTGCATGTGGAAGTGCGGGAGGGCTGACCGACTATGGATCTTTGAAAGCTCCGGGTCCCGTTTCCGGACCCGGACAAAAAACCGAAGTGGACCCTGCTTTGTGCGCGGATAAGCAGCATTTCTCTGACCTTCAATTTGTTACGGGAGTTTGCGTCCGGCGCGGGACGGATGCCTGCCTTGCGCGGGAACCGGAAAACGTCGGCGAAAGCGCCCACCTCATTCGTGAGGTTCCAGAGGTGCTGTCATACGGCAAAGCGGGGTTTTTTCGGATGGGGGACGTGTGAGAAGGGTTTTAACAGGGGTCGCGGCGGTGTGGCTCGGATGCGCGGTGGTGTCCGGTCAATCGTGGGATGCGACGGATCAGGCGGAGATCGATCTGGGGGTCACAACAGGGGTGCCGCAAGCGAGTGGTTTCGTGTTCATCGAGGGGCGTTATCTGGCTCCGCCTTATACGGTGACGCGGAAAGGGAACGGTCTTTTCATTAACCGCACGCTGGTGGAGCGGCCGGTGCCTTGGCCGCCTGCGGTCACGCCGCAGGTGCCGGGGACGGAAAAGCGTGTGGACGGCGATGGGGCGGCACAGCCACAAGCCGAACCGCAGAACGAGGCACCTCAGATCGGGGAGCGAAAAAAAGTCTTGAGCGTCGACGACCTGTTCGACGATGAGGATTCGGATGAAGAGACGGTGCCGCTTGCGGAAGATGAGGTGAAGCGCCCGGTTGCCGAGGCAACCGCCGCGGCCGGGAATGGCTTGTCTGCTGAAGAGATCGCGCGGCGCAAGGCCGAGACTCTGGCGGTGCTGGAACGACTGCGCAAGGGGTATGAGGTCGCATTGTCGCAGGGCGAGGTGTTTTTTTTCAGTCAGCGGCACAACCGGGTGAACGGCACGTACGGGACGGCCCGTCTGTTGATGGGCGTGCTGCCAGCGGCCCTGCGGTATGCGAAGTCGCCGCAGGATTTAATGAGTCGGCTCTATCAGGGTGGCATCACGTTTATTGATCTCACCATGTGCGCCGCGTTATACGGCCACCGTAACACGTTTCCGCTGCTGGAGGCGCGGCTGGCCCGGATTGAGGAGGCAGAACGTGAGGAGGAGCGGAAGCGTAACGCGGTGCGGCGCCGGTAACGGGAGGAGTGGAAAATGGCCAGAGTGAAACAGAAGCGGGACGGAAAATCCTTTCGGGCGGTGGCGCGCGTATTGGCGGAGATCAACTCTACCGAGGAGATGGCCGCTTTTCTTGATGAGCTGTTGACTCCCGCAGAGGTGTACGACATCTCTCTGCGATGGAAGTTGCTCGGGTTGCTTGCGCAGGGCATGTCGCAGCGTCGGATTGCCGAGGAACTGAGAATCAGCTTGTGTAAAATCACGCGTGGATCGAGAATCCTCAAACAAAAAGGGGCCGTGAGCGCCCGTCTGCTGTCCGACGGGAAAACCGATGGAACGGCATACGGCAAGACGGGCGGGCTGAAACGGAATATCCGGAAAGGGGTGGGCGGATGCAAGTAATCGCAAAGGCGGTGCAGGAGCAGATGGGCAGCGCGTCTTGGATTCGGAAGATGTTCGAAAAAGGCGCGGAACTCAAAAAGGCCTTCGGGGACGAACAGGTGTGCGATTTCAGTCTCGGCAACCCGGACGTGCCGCCGCCGGCCAAGGCGCGTGACGCGCTGTGTGCGCTGGCGGATCAGGCGGTGCGGCCGTACGGGCTGGGATATTGCCCGAACGCGGGGCTGCCCGCGTTTCGTGAGGCTTTGGCAGACTTCCTCGCGCGGCAGCAAGATGTGCCGTTGCGGGCGGAGCAGGTGGTGGTCACCTGCGGTGCGGCCGGCGCACTGACCTCCTTTTTCCGTGCGGTGTTGGAGCCGGGCGACGAAGTGATATGCCCCGCACCCTATTTCGTGGAGTACGGCGCGTACGGTGGCCATTTCGGCGGCGTGCTCAGGCCGGTGCCCGCCCTGCCGCCGGATTTCCAGCCGGATGTCGCGGCGATCGAGGCTGCGGTGACGGAGAGGACGCGTGTGTTGCTGATCAACTCGCCGAACAACCCCACGGGTTGCGTGTATACGCGGGAGACGCTCGAACGTCTCGGCGCTTTGGTGGATCGGGTCAACGCCGCGCGCGAGCGGCCGCTCTTTTTGGTGAGTGACGAGCCGTACCGGTTTTTCGCGTACGACGGGGTGACCGTGTCTCCGGTGCTGCCGTTCTCGCCCTTTTCCCTTGTGGTCGGATCCTTTTCCAAGAGCCTCTCGTTGGCTGGCGAGCGTATCGGGTATCTCGCGGCCAACCCCGCCATGCCGCAGGTCAAGACGCTGATGGACGCGGTGACCATGACCAGCCGTACGCTGGGGTTTGTGAATGCGCCGGTATTGGGTCAACGGCTGGCGATGGCGTTGCTGGAGGAGGGCGTGAACCTCGATGTGTATGACCGGCGGCGTCAGGCGATGGCCGCGGTGCTCACGCAGGCGGGGATCCGTTTCGCCATGCCGCGCGGGGCGTTCTATTTCTTTCCGGAAGCGCCCGGCGGGGACGATCTGGCGTTTGTGCAGCGGTTGCTGGAGCGTAATGTGCTGGTCGTACCGGGTCGCGGCTTTGGCTTTCCGGGTTATTTCAGGTTGAGTTTCTGTGTGGAGGAGGCGGTGATTGCGCGTTCGGCCGAAGGGTTCCAAGCCGCGGTCGCGGGCTGAGGCTACGAGGACGTTGCCGAAAGGAGGGAGCATGCGGACAAAGTTCGGAATCATGCGGGTGACGGTGGCGGTGCTCTGGGCATGCGGTGTGCGGGCCGCAGAATATACCGGGCCTGCGGAGTGGCGGATGGTCAACACCAACGGGGTGCGGGCGTGGCAGGCCGCACAGCAGGCGGCCGCTTCCGGCGGCACCGTCGCGGTCTGGCCGGGTGTCGCGGCGGATCCTGTCCGGCGCGAGGTGCGGTTGCTGGCCGAAGCCGTGGGCCACACGGAGGGCGTCACAACGGAATTCATCCTGATCGGGCCAATGAGTGACCGTGCCTATGAGGCGGTGGCCGTGACCGTGGCCGCGCCCAGCGATATCGTGCGGGCTGTCGAGCATCTCGGTCTGAAACGTGGCGGAGGGGTGGGCAGTCGTCCCTTCCGCTTCTGGCCCGTGGGGGAACGCGTGACCGCGACGGTGCGGCGGCTCGATGGCGCGGATGCGGCAGTGCTGCCGCTGCAAACCCTGATCCGCGACGAGGGGGAGGGCGAACCGCTGGTCGGGGAGGGCGGCCTCGTTTTCACGGGAGGGCGCTGGGTCGGTCCGTCCTGCCTCACGGACACCAACATGCCTTGTTCGGTCATATCGCTCTACAATGCGGGGGAGACGGTTTTCGACGTGCCGTTCCGGGTCGGGCAGAGTGAGGTGTACGGCCGTCTGAAACTGGCGCGCTCTTATCCGTGCGGTGCGTTGATCGAGGTCGTGCTGCGTCCGTTGGCGGCGGACGGTCGGCCGCAGGTTCTGTCGCTGAGGGTGACCGCGGAGCCCGGTGAGGGCGGGGTGTCATTGGTTACGCGCGGGGCGGACGGGACGGTTCTGCATCGTTCCGCTTTGGCCGAGGGGCTGGTCTGGCTACGGAAACAGGCGGATACGGGCCGTGAACTTTTCGTTACGCTGGAGATGGATGAGACGCTCACGTTGCAACAGGCTACGGAGGTCGCACGGATTTTCGATATGCTGGATGGCAAGGGGTTGAAACTCGACGGCAAAGGGGAAGACGGTGTTTACGCCAAGGCCTTTCTGCCGCTGGAGAGGTGGCGCGAGCGTGAGGGGCGCACGCCTCAGCCCTTTGAATTGCATGTGAAACGAAACGCGGAGGGCGGCTGGACCAGAAGTCTGGTTTTCATCGAAGAGGACTGGCAGGTGGAGGGTCTCGATCCTCGGCTGACCCCGCGCACGTATCCGTTCGAGGAGTGGGAAGCGTTGCCGGGTCTGACGGCCCGTGCGGGCGGGGCCGAGAATAAGGTGCGGGTGCTTTTTGTTTTCGCACCCCGGGAGGCGTCGCTTCGGACGTTCATGCCCGGCGTACGCGCGCTGTCGGGGCGGCTGCCGATCGTGTACGTGTTCGGCGAATGAACCGCCGTCCTATTTGCGGAATTCCTCCCGAAGCTGTTCCAGAAACGACTGGACCTTCTGCAGGTTCTCCTCGCCGACAGTCTGTTTGATCAGGCCGCCCAACGCATTGTGCAGCACATTCAGGTCGACCCGCGGTTTGGTGACCGTCCCGGTGATCGGGATGCTGATGGTTGTGCCCTTCAGCATTTTACCCGCGCCTCCGGTCAGACGCTCGGTGATGGGCACTTGCAGCAGATAGCGGATCGAGCCGTCGAAGGCGACCCAGCCGCTGAACACGATAGGCTGGTTGCCCACCACCATGCGGATGGGATCCACATGCGTCTTGCCATCGCGGATGACCAGATGCACCGGCAGATGCTCGACGGTGTAGGTCTGCTCCTTGACTTTAAGGAACGTCAGCACTTCACGTAGCGCAGGGCCGAGGCTCAGGCTCAGGCGGTCGAAACGCAGGGAGAGATCGGCGGAGAGTCCGGTCTTCAGGTCCGTGCCGGGTCGGTACGTGAAATGGCGTACATCCAAGGTCACCGTGCCGTCCCGGATCTTGCTCCCGTGGAACATCGGGTTCAGATTCACAAGCAGGTTGTCCACCATCTGTTGGGTGATTTTCACGTTCTCCAGCAGACGGCTCTTTTCCGGAACGGTCAGCGATACGCCGTCCGGGGTGTACCGCAGTTGCGGCACGAAAACCATCCGACCGCCGTTCAGCGTGGGCGCGTATCGCGTGTCGAGCACCCCTTTGGCGAGGCGTAGATTCACGTCCGACGGTCCGGCATCCAACCCCAGGCCTTTTGCGGAAGCGAGGAACGCGGCGCCGGAAAACTCTCCTTCGGCGAGGAGGGTTGTCAACCCTCCTGCGGTCGGAGCGGAAAAACGGAACGGACGGGCTGCTTTGCCCGTCAAGGTGAACTCGTCGATTCCGCGGGCGTCCAAAAGGCGCGTCACGGCGGCGAAATCGACGGTCATGTCGCCTTGGGCCTGAAGCAGACGCCGCACCGCGAGATCAGAGAGCGATCCGCGCGCGCGGGCTTCGATCAGGCTCGAACGGATGTCGAAGGTGTCGATCCGCACGCTTTGGCCGTCGGCCGCCAGTGTGAAATCTGTCACGAGCCGCGCGGCCGGTTCGGCATAGACAGTCTCGCCGTCGCGTTCGAATGCCGCGCTGCCGGTGGCCGTGGTTTCGCAACGCAGGCCGGGCTGCTGCACGCTTTGCGACAGGGTGCCTTCCATGCGGAGATCCGGCACGCGCCAGATGCCGGCGGCGGTCCGGGCGGCACCTTGGCGCAATGCCGCGTTCATCCGCGCTTTGACCACACCGGAGGCGGCTTCAGCGGTGGCGTTCGCCACCAGTGCGCCCTGCCAGGACGCCAGACGGCGCAGGGTCGGAGGCGGAAGGAGACCCCCCAGTGTTTTACGCAGGGAGTGCAGGTCCGTGTCTGCGGCAAGCGTGAAGCCACGCAGCACGGTCGGCTGACCGCTCTGCGCGGGACGCCAGCGTTTCCATCCGCCCGCGAGTTTCGTCTTGTCCAGAATCACGTCAAACGTCGTGTCTTGTAACTCCCGTTCGGGCTGGTCGCCTTTCATGGGGACGCGGCTGTTGAGCTTGAGTGTGCCGAGCGGCACGGTCAGGCGCTGGCCGGGACGGACTTCCACTGATGTATCGGAAACTTTCAGGAATCCGGTGACCGCCGCGTGACCCTTCTCGCGCCGGGTGGCCAGATCCAGAGAAATGGAACCGACCATGGGCGGGACCGAGTGCAGGATACGTTTGAAATCGCGTGAAAACCGGGTTAGGTTCACTTGGCCTTTCACCACGGCGGAGTCGAAGCGGCCGCTGCCGTAAAGTTCCGCGAACGGGGCTTTGAGCCGCAGGGTCTCCACCGTAGGCCCGTGCCCGTAGGGGAAGGATGCCTTCAGGTGCAGCGAAGGTTCGGGCTTCAGGATCAGCGGTTGCCCGTCCACAGTCAGGTTCAAGTCCGCGATAGCGAGCGCCGCATCCAGGCCCAGCGCGGTCTCGTCGCCCTGAACCGCCACGGTACCCTGGAGCACGCCCTGACGCACACGCAATCCCTTGGCGAGGTTGAGCGCCGGACCAAAGTCCCGCGCCACAGCCGCGAGATCGACCGCGATTTTGGCGCGGAGGGTTCCGATAGGGACGGTTTTGCCCTGTCCAGCGGTCTGTAACGCGCCCGATGCCTCGGCCCGGACCCACGGCGCGGAGAGGTCGAAACGGGTGATGGTGAGGGAGGGACGCTCATACGTGAGATCCGTCATCAGCGCCAGATCGCCCGGGGGCGAGGGGCGGTGTCCCGCAGCGGCGACTGTGAGCCGCGTGACCAACACGCCGCCTTTCAGGGTCAGGTGGTCGAGGTTCGTCATCGTTACCGTGAAGGCGCCTTCCGCCTTTCCACCGCTGACCCATTCCTGACCGGCCCACTCACGCAGCAGTGGGCGCACGGCGGTGAGATCCACGCCGAGCAGTTTGACGGTCAGCGCTTCCGCTTCGGCAAGTGGCGCGCCGCGGGCAGCGGTCAACGCCCGCAGACTTTGCACGCGTCCCCCGATGCCGAGCGTGCCGCCGCCGATCCGCATCTGCCCGTTGATCTCAATGGGTTTGCGGAACGAGGTCAGGGTGATCTGGCCTTCGATCTGTTGCGCCTCGAACGGTGTTTCGCTCTGGCCGTTCACCCGCAGCGATCCCTCCCGGATCACGGCATGCGCCGCGATATCCAGAATCGGCAGGAAGAAACCGCCGTCGCGGGAGCGGGAGGGCTCCCGCGGCTTCGCCGCGTCCGCACGGGGGCGTGGCATGAGATCCAGAGTGACCTCTGGTTTCTCCAGCGTCAGATTTCCCGCGTTCCATGTGCCCAGCGGCAGCAAGCGCCAGAGACCGCGGTCGGAAGTCAGGCGTTCTGCGGTGACGGTCATGCCGCGCTCGGGATCAATCAGGCTGACCTGTTCAAGAACCGGGGCACGGAACCACCCCCACGACCACTTTTCAACCGTGAGGCGGATGTCGCCTGCCGCGTTCAGGCGATCAAGCACGAAACGTCGTCCCGCATCGGTTGAGAGCAGCGTGGGCAGCAGCGCCACAAACAAAAAAACGGGGCCGAGAAAGAGCAGGATCATACGGAGGAGAATTAGCATACACCCTGGCCGATGCGCTAGGGTCTCTTCCGTGTCGTCGTTTCGGATCTCCGTGAAATCCATTTCGTTGCCTTTCCGGTTCGCGCGGGGCGCTCATAAGATCGGGAGAAGCATATCATGTTCACGCGGTCTCGTCGATGCCGTCACCAGAGTTCGCCGGGACGTTGGCAGAAGGGGCGGACTTCGGTGATGTCGGATGCGTCGCAGGCCAGCATGATCAGCCGGTCGATGCCGAGCGCGATCCCTCCGCAGGGGGGCATGCCCGAACGCAGGGCGTCGAGAAACGGCTCGTCAAGCGGATAGATCACTTTGCCGAGCTGACGGCGGGCTTCGGCTGCGGCGAGAAACCGTGCGCGCTGGGTTTCGGCATCGCAGAGTTCGCTGTACGCGTTGGCGAGTTCGAGACCGCCGATATAGAGTTCCCAGCGTTCGGCCACCTGCGGGTCATCCGGCTTGAGGCGGGCGAGCGAGGCGGCCTCAGCAGGATAGTCGGTCAGCACGGTGGGCCGGTCGCGCGGCAGGGCGGGTTCGACGGCATGCACCATATCGAGGTCGAATCGTTCCGGATCCCAGTCACGTACCGGATCCCAACCAGCGAAACGTTGGTAGGCCTCGCGGACACTCAGGCATGTCCACGGGGGTTCGAGATCGATTTTAACCCCTTGGTAAACCAGAGTTGTCCGGCCGAACACGGATTGGAACACCTGCGTCAGCAACGCTTCCGTGTCCCGGAGGATCGCAATGTAATCCGCATGTGCGCGGTACCACTCCAACAGGGTGAACTCCGGGTTATGGCGTCGTCCGCATTCGCCTTCGCGGAAGCAGGGACCGATCTGATAGAGCCGTGGTGAACCGGCTGCGAGCAGACGCTTCAGATGCAGTTCGGGGGAGGCCCGCAGCCATGCGCGTCCTGCAGGAGGCACATCGATGTGCGTTTCGAGCGCGGGCGCCGGAATGCGTACCGGCGTCTCCGCCTCCACAAAATCATGGGCGTGGAAAAAAGCGCGCACAGCATGCAGAATGCGGCTGCGCAGGGCGAGGCGTTCGGGATTCATGATCAACCGTTCAATAGATCTTCTCGTATTCGCCTTTGCCGAGGCGCTTCAGTTTGGTGAAGCCCGCGGACTTAGCGCGGTCATCGAGTTTGGATTTGGAACGGCCGATGGCAGGGGCTGTGATCACCCGGCGGATGGCCGCGCCACAGGCGGGACAGGCCGTCAGGCGCGCGTCGTGGATCGATTGCGTGACGTCGAAGCTGCCGACGCAATGGGGACAACCCGCGTCAGGATTTACGGCCTCGTAGACATAGACAGGCATGTTGGGTCTCCGGATGGGTTCCGATGCGTCACACTATAGCATAATCCGGCAGGAAAAGTTGAGGTTTCGGGTTTCGGATTCCAGATTTCTCACACGAAGGTTTTTTGGGGGGCGCTAGCGATGATGCGAAGAAAGCCCTGACCACGGGAAACCCGATCGAGACGGGTACGCGGCGGGAAAGAGGGTGCCCGCGCTTGAATCGAAGGGGGGCGCTTGCTAAGATGCGGAGCGGAAAGAAGGACGAAAGGGCCCCAAAGCCAAATGTGCCGATAAGACAGAAAGAGCGGGATGAAAACAGTCAAGGTCAATGGACAGCGGATTTCGGAAGAGGCGATTCAGTTTGAGTTGGAGCGGCTCGTCCGTTTCCATGCCGAACACGGGATGGCGGAGGATCAGGTGCGTGCGCAACTGCCGGCTCTGGTTGACAAGGCGATCGATCAGGCCATCGGTGCGAAGCTGCTGCTTGATGAGGCCAGCCGTCTCGACATACCGGTACGCGAGGAGGATGTGGAGGCGCAGATCGCCCGGATCATCGAGCAGGTCGGAGGGGAGGATGCATTCCGCAAGGCCCTGACCGGACAAAATACAACGGAACAGGTGTTCCGCGACCAGATCCGTCGCGGGTGCCGGGTGGAGAAGTTGGTGGAGCAGGCCGTGGCGGGAGTCGCGGAACCGACCGAAGAGGATATCCGGCGGCATTTCGACGAGCACAAGGAGGAATATGCTCCAGGCGAGCGGGTTCTGGCTCAGCACATTCTGATCTCGCCGGACGGTGACACGCAGACCTCGAAGAACGAGGCCCGCGCCAAGATTGAGGCGATTCGTGAGCGCATTCAGGCCGGCAAATCTTTTTCGGACGAGGCGGCAGCGCACTCGATGTGCCCGAGCGGCAAGGACGGCGGTAGCCTCGGCTGGTTCAGCCGCGGCATGATGGTGCCGGAGTTCGATTCAGCCGCCTTTTCAATGAATGTCGGTGAAGTCAGCGATGTCATCGAGACGCAGTTCGGGTATCACATCATCTTCAAAACCGATCATGAGGCCGCGGGCGAGGCGGATTTCGACCAAGTGCGTGAAAAGATCCGCGATTTTCTGCGGCATGCCCGACGCGGCGAGGCCATGGCCGCCTATGTCAACGAGCTGAAGTCCAAGGCCAAGATCGAGGTGGAGTGAGCGAGTGTGATGGCCAAAAGGGTATAAGGAGAACGAGATGAAGAACATGAGACGCCTGTGGGTGACGGTCCTCTGCGTGGCCGCAATGACGTACGCTGAACCGGTGAAGTTGATTTTCGACACCGACATGGGGAATGACACCGACGACCTGATGGCACTGTGCATGATCCACACGTTGCAGTCGCGTGGCGCGGTCGATCTGCTGGCCGTGACCATTACGAAAGATCATCCGCAAGCCGCCGCGTTCGTGGATGCGGTCAACACCTTCTACGGACGGCCCGACATTCCGGTCGGAGTGGTCAAGGGCGGCGTGACGCCCGAGCCCGGTAAATTCAACCTGCTGGCCGCAGCCAAGAACGAGGACGGGAGCCTGCGCTATCCGCATGATCTCGCCTCCGGCGAGCAGGCACCCGAGGCCACGGGCTTGATCCGGAAAATCTTGGCTTCCCAACCGGATCAAAGCGTGTCGCTGGTGCAGGTCGGGTTCTTCACGAACTTCCAGCGCCTGCTGGATTCGCCTGCCGACGCGCATTCGCCATTCACCGGCAAGGAGTTGATCGCGAAAAAGGTCAAGGTGCTCTCGCTCATGGCGGGTTCTTTCAAGCCGATCAATTGGAAAACGCGCCATCTGGAATACAATGTGATCAAGGATATCCCCGCCGCGCAGAAGCTGGCGAAAGAGTGGCCGACGCCGATGATTTGGAGCGGATTTGAGATCGGGATCGCGGCGGCCTACCCGTATGAGTCTATCGAACGGGATTATGCCTACATGAAGCACCATCCGCTGCCCGAGGCCTATGCGCTTTACTCGGCGAAAGGTCACAACCGGCCGACGTGGGACCCCACCTCGCTGTTGGTTGCGGTCTATCCAGACCGCGGTTATTTCACGTTCTCACCGGTCGGCACGGTGACAGTCGAGAACGACGGAGGCACGTTGTTCGTGCCGGGCAAAGGACGCGACCGGTATCTCTCGATGAATGCGGAGCAGGCCGAACGCGTGCGCGAAGCGATTGTGCAGCTCTGCGTAGCACCGCCGACACATGCCGCCGCCCTCAAAAACCGCTAATCCTGAAAAGAGCAGTTGATTTCGATACCGATGCTCCTCGAGTCTGGCGAATGGAGCTGGAGTGCGGTGGCAAGCGGTATTCCGAGCAACGCTGCTTTGATACAGAGGGGCCGGGAAACGGTGTCTTGTCGCCGTATTCATGCTTGAAAAGCGGCTCACGCTCAATCCGCGCGTCCCCTGTCATCAACCGATTGCGCGAGCGTCATCAGTGCGACGGTAGCGCGGCCAAGGCTTGCTGCAGGTTTGGATAGAACATCCGGCTCCCCGGCAGATCATCATCCCATCCGGCGCGTCGGACCACGTCTCTGACACCCGCTTTCATGCCGGCGCAAGCGAACTGCACGTCGGCGGCGGCGCAGTCGCGCATCAGCTCCGTCAACATCGACACGGCCACGCCGTCGATGTCATTGACGCCGGACATATCCAACAGTATCCAGCGCACCTCAGGCCGTTGCACCAGCATCTCCCGGATCCGGTCTTCCACAAACCCGGCATTGGCGAAATAGAGGCTGGCTTCGAAGCGCAGGATCAGCAGCCAGGGCAATGTGACCGCATCCGGATAACGTTGGATGTCACGGAACTCTTGTTCTCCGACCTGTCCTAGAATCGTCATTCCCGGGCGGGCGCTGCGCAGGACGAACAGCAGCAACGAAAAGGCGATGCCGACCAGTAGCCCTTTGTCCATCCCGAAGCCCAGCGTGACCAGAAAGGTCACCATGAAGCACCAGCCGTCGGCCTGCTTGATTTTAAACAGGTGTCGCGCTTCCTTGAAATCGATCAGGCCGATGACCGCCGCCAGAATGATCGCCGCCAGCACCGCATTGGGCAGATGGGTAAACAACGGGGTCAGGAACAACAGCGTCAGCAGAACCAGCGCGGCTGTGAAGACCGACGCCAGCGGTGTGCGCGCGCCAGCCTGATAGTTCACCGCGGTGCGGGAAAAACCGCCTGCGACCGGGTATCCGGAGAACAGCCCGCCCGCCACATTGGCCAAGCCCAGTCCGAGCATTTCGCGGTTGGCGTCGATACGGTACTTTTCACGGGTTGCGATCCACTTCACCACTGCGATGGACTCCATCGTGCCGATAAAGACAATCATCCATGCTGCAGGAAGCAGGTTCCGTATGCCGTTCCAGGAGATGTCGGGCAAGCGCCAGACCGGCAGGCCGCTGGAGACCTCCCCGACCGTGCGAACACCGTACTCCTCCAGGTTGAATGCCCAGACCAGCAGGATGGCGGCCGCGATAATCGGCAGAGTGACTGGGAAGCGCCAGCGTTTGAAGCGAGCCAGAAGCTGAATCGCGACTGCGCCCAAACCGATCGCAAGCGTCGGCAGGTGCGTGTCAGAGAGATTACGCACCACGTCCAGCGCCAGTGCCAGCACGGAGTTTCCGCCCGACAACTTGACCCCCAGCAGATGCCCGAACTGGCTGAGGCCGATCATCATGGCACCTGCGGACGTAAAGCCGCTGACCACGGCGTGCGAGACGAAGTTGAGCAGGAAGCCCGCGCGGCACAACCCGAGTGCGATTTGTATCGCCCCAACCAGTAGCGCCAACATGGCCGCCCGACCGGTTATCGTTGTCGCTTCGACAGCGGTGCCGCTCGGTCGTCCGGCACAGGCATCAGCCACCAGCAGCGACACGATCGCGACGGGACCGACCGCGAGTTGCCGCGATGTACCCAAGCACGCATAAGCAAGCAAGGGCACAGTCGAGGCATATAACCCGACCACAGGCGGCAATCCAGCCAACATCGCGTAGGCCATCGCCTGCGGCACCAACATCACCGCAACAACCAATCCGGCGATGCAGTCCTTTCGCAAGTCCTGTCGACTGTAAGTCCGCAACCAGGTCACGGCAGGGTTTCTCAGCGGTTTTTCTGCGAGGCCTTCCAGGCGGTCATGCCGCCGATCAGGCTGAAGACTTTCGGATAACCCATCGATTTCAGGATACTGCCGGCGATGTTGCCGCGATAGCCGGAACCGCAGACGACAGTGATGTGACGGGTCTTGTCCAGATCGAAATCCCCCGCAATGATTTTGCCGATCGGGATATGCACAGCCTGTTCGATATGACCGGATTCCCATTCGAGGTCAGAGCGCACATCCACGACCAGATGGTCAGGGTATTTCTCAAACACCGTCTTCAGACTCTCGGGAGTGAGTTGGGGCAGATGATCCAAGGGTTTGGCCTGCGCCGCCCATCCGCTGACACCGTCGCCGAGATAACCGATCAGACGGTCATAACCAGCCCGGCGGTAAAGATACGCGGCTTCCTCCGCCCGGGCGGGCGTGTCCGCAACAACAATGAGCTCGGTGTCAGCCGGAATCACCATCCCTAACCAGTTTACTGACAATGGCGTCAAACCGATATTCACGGAACCCCGGATATGCGCTGCGCCGAATGCGCTCGGCACCCGTGTGTCGACAATTTTCGCTCCCCGGGCCAGCGCTTCCTCAACCTGCTTCACATTCAGCAGATTAAAAGGTGCGGCTGCGGCCAACGAGGCAGGACCGCGCCGGTTCTTGTCGACCATCACCGCGAAGTTATCCGGACGGACTTGAAACCCCGTAGTCATGATCTTGTGGAACTGCTCGAAAGACATGTTGTTCAGCAACGGGTTGTTGCGGCGCTCAAACCCCAGCGTGGACACCGGCTTGGCACTCATGCCGCGGCCGCACAGCGAACCCTCGCCGTGGGCGGGATAGACTTCCACCCAGTCGGGAAAACGGGCCAGCTTCACGTACAGGCTGTCGTACAGATTTTTGACCTGCTCCTCCAACAAATCCGCTCCGGCTAAATCAGGTCGTCCGATGTCGCCGATGAACAGAAGGTCGCCCGTCAGCAACGCAAAAACGTCCTCCGACCGGCTGTGATCCGTCACAGCGAAACTCACCGAGTTCGGCGTATGCCCGAAGGTTTCGATCACTTCCAACTCTGCGGCTCCGAACCGGAAACGGTCTCCATCGTGCAGGTCCTCATGCGGATATCCCGCCTCGACACCGGGGTGTACATAAATCTTCGCGCCGGTCCGCGCCGCCAGTTCATTGCTGCCGGTGATATGGTCGGCGTGCAGGTGCGTGTCGAAAATATGCGTGATCCGCACACCGTGTTGCTGTGCCGCCCGCAGATATTGTTCGACATGCCGCTCGGGGTCGACCACGCAGGCCGTGCCGGACGCCGGGCAACCGAGCAGATAGGAGAAACACCCCAGACCGTCCACTTTGAATTGTTGAAACAACATACCCTGTCCTCCTGATCAATCCGCGCCACGGGCGGGCTGCCCGATGGCAACGGGTTAAAAAGCCTCGCATCCATTCCTGAGCGGGAGCTGTGACTTGGCCGCTTGTCACACCAAAGCTGTTTTGGGCGGTTTCCCCGAAACCGCCGCGGACGCCTCGGGGAGGCGTCCCTACCGACAACTTGAACGTTGAGTGTTGCAGTTTTCCTCTCGTTTTTGTCTGGAACTGCGTGCGGCCGGCTTGCCTGCCACACGCAGGCTGTCGGTCAAAACGAGTCCAGATTCTTGTAGCAGAACCACCAGTCGAAAGACTCATACTCTTTGCGGCGCTTCTCGATATCGGCTATGTCGGATGGCGGCGGGACAATGACCTTGTCTTTGATCAGCTCATTGTTCGGCCAGCCCGCCGGCACGGCGACCTTTTTGGAGTCGGAGACCTGCAGGGCCTTGACCGCACGGACGACCTCGTCGATATTGCGGCCGATCTCCTGCGGATAGTACAGGATCAGGCGAATGACGCCCTCGGGATCGACCACAAAGACCGCACGCACCGTATTGGTGCCCTTGCCGGGATGCAGCATCCCGAGCTTCAGCGCAATGGCGTCATTGGCGGCGATAACGGGAAAATCAATGTCAACCTTCAGTTCGCTCTTGATCCACTCGATCCACTTGATGTGCGAGAAAACCTGGTCGATCGACATCCCGACCAGCTTGCAGCCCAAGGCTTTGAACTGGTCATAGCGCTTTTGGAACGCGACGAACTCGGTTGTGCAGACCGGGGTGAAGTCCGCCGGATGGCTGAACAGCACAAACCAGCTCCCCTTCAAATCACCCGGAATGTTCATCGGGCCTTGTGTGGTCTTGACCGACAACTCCGGAAACTTATCGCCCAACAACGGCATGCTGTTCTTTGACATTTCCATGTTATGTTACCTCCCAACTGAGTGATAAAACGTGTCTGCCAGATCACACCGCATGGCGTGAACCCGACCCGAAGGAACTTCCTTCAACTGTCAGATTATTCTGAAAAAAGACTCGGGTGTCAACCCCCGGCAATCGGTTGGCGGGGGGCGGGACCGAAATCGGTATCGGGAGGCGAAATGCAATATCAACTTCCAGTCCCGATGCCGCCGTCCCTTTTCTTATTGCAAGTCACTCCTTCATCGCGCCCTCTAGGTTGACCGTTCGATGCGATATTGGTAATGTGATTATGTGCCTTTTAAAAAACGAAAACAGGCGTGAGGCGCTACAAAGTGGATCACGAAGAGTTGTATACGCGGGCGTGCCGGGTGATTCCGGGCGGGGTCAACAGTCCGGTTCGGGCTTTTAACGCTGTGGGAGGGGTGCCGCTCTATGTCGAGTCCGGCAAGGGCGACAAGCTGCGGACGGCGGACGGACGGACGTTGACGGATTTCTGTTGTTCGTGGGGCGCGATGATCCTTGGTCACGCGCACGACGAGGTGGTGGAGGCGATCGCCCGGCAGGCCGCGCGGGGCACGACGTTCGGCATCAACACCCCGGAAGAGGTGACGTTTGCCGAGCGCCTCACGGCTCTGGTGCCGGGGCTGGAGCGGGTGCGCCTCGTGAACTCCGGTACCGAGGCGGTCATGACCGCGTTGCGTATCGCGCGCGGGGTGACGGGCCGCAAGCGGATCATTAAGTTCGACGGCTGTTATCACGGGCACAGTGACAGTGTGCTGGTCGGTGCGGGCAGCGGATTGCTTACCGGCGGAACGCTCCACTCGCTCGGGATCTCGCGGCATGTGGCTAACGATACATTCGTCGCCCCGTTCAACGACATCGACGCGGTCAATGAAATCATCAGCGAAAAGAGGGTAGAGATCGCCGCCGTCATTGTGGAGCCGGTGCCGGGTAACATGGGGCTCGTGATGCCGGATCCGGACTTTCTGGTTAAATTGAGGCGGGCGGCGGATCGGTGCGGCGCGCTGCTCATTTTCGATGAGGTCATCACTGGATTCCGCTTCGGCCTCTCCACATACGCGCAACGCGTCAAGGTGAAACCCGACCTTATCACGCTGGGCAAGGTGATCGGCGGTGGCTTGCCGCTGGCGGCGGTGGGCGGGGCCGCGGTTTTCATGGACGGGTTGGCGCCGGACGGGAAAATCTATCAGGCGGGAACGCTCTCCGGAAATCCGCTGGCGCTGGCCGCGGGTCTGAAAACGCTGGAGGTGCTCGAACGGGATGATCCCTACCCGCGGATGGCGCAGATCGGGTGTCGCATGGCGGAGCAGATCAACACGGCGGCGGCCGCCAAAGGGTTGCCCTTGCGATGCGCGCAGTTTCAGGGCGTGTTCACGCTCTTCTGCAATGCTGAGCCGGTGCGGAACCTGACGGATGCCAAGCGGAGCGATACGCAACAGTATGCGCGACTTTTCCACAAGCTGCTGCAACAGGGGTATTATCTGCCGCCCTCGCAATTCGAGGTCGGGTTCATCTCGGCCGCGCACAGCGAGGAGGCGGTCATGGCGTTCGCGCAGGCGGTGACCGACGAGTGACGGTGGCGGTCCGCGGCTGTTGGCTATGCGGGGAAGGGAAAGTTGATGCAGGTGTTCACACAGCCGGAAACGATGCGGCAGTGGGCGGAGGAACAGCGTCGTGCCGGCAGGCGGATCGGGCTTGTGCCGACCATGGGGGCGTTGCACGCGGGACATCTGTCGCTGGTCGCGGAAGCGCGGCGGCGGGCGGATGCCGTGGCGGTCACGATTTTTGTGAATCCGGCCCAGTTCGGGCCGAATGAGGACTACGCGGCCTATCCGCGCACCGAGACGCACGATCTCGCGTGTTGCCGGGAGGCGGGGGTCGATGCGGTGTTTCTGCCGTCGACTACGGCGATGTATGCGCCGGACGCCAGTGTGTTCGTGGAGGAGGAGAGCCTCTCCCTCGGATTGTGCGGTGCGCGGCGTCCCGGACATTTCCGGGGAGTGTGTACCGTGGTGGCGAAACTGTTTCACATCGCGCTACCGCATGTGGCGGTGTTCGGTCAGAAGGACTTTCAGCAGGCCGCCGTGATCCGGCGGATGGTGCGCGATCTGGATTTTCCGGTCGAGGTGGTGGTCGCGCCGATCATCCGCGAGCCGGACGGTTTGGCGATGAGTTCGCGGAATGCGTACCTGACGGAAGAGGAACGACAGCGTGCGCCCGGATTGAGTTGCGCGCTGCGGCAGGCGGCGGAAGCGGTTGCCGCAGGGCCCTGTGATGCCGAAACGGTGCGGCGGAACATGACGGACGTGTTGGTGGAACACGCGCTGAAGCCGGATTACGTCGAGATCGTAGACCCCGATACGCTGGAGCCGGTGGCGGAAGCGCGGCAGGGAATGGTGGCACTGGTCGCGGCCTATTGCGGAAAAACGCGGTTGATCGACAATCAGGTGCTGTAGACGCAAATACGGGCGGAGTCCAAAGCCAAGGAGGCGGGGGGAGAGGGAAACGGGGAATCGGAACGCCCAATGTCGAACGTTGAACACGGAACGCCGAAGCATCGGTAGGGACGCATCCCCGAGGCGTCCGCAGATGGGACAATCGGGATCGCACGCTTGAAACGGCGAACCGGAGAACGGGAACGCTGGGTATGGACGAGGCAGTGCTGACAGACAAAGAACAACGGCTTCATGTGTTGCTGCGGCAATATGGCCGGGTGGCGGTCGGATTTTCGGGTGGTGTGGACAGCACACTCTTGTTGCGCGTCGCGCGGGATGTGCTGGGGCCGGAAGCGGTGATGGCGGTGATTGCCGACACGCCGAGTATGCCGCGCAGCGAGTTCGCCGAGGCGTGCGCGCTGGCCGACGCGATGGGGGTGGTGCGCGTGGTGACGGATTCGACGGAGTTGGCCGATCCCCGGTATGCCGAAAACTCTTCAGACCGCTGTTATTATTGTAAGAAGCACCTTTTTGCGCGGGTTGCCGCGCTCGCCGCAGAGAAGGGTTTTCACGCGGTTCTCGATGGGAACAACGCGGATGACGCGGGCGATTACCGGCCCGGTCGGCGCGCGTCGGCGGAACTGGGTGTGAAGAGTCCGCTGGCGGAGGCAGGGCTGACCAAAGAGGATATCCGCGTGTTGTCGCGTCGGCTGAATCTGTCCACAGCGGACAAACCGGCCATGGCCTGCCTTGCGTCACGCATCCCGTACGGTTCGCCCGTAACAGTCGAAGCGCTGGGACAGGTGGAACGCGCAGAGGAGGCGCTGAAGGCTGCGGGGTTCAAGGTGTGCCGTGTGCGCCATCACGGTGAGGTCGCACGGATCGAGCTTGCGGCCTCCGCGCTATCCCGGCTGCTGGATGAGCCGCTTCGCGAAGCCGTGGTGGCGGCCGTGAAAGCAGCAGGTTTCCGGTACGTGACCTTGGATCTGCAAGGTTACCGCATGGGAAGCCTGAACGCATCGCTGCCCTGAGCCGAGCACGATCAGAATGCCTGTCCGCAACAGCCAGTGGGTCGCCGCCGCGTACTCCCACGACTCGCCGGGCTTGCGGTACGCCTCACCGATGATGAACCAGTTCCATATTTGGGACATGGCGCGCTCGACCGCGTTCGGTTCTCGCGGCACGGATGGCGGTGCGGAGTCGGCCGACAGGGCAGACTCTGCGCACGGCTGTTGCGGCATGGGAGGCGGTACGGGTTCCGGCTCTGCATCGCTGACGGACGCGGCGGCGACCGGTACGGACTCCGGCGTGGCGTCCGCGACCGGTATGTCGGGCTTTGCGGATTCAACCAAGCGTCCTTCCAGCCGGGTGAGTTGCTGTTGCAGCTCCCGCATGCCGCGGCACAGGCCTGAAACACGAATCAGCAGGATAACCGGAATCACCAGCAAGCTCGCGACGATTCCCAGTCCGATCATCACCACAAAAAGCTCAACCATTTCATCCATTGCTGAACTCCTTGACCATCACGGTTTAGAATCACTTTAGGCTGTCTGCGTCTGTGCATCAAGCGGAAAGACGTGTTTTACGTAATTCGCTCAGGAGTCGGACGGCACGTCCCCAAGGCAAGCAGGCCGTAAAAAGTGTGCTCGGTGTCACCCTGCTCGGCAGTGGGAGACGGGCCGAATAGGCCGTCGTCCAGCCAGCACAGTTCGATGAACGCCAGATCCGCTTCATGAACCGCATGAAGGCCCGGTGCCTTTTCGGGGTTGGCGGATACCCTCAGCGCGAACCGCGCTACCGCTGTGGCAAGCAGGTCGGGCTGTGTGCCGGAGGCGGAGGCGTATCCTCCGGTAACATGATGCCGTGCGGCCAAGGCGGCAGCGTGCATGGCCGTGTCCCGGCCTGCCAGTGCGGTCAACAGCAGACCCGCGGCCAGCCGCGGTGTGGGGCTCCCCTCCGGCGCAAGCGAATCAGGTTGAAGGCGTTGGGCGCGCCAGATCAATCGCATGACCCATTGCGGTTGAAGCGGGAACGTCAAACTGGCGAGAAAAACGCTGTAGGGATCGTCCGCACGCCAGAGGTCGATCCAACTCGTCAACCAAGTGTGAAAGCTTTTCTTTTCGACATGCAACAACAATCGCGCACAGGTGGCGTCTATCGGATTCGCGGCGCTCGTGTGAGGGGTCATCAAGGCGCAAAGTTCATTGCGGTCATACGGCGCGCGTAACGCCCGCAGCGCGAGCCAGCCGAAAAAGGTGTAATACGGATCGCAGGATCGGTCCAAACTCCGGAACCCGCCGTCGGCCGTCCGACAACTCTCCAGACCGCGGATCAGCCTGTTTCGCGCATCCGGCAGCAAGCCGTCTGCACCGCAGGCGGCAAGACATTCCAGCGCTTGAAAGAGCGAAGACATGGAGATAATCGGAGGGGTTCTGAAACGACCAAAAACCTCTTCCGCAGGAACGGAAGAGGTTGCATTGCAAGAAAACCGGAGGCGCTTATTTACCGAAGGGGTTCAGTTTCTTCAGCTTATCGGTCGTGGCTTTGGCTGCGTCCGCCGCGCCTTTGACTGTACCCTCTGCGGTTTTAACCGCGTCATCCGCCGTACCGGTCGTGCCGGAAGTCGCGCCCTTTGCCGCATCGGTTGCGCCAGAGGTCACGCCCTTCAGTGTGTCGGTCACGCCTTTTGCCGCATCGGTCGCGCCGGAGGTCGCGCCTTTCAGTGTATCGGTCACACCTTTCGCTGCATCGGCTGCGCCGGAAGCCGCGCCTTTCAGCGCATCAGTCGCGCCTTTCGCCGCACCGCTCACCGCGTCGCCCGCGCCTTTGAGCAGATCTCCAGCCGCGCTGGCCGCGCCGGACACTGCTTTGGAGAGACCGCCCAACACGCTGTTCATGACCTCGGTTAGGGCTTCAACTGCGGATGCGCCGCCCGACTCCTTGCCGATGTCCCGTACGGTGATGGACGGGAGGGGGAGTGTGATTCCCTTGCCCAAGGTGAGGCCGGAGGTGAAGGCGACCTGCCCGTTGTTCAGCGTGAACTCCTCAATGATCACTTTCTTGCCGGGTTTCTTTTCGCCTTCCGGGGCTTTCGCTTTGTCCTTCTCTTCCGCCGAACTCTTCTTGACGTTCGCCATCATGGTGTCGAAGTTCGACTTGCCCTCCTTGCTCTCAAACGAGATGGCCGGCGCATCGATCTGAATCTTGCGCACCACGATCGTGTCGCTCAGCAGCGAGCGCATGTTCAGACCGACCTCAACCTTATCCACCGCAAAGGCATCCTTGTCGGAATAGCCCTGAGGGTTACCGACCTTGAACCGCAATACCGTGAGGTTGCCGGCCAGTGGGTTGAGTTTGACGTCGCCGAGCGAAACCGGCACGCCCAGTGCTTTAGGTCCGCCTACCGAGGCGGCGGTCTTGACGATCGGTCCGATGGTTAGCGGCAGCGTCAGCACGACCACCAACAGCAACGCCACGACTACGATCACAAACCACATCAGAATTTTGCCAAGTTTTTTCATAACGGGTTCTCTCTTTCTCTCTTTTTTCGAACTAAACGGTTGCACTACACGGTGTAAGTCGAGGCGGCGGTGCTGCCACCGCTCTCAGTCCAGATGTGATGATAGAATTCGCCGCGCGGCTTGTCAACGCGCTCGAAGGTGTGCGCACCGAAATAGTCGCGCTGCGCCTGCAGCAGGTTCGCCGGCAGGCGGGCGCTGCGGTAGGCGTCGAAGTAGTTGAGCGCGGTACCCATGGCCGGCACCGGGATGCCGAGGTCGATAGCCGTCTTGATGACGTTACGCCACGCGCTTTGGGCCTTGGCAACGGTCTTCTTGAAGTAAGGGTCGAGCAGCAGGTTGGCGAGTTGCGGATTGGCGTCGAAGGCCTCCTTGATCTTGCCGAGGAAGCGGGCACGGATGATGCAGCCCTGACGCCAGACCAGCGCGATCTCGCCGTAGTTGAGATCCCACTTGTACTCTTCGGCAGCGGCGCGCAGCAACTGGTAGCCCTGTGCGTACGAGCAGATTTTCGAGGCGTAGACCGCCTGCTCAAGCTGCTTGACGAAAAGCTTCTTGTCGATGTCAACTTTTGTGGCCGGTCCCCTCAGCAATTTGGACGCCGCGACACGCTCTTCCTTGACGGCGGAGAGACACCGCGCGAAGACGGCTTCAGCGATCTGCGGGATGGCGACACCCAGATCGAGGCCGGCCTGCGAGGTCCATTTGCCGGTACCCTTCTGACCGGCCGTGTCGAGAATGATGTCGACGATCGGCTTGCCGGTTTCTTCATCGGTCTGCGAAAGGATGTCGGCCGTGATCTCGATCAGATAGCTGTCGAGGTCGCCAGTGTTCCACTTAGCGAAGACCTTATGCATCTCTTTGGCGGACATGCCGAGACCGCGCGCCATCAGGTCGTACGCTTCGCAGATGAGTTGCATGTCGCCGTACTCAATGCCGTTGTGCACCATCTTGACGAAGTGGCCGGCGCCGTCGCTACCGATCCAGGCGCAGCAGGGCGTGCCGTCTTCGACCTTCGCTGCGACATCCTGGAAAATTGCCTTCACGTGAGGCCACGCTTTGACATCGCCGCCGGGCATGATGGCCGGGCCCAACAGTGCGCCCTCCTCGCCGCCTGAAACACCGGCGCCAATGAAGCGCAGGCCTTTTTCCGCTAGATAGCGTGTGCGGCGGATCGTGTCAGGGAAGTGGCTGTTGCCGCCGTCGATGATGATGTCGCCTTTTTCCAGCACGGGCAGCAGCGCTTCGATCGTCTGGTCCACGGCCGCTCCGGCTTTGACCATGATCATCACGCGGCGCGGCTTCTTGAGGCTGTCCGCCAGTTCTTGCATCGAGCGGCAGCCGATCAGGCGCTTGTCCGCGCCGCGGCCGTTGATGAAGGCGTCAACCTTCGCGACCGTGCGGTTGTAGCAGGCCACGGTGTAGCCTTTGCTCTCCATGTTGAGAATGAGGTTCTCGCCCATCACCGCGAGGCCGATGAGCCCGATATCCGCTTTGGTTGCTTTCTTTGCCATGGTTGTTTTCCTTTTTTTCGAGGGATTCGAATAAATCGATTGAATCGAATAAATCGAGGCTCGAATCCATTGAATCTTTCGATTCCCTCGATTCCTTCGCTAAAACCCGTCACACGCCGCTGTAAGCCGCGAAACCGCCGTCCACCGGCACCACCACACCGGTCACGAAGCCTGCCGCCGGGTCCGAGACCAGCCACAGCAACGCGCCGATCAGGTCGGACGGATCGCCGAAACGCTCCATCGGCGTGTGCGCCAGGATTTTCTCGGAGCGCGGGGTCATGCTGCCGTCCGGGTTGGTCAGCAGCGAACGGTTCTGGTCGGTCAGGAAGAAGCCCGGCGCAATCGCGTTGACGCGGATGCCGGCCTTGGCCATGTGTACCGCCATCCACTGCGTGAAGTTGCTGACCGCCGCCTTGGCCGCACTGTAGGCGGGGATCTTGGTGAGCGGGCGGAAGGCATTCATTGACGAGATGTTGATGACCACGCCTGAGCGGTCCAGCGCCATCTTCTTGGTGAAAGCCTGGGTCGGCAACAACGTGCCGAGGAAATTGAGATTGAAGACAAACTCGATGCCTTTAGGATCCAGATCGTAGAAGGTCACGAAATCGCGGTTCTCCTTCAGCAGGTCGTCAGGGCTCAGGTATTCCATCGCCGTGGTGCCCTTGGGGTGGTTGCCGCCCGCGCCGTTGATCAGGATCGAAACTGGGCCGAGATTCTTTTCGATCTCAGCGTTGGCCGCTTCGAGGCTCTCTTTCTCCAGCGCATTGCAGGCCACGGCTATCGCCTTGCCGCCCGCCGCCGTGATCTCGTCGGCTACGCGCTGCGCGGCCTCAAGCTTAAGGTCCGCCACAGCCACCGCCGCGCCGCACTCGGCCAGCGCCTTGGCCATCGCGCTGCACAGCACACCGCCGCCGCCGGTCACCACCGCCACCTTGTTTTTCAAATCAACCTTGAATGGAACTGACATGTTTTTCTCCTCCTTATTTCACGCTTGAAACCTTTCCCGCACGGACCAAAGCCCGATCGCGGGGTTGCTGATGTAAAAAATCTCCTCGCCGTCAGGCATCACGTTGACGCCGTCTTTCAAAGTCTCCGGATTGTAGCGCGCCATCGCCTCTTGGATGTCGGCATACTGGAAGCCGACGCCCTCGATCTCCGCGCGCGCCAGGTGCCCCGGCGCGTAGGTGATGGTGAAGCGGCCTTCGGAAGAGCCGTGAATCAGGTGCGCTGCCGCGCCCAGATTCTCCTGCAGGTCGGTATTGGCCTCGACCGCCTCCAACGTCTGCGGCGTACCGAAATAGCCGTACTTGCGGATCAGCGCGTCGATCTGGGCATCCTCGCCGAACTCTTTCACGCCCGGCGCGAGGATCAGCAGTTCACCGCCGTCGGCCATCGCCATGCGTGTGCGGTAGATCGCCTTGTTGCCCAGCCAGGTGCTCTTGAATTCTGCGGGGTCAAGGTAGACCACGCATTTTTTGAAGGGCTCCGACATCATCTCGAAGTTGACCTCGAGCGCGAGCGCCGCGGCGCGGTTGAAAACCTCGATATCGTCGCCGACATAGAGTCCGCGCACTGCCATGCCGCCGTCGTCGGCGCGTCCCACGACCGTTTGCAGGTACACGATCTGCGGCATCAGGTGGCCGAAGTGGTCGGAGCCGTAATTGAAGAGTCGGCGCACCGGGGTATCGGCGCGCCCCATCATGCGTTCCATGCCGTAAACCGCGCCCACGAAGTGGCTGCGGTTGATCGCCACGGAGCCGCCGGTGCCGACGAAAAGGTTTTTGTTGTAGTTGGCCATGCCGACCACCTCGTGCGGCACCACCTGGCCGATTGAGAGGATCAGGTCGAAGCCCCCTTCGACCAGCAGCCGGTTGACCTGCACCGGCCACTCGAAGTTCAGACGGCCTTCGGTGAGTTCGCTCACGTACTCCGGCGGCACGGTGCCCAGCGTCACCACGTCGTTGCGCCAGTCGTGGGGTCTGAACAGATGGAGCGGCATGTCGCCGAACATCTCGCGGATCTGCGCTTCGGTCATCGGCGAATGGGTCCCCAAGGCCGGCATCACGGCGGCCAGCCGGTCGCCGTAATACTCCCACACGTACTGGGTCAGCAGGCCGGCCTGCGAGTGGAACCGGGTGAAGTCCGGCGGCAGCACCAACACCTTTTGGCGCGGACCCAGGCGGTCAAGGGCCTCAACGAGTCCTTGTTTCAGTCGCGTGCGGTCGAGCGCGCCGGATTTCGAGCCGCATTCAAAGTATAGCATGGGGCAAACCTTCCATTGAAAACAGCCGCTCCAGTGTTGCATAATACCGGTGACGAATCAAGCGTGCGCGGTCGGAACGCGGACGGAAAAGGGCGGAAGCGGGTATGGGACACGACAGTCGGATCAGGCGGTTGGCCACGGCGGCAGGTTGGGTGCTGTCCATGTTTGCAGCGGTCGGGGGGGAGCCTTACGGGCCGCGTCGCACACGGCTGGCGGCTCCGGCCGGGGCGATCACCTCCCGGGACGGTTCGATCGTGGTGCGCGCTCCGGTTGCGATGGGGTCCTACCGCGCCCCGGTATTGGTGTTTGTGGACCGGACGCGCGACGAGCTGGCGCGGGCCACACGGCTCAAGTTGGTGACCCCCTCGTGTCCGTTGGAAATCGTGATCGGCAACCGCCGTGACGGCGACACGCGGGTGTTGGGGTCGCGCGTGCGGGAGCCCGGGGGCGGTGTGTTCGAGCGGATCGAGCTGCCCGATCCCGAGGCGGCGGATCTGGGACGATTCCGCCGCGCGATCTCGCTGGCGCTGTTGAGGGCATGGATGGTGGAGGCGGGCGGACGCGAAGGCGTGATGCGCGACGTGCCGCTCTGGCTGGTCGACGGCGTGGTGCGCCACACCGGCCGGGAGACGCGGCAGCAGGACATTGACCGCACGCTGCTGTTGTGGTCGCGGGCCTGCCTGCCTCCGGCGGCGGCGCTGTTTGCGATGGAGAGTGTCGCCGCATCGCGCGAACCGGCTGTGGCGGCGGTGCTGGCGAGTTGGCTGCTCGAGCGGCGTCCGGATGGCCTGCCCTTTGAGAAGTTGTTGTGCGCGGCGGCAGAGGGACAGGAGTGGAGGCCTGATGCGGTGGCGCGGATTCTGACCGGAACAGAGGACCCTCTTGCTTTCGACGCCGCGTTGGACCTCTGGTTCACGGCCTTGGGGCGCACGGTAGTCAAGCCCGGGCTTACGAGTTCAGGCATTGTTCGGCGGTTCCGGTCGCGCTTATTGCTCTACCCCGCGTTTTATGGTACAACTTGGGGTTATGAACGGCCTTACCTGACTTTTCGTGAGGCGGCGATGCGTTCCGCTGAGCCGGAGGTTCAGCGCCGCGCCGCAGTTCAGGCCCGTCTGATTGAGATGGCTGCCGTTGGTCGGGATGGTATGCTTCTTGCTGTTTCGGAGGCGTATGCCTCTTTTCTTCAAGGAGTGTGTTCTGGTGAGGCGCAGGGCGAACTCTTGAGGCGATTGATGGAGGCGGAGGGGATGCGCAGAGAGTTGGAACTCCGGACCGCGCGCGGAATGGTTTTGCAGCGCGCGGACGCCGGACGGGCTACGGGAGCAGGGCCGCGGAGAGTGCGCGAATAAAGGTGTTGCGGCACATGAAAAAAGAGACGGCAAGCCAGAAGACGATTGTGGGCAAGATACATCCTGACGTTTTAGCGTTCACGGTCGGGAAGGATCCGGTGCTGGATCTCGATCTGGCGGTATGGGACTGTTTGGGCACGGCGGCGCACGTCACCATGCTTTCCCGGATGCGCGTTCGTCCCGCCGTGTTGGGGACAGCGGAACGTAATCGGGTGATAGCGGCTCTGGCGGAAGTGATCCGCGAAATCCGGGCCGGCGAGTTCCGTATCACGCAGGCGGATCAGGATGTTCATCTGGCTGTCGAGCGCCGTCTCACTGAGCGTTTAGGCGAATTGGGGCGCAAGATCCACACGGGGCGGAGCCGCAACGATCAAGTGGCGGTGGATATCCGGCTGCATGTGCGCGACCAGTTGTTGGGGCTGACGGAAGAGGTTGCGGAAGTGGCGGGGGAGTTGATCCGTTTCGGTTGCCGTCATGCGAAGGTCCCGATGGTGGGGCGGACCCACATGCAGCCTGCGATGCCCAGTTCGGTGGGGCTCTGGGCCACGGCTTATGCCGAGACCCTGTTGGATGATCTGCTGATGGTCGAGGCCGCCTACACGTACAATGACCGCTGTCCGCTGGGCTCGGCCGCAGGGTATGGGGTGCCGTTGCCGGTGGATCGCGAACTCACCGCGCGGTTGCTGGGCTTTTCGGCGCCGCACCACAATGTCTTTCACGCCAGCAACGCGCGCGGCAAGAACGAGGCGGTTTTGCTGGCGGCATGCGGCCAGTTGATGCTTTCGCTCTCCCGGATGGCGGAGGATCTGATCCTCTTCTCCATGCCGGAGTTCGGTTATTTCACGTTGCCGCCGGAACTCTGCACGGGCAGCAGCATCATGCCGCAGAAGAACAATCCGGATGTGCTGGAACTGATCCGCGCCAAGGCGGCGGTGGTGCTCGGATACGGCAGTGCGGCGAACATGATTCTGAAGGCGTTGCCGGGCGGCTACAACCGTGATTTGCAGGAGACCAAGGCGTTGTACATGGAGGGGTTGACGGTCACACGCGCCGCGTTGCGCATCATGCGGCTGATGGTGGGTACGCTGACGGTTCGTCCCGAGCGGTTGCGCGCGGGGTTCACGCCAGACGTGTTCGCGACCGACCGCGCGTTGGAACTGGTGGCGGGCGGCATGCCGTTCCGCGACGCGTATCAGCATGTCCGGTCCCATCTGGAAACGTTGCAGGAAGCGGATCCGGACCGGGCGTTGGCGGCGAAGACGCATCTGGGAGCCACGGCGGGACTGGATTTTGGCGGATACCGTGCGCGTGTGCGCGATGTGCGGCGTTGGGTGCGTGTGCGGCGCACGCGGCTACGGGCGATCTTCAGTGCCCTGTTGGGCGGCGCGGCGGACGCGCTCGGATGATGTGCCGGAATCGGAAGATCCGGTGTGGGATGAAACAGGAGAAGGGATGGGTAGGATGGTGAACAGAAAAACGGTCACGGGGGTTTTGGCCTTCACGGGGTCGCTGGCGTGCGCGTGGGCGCAAGAGGCGGCGGAAAGCGCGGCGGCTGTTCCGGCCCTGATCAACGGATACGGGATGTCGCTGAAACAGGCGTGGGAATATGGCGGATGGGTCATGTGGGTGCTGGCCGCGATTTCGGTCTTCGCGCTGGCCATGGTGTTCTACTTCATGACCGTGTTGCGTTCCGGGGCGATCACGCCGCGCGAACTGCTCATCGATCTGGTGGCGCGGGTGCGCGCCAACGATCTGACGGAGGTGCGCCGTTTATGCGATCGTCATCCCTGTCCGCTCGCGTCGGTGGTGTTGGCGGTTCTGGACTGTCTGCGCAATGTGCCGCAGTGCGATGTTGCGCTGCTCCGGAGCACGGCCGAGGCCGAGGGTGCGCGTCAGGCTGACGCGATTCAGGGGCAGACGGAATTCCTGTTGGATGTGGCCACGATCGCGCCGTTGCTCGGCCTGCTCGGAACGGTGCTCGGTATGCTCACGGCTTTCGGCTCGGTCGCGAGCGACATCGCGAGCGCCAAGCCGGTAGTATTGGCGGCCGGCGTGTCGCAGGCGATCGTGACAACAGTCTTCGGGTTGATCGTCGCCATTCCTTGTATGGTGTTTTACGCTTGGTTCCGGCGGCGGGCGAGCCGCCAGATCGCCAACCTCGAGGCGGCGTCGTCCGAGGTGCTGACCGCCCTCATCGGCATGGGGATGAAAGCCCCGTTTACGGGACAGGATTGACAAGGCATGAACTTCCGAAAGAAAAGCAGGGGTGTGCTTCCAAGTTTTCAGATGACGTCCATGATGGACATCATTTTCCTGATGCTTTTTTTCTTCATCACGACGTCCGTCTTCTCGCAGTGGGAGTATGAGATCAACATCACGCTGCCGTCGGCGCAGAGCGGCAAAGTGCCGGACCGGTTGCCGGGTGAGATCATCATCAACATCACCCGTGACGGCCGCGTGTCGGTCAACCAGCAGGATCTGACGCTGGATGCGCTCCGCGCCCGGCTGGACCGTCTCGCGCGCTACTTCCCGGGCCAACCGGTGGTGCTGCGGGCGGATAAAGAGACCCGATACGAGGACCTGATCAAGGTGGTGGATACCTGCCGCAAGGCGGACATCTGGAACTTCTCGATGGCCACGAGCGAAGAGAAGCCTGCCGCCACGGAGACGCCATGAGGATATGCCGGGCACAGATTAGCGCCGGAATGCTGCTGCTCGCCGTGTGCGGCGTGCGTGCGGCGGACCCGGTGGAGATGCGGGACCGTCTGCAACTGGCGGACGGGCTCTTCCGGCGCAGCCTGTTTGATCTGGCCGCGCGCGAATACGTGTCCTTGGCCGAAACGCCGCAAGTGCCGGATCGCGACAATGTGCTGTTCCGTCTGGCCGAGTGTTACCGTCGCACAGGCCGCGCGGCAGAGGCGGCCGCGACCTACAAGCAACTCTCCGAAAGTTTTCCCGACAGTCCGAATGTCGCGCGCGCCGATCTGCAGCGGGCGCTGCTGCTGCTCAGGGCCGGGGGTGCGGAACTGAACGTTGCGGCCGCGCTGTTTGAAAAACTGACCGCGACGGGCATGCCGCCGGAAGTGCGGTCGGCCGCGCTGTACCATCTTGGTGAGACGCTTGAAAAGCTCGACAAACCTGCGGAGGCGCTGGCGCGCTATGAACAGTTAAGCCGGGAGTACGCGCAGACCGACTACGGCATGTATGCGGGATTGCGTATCGCGTGGCTGCTCGGTAAGACCGGCAAGCCCGAGGATCGGCGTCGTGCCATGGGCATCTATCTGGATTTGGCGCACAAGGCCCGAGATCCCAAAGTGGCGGAGGAGGCGCTGTTCTTCGCGGCCCAGACCGCGCTGTTGGACCAGCGGCACGAGGAGAGCGCCAACCTGTTCAAGACGTTGAAGACGAAGTATCCCGCTTCGCCGCGCATACGCGAGAGCGCGCTGTCCGCCGGCTGGGCGAATTATTACACGGGGCGTTATGCCGAAGCCTTTGAGAGTCTCGATCTGATCATCGGCGACGCCGGACATCCGGCGCGCGAAGAGGTGCTCTACCTCCGGGCGAATTGCCTGCGCCAACTCGAACGGCGTGCCGAGGCCGTGAAGGTCTATTCGCAACAACTCGAAGCCTTCCCAACAGGGCGGCTGGCCGGACAGGCCGGGTATGAGAAGCTGACGACGCTGTATCATGACGGCGCGTATGAGGCGGTGTTGAAGATGACCTCGGAGAACACACGGCCGGTCGACTTGCACGCCGACCACGTCTATTGGATGAACGCCGAGGCGGCGTTAGCGTTGCAGCGGTATGATGCGGCCGTGCAGTACTGCCGCCTGCTGGTGGACAAGTGCCCGCAAAGCCCGCTTGTCAAAGATGCCCTCTACCGGCTGGGGTGGCTGCTGCAGAAACAGGAGGCATGGGAGTCGGCTTCGTCCTGGTACTTGCAGGTCGTCCAGCGTTTCCCGGATGATCCGCTGGCCTCCCGAGCCCTCTATGCCTCCGGTGTCTGCCTGTCTCGTCTCGGACAGAGCGATGCGGCGTTGCGGGACTGGACCGCGCTGCTGACCCGGTATCCCGAATGCGCCGAGGTCGCGGAGACGCTCTATCAGAAGGCGATGGAGGAGTTGCGCGCGAAAAACGTGCGCGCCGCGGCCGCCACACTGGATGAGCGCATGCGCCGTTTTCCGAATGACGCCCGCAAGGCCGAGGTTCTGTTCTGGCGCGCCTCCGCCTACCGGCAGGTCGGCGAAGACGCCGAGGCGGAGAAGCTGTTCCGTGCCTGTCTCGCGGCGTCTCCGACCAAGGACTTTGAGCGGGAGTCGATGCTGGAACTGGGCATGCTGCTCCAGAAGACCGGGCGTAAACCCGAGGCCGCCTCCTTTTTCCAGAAACTGCTGGACGCGCCGATCGCCGAAAAACTCGGTGCCGAGCGGCTGGCGTGGCTTGCCGAGTTCCAACTGGAGCAGAAACAGCCGGCTGCGGCGATTCAGGCCGCGACCCGACTGGTCGAGTTGAAGGTGGATAAGGGGTGGACGCAGACCGGGTGGACCCTGCTGGGCCGCGTGCACCGCGCCAAGGGCGAGCGCGATCCGGCTCTTCACGCCTTTACCGAGGCGCTGGCCACGGGCGCTTCTACCGCATACGGCGCGGAGTCCGCTCTCCGGCTTGGCGAGTTGTTGAGCGAAGCGGGGCGGTTCGACGACGCGGAGAAACATCTGACCGACGCGGCGTCGCGCGCGGCCACGCCCGACCTGTTAGGGCTGCGGGCGCATGCCTATGCCGGATTGGCGCGCAACGCCGAGCGCAAGGGAGATTCAGAGGCCGCGTTGCGCTATCATATCAGTGTCGGGATTTTGTTCGATGATCCCACACTCGTGCCACAGTCGTTGCATCAGGCGGCGGTCTTGCTGGATAAGTCCGGGCGGGCCCGGGAGGCTGCGGCGTTGCGTGAGGAGTTGCGCACCCGCTATCCCGCCTCGCCGTTGGCGAATCCGGTTCCGTCGACCGCGGCCGCAGGCGAGAGGAAGGCAGGCTCATGACACCATACGGATTCAGACCGCATCCGCAATCCCATGACCGTCATCTGCTGCTGGCCTGTGTCGCGGTCCTGTTGTCCGCGGTGATCCATGTGGTCTTGATGGTCTATTTCTCCGATTGGACGATTTCCGGCATCTCCAGTTTGCGCGAACGGGGCCGCGAATGGTTCACGGGCGACCGCGTGCCGCCCATGCGTGTCGAAACCATGCGCGCGGACCCCATGTATATCGGTCGGAAGAAGCCGGGTGAGCGCGATACGCCCAGCCGCGGCCCGATCGAGGTTTCCGAGCAGGTGGAGGCGCTCAGTCAGTCGGCCGCGCCCGTTCTCACCGCGCCCCCGCCGATTCCGCGGGAAGCGCTTCAACCGGGTGTGCCCGCGCTCAAGGAGGCGGCCTCGCCCCAGATCGACACCACCCCCTGGATGCCCCGTCAGGAGATCGCCCAGATTTATGACCGGACCGTGGTGGATGAGGTCGCGACTCTGCCGCGCCGCGAGATCCCCATGATTGAACGGGTTCCCGACGCGCCGGACATCGTGCCGTCGATCGACCTCGTGGGACGCCGTTTTGGCAACGACCCTGAGCCGCCCAAGCCATTCGAGGCGGCGGAGGTGTTTGATACCGAAATCAGCGCGGGTACCTTCAAGGTTCCCGCGCCGGAGGCGCCGGCCACGCCCGCGCCGGTCTCCACCGCAGCCACGGAGTCCCGGTTTGCGATGCAGCCCGGCGAAAAAGCAGGGAAAAGCCCGACCACCGGCTCGGCAGCGGACACCGGCTCGGCAACGGCTGGACCGGACGGGGCGAGCACCTCGGAGCAGCAGAAACGGATCGAACGTGAACTGGCCGCCGTATCGCAACAGATCGCCGCTACTGAAGTCAGCGAGGAAGAGCGCAAGGCGCGTGAGGCCCAGGCCCAGATCGCGGCGTTGCAGGAGCTGGCCGACTATCAGCCGATCGACGATCTGTTGGCTGTGGGCTTGGAAACCTACCGGGACCCGGCGGATCCCGGACGCATCTATTTCCGGATCGGAATCGAGCCGCGCCGCGACCGCACGGTGCCCACGCTCGACAAGGATATCGTCTGGGTTCAGGATGTCTCAGCCTCGATGTCCGAGGAGCGCATGGTCTTCTGCCGCCGCGCGATGACGGCCGCGCTGGAAACGATGAACCCCGGAGACCGCTTTAACGTGGTCGCGTTCCGGGACACCACCGAAATGTGTTTTCCGGACTGGGTTCCGGTGACCCAGGCCCACCTCAAGAAAGCCTCAACTTTTGTCGCGGCCATGCGCGCGTTCGGCCAGACGGACGTGTTCGGTTCGTTGCGCACACTCATGAAACTGCCGCGTGATCCGAAACGCCCGATGATCGCCTTCATTGTGACGGACGGCAAGCCGACCTTTGGCATGACCGAGAGCGCCAAGATCATTGGCGAGTTCTCGAAGCTGAATCAGGGGGTGGTCTCCGTCAACATGTACGGGACACAGAGCAAAGCCAATGTCTATCTGCTCGATATGTTGACGTACGGGAATCGGGGCGGGTCGGTTGTGCTCACCGGTAATCGGTGGGATATTCCGGACTCGATGGCCGGAGCGTACACTGGGCTGCGTTATCCGGTGATGAGCGATATCCAGGTGACGTTCGACAGTGTGTCGCAGAGCGAGGTCTACCCGAAACGCACGACGCCTCTCTACAAGGATCGTCAGATCCAGTTGCACGGGGTCTGTCCCGACACCACGGAGGAACTGGTGTTTCAGATCCGCGGCCTGGCTGCTGACAAGGGGTACGATTCGATTTTCCGGCTCAGCCTGTCGCGACACGCCAAACTCGGCACGGCGGCGGTAAGGCAGCGTTGGGCGTATCAGAAGCTGTACCATCTGGTCAGCGTCTATGCGGCCGAACCGCGGCAGCAGGTGCTGGCCGAAATGCTCAAAGTGAACCAGCAGTACGGTATCCCGATTCCGTATGAGTCCGAGATGAAATGACCCGGCTCACAGGGTGCGCAGGAGTTCGCTTTCGGCGCGCAGCAGGATTTGATGCATCTCGTCGGCTCGGTCGGTGGCGCGCAGGTCGGAGAGGAGCAGGCTGCCGTGTGCGAGCATACATAACCGTGCCAGTGCATGCAGATGCAAGGCGTCATCCGTACAGCAGATCAGGAAAAACAAATCCGTCTCGCCGCCGTCCTGCGCGCCGAAAAAAATGTTCTGCTGCGTCTTGCCGAGCACGATAAACGAATCCGAAGCCCAGAAGGGGTCGTGATACCGCGCATGCAACAGGGCCGCGCCGCCCCCGATGGCGGTCGAACAGGCGGCCTCCCGCTCTTCGACCTCGCGTTGAAAGGCCGCGTCGTCATACAGCAGTCCGGTCGAGACCGCCAACGCGACCATGTCCCGCACGACTGCGGGCTTGGTCCGCGAGGGCAGGGCGGGGTCGATCCATTCGGGACGGAAGAGTCGCGCCACCAAGGCATCGTCTTTGCTATGGGGCGTGCGTTCCGCCGTTGTTTCGCGGTGATGCTGGGTCAGGGATTTTGTCGGCAGGCCGAGGATGCGCCGTTGCGCCCAATCGTCGAGTCGACGGTGCTCGAAGACCACTTCGTCGCCGTGTCTCAGAAACGGGATCTCTCCGCGCTGAACCAAATGGAACAGCTCGCGTTCCGGAATCCGGATGTGGCGCGCGGCTTGCTGCAAACTCAAAGTTCGATGAGGCATGGTGCGACAGTGTACCCCTTCGACGTTTCGTTTGTCAAAGCCGAAAGGGGAATCGGGAAGATGGCCTGCTTGTGTCAGAGGTTGAAATTCGACGTGTGTACGGGTACAATCCTGAGCTAACGGATCGGGTTGTGGGAAAAAAGGCCGCATGAAAAAAACAGGACTCAGTAATCAGCCACCGCGATACACGGCAGGGCAAGCGAATGCGGCGCGCACAGTGCGCCGCCTTGCGGGTTGCCTATGCCTGGCAGGTGCGCTCTCTGCGGCGGGTCTGGAGGTCTGGTCTCTGGATGACCTTCAGAAGGTGGGGTCCGGTATCGACGGGTGGGAGCCCGATGCTGTCTATACGTTGATGACGAATCTGGACGCCTCGGCCACGGCGGATTGGAACGGGGGCGCGGGGTTTGTGCCGATCGGCCGGGATGCGGAGTGGGGGTTCACCGGTGTGTTCAACGGCAACGGCCATAGGATCACCGGGTTGACCCTCAACCGTCCCGGCGAGAGTGATGTCGGCCTGTTCGGCCGGATTGGGACGGGCGGGGTGGTCAGCAATCTCTGTCTGACGGGGATCACGGTCGCGGGGCTGGTTGATGTCGGTGGTGTGGCCGGGTATCTGTCTGAGGGCCTGATCCGGGAGTGTTCGGTTTCTGGGGATGTGGTCGGTTTGGAAACCGTGGGCGGAGTGGCCGGCTTTGTGGATTTGGGCGGGATCGAGCGTTCGTCCGCGTCGGGAAGCGTTGTGGCCGACGTGGGGGCTGGCGGACTCGTCGGGTACCTGTATGAGGGGGGGACGATTGGAGAGAGTTATGCGATCGCACGGGTGAGCGGCACGGAAGACACGGGCGGTCTTGTGGGCAGCGGGAGCGGGTTCAACAGTGTTGTCTCCGGAGCCTATTGGGACACGCAGGCAAGCGGCCAATCCTCCTCATGGGGCGGGGGGACAGGCAAAACTTCGGCGGAGATGCGTCAGGCCGTGACCTTTTCCGGATGGGATTTCAGTCAGGTGTGGGGTATCGTGGAGAGTGTGAGCTACCCCTATCTGCGCGGGCTGGCGGTCAATGGGAACGAGTTTGTGTTGACGGTTGCGTCGCGCGGCCCGGGCAACGTATTCGTCACCCCGTTGCTCTCCTCTTACACGCCCGGGACGAATGTGACGGTGACCGCGCAGCCGGTGGCGGGCGTCAGCGAATTCGTCCGCTGGTCGGGCGGCGTGGCCCAGCCGACGAATCCGGTGACGCAGGTGACCATGGCCGGGCATGTCAGCCTGACCGCGATCTTCCGTTCGGCGCGGGGTATCGGATCGGTTCAGGAACTGCAGCGGATCGGCCGCGATCCGGACTATACGCTGAATGGCCGCTATTGGCTGACCGGGATGCTGTATGCCGGAGAGACGGCGGGATGGCCGGACGGGTTCGGTCCGATCGGCAGCATGACAACGCCGTTCACCGGCAGTTTCGACGGTCGGTCCAATGTGATCGCCCGGCTGAAGGTGGATCGTCCCGAGGAGGATTATGCGGGGTTGTTCGGCGTTCTCGGACCGGGTGCGGTGATTCGGAATCTCGGGTTGACCTATGCCGAGGTGTGCGGGAACGGGGGGCTTGGCGCGCTCGTGGGATACAATGCGGGCGGTACGGTGGAGCGGTGTTTCGCGGAGGCGCAGGTGAACGGCACGTACAACGGGGTCGGCGGCCTCATCGGCGAGAATCGCGAGGGTACGGTGAACCGCGCGTATGCCGTGGGGAGTGTGGCGGGCCAGTCGAATGTGGGCGGGCTGATCGGACTGCATGCCGACGGGGGCTCAGTCACCCAGACGTATGCGGCTTGCGTGGTCACGGGCACATCCAGTGGTGTGGGCGGGCTGATCGGCTGGGGGGATGGGATCACCGCAGGTTCGTTTTGGGATACCGAGGTCAGCGGACAGAGCGGTTCAGCCGGGGGCGTGCCGCAAACCACATCGGCCATGCGTCAGGCCGTGACCTATTCGGGCTGGGATTTCATCGGGGACTGGCAGATCGTGGAAGGGGAGGGGTATCCGCGGTTGCGGGGGTTCGCCCGGGCCTGCACGGTCACGTTCGACGCCTTGGGCGGGACGGTCGAGCCCGCCACGGCTGTGGTGGATCTTGGCGGGGTTTACGGGGATTTGCCCGTGCCGGAACGGACGGGTTACGTGTGGGAGGGATGGCGGTCCGGACCCGGCGGTGCCGGAACGCCAGTGACCGAAGATACGGTGATGCGTACGGTTACCAACCATACCGTGTACGCGCACTGGCGCGCGGATGCGCTGATCGTTGTTGGTGGCGCGTCCGATGCCGTGCCGATCGGGTTTACGAATGCCGTTCAAGTTTCCACCAACCACTGCGGTGACGGCGGAACTTCTGTCTGTCTGGGCGGGAAAGGGATCATTGCGGACGGCCAGATGGCGGGCATCGAGTGGTCGGTGACCGGTCCGGGCCTGCTCTCGTTCTGCTGGCGCACTTCGAGCGAGGCTGACTGGGATGTGTTGCGTTTCTACGAGGCCGGCACGGGGTCGATCCATCAAATCTCAGGCATCATGAACAACTGGGAGGAGATGTCGATTCTGGTGGAGGGCGGTCAAGAGACGCCGCACCTCTTCCGGTGGGAGTATGAAAAGGATCCGCAAGGTGATTATGTCGGGCAGGACTGCGGCTGGGTTGACGCCTTGCGATGGGTCCCGTTCCATCCGCTCACGGTGATCCACGGCAGCGGCGGGGGCGCGTACAGCAACGGCACGGTTGTGGCGATTCAGGCCGATTCGCCGCCCGCGTATCATGTGTTCGACCGGTGGACCGGTGACACCAACAGTGTGGCGGACGTGCTGGCAGCATCGACGACCGTGACAATGAGCGGAACGGGGATGGTTTTGGCCGCGTCGTACCAGGCTACGGGTTATCCGCTCACGGTGATCCACGGCAGTGGTTCCGGTGTGTATCCCTACGGCTCGCAGGTGGTGATCGGCGCGGAGGTGCCGGAAGGAAAACAGTTTGATTGCTGGACCGGTGACGTGGCAACGGTGGCGGATCGGTTCGCGCCGACCACCACTGTAACGACCACGGATTCCGCATTGTGTGTGGCGGCCACCTATCGGGTGCCCCTCACGGTTGTTTGCGGCTCTGGAAGCGGGTGGTATGCAGAGGGCTCGGCCGTGATGGTGGCGGCAGATCCCGCGCCCCTTTATCAGGAGTTCGCCGGATGGAATGGTGACGCGACTTCGGCACTGGCGAATGCGACGGCACCGAGCACGGTGCTCACCATGCCGTCGCAGGCGGTGACGCTGATTGCCTCGTATCGCGATTCCGTGGCGCGTCTGCTCGGGTGTTACGGGCCCGCATTCACGTGTGAAGGAGTGGTTGACGGTCTTACCGGTGACGCGATGTCCGGCGCGCCCTCCGGTACGCCGGCGGTTAAACTTGGGGGTCCGGGGGTGGTTCCCGATAACGGCTTCACGGCTTTCGAACTTCAGGTTTGGGGCAGCGGCACGGTGAGCTTCTGGTGGCGTGTGTCGAGTGAGCCCGGTGCCGATTTTCTACGGTTTCTCGTGGACGGGACTCCGGTCATGGAGATTTCCGGCACCAAGTCCCCGTGGACTGCGGTGACGAATACGGTGAGCGGTACCGGAACCTGGCATACGTTGCGGTGGGAGTATCGTAAGAACGGTGCTGAAGCCAGCAGCAGCGATGCGGGGTGGGTGGATGATGTGATCTGGACTGGTGATGTGCCGCAACCTTGGCTGACGCCGGACATTCTCCTGTTTGCCGTGACGAACGATGCGTTCTGCATTGATTTTCTTGGGGAGCGGGGGATTCCGTATCAGGTGCAGACCAACGCATTGCTGCGGACAGACGGGTGGGGAGGGATGTCTGTCGCGCCGGTTCGCGATGGCGAGACCAACGGGGTTCATCGTTTCCGCGCCGGGATGGCGATGCCCGGCTTGGCCGACACCCTCTTTTTCCGTATCCGGGCGGGGGGTGAGTGATGGGCGGCAACGGTGTGCAGGTGCGGTTCCGGGCCGGGGATATCCCGCGCGCGGAGGCCGCGCGGGCGCTGGCCTTGGATCTGAACCGCGCCGGATACGAGACTTTTTTCGCAGGCGGATGCGTGCGGGATGCCCTGTTGGGTCGGCCAGTTCAGGATATCGATCTGGCGACCGCCGCGACACCGGATCAAGTGGAGGCGTTGTTTCCCGGGGAGACGGTGGCGGTCGGCAAGGCGTTCGGTGTGGTGGTGGCGCGGCGCAACGGCTTCTCCTTTGATGTGGCCACCTTCCGGACCGATGGTCCGTACCGCGATGGTCGGCATCCTGAGCAGATCGCGTTCACCAACGCGGAAGGCGATGCGTTGCGCCGTGACTTTACAGTGAACGGTCTGTTCTGCGATCCCGCTACGGGCGACGTGACCGATTATGTGGGCGGGTTGACTGATTTGCAGGCGCAGGTGATCCGGGCGATCGGTGATCCTGCGGCGCGATTCCGTGAGGACCGCCTGCGTATGTTGCGTGCGGTGCGATTCGCGGCCGTACTCGAGTTCACGGTGGAGCCGCGTACGCGCGAGGCCCTGGAGGTCTGGGCGCCCCGCATCACGGAGGTCAGTCCCGAGCGTGTGGCCCATGAGTTGAACCGCATATTGTGCGAGGCGCCCTTGCCCTCAACGGCTCTGAATTTGATGCGGGAGACGGGTCTGCTGTCACCGATCCTGCCCGAAGTGGCCCGCCTGTACGGAACGGCTCAGCCTCCCCGATTTCATCCCGAGGGGGATGTCTGGACCCATACCTGTCTGATGTTGGATGCCCTGCCGCCGCCGCGCGATCTGACCTTGGCTTGGGCGGTGCTCCTCCATGATCTCGGCAAACCGATGACGTGCCGTGAGGAAACCGATCCTGCAACCGGTGCGGTCCGCATCCGTTTCCCCTGCCATGCGCCGGTCGGCGCGGCAATGGCTGAAGAACTTCTCACCCGGTTGCGTCAGCCGTCTGCGCGGATCGCCGAGGTTCGCGCGTTGGTGGCGGGGCACATGCGGGGGGTCGAGTCCGGCAAGATGCGGCGCGCGACCTTGCGGCGCTTCATGGGAGAGCCCACGTTTCCGCGGATGTTGGAGTTGATGCGGCTGGACATACAGCACAGCAACGGCGATCTCACTCCTTGGCGGCAACTTGTGGAGGCCTACGCCGCTTTCGTTTCCGAACCTGTACTGCCCGAACCGCTGGTGCGCGGCCGGGATCTGATCGCGTGGGGGGTGCCGTCCGGACCGCAGGTGGGGAAGCTCCTGCGGGAACTGTACGATGCGCAGCTTGAGGGACAGCTTGCCACGCTGGAGCAGGCGCGCGAGATGGTGTGCCGCAGACGCGCCGCGCCGCGCTGAAGCGGATGCGCTGGCGTATCTTCGGGAAGAGGATGCGGGTCTGTTCGCGCGCGACCGTCCTTGCGCAACCGCTGCGGCGGAGAATCAGGCGGGTCCGTCAGGAGTCCGGGTCGGGTTCGAACCGGTCATCCTCCGTGATCTGGTCGGTGCGGTCGCTGAAACGGGTTAGGGTGTCCTCGAAGTTCAGGCGCACCTCGCCCGTCGGGCCGTTACGGTGTTTGGCCACGTCTACAATGGCGAGCAGCTTGTCATCAAACTCCGGATCTCCGGATGCTTTACACGGACGACGCAGGAGCAGGACGACGTCGGCATCCTGTTCGATGGCACCGGAGTCACGCAGGTCGGAGAGTTTGGGCTTGTTTGTTTTATCGCCGCGCTGTTCCGGGGCGCGGCTGAGCTGACTGAGCACGATGACCGGCAGGTTTAACTCTTTGGCCATTGCTTTGATCTGGCCGGAGATCTGTGAGGTTTCAATCTGGCGGCCCTGCCGGGCGAATTCGCGGCAGTTGCAGAGCTGGAGGTAGTCGATCACAATCAACTCGACCTTGTAACGCTTCTTCATGCGACGGGCGCGGGCGCGCATGTCCATGACGTCAAGACCGCCGGTGTCGTCAACATAAATCGGCGCTTTAGCGAGTTTGGATGCCGCATCAGTCAGTTGCCGGTTAATCTTTTTTGGGTTTACCAACCCCTGGTCGATTTTGAAGCTCGGCACTTCCGCGAGGCCACAGAGCATACGCATGGCAAGGGATTCGGTGGACATCTCAAGCGAGAACACCGCGACGGGATGGGGGCGGTTGTGGTCGCCCTTCATGGCGCGCCCGTTCATGTCTTTGCCCAAAGCGACACGCTCGGCAATGTTCATGGCCAGTGAGGTTTTGCCCATGGAGGGGCGCGCGGCGAGCACGATCATCTCGCCATTCCTCAGCCCTTTGAGTTTACGGTCGAGGTTGGCGAGGCCGGTGGGGAGCCCGGCCACGGCACCGGGACCGAGCGAGAAAAGCCGGTCGATATGCCCCATCGTATTGGTGATGGCCTGCGGCCAGGTGAGTCCGGCCCCATCGCGACGGTCGGCAATGGAGAGGAACTTCTGCTCGACTTCGCTCAGGATCAGGTCCGCGCTGATGGCCTCGTCGAAACAGCGGCGTTCGGCATCGCGGGCACAGGTGATGACCGCGCGCAACAGATGTTTCTGTCGCAGGATGTTGATGTAATACTCGGCATGCGCGGCGGTGGGAGTTTCGTCGATCAGCGTCTGGATGGCAACGGCGCCGCCGATCTCTTCCAGCCGGTTAAGTGCGCGCAAGCGTTCCGTGAGGGTGAGCGGATCGATGATCTGGCTGGCGCGGGCCATCTCGGACAGCGTTTCGAACAAAAGCCGGTTGGGGAGGGAGAAAAACGAATCCGCCGTGATCCCGCTCTCGATGCACAGATCAAGCACACGGTTGTCCGTGGCCGCATCGAGCAGAATGGAGCCGAGCACACCGCGCTCCGCCTCCATGCTG
>JAPXSY010000024.1:0-43984 GCA_033812795.1 Kiritimatiellia bacterium
CAGCCGCCTGTAACATCTTTGCCCTCTACCGGCTCTTCGCCGATCCGGCGCGACGCGCGGAGATGGAGGCGAACTACCGCGGCGGGAATTACGGATACGGACACGCCAAAAAGGCGCTGGCCGCGATTTTCGAGGAAACCTTCGCGCCGTTCCGCGCACGGCGTGAGGAATTGCAGCGCAACCTCGATTATGTGGAGGAGGTCTTGCGCAAGGGGGCCGCGCGGGCGCGTGCCGAAGCCGCGAAAACCATGGACCGGGCGCGCCGGGCGGTGGGCATCGCGTGACCGATGGCGCGGGGCCCGCGCCGCGGAGAGGGGTAGACATGTCGATCGAGGCGCTGTTGCCGGATGAGTACAAGGTGGATCTGGAGGTCTTTGAGGGGCCTCTGGACTTGCTGTTGTATCTAATCCGGCGCGAGGAGATCGATATCTATGACATTCCGATCGAACGGATCACGGCGCAGTATCTGACGTACCTTGATGTGATGCGCATGCTCGACCTGAACATCGCGGGCGAATTCCTGGTGATGGCCGCTACGCTGATGATGATCAAGAGCCGGATGTTGCTGCCCGTGGAAACGCGCGCCGTCGAGGAAGAGGAGAGCGACGAGACTTGGGTGGATCCGCGGCTGGATTTGGTGCGGCAACTGATCGAGTACAAGAAGTTCAAGGATGCGGCGAACCGGCTGTTGGAATGGGAGACCCTGCAGGGCGAGGTTTTCGCGTTCGGCGGCGCGCAGCCGATTCTCGAGCGCGATCCGCCGGACGCGGGTCAGGCTTTGGGTGACATCGGTCTGTTCGATCTGCTGACCGCCTTTCAGGAGGTTCTGGCGCGTGCGCCGCTGGAGCCGCTGGGCCATATCGAGCCGATCCGCTGGTCGGTGCCGGACAAGATGGAGACCATCCTGACCCTCACGCGCGGCGGGAATCGCGTGGCGTTCTCCGCGCTGTTCAACCCCGAATCGCATCGGGGTGAGGTGATCGTGACGTTTTTAGCTCTGTTGGAGCTGTTGCGGCTCCGGCAGATCAGGTTGTGGCAGAACGCGGCGTTCCACGAAATCCTGATCCTTCCGGCGGAGGAGATGGATGGCGGACCGTTACCCGTTCCCGTGATCGAAGGAGACGAACATGTCCAAGCCTGATGAGGTGAAAGTCCCGTTGCCCGCAAGCCTGCAGCAGGTGGTCGGGGCGTTACTGTTCGGCGCCGACCATCCGCTGACGGTGGAGGAGATCCGTACTTGCCTGAAGAATGTGGCGGAAGACGCGTCCGGAGAAGAGAAGGCGGCCCTGTCGATCTTTGCCGAAGCCTCGCCGCGTGAGATTGAGGATGCGGTTGGGGGAATCACCAAGGAGTTGTCTCGCCTCGGTCTTGGCATCGAAGTCACGGCCGTCGGCAACGCCTTCCGGTTCCAAACTCAGGCGTGTTGCGGCCGCTGGGTGCGTAGCCTGCTCAAGGCCGAACGCCCCAGCCGACTCTCGCGGCCGGCGTTGGAGACGCTGGCGATCATCGCCTACCGCCAGCCGATCGCCAAGTCCGAGATCGAATCGGTCCGCGGCGTGACGGTGGATCATATCGTCAAAGCCCTGATGGAACTGCACCTGATCCGTATTGTGGGTCGCAGCGAACTGCCGGGACGCCCCTTCCTGTACGGTACGACCGCCTCATTCCTCAGTCATTTCGGGCTCGGCAGTCTGAAAGAACTGAACGATCTCGACCCCACGCTGCAACGTTCCAAACCCTCTGAGCGCAAGGCGATCCATCAGAAAAAGAAGAAGAAGGATGAGTCAAAGGACGCTTCGCAGGACGCGGCGTTGCCGTCCGACCCGCCCGCCTCGGAAAAGGGGGCGACCGAGGCGGTCAACGAGATCCTCGGCGATGGCTCGCCGCCCGGAGAGAACGCCGAACCGCTCTACGAGGCGTAAACCTAAAAAGAGCAGTTGAACCTTCAACTCTCTTTGGTTTCAAGGTTTCTGGTTTCATGGTTTCAGGGTTTCATCCAAATCGGGGTCGGGATCGCTATCGGGATCGGGAACGTCGACCCGCGACCCGCGACATTCGACCCGCGACGATCGACAGGGACGCCCGCGTTTCCGACATTGCAGGTCGCTCGTCGCGGGTCGACATAAGGTCTGACGGGAGAAGCGGGTGTCCCTATCCCGCGTGGCGGGGCGGTTGCCCGAAACCGCCGCCAGTCCCTACCGAACGGCCGCCTCGGGGATGCGTCCCTACCGGTTGGCGGACGCTTTGGGCGCACCGTAAAACCCAATGTTTACGGGGCTTTGCTGGAAATCTACCCGTTCAACTGCCCTTTTTGGCGTAAACGCAGGGAATCGAATCGGTGTGGATTCCGAAGTCGTATGCGAAGCTTGGTTGGGTGTCCTCGTTTCCGTTCCCGCCTTCTTCCGGTCTGGAAAGGGGTTTCTGGCAACCCGGACAGTCGCGCTCTCCGTCTTTCCGCGGACTCGGGCCCCGGCTCTCTTCCGTCCACATATCATGAGAAGTGGACAGCCATTCGCATGACCAACGTGATCTAAAAAACAAAACCTGTCTTGATCTTTTTTCTCGTTCCCAACGTTGCGGTGCACCAACGGCGCGGTCAGCACCGTCGGGTGTCGACGCGGGTTAGCACGTTGTGGTCATCCGTTCTGATGCAGGCGATTCGGCGCAGTTGCGCAATACGGTACAAGGCTGCAGGCAACACCCAGAGACACATCGTTACACAGAGAAACTGGCTCACCTCCACATTCCCCGTCTTGCTTTTGGCGACAACGACCGTATTCGAGATTATGGCTATCGTCACGAGTGCAATAACCGAGATTTGAAGTGCTCGCAAATGACGGAGCGACAACCGACGCCGAGCTTCGGCATCCCACAGAATCCGATTCATGTCTTTTGTTCCGGTGTCCATCTTTCTCCTATGCCAACGTATTCTGACCAAAGGTGTCTTGCATAACACCTCTGCCAGAATGAGTCATTATTTACAAAAAAGGGGCGTGGCAACGGTCAGCGGGCGAAACGGGGTGGCTGCTTACCGGTCGCGGTAGACCACTTTCTTGGAGCCCTTCTCGATCATGCCAATGACCACGGGTGCCTGCCGCTGCGCCTTCAACATTTTCAGCGCCGCGGTGAGATCCTTGCGCCGCACGATGATCACAAAACCGATCCCCATGTTGAAGACGCGGTACATCTCGTCGCGCTCCACCTTGCCTTGGCGTTCCAGAAAGGTGAAGACGGTCGGGGGCTGCCAACTGTTGCGATCAATGACCGCATTGCAGGTCGGAGGCAGCACACGCGGGATGTTGTCCACAAACCCGCCGCCGGTGATATGGGCCATGCCGCGGATCGGCACCTTGGCCTGAAGCGCGGTCACGGGTTTCAGGAAACTGCGGTGCAGGGCGAGCAGGGTGTCGGCCACCGTCATCCGCGTTCCGGGGATCAGGTCCTGCGGCGTGAGTCCGCATTGGTCGATGATGACTTTACGCGCGAGCGAGAAGCCGTTGGTCTGAAGACCGCCGGAGGGCAAACCGATGATCACGTCCCCGACGCGGATCGAAGTGCCGGTGATGAGCTTCTTGCGCTCCACCGTGCCAACGATCGTGCCGACCAGATCGTACTCGCCCTGAGGATAGAGCCCGGGCAACTCGGCCGTCTCGCCGCCCAGCAACGCGCATCCGTTTTCCCGGCAGGCTTTGCAGAGCCCCGCGACCACGTCCCGAAAGATATCCACATCAAAACGTGCCATGCCGATGTAGTCCAGAAAGAAGAGCGGCTTCGCGCCCTGGACCAGAATGTCGTTCACGCAGTGGTTGACCAGATCCTGTCCGACCGTGTCGTGTTTTTTGGCCAGCACCGCCATCTTGAGCTTGGTGCCAACACCGTCTGTGCTCGCGACCAGCAGATGATCTTTGCCGGGCGAGTGGAAAAGCCCGCCGAAATTGCCGATGCCGCCGACCACACCCTTCGTGGTTGTTGCCCCCACCATTTTTTTGATGATCTCGATGCCAGACATCTTCGAGTCGATATCCACTCCGGCTTGCGCGTACGCCGAAACAGCACGATTGGGTGTTGTCCGTTTTGTCATCCGAGATCCTCCCCGACAAGAATGAGTGTTTGAAAATTGCTGTAAAATACCATTTCCTTCCGATCCGTTCCAGCCAAAAAGGACAAACTATAGTTTGTCGATAGACTTATACGGCAAAAACAGCAGGTTTAAGGGGGGATTTTGCAACAATGGGATAGCGGAATTATCGGATTGTGGGTGTGTGGAAAGCCTTGCGGGCGACACACATACGCACAACCCCACACACAATATGTGTGAGATGGAATCGGGTGGCGGATTCTGTCGCGTTGCGGGTCACGGATCGGCGCGCGCGTCCGTCGAAATGTCCAGACGCACGGCGAGGACGTTGTTTGAGAAGACGATGGCGTCATCGAAGAAAAAGATGCGCCATTCGGAACCGTCGAGTTTGCGGAATTCGAGGTCCAGACCCAACGGGTCGCTGCGCCGGATGGCGGGCTGGCCGAGAAACCGGTGCTGCGGCGCTTCCGCGAGGGCCACCACCTCACGCCGCCGGTCGACCGCGAACCAGGCGTAACGCCCAGTCCGTTGCGCAGGCAGCATGATGTAGTAACGAGTGGGCATGGCCAGCGGCCGGTAGAGGACAGCGTCGGTCAGCACGCGGTTATCGAAACGGTAGCTCAGATAGGGGAAGTTGGCGCGGATCAGGGGCGGCTTGTACCAGATGGCCGCGGCAAGGACAATGACCGCGAGAGCGATCGCGGTTTTGGTCAGGTCTGGCGCGATCCGGCACCAGCGGGAACCGATCGGGAAAAGAGGTTTCACCACAGGCGCGGGTTCCGGAATCCCGTCCGACCGATCCGACAGGGGTTCCGGTGCCGTTGTCCGCGAATCCGCATCGGAGAAAGAAACGGCTTCGGCGGCATCGCCACAGGCTCGCTCCGCAACCGGTACCCCGGCCGCCTGTCCGGTGCCCGTCACGTTGGCGCGTCGTTTCGATTTTCCCGTTTTACCCATTCGTCGTAAGTTATAAACGTTGGCCGCGCCGGGGAAAAGGCAAAAGTCATCCGAAATACAGGTTCCATTCGTACACGGTATACGAATCCGCCTGACAGCGGGACCATGCGAACGTGACGTCAGGCGAACGTAACTTCCTGACCGTGAAACAGGAAGTTGCCGCCCACGACGTACTGCATTGCGGTCGGGGAGAAACGGTCCTGCACGGTAATGTGGAGATGACCGGCGAGAATGGCTTTCAGTAACGGTTCGGTCTTGAGATACGCAATGAAGTCACGCGTTGTCGGGTCGGTCTGCTGCGTCTTGAAGTCGCCGCTGGCATCGGGAATGACGGCGGACTCGAACTTCTTTCCGGAACGGGCCCAGAACTTGCGGCTCGCGCGCCAGAGGCCGTCTGTGTAGAACGGCACATGCATGCAGAGGATGATCGGCAGCCCTTTTTTCACCTCGGCCCGGAAACGTTCCACCTGATCGGGGCAGACATAACCGTAGACGGAGTCGAGCGTCACGAAGTTGACGCCGTTCACCACCTGCGCATGCAGACGCAGATCGAAGGGAAACGCCTTACTGAGCAGTTCCGCGCTGCGTGCTTTGTACGCCTCCGTGTTTTCGCTCGGCTCCAGCCACATGTAGCGCGAGAACTCGTGGTTGCCCAGAGCCCCCAGCATTCCGGCACCGAAGGACTGCTTTACGAGATCGAGATTCGCCTCGCTCAGCCAGTCGATCAGGTCGCCCGTGTGAAGGACGAAGTCCACGTTGTCTTTGGCCCATGCGAGCGAGTCGCGCAACGCCTCCTCCTGCCGTCCGCCGAACGTCTGCGTGCGGGCTGCCTTCAGCTTTTGTTTCCGCTCATCCTCATGCGGGTATGCCGCCGTGAAGTGCGTGTCGGAAAGGTGGAGAATCGAGAACGGCCGGGTCGCGCCCGCGTCGATGTGAACGTAGGCGAGCGAAAGACGCTCGAACCGGCCGCGCTTCGGAAACAGCGCGGGATCATCCGCGAGCGACGGCAGACGGGAGGTGGCGACCAGCGCGCCTGCAGACAAGGCGGTTCGGAGGAAGTCACGGCGTTGCATAGGCCTGTTCATGGGTGTCTCTTTTTCATGCTTTGCCGGGCGGCAAGTTAGATCATTTCGGCATCTGTGCGCCTTTGCCTTCCACCGCGCCGAAGAGCTTCAGGGCATCGGTGAGGGGATAGCGGTTGGCGAACATATCCACACGGGTCGTTCCCGTGGCCTGCAGGTTCATCCCGAACGCGCTGCGAACCTGATTGACGGGCGAATTGCGATCCAACAGAACCGATTCGGAGTTGTTCGCGCTGACAAAGCCGTTCAGATAGGCCTCGTTGATCTTGCCCTTGAGAGCTTCCGCAGGAAGTTCCGCGTTCCCCTCGTACTTATAGAGTTCTTCGCGGTCCTCGAAGTCCTTGGCCCGGATTAACAGCCACTTGGCGCCGCCCGGAAGCACGAGGTCACCCTGTGTGTTCAGGAAGAAGGCGTTGTTTTCAGCACCGGTCTTCTTCATCTTCTCATGGTCTTTTGAGTTCTCAATGCGCGCCCGGTCCAAGCCGCCGAGCGTGGAAGTGCCGATGATGCAGTGGTGGACATCGGAGTGGACGTTGTTCATGTAGCGGAACCCGTACCCCATGTCACCCAGATCATTGGTCCGCGCCCAGTTAAAGAGCATCGTGTTATAGGCGCAGTCGATGGTCAGGCTGAACTCGCCGCTCTTGCCGCCGCCGGACAGCTCGATGGCCGCATAGGTGTTGTTGATGAACACGTTGTTCTCGATGACGACCTTGCCTTGGCTCCATGAGCCGCGGATGGCGTAATTACCGCTGTTGGCGAACGTGCAGTTGCGGATCGTCACGTTGCCGAATCCGTTGCCGAAGTAGATGAGCGGCTGGACGATCGTCGCCACGTTCTTCGCATCGCCGTTGATGCCCTGGCCCGGAGGATTGACAAGCATTCCCGTTTCGACATCCTTGGGCTTGCCCTTCGTCGGATGGTAGCCGTTCGAGAACCCGCGGTCGAAGACAATGCCGTCAATGGTGACGCCGCCGTCACCGGCGTTGAAGGAACGGGGTTTGTTGGGGTCGCCGATGGACAGCAGGGCGAACGAGCGCGAGGTGCCGTTCTGCGCGGTGGTGGGCTGCACCATGGTGAGGTTCTTGAGCACGTCGCGGCTTGCGAAGTCGTCCGTATAACCGCCCATGATGTTGACCGGGATGGTCATTTTCAGAAATCCCTGGTCACTGGTGCCGAGGTAATTGCCCGCAGCGACAAGGATCGTGTCGCCCGCCTGCGCCTTGTCCAGCGCGGCCTGCAAGTCGCGCCACGGCTTTTCCTTACTGCCGTCCGCTTTACGCACACTGCCGCCGGTTGCGGCAGAGACGTGCAGGGTTGCGGCGTGAACGACCGTTGACGCAGACAGGATGAACGCGGCGGCAGAAACAAAAAGACGAGAGGTCTTCATCATGTGATACTCCTTTTTTTGGTGTGGAAAACTCCTAACTCCTAACTCCTAACTCCTAACTCCTAACTCCTAAATCCTAAATCCTAACTTCCTTGGCCTTGGCCTTGGTCTTGAGCCAGACAACGCAGCCGACAGACGCGACCAGCAGCGGGATGCCGATCAGCGGACGGTAGGCGAGCCAGGCGATTGCGATCCACAGGAGCGACCAGGCCAATCCGAAGAGGGTACAGACCAGACCGACGCCCGCGCCGACGACGTCGCCCAGAAGCGGGATGACCTTGGCGATCGCCTCCAAGATGCCGAAGATCGACTTCAGGCCGATGCACACACACAGCACGCCGACGAGCCGCAGGATCCACGTCAGGATGGCGTTCTCCTTGGCTGCGCTGGCGAACATCTCCTCCGCACTCCGGACCCCGTCATCCAGACGCGAGACGGTCTTGCCGTTTTTCGCCACGAATTTCACGAACGTCTTGCCGGAGACCTTGCCGATAATGGAGACCTCATGCGGAGCCACCCAAGTGAACGACACGCGGACATCACCGATTACCGGCGCACCGGGCGAACGTCCGAAGTACACGGTGTTCCCGCTGACGTGAATTGGCGGCGTATTCGTCGAGCTTAGGGCGCGTGGGAAGCGCGGGTGCGCGGACATGCTCTTTGCCCATGCCTGAATCTGCCCGGGCGCGGGGTTGACATTCGCGTGCTCTGCCTGACCGATGGCCTCCACAAAGAATTGAGGTAGCGTGTAAGCGCCGAATGAGACGTTCTTCGCGTATGACGTCTGCGCGTCAAACGTCATCCAGACGGTGTTACGATTCTGGTAGTCGGGATCACGGAACTCGCCTGAATCCACTGGCTTGGATCGCCACTCCTTTTTGTACGTGTAGGTGGTCACCCGCTCCTCGCCGCCGCCCATCCTGTCGCGGGTTTCGGTACGGGACTCTTCGACCCACTGGTAGTACTCCACGCTGCGGCGGAGTTGGATCGCCGTCTGTTTCACGCCGAATTCAGCGTCTTCCAAAACGTCCTGCGTTTCCGCACGGGCGCTGGCGTGGATCAGCTTGCCTTCGAGAGCGGGATCAAGAGAGGTGACCTGCTCAACCTGCACAACGGCATCCTGCGCCTCGTTGAGCGCTTTTTTGGTCTTGACGAAGTTTCCTTCATTCCAGAACAGCAGCGCCGTGCCTCCGATAAACATGACAGCCCCGCCGACCACGCCACCCAGCGCTCTCTTCAGACGGTCTCCGTATCCTGTCCTTGTCACTTCTTGATAAGCCATTATTGCTCCTCGTTATGCAACTCCAAAACACAAGCCAGTGATCGTCATTGTGGCATATCACCCAAAGCCTGTCACGCGACATTTTATCTCCGCGCACAGCGCGGAGTTACGAATCCGGCCACAAACAGCATTGCACGTTGAACACCAAGATGCCCCTGCTTTTCATGAAGGTTCCGTTTTAGAGTTTCGGGGTTTCAGGTTTCAGGGTTTCGGGGTTTCAAGGTTTCATGGTTTCATCCAAATCGGGGTCGGGATCGCTATCGGGATCGATTGCTTAACCTAAAAAGAGCAGTTGAACCTTCAACTCTCTTTGGTTTCAAGGTCTCATGGGTTTCAGGGTTTCAGGGTTTCAGGGTTTCAGGGTTTCGGGGTTTCATCCAAATCGGGGTCGGGGTCGGGATCGCTATCGGGATCGATTGCTTAACCTAAAAAGAGCAGTTGAACCTTCAACTCTCTTTGGTTTCAAGGTCTCATGGTTTCGGGGTTTCAGGGTTTCAAGGTCTCATGGTTTCAGGGTTTCAGGGTTTCATCCAAATCGGGGTCGGGATCGCTATCGGGATCGATTGTTTCACCACGGGACACAGGAACACACGGAAAGTCACGGCGTTGTTTCATGCCACGCGTGCGGTAAGCCAACCACCCGGGGCTCCATTCCGGGCGGAAACGAAGGGATAACGGAAACGCCGAACGGCGAAAAAATTTCGTTAATTGGTAGGGACGCATCCCCGAGGCGTCCGTAGGGCTTGAAAGTTGAGCGTTCCTTTCGTTCCGCGCTTGCTTCATGGCTCTTTTTTTTGTAAAAAATGGTCGTGTTCATCTGGCTTTTCGCTCTGACGGGTGTCAGAGTCGTTGCCAGATGAGCACAATAATGCACAGAAAGGAAACACACAAATGACACGAATCGTTCAGATGGCGATGGGCTTGGTGTTGGTGGTCGCGATGACAGGCTGCCTGAACATCCCGGGCAAGGTTGACCTGACAAAAGCTGCCGCCGACGCGCAGGTGCTTAACGTGACGACCGGCGACGGAACGTTCGCGGACTACAAGGCGACCGGCTATCACACGAGCACGGAAATCGGCATCGCTGTCGGCATTCCCGGCCTGAAGCTTCTGGAGCTCTATCCGAAACAGGATAACACCGAGCAGATGACCCAGATCGCTAAGGATGCCAAGGCTGGCGGTGCGAATGCGGTGATCAATGCGCAGCCGCCCAAAGAGATGTATCTGGGCTTCCCGTTCTTCTTCATTGGTCTGTATATTGACCAGGCCGCTGGAACGGGCATCAAGACGAAGTAATAAACGTTCAGCTCTCAACGCTCAACTTTCAAGTTGAGGGTTGAGCGTTGGGGGTTGACGTCTTACTTCTTGCCGCCTTTATCATGTCCACTCTCCTGTTTTCAGATTTCACTTCACGAACCCCTTGCGGACAAGGAAGTCCCACACCTGATCAAGTCAGGTCCCGCTGCCGGTGCCGGGTGCCGCTTTAAACTGAAAACAGTGCCCACGGGTCGCGAGCATATGAAGATCACTCGACGCGCCCATCCGGCGGAGTTTCTCCCAGACCTTATTAACTCCGTCATTGTCCTCTAGGGTAGACCGGAAACACACTGCTTCCTGTGATGTCCGCCCATTATACGAAGGGGATGAAATCAGGTAACCACTAAAATCCGCTTATCTTGAGGGAAGAATCTGGTATCATTTCGGGCATGAAGCGCCTCGTGTTTGGTGTGACGATGTGGGTCGTCTTTGGCATCTCTGCCGGTGGGGGTGAGTTTGAGGGTTATTCGAAGCGCGAGTTCGGCGCGCCGACCGAGCTCAGGGCGTTTGACAACGCGGAGTTCGATGACCTGACGAAGTTCGGCCGGGAAAACGCCAATGTCGAGTACGGCAAGTTTGGCTTCAACGGCAACGGCGGACTCCGCATCCGTCCGCTGGCGAACGGACGTACGCACCGGTTCCAGCAGCGAGTGGCGCTTGCGAAGGGGAAGCGCTACATCTTTTCGGCGGACGTCCATACGCACGGCAAGGCCTCGGCGCAGATCGCCGTCGACACATTCTGGAAAGATTCGCGTAAGTATGCGAGCGGCTATGGCGCGTGGGGCGCATCTTCGAAGCCGCTGGCCGACGGATGGAAGACGTTTTGGGTGACGTTTGTCGCAAAAGAGGGGTCGGATAAAATCGACTATCACTTCATCGCGCATTGCCCCGGGAAAAACACCTATACAGAGGACGATTGGATCGACATCGACAACATCTCGCTGCGGGAAGATGTCCCGGTCTGGTATTTTTGTAACACATGGCCCGTCCACAACAAGATCTACTGTGAAGAGGGACGCATCCGTTGCCATAGCTGGTTCTTCGGTGATTTCCTTGAAAAGGACGGCAAGGACGTTTACGAGCTGAAGCTCTTGCGTGGCGATGGCGCCTCTGCCGCCGCGTCTCCACTTGCACGATGTGTGCTTGCTCCCGACGAGACGGGCGTGATGACGGCGGCGTTCGGAAAGCTCGACTACAGAGGGCCGGCAACACTGACGGCGACGATCTACGATACCATTCACCGGCAGGAGCTCGGCACAAAGACGCTGGAGATCGAGATTTGCCCGGCACCCGACAGGTCGAAGCACCTGTTCGTCCAAGAGAACGGCGTCGTCCTCCGGAACGGAGAGCCGTTCATGCCGTTCGGCTTCTACACCGACCTCGCAGATCCGAAGAAATACGACGCGGCGAAACTCGAGGCCGAGCTCAAGAAGCTGCACGAGGCCGGCTTCAATGCGATGATCGACTACCAGAGCTATTCGCTCAGGACGGGACCGCGTTGCGAGACGTATTACCGGCTCTGCGAAAAGTACGGAATCGGCGTTCTGACGGACGCATTCGGCCACGGCAGCGCAACAACGAACGCCATTGACAAAAGCCGTGCGCTCGCCGCGTATCTGGAAAAGTTCCCTTCGCTCATCGGGTTCTATACGATGGACGAGGGCGCGGAAAGCGTCGTGCCCGGACTCGCCGCAACACGGCGGATGCTCAACGAGGTCTGCCCCGGACGAATGGTCAACATCTGTAACATCATGCGAGCGGCCCCGTATCTGCCTGCGGCGGACATCCAAGGCGGCGATGCGTATCCGATCCGCCTCGGCGGCGGCGGAATGATGGACACGCACAATCGCGTCACGCGGATGCAGGAATGCGGCCCTGCGGCGATCTGGTGGGCCCCCCAGTGCTACAACTGGGTAAATCAGAACCAAGAGGCACGCACGAACGCGGTGCTCTACCGAAAGTTGGGCCGCGAGCCGACAGAGAACGAGCTGCTCGCTGTCGCGCTCCTGAACGCCGCGGACGGTGTGACCGGGTTCTTCTTCTACTCGCTCTTTGATCTCTATCGCGGACCGATCCCGGAGTGGGTCGACCGCCGGTGGACAGCGATGTGCAACATCGCAAAGGTGTTCAAGGATCTGGAGCCGTTTATCCTGAGCGGCGAGAAGATCATTGACGTGCCGCACAAGGACGCGAAAGACCCCGTCCGCGTCGCGGCGCTTTCCGACGGGAAGGGACGTTGGCGCGTGATCGTCGTCGGCCTTGGCAAAAACCATGACACGACCTTCACCCTGCCGGCTTCCTACGGCCAGCTCCGCGGTATGTGCGGGAACGCTGTTTTTGCGAACGGAATCTACACCTACAAGGCCGAAGAGTATGTGTGCGATTTGCTGCGGTGATTCGGCAGAAACGATTACTAAGCAAAGGAAACGGCCATGAGTAAAATCATTCAAGGATTGGTTGGGGTTTTGACTTTAGGGTTTGCGTTCGCAGTTCAGGCCGGTGGCACGCTTGCAGATCCGGCTGCGAGCGCGGACTGGAATGCGGATTCGACGTGGTCCGGCGGCGCGAAGCCCGTGGCGGGCGAGGCCGTAATGGTGTTGCCGACGGGCGACATCACGCTCACGATGTCCGCCGACAGCACGAACGACTACGCCTCGCTCTACTTCCGCTCGTCCGTAGCGAAGACAACCGCAGCGTCGCTGACGTTCGATGGCCGGGGGTACAAGCTATTGATGCCGTATTCGGCCAACGGCTACTACGTTGGCGCACCGTTCAAGATTCTTGACGCGGATGAGAAGGAAGCGTTCAAACTCGATGACTCGAAGTTGGACGCTGCGGACAAGATCAAGGCCGCGCCGATCCTTTTCGACGACGCGCGCTTCAAAATCTCTCAGGACACCGCAGGTGCCGTCACGTTCCGTATGGACTCCGGCACGCTCAATGCCTGCAACCCCGCAGGAACGGCGTATGCCCTGCGTGAGATCCTGATGAGCAACGGCAGTCAGCCGTTCCGTTTCGAACTCGTCAACGGCGCGAAAGCCGTGTTCCCGAAACTTTATGCCGGTTATACCAAGCCGGGTTCAATGCTCTTCGATAACGCCGAACTGACCGTCCATGGCGCGTTGCAGTTCGGCCGCGACAACTATTACTATTCAGAAAGTGCGCTTGTCCTCGCCGCGACGAATACGACATTCGTATGCGGCGGGGCCGTCGGTTTCTACCATACGGCGACGAACGTCTTCAAGGACTGCACGATCGACATTGCCGGGGAAATGGTGAACTCTTGGAATTCGTCCGTCACGTTTGAAAACTGCACCCTTACCGCCACCAACACACTCATCATCTCCGCTGCGGGGAACAACGGCGAACCTGCCGAAATGACCTTTGACGGCGGAACCTATTCATTCGGTTATCCCCAAATCGGCTTTCAGAGCAACTCGGACGGCAAGATGACCGTCAAGGGCGGCGCGGTCGTCGACTATGTTAAGAGCGGGAGCAGTCAAGGACAACACATCGGCTGGCGCGGTACGGGCGTGATCGATGTCGTGTCGGGCACGTTCCGTACGCCGCGGTCAACCTATTGCCAGTTGTATGTCGGAAAATATGCGGACACGTATGGTACGGGCTGGGGAAGGCTCAACGTGCATGACAGCGGCAAGGTTGAGATTCGCATGGGTACGAACAGTTGGGCCGCCGGCGCGACCGACGGCCTTGCCGTCGGCGGCGGCGGTCACGGCGAGGTGCATGTTTACGGAGGCGAGATCATTGCCCCGCGGATCAATGTCGGCTTTGAAACCACGGCGTTGACGACAACCTCGTTTATCCATCAGGTTGGCGGAAGAGTGTCTGTCAATACGTTGAACGACGCCAAATATTCGCGTGTCGCGCTGATGGCCTATTCCGGCGCGGCTGGCGGTCATTGGAATGACCGCGACATCATGAACCGTGCGGCATACGTGCTTGATGGCGGCGTTTTCGAGGCCGCGCGTATCCTTGGCGGCAAGGGATCGCAGAGCCAAGGCGGAAGCGGCCACTCACGCTTTTCTGCGAATGGCGGCACGTTCCGCCAGAACATGAATCCCTCGACCTACGCGTCGATGGAGGGACTCGATGTGGCGGAGTTCGGGTCGCGCGGGCTTGTCTTCGACTCGAACGGCCACGATGTCAAGATCGCACAGAATCTCATCAACAAGCCCGGCGAATCGGGTCTTTTCGTGAAGACAGGCCGAGGCACGCTGACTTACGCAGGCGAGTGTTCCGTGAGTAACCTCGTCGTCTCGAACGGTACTTGGCAACTTGACGCGGGCGCCACGGTCTCGTCCGCCCTGCGCGTCGTGACGGGCGGCACGTTCTCGCTTGTCGGCGACCCGACCTCAGCAACGCTCGCCTCGCTCGCGGTAACGAACGCGACGATCGCGCTTGATCCGGGCGATACGATCACTGTTCAGGGGAATGCGTCGTTCAAGGGACTCCGGCTCGTCTTCTCGTCCGCACCGGCTATGTACACGGCGCAGACAGTCTTCGTTGTCCAAGGGACGCTCGATGACACATCTGTGTCCGAGCTCCAGCGTGCGTTTTGTGACGTGGCGCTTGCGGACGGCACGCACGCGCAGTTTCAAACGGCGACGGAAGGCGGCGTGACGAGTGTCACCGTGACCATTGAGGACAACGCCGAGCCGATCGGCGCGGATGCGACGTTGACTTGGACGGGCAGCGGGTTGTGGGCAAATTCCGGAAACTGGACGCCAAACGGGATGCCCGATGCGGACAAGAAGGCCGCGTTTACGTCCACGGCCGCGGGTAAGACCGTGACGGTCGATTCCGCCGCAGTCGCCGGGGCGCTTTCGTTCGGAGCGGATGGTTATTCGCTCACCGGCTCCGGCTCGGTCGAAATCGCCGGTGCGCAGGGCGCAGCGCAGATCGTGGGGGCGGCGGGCGTGAATACCGTCTCGGTTCCCATGACGTTCAATACGCTTGTCGAAGCCCCGATTGCGGCGGGTGCCGCAGTCAATCTGGACGGCGACATTTCACATGGCGGCATCCTGAAGACGGGTGACGGCATGCTGGCTCTGCGCGGTGACAATACCTTCGATCTGGACGTCAGACTGGCGGCCGGCACGACCCTTGTCGGTTCGGACGGGGCTCTCGGTCCGGCGGAATCGGCGTGGGCCGCCCGTGTCCAAGGTGGCACTTTGGCTTTTGATGCCGACGGCAACATTAACCTTGCGCGTCCCGTCACGTTTGATACCTCGGCCATGGTGGTCATCGACGCACGGACGAATGCGACGGCTACGCTTGACGTCACGGCTGGCGGCAAGCTCGTGAAACGCGGCGCAGGCACGCTTACGGTTCCGCTTACGCAGAACATCGTGTGGGACACATCGAATCTGACCGGCGGACAGGACTACACGGAAGAGGTTTCGTTCAATGCGGACGGGACCGCGACAGTCACGAAGGCCCATCCGATCATGATCGTCGAGGGCGGCCTCGTTATCAGATCGGCGGACGGAACGCCGAAGACCCTCACCACAAGGGGCAACCTGATCATCGGCGAGAAATGCACGACAGCAACGACATCTCCCGAGTTGACGCTTGACGGCGTGCAACTGATAACGCCGTTGGAAACGACGTTCGGCATCGGTTACTGCAACGGTTCGGAGTGGAATGCAAACACGCTTTATCCGAAGCTCACGCTCGTGAACGGCGCTTCGGTCAAGACGCACAACTTCACGCTCGGTAACCGCTGCCGCTCGGGAGCCGTACCGACGTTGGCGATGACGAACGCGACGATAACGACAACGTATGCGCTCTACCTTAACGGCGGAGCAAACGGATCCGAAAAGACGGTTGTGCGGGCTAAGGACTCGACCCTGCTCATTTCGACTTCGAGCGGGAAGCTGCACTATTACGGCGCGGCTGACCACGACTTCGACAACTGCATGATCGACACCACCCCGTCTGGCGGCTTCGAACTCGTATTCAGCTATGGCTACAACAGCATCTATCCGAGCGGTGAGGTCCGTTTCCGTAACGGATCCGTGTTCAGGGCAAAGTCTGTAAACATGAATGGCGTTTACACTACTGGCGACGGACTTCCTTTCTTGCGCAAGCCGTTTACGCTCGTCTTCGACAACGCGACGTGGGATTACGGTGCCTCCGATATCACGATCACGTCGACGGTCGGCGCCGAGACGAATCTCTTTATCCGGACGACCGGCGGCGGTATCAAGCTTAACACGCCGTCCGGCACGATGTTTGCGACAGATTCGAAGGTGATTGGCGACGGTGGCATCGCAAAGACCGGCGCGGGTACGCTCAAGTTCGGCAACGGTTCGTATGCCTTCACGGGAACGTGTGACATCGAGGAGGGCACGGTCAATCTTTCCGTGGCGGGTATGGTCACGAATGCCGTCTTCGGCGGTTCCGGCACCGTTTCCGGCGGCACGCTCCGGGACACGACGATCATCGCGACGATTGCCGAGAACGGCACGGTTGCCGCGACACCGCTCTTTGAAAATTGTGCGTTCGTCGGCAGAACGGATGTCGATCTTGGCCGGAGCGAGAATCCGCTTGTCCGTCCCTATCCGCAGGATGTCGTCGTCGCGCACTACACGGGGACAGTGCCGGACGTTTCACGCTGGCGTGTGACGGGTACAGGCGTAACTAACCTGCGCGGCACCTTCACGGCCGAAGGCGGCGTGATTCGTATGAGCCTGAACCATTCAGGTTTCACAATCACCATTAAGTAACAACATGAAGACACTTGTTTTAATAGCGGTTTCGGTAGCAGCGTTTGGATTGTTCGCTGCGGAGGACATCTGTTTCGCAGCCGGCAAATGGGATCAGAAGGCGTGGTGGAATGTCGCGAACCCACGCTGGAATTATCGTCATGGCTTCGAACAGGCGGAGGACTGTATCCTGAACGAATGTCCGGGGACGAAGATAGCGGACTGGTATTCCGCCATGGTGATGACGAACCGTTTCTCCGAAGCCGTCAGTATTTCGGCGCGGATGAGCTTTGACGACAGGTTCGCCCCGGGTATTCTAATTGCTCCAGAACTTGTTGATGGACCGACCGGGAAGGAACTGCGCGATCATTTCGAAATCATCCTGTTCGACGGCGGCATCAATGTCTGGCGATACAAGTGGACCGAGACGGGGTTTGTCATCACCAAACCCGCGTTTGTCGTGACTCCGTTCGCGCCGCGCACGCCGTTGACGGTCACGGTGACGATCAAGGAGCGTAACGTCGTCGGCGGTGGCAAGACTCGCCAGATGACGGTCACCTGCGGCAGTTGCCAGTTCGGGTTCCGTTCAGATGATCTGCCGGCGTCGTTCTACGCCGGTATCAACGGCAACGAGGGGCGCTGCAGGTTCTACTCGTTCGGTGTGGGTGACTGATACTGATGGATGTGTGAGGACTTTGGGAAACGCTCGAATAAAAGGAGGACACGACATGGCTAAGAAAAACGTGATGGTGACGTTAATGTTATCTTTGACGATGGTTGTCGGTTTGCAGGCAACCGCGAAAACGGTTGCCTGGTACCGGTTTGAAGAAGCCCCGTCCGGAACGCGCACGACCGCCGACTCGGTGATCGTCAACAGCGTCGATCCGACGAAATTGCCGGGTCACGCCAAAGTGCAGACGCCGATTCTGTGGAGCGGCGCGCAGCAGCTTACGACGCCGGAATCGCTGATGCCGCTTTATACGGGGACCTTCAACAGTGACCTGAAGGTCGTTGATCCTGTGAGTGGCGAGATTTACGAGAACAACGGTGCGCTTTTCTTCGCGTCTGCCGATACAAGCAATCACGAGTCGGCCGGCTCGACGGTGCTGATCGACAACGATGCGGCGTTGCACCTCAAGTCGATGACGATTGAGTTCTTCGTGAAGATTCCCGCCGGGACGCACAGCGTCGACCGGTATCTCCTCGCCCAGCGCAGTTCGAACAATAGTGTTTTCACCTGGAACGTCATGTATAAGAACGAGCTTGTCTACGCTGAAATCGACGCGAATGGTACGCGCTACACGGTTTACGATGCCTATTCGCATGTGAATGACGGCAAGTGGCATCATATCGCGATTACGATCGATGACGATTCCAAGACGTTCAGCCTTTATGTGGACTATCAGATCCAGACTTGGTGCATGCAGAAAACCTACACGGGCGATATTTGCTACGATAACGCCCAGCCGCTGGCCCTGGGGCCTCACATCCAGTGTTATTATGGCATTATCGAACACACGCTAGACGAACTCCGCATTTCCGACAGGGTGCTGGGAGTCGGTGAATTTCTCCGCGCAAGGCCGATTGCGGCACCTTCAGCCGCGTCGACGCCGGAAACTCTTTTCCTGCTCGATTTCGATGGTGGCACAACATATACCGTCTACACGGACTTTGCGAAGGAGATCACCAATGCGCCCCCAGCCTATAGGAACAAGTCATGGCCGTCATCCGTCTGGGCGGAATACTTCGCGACGACCTACACGAAATCGTCCGTGACCTCTTCTGTGCCGGTGCAGCTCGTGGGCGATGTCGCCACGGCGTTGGTCAGGTCAAGCCTTGCGGGCACGAACTTCGTCACCAACGCTGTCTCGTGCCTCACCTCGGCTGATGCGACGACCAACGACTGGGCTGACAGCGTCGTCCTGCCTAAGGCGATCACGCGCGACATGGTTTTTGGCGACGACGTGACGATCGAGGTCTCCTTCAAGCTGCCCTCTGCTGGCGACATCGCTTCGTCTTCTGGCGGCCCGCATCTTTTCTGCATGCTGGGAGGATTCCAGATTCTGATCCCCGGCAACGCCGCCACTTGGGAAAAGGGTATGCTCTCCGCCTTTGTCGGATCCACCCAACTCACGGGTAACTGGGTGAATCATCCGCAGTTCATCCCCCGGAACGTGCGCGATGACCAGTGGCACCATCTGGCACTCTCCTACGATAAGACGGCGAACCGCGCCGATCTCTATCTCGACGGTGTCTGGCGTCTCGGGGCGGATAACATCGTGTTCCCCGATGTCGGGAGTATGTGGTATCTCTACCGCCGAGAGTTGATGCTCGGCGGATCTTACTATGATGAACGTTACGTGCTCAACATGCACTACGACAACCTGCGCATCACGCGCGGCGTCTTGAAACCCTACCAGTTCCTGACATCCCGGGCGGTCGAGTGTGGTGCCGTGCTCGGCTGGGCGAGCTATGACGACACCTTCGCGCTTACGCCTTACGCTGACTTCTTCGCGACACCCGCGGCGGCGGCGTTCACAACGGGAGGGGTGGCGCCTGTTTTGGACTCAGACCGTCCGGCGCGGACGATTTTCGACGGGAAACATGGCGAACCCGTTCGCACTGCGAATGCGGGGTCGATCCGCTTCAATGGTAGCATGCTGACCTATCCGGGACATGACCTCGTTGCCGACCAAGCGGACGTGACGGTCGAGTTCTTCCTCAAGTCGGCGGCCCCGGTTGCGGGGGCGGGAATCGTGCGGCTCAACCGCGCGTCCGAGAACGAGGCGGGCGATATCTCATGGGCGCTTTCCTTTGCGGATGCCTCCGGCAATCTGGCAGTTGCCGTCGACACCGACACCCAAACCGGACAATCGCACACGTTCGGCGGCGCGTTCGGGGATGGTGCTTGGCACCATGTCGCGGTGACCTTCGCCGCAGACGGCGATGATACGCTGGTTACGGTTTATCGCGATTACCAGAGTATCGGTTCGTACACCTTCACCGGTAACATGATGTGCCGCTTCAAAGAAATGAACCTGATGCTCGGCGCAGGTGCCGTTGATGTCGGCTTCGATGGCTGGATCGACGAACTGCGTATCACGCCGGGAACGCTTGCTGTCGAAGATTTCCTCTGGCTCAAGCGCAAGGGGTTTACACTCTTGTTCAAATAAACGGTGACAGAGAGTGCTCTGGACGGCTTTACCGTTCGAGGAAATTGCGAATTGTAACATGAAACCACGCATTCGTTTGTCTCTGTTGTTATTGTCGGCGATTATTGTCGCGACGGCATCCGCAGTTAATTCCGATGGCGTTCTCGGCCGCAAGTCCACATGGTGTCCGGACACGGTGGCGGATCTGCCGTCCAAGATCATCTGCGAAGGCCGTTACAAGTGGCATCTGCAGGGGGTCGATTCCGATGGACAGTTCCTCTACTGGTCATTCAGCGACCGGGTGGTGAAATCAGACAAGTTGGGCAGGCGTGTCGCGGTGTCCGCAATCGACAAGCTCCATTACGGCGACCTTTGTGTGGTGGATGGCGTCGTCTATGTTGCTTTCAACGGCGGTGAGTTCAACAAGGAGACCGGCGCCCTCAACAGGGTGCTGGCGTTCAAAGCGTCCGATCTCAGCCGTTGCGGCGAATGGGACATTCCCGAGGTCGTACACGGCTGCGGAGGTATCACGTTCGCGGACGGATGTTTCTACGTGGTCGGGGGGCTGCCGCCGAACCACGTCAAAAACTACGTCTACCGCTACACGAAGGACTTTAAATTCGACCGGCGCATTGATCTGGACACCGGCTACACGATGCTCGGAATCCAGACGATCAATTTTATGCATGACGAATTTCTCGTGGGCATCTATCCCGATCGGCACGACCCAGAGATCGGGCTCCTGCGTTTTTCCAAAGATTTTTCCGACTTCGAGCGGCTCAGCATCGGTGCATGGGTTGGCGCGGTGGAAATCGACGGAAAGTTTTATCAGGCGCGCGACGAGGCGAACGGCCCCGAGGGAACCAACCGCGAAACCGGCGTCCTTTATCTGGCGTCTTTTCCGAAAAAGCCGTCGGAGCCGTTCACAGGCGGACTTTGGAAGACCTTCACCTATCCCGAGCCGGATACGAAGCCGATCCTTTTCAGCGGCTGGAGCAGGTCCGAAAACGCGAAGGCGGCAGATTACGGGATATTCCTTGATGTCGGATTCGCCGACGGCACCTGGTATTGGGACGCCGCCGCCGATTTTCCAGGCGGCACCCATACCTGGCGGCGCGCGGCCGGCGTGTTCGTTCCGGAGAAGCCGGTCAAGGAAGTGAAGTTCTACGCATTACTCCGCCACGGCGTTGGCAAGGCGGAATTCCGCAATCTCAAACTCGAACGCCGCGAAAGCGCCCCCGGTGGCGAAATCATCGTGGAGAATGTGCGCTCGGACTTTCCGTATTCCGATGGCGAGGCAGTACACGAAATCCGGCTGGACGGACGCAAGGTGACGGAACGCGATTATGTACGTCCCGCGTCCATAGGTGCCCCGCGTGTGGCGAGAGATTTCCCCGCCGGGAAAGCGGTCGTGTGGACCGCAAGTTCGATGCGTAAGGTGACACCGCTCACGTTTCCGTCTACAGCAGAAATGACGGAGAAGAACCGCCGAATTGATCTGGAGCTCGCCGGTAACGAACGGGAATCGGCACAGATACTCGTTTCCGCAGGTAAAGGCGGTGCTTGGAAGAGTGGCACATTGAAAATCGGCACGCTCACGGACAAATCGGGAAGGGAGTTCCGCGGCGAAATCAAGTGGGAACGCGTCGGTTACGTAACGCGCGGACACGAGGGGCTCATACACCCCGGCTCGCCTGATCCCGCAGAGCGCTGGATTCCGGATCCGCTCCTGCCAGCGGCACCGTTCAAGGTCCGAGAGAACGCGACTCAGGGGCTGTGGCTTACAGTCTATGCCGCGCCGGACGCGACACCCGGCCTTTACTGCGGAATCGTCGAGGTCAGGGAAAATGGCGATACGATGGCCAGCATTCCGCTTTCGATCAAAGTCTGTCCGTTCGCCCTGCCGCGTACTTTCGGAACGCTCAACTCGTTCACGGTGATGGATTCCTTCACGCGGGCGCAGTATCCGGATTGTTTTGAAAAGATGAAGCGACAGAGTTGGGACGTGATGCTGGATCACAGGCTTAATCCGGACAATATCTCGCGCACAACGCCGCCGGATGTCGAGCACCTCAAGTACGCCGTCAAGCGCGGACTCAATCTCTTCAACATCCTCAACGTTGTTTCGGAACCGAAAGATCCGAACGTGAAGATTGTCTACGAGGAGACCGCTGAAACGTATGCGGATCCTAAATTTTACGAGGCCTTCGCGCAGCGCCTGAAACCATACGTCGAGGAGTACAGAAAAGCCGGACTTCTCAAGTACGCCTACGTCTATGGTTTTGACGAGCGCGAAAGTGATTGCTTCCCATGGATCGCCGATATCTACCGCAAGTACAAACGCGATTTTCCAGATGTGCCGCTCCTTTCTGTTGCACGCGCCTATGAGTTTGCGGTCAACGGGAAGGCGGACGAGAAATACGCCTATGATGCTGATTGGTGTTGCCCGAACATCAGGTCCTACCAGCCCGAATTCTCCGCCCGGATGCGCGAAAAGGGAAGGAAGGTGTGGTGGTATTCGACAGTCGCGCCATTTTACCCCGGACCGAACTTCGATTCGCTCGAGTCAGTCCCGCTTGAGGGCCGCATGCTCGTCGGATTCATGACGGATTGGCGCGGGGCAGACGGCTTCCTCTACTGGCACGTCAACTACTGGCCGAACAATGCGAAGTGTCTCGATGAGAGCGACACTTTCTTCCCCGATTGGCCGACGTACACGCCGCGCAGCCGATATTCGAGCGGCGGTGGCGTTCTGCTCTATCCCGGCGCGGAGCATGTACTGCCCTCCATCCGCTTCGCGATGGTTCGCGACGGAGTCGAAGACCGCGAATGGACGAAGCTCGCGATGGCGCGTAGCGGTGAAGACAGAACCCGGGCTGTCCTTACCGAAGCGGTGCGCTCGGTGGAAGATTATGAACGCGATCCGGAGAAGCTCTTAAAAATCCGCTCGAAGATAGGAGCGCTCATTTCGGAAGGGAAGCCGAAGTGAAGGTGTTGTGCGCCCGTGAGTCGCGTCACATCATCACACAAAACAGCACCGCAAAAAAATGGCAGAGCGTGCCGGCGAGCACGCAGAGGTGCCACACCGCATGATGAAAAGGCATCAGGCGCCATAGATAGAAGATCACGCCTAGGGTATAACACAGGCCGCCGATCAGCAGCCAGAGTAAACCGGCGGTCGGCAACGTGGCCATCAGGGGCTTGATCGCAAAGACGATGATCCAGCCCATGCCGACATAGGCGAGGGTCGAGACCAGCCGCAACCGCCCGGTGAAGAAGACCTTGAAAACGATGCCCATGATCGTCAGTCCCCAGACAATGCCGAAGATCGTCCAGGCGATAACCGGATATTCAGGCCGTAACGTGACCAGTGTGAAGGGCGTGTAGGAGCCCGCGATCAGGATGTAGATCGCCATGTGGTCGCACACCTTCAGCACCTGTTTGGTGCGCGGGTGCGTGATCGCATGGTAGGCCGACGAGACGGTGTAGAGGAGGATGATGGAGAAGCCGAACAGCGCAGCGCTGACCACTTTCCACGCCACCTGCTCGCCGCTCTGAACCCCGAACACCACCATCAGTGCCAGCATGGCCGCGCCCAAGTGGCTGCCCAGCGCATGAATCGCGCTGTGCGCCACCTCTTCGGATATCGTGTAGCGTCTGGGGGTCGAGTGGGTCATGAAGAAGAATCAGACAGATCGGACGGATCGGACGGATCAGGTTTTATCAGCCAGAAACGCATTGATCGCGGCGGCGGCGCGGCGGCCTTCGCCCATGGCGAGGATCACGGTGGCCGCGCCGAGCACGATATCACCGCCGGCATAAATGCCGTCGATCGAGCTTTTGCCGTTCTCGTCCACGATGATGTTGCCCCATTTGTTGACGGCCAGCCCTTCGGTGGTCTGGCTGATCAGCGGGTTGGAGTCGTTGCCGATAGCCACGATCACAGTGTCCACCTCCATCTGGAATTCGCTGCCGGAGATCGGCACGGGGCGACGGCGGCCGGAGGCGTCGGGCTCGCCCAGCTCGTAGCGCAGGCACTCCATGCCGGTGACGCGATCCTGCACGTCGCCGAGAATGCGCACGGCGTTCTGCAGCATGTGGAAGACCACGCCCTCCTCGCGGGCGTGGGCGACCTCCTCGACGCGCGCGGGCATCTCCTTCTCGGTGCGGCGGTAGACCAGATGCACCTCTTCCGCGCCGAGCCTGAGCGCCGTGCGCGCCGCGTCCATGGCCACGTTGCCGCCGCCGAGCACCGCCACTTTGCGGGAATTATAGAGCGGCGTGTGGGCGCGCCCGGTGTCGTACGCTTTCATCAGGTTGGCGCGCGTCAGGTATTCGTTGGCGGAGAAGACGCCCACGAGGTTCTCGCCGGGGATATTCATGAACTTGGGCAATCCTGCGCCGGTGCCCACGAAAACCGCGTCGAATCCGTCCTTGTCGATCAGGTCGGTGAGTCTGCGTGTGCGGCCGACCACGAAATTGGTTTCAAGCTTCACACCCATTTCCGTCAGCATCTCGATCTCGTTATGGACGATGCGCTTAGGCAGGCGGAACTCGGGAATGCCGTAAACCAGCACACCGCCGGGCTTGTGGAAGGCTTCGAACATCGTGACATCATGACCCTCGCGCCGAACGTCTGCCGCCACGGTGATGCCGGCCGGGCCGCTACCGACTACCGCCACCCGCTTGCCGGTCGGCGGCTTGACGGCAGGCACGGCCTGCTTGCCGCTCTCGCGTTCGAGATCAGAGACAAAGCGCTCGATGCGTCCGATCGAGACCGCCTTATCCACATCCTTGAGCGCTTTGCCGAGTGTGCAGGGTGCTTGGCACTGCACCTCCTGCGGGCAGACGCGTCCGCAGACAGCCGGCAGCAGGCTGTTTTCGCGGATGATGGCAACCGCCTCGTCGAAGCGCCCTGCCGCCGCGGCCTTGAGGAAATCCGGGATGCGGATGCCCACTGGGCACCCCGCCACGCACGGCGCGTTTTTGCACTGGAGGCAGCGCATAGCCTCTAAACGCGCCTGCTCAGGCGAGTAACCCAGCGCGACCTCGCTCATGTTGCCGCGCCGAACTGCCGGATCTTGCGACGGCATCGCCTGCGGCGATATCGCCATACGCGCCTTCGGTGTAAGGGGCTGGTTCTGATTCTCGATTTGGCGCAGCAGGTCTGCTGCTGTCGTTTTCAAAGTGTCTGGGTCTTGGTGTGACATGCTAAGTGTATTCCTCGTGTTTATCGGACGATGGGCCAAGCGCCACGGATGCGCCCTTTGTGAAAAATGATGCTACCTTGTGCCAACTCAGTGTCAAGCTCTGGAAGGGGACCAGTAAATAACGCGCCGTCCCTTTTCAAAATACAGGTGCCGGCCTGTTCCGCAGGCAGAAGGTCGAAGAAGCTAGCGGTTTCCCGCAAGGCTTCATGCCAACGGCTACCGAGGGCGACGGCGCAGGGCGGCTCGCCGTCAAAGTCCAGCATGTTGACCTCTTCCTGACTGTAGTGATGTCGACGAATGGCGGCCAGCAAAGATGCCGGATTATAGCCGGGGTCTTTCCCGCATGCAGCCCAGACAAGCAAGCCAAGCGGTTGCACGGAAACGTCAGCCTGCAAGAGGTCAACCCAATCCCGCACCTCCAGACGACCGGCCATAGCCAATACTTTGTTCGTGGCCAGATCAAACGGATGCAGCGCCAATCCCAGCCGATCATCTTCAATCAGAGGAAAAAAGCGGAACGCGCTGTCGCGCACCCATTGCAGTTCGGTCTGGTCGCCATCGCGGATCACACGCGCTTCCACAAAAGCCGGTGCCTCCCGCAAGACTTCCAAACGATAGCCTGCCGATTCCAAGCACTCACGATCCAGCCTCCAACTCTCACTGAGCGCGTGTTGGGTGTCATGGAAAAGGTCAATGTCATGCGAGCGGCGCGGCGCGTCGAGGAGGAGATTGAACGCGACGCCCCCTGCCACGTAACTCTCGCCGAGCGCGCGGCGATGCCCCGCGAGCAGCCTTAAGATGTCACTTTGGAAGCGTGTAACAGCCATTCCCTAGCCTCTTTAACGTGTTTGAAAGCCTCCATATCGCCGTAGCGCTCGATCAAATCGAGCGTGCGCAACCACTCTTCGCGCGAGGCTGGCACGTAATCCGGACGCGCGAACCAGAGGCAGCGGTTCCGGTACTTTTCCAGCAGGGCAATGAGTTTGGCTTGTGCATCGCGGTGCATGTGCGCGTCTTCCCTATTTTGTGTGGGTAGCGGCGGCCGCCTCCAGGCGGGCAGCGGCGGCTTCGAGCCTGCAGTGGTACTTTTCGTGGTCGGCGTCTTCACGCGGCTTGTAGGCGCGCAGGCGCTTCATCATGTTGTCGAAATCAACAAGGTGCCCGTCGAACTCGGGGCCGTCGACGCACACGAACTTGGTCTCGCCGCCCACGGTCACGCGGCAGCCGCCGCACATGCCCGTGCCGTCGATCATGATGGTGTTGAGCGAGACGATCGTGTGTACGCCGTAAGGGCGCGTGGTCTCGGCACAGAACTTCATCATGATCGGCGGCCCGATGGCCACGGCCATGTCCGGTTTGGGCGTCTGTTCGCACAGCTCTTTCAACGGCTCGGTCACCAGTGCCTTGCGGCCGTAAGAGCCGTCGTCCGTCACGACGATCAGATCGTCGGCGATCGCGCGCATCTCGTCTTCCATGATCAGCAGGGATTTGTTGCGGGCGCCGATGATGATGGTGAGGCGGTTGCCGATGGCCTTCAAGGCTTGGGCAATCGGATACAGCGGGGCCACGCCGATGCCGCCGCCGACGCAGACCACATGCCCGACCTTCTCGATGCGGGAGGGCTGGCCGAGCGGTCCCAGTAGCGCGACGATTGTGTCACCCTCCTCTTTTTCTGCCAGCAGGTGGGTGGTTTTACCGACCGTCTGGAAAACCAATGTGATGCTGCCGCGTTCCGGATCGGCGTCGGCGATCGTGAGCGGAATGCGCTCGCCGAAATCATCGTCAACTTGCAGGATGATGAACTGGCCGGGCTTGCGTTCGCGCGCGATCAGCGGTGCCTCGACCTCCATGCGGAAGATCTCTTCGGAGAGCTGTGTTTTTCGGATGATTTTATTCATAATCGTCTTTCATCGAACAGGAGGACCACAAAACGGGGCGAGCATAACACGTTTTTTCCGCAGCCGCAAGAAAGCCGCCGAACCATCGGGTCAGAGCAGATCGCGGATCTGGTTAGCCTCGCGGATCAGCGCGTCGAGCCGTACGTAGTCCCGCTCCTCAAGGCATTGTTTGAACGTCAGCATGCGCTCGGAAAAAGCCTCGACGGCTTTGAGGATGGCTTCGCGGTTCTGCTCGAAAATCGGAACCCACATCTCCGGCGAACTTTTGGCGAGACGCACTGTGGAGGTGAATCCGCCGCCCGCGAGCCGCGGTACGGCGTATCCGGCTTTCTCCTCACTCTGCACCGCAAGGGACAGGGCGTACGCTACCGCGTGGGAGAGATGCGAGACATAGGCGGCGTGGCGGTCGTGCTGTTCCGCATTCATGAATTCGAATTTCAGCCCCACGGCGTGGAAAATCTCCAGCGCGGTTTTGCAGGCGTCGGGCGCGCTCCACTCGAGGTTGCAGAGCAGGACGGTCTTGCCGCGGAACAGATCTTCGAGCGCGGCATCCGGCCCCGAGTTCTCCGTGCCGGCCATCGGATGCGCCGCCACGTAGCGTTCCCGTTTCGGGTGTTCCCGGACACCTTCACCGATGCGGAACTTGGTGGATCCTAGATCGATGACGGTTTGATGGGATTCCACAGCGTCCAGAAGTTGCGGCAGCAACCGCTCGATGGCGTCGACCGGTGTGGCGAGCAGCAGCACTTGTGCGGTCGCCACCGCTTCGGAAAGCGGCACCACCCGGTCGACCAGTCCCAATTCGAGCGCGCGTTCCGCGTGTTCCGGGGAGGTTTCAACACCGAGCAGGGTCCGACCGAGACCGGCTTTACGCAGATCCCGGGCGAAAGAGCCGCCGATCAAACCGAGACCGATAATTGCGATCGTCATGGGTCGCCTATCTTGTTTGAGGGTTGGGCGGCGGAACGGCGAGGCGTTCCGCTACCGGGAGTTGCAGGAGCCGGGCCGCGTTCTCCCAGAGGATCATGCGCTGCTCGGCTTCCCGCAACGGTAGGTTTAGAAAAGCGGCCAGCACCGCCGCAGGTTTTTGCCAGGGCGCGTCGCTGCCGAAGAGGATCCGGTCCGCCCCATGCCGCCGTACCATCCGCAGGATCTGCCCATCCGGCATCCAGAAAAACGTATGCGAAAGATCCAGATAGAGCGGTCGTCCGATCAACCGCTCTTCCGCCTCGTCCCACATTTGGAATCCGCCCAGGTGCGCGGCCACCAGAGTCAACTTCGGATGGCGGTCGAGCAACGCGGCCACGTCCGTCGGTGTGGAATGGAAGGGTGGCGCGAAGACCCGTTCGCCGCCGGCGTGCAGGAACACAAAGAGCCCCAGCGCGGCGCAGGTTTCCCAGACCGGTTCGAGCCGCAGGTCATCCAGCCGGAACGTCTGGTATTCGGGATGCAGTTTGACGCCCCGAAAGCCCGCCGCGAGCAGGGCCCCAAGTGTGTCAGGGATATCGGGCGTGTCTGGATGGAGGGTCGCCAGACTGTAGACTGGGCCGCGGTTGTTGGCGGCGGCCCAGGTGTTGATGGAGTTCACCTGGCCGGGCTTGGTCGCAACCGGCAGATTCAGCGCGCCGCACAACCCGGAGGCCGCCAGTTCGCGCGTCATGCCGTCCACGGTCCCGTCAAAGGCCGCAGGGTTACCGAAACGCCGCGCGAGCGGCTCCACAACGTTACGCGCCAAGGCGTCAGGATAGAGATGAGCGTGGAAATCGAAAACTGGACAGGGGATGTTCATTCGGTCGATGGTATTGTAATCACCCTGCGGCGGCGGCGCAAGCCTCGGCACTCCCTCGACGGGGCCGCGGCTCAGTCCGCGGTTAGTTTTCCGAACGGATCATAGCGTTGACCGCGGTTGCGTCCGCGTTGCCAGAATTCCGTGAAACGGCGCTGGAAGAGGTCCATGTTGACCCCCTCGAAGGCGGCGGCGGTCGCAGCCTCCGCCTTCCGGGTCTGCGCGAGGGCTTGCAGATACGCGTCAGGCAGGGCCGCATACGCGCTTTCCTTCTCCGCTGGTGCGCCTTTGCGCAGGTAGTACACAAGTGCCCAAGCTGCGGTGTAGTTCAGGTCGCGCTGCTCGTTCGATCCCTGATAAAACTCCTTGTGACCGGTTTGGAGCAATTTGGGTAGGTGACGCGTCACCTTGTCCAGATTCCGCATCAGGTAGTCCACACGCGGATTCTCTGGGATGGAGACCCGGTTCTTGGCGTCGACCGTCGCCATTTCGAAGAAACAGGCGTGGCCTTCGTTGAACCAGGCGGCATGCTCGATCATGGCGCTGGCATAAAACAGATACTGGTGAAACGCCTCGTGCCGGATGATGGTGAGGGTCTTGTCCCGATTCCGGCCTTGCCACTGAATCACCAGTTCGCGCCGCATGGGTGACCAGAGTCCCGTGCTCCACGCATACGCTTTGCCCACATACTGCTGATAAGCCTCGCGCGATTCGTAGATACGTAGCACACTCACCTCGTCTACGGCCTTGAAGGGCGGTACCAGCCGAGCGAAACCGGCGCGCAGGGCCGGGAGGGTCTTCTGCAGTTCTTGCACCAGCACTTTGCCCGCCGAACTGCGGATATCGGAGAGGAAGAGGTACTCCGGGGTTTCGGCAAGCCACCAGTCCTTCATATCGGCGATACTTTTACGCACGGCCTCGCGGCTCGGATGCTCTGGAATGACCGCAGGGGTGCCCGGGGGGCCGGAGGCGGGGACAGGCGTGAGCGTTTGGGGCCGGACGTCCCTTGTCACGGCGGCGCTGCTTTGCGGGAGCCACGTCACGTTGGCTAGGAACTGGGTCTCGAAGGCCTGCCGCACTTTGGCTTTCGGTGTGGAATCGCCGATGCGGATGACCGCGCAGAACCAGTCTGAAGGCAAGCCCGCGCCGTCCTTGCCGCGTGTCTTAACGCGAAAGGCGTACACCAGACGCGACGATTCGCTGACCGGGAAGAAGAGGGCGTCGGCGAGGTTGAACCCGGTGCGCAGTCGCTCCGGGGCACGCGGCGTGCAGTCGGCAAAGCGCGCGACCCATGCGGTGAGCGCCTCCGGATTATCCGGGGCGAAGGCAACGGCGGGATCGTCCATGGCCTGGTCGAACATCTCGCGGGAGACGTGTTTTGTCTTTGACTCGATCACGGGGAACAGGTGAGTCGGCCGACCGAGCACCAGAACATTGCCGTCCGCATCGCGCCACTGGCCCGCATGCTGGGTCGCGAGCCAGAGTTCCGTAGGGTCGAACAGGTCACGCTGGAATGACTCGCTGCCGCGGGTGAAGGTATACGAATAGGTCTTGGCCTGCGCGAGCGGTTCGGGCTGCGCATTGGCGAGCACACGGAAACGCAATCCGAGATCCGGGTAATTCCGGTCGGCACGGAACGCAGGCGCGGCATGGACCCCGCACACGGCCGACAACAACAGCAACGCGGACACGTACCGCACATTCCGGCACGTCGCGATCGCAACGGGACTTCGAGAAATACGCATGCGGGGGAGTATAGCGCGTGCCCGGAAATCCGGCAAGACGCGGCCGGTGCAGATACTACCCCGGCCACAATTTATGCCGCACGCGTGGCATGAAACCAAGCCATGACTTTCCGTGTGTTCTTGTGTCCCGTGGTGAAACAATCGATCCCGATAGCGATCCCGACCCCGATTTGGATGAAACCATGAAACCACGAAACCCTGAAACCCAGAAACCATGAAACCCAGAAACCAAAGAGAGTTGAAAGTTCAACTGCTCTTTTTAGGTTAAGCAATCGATCCCGATAGCGATCCCGATTCCGATCCCGATAGCGATAGCGATCCCGACCCCGATTTAGATGAAACCCTGAAACCCTGAAACCAGAAACCCAGAAACCATGAAACCCTGAAACCCTGAAACCCTGAAACTCCGAAACCTTGAAACCCAAGAAAGCAGGGGTATCTTGGTGTTCAACGTGCAATGCTGTTTGTGGCCGGATTCGTAAGCCGTAAGGCACGAACTCGCGCCCGATGCCCGTTTCCAGACGTCTTTCGGTTGGACAAACAGACGCGACAAGGGTACGCTGTCTGTATGGTTTGTGGAGAAGCGGTTCCGGGGGTGCGGTTCCGTATGAAGCGGGTTTTCCCCGGTTCCGCCTGACAAAGGGGTGTGTATGCGTGTTGCCAGAATAACGGGGACGATCGGCCTGCTGGCCGGGGTGTCGTGGGGTGCGGCGGACGGAACGCTGATGAAGCGTGTTCTCGACGGGCAGGATCCGTCGCTGCAACCTTTGGCTATGGAGCAGGCGGCCGCATATGAACAGGGGTTCACGCGGGATGGCGACGAATGGGTGTGCGATAACGGCGACGATGCCGCGGCACGGCGCGGTGTCTGCTGGAGCGTGGTGCTGAATCAAACCCGCGCCGCGCCGGTGATGGCCTCGGCTGAAGCCAAGGCGGAACAGGTCGATGGTCCGGGCAACAACGATTTTTCCCTTTATCTGGATCTGAGCTATATGGACGGCACAACGCTTTGGGGGCAGGCCATGCCGTTTAATCCCGACCCCGCCGTAGGTTGGCAGCGGCGTGAGGTGGTGCTCACTCCCGAAAAACCGATCCGTCGGATCAGCTATTACCTGTTGTTCCGTAACCGCGCGGGCCGCGTGCGCTTTCGCGACGCGCGCATCGGGGTGCTGCGCACCGAAGAGGTGATGCGGTTCGACGGTGTGGCGATCAAGGCCATCGAGCCTCCGCAGCGCGGTTTCTTGCTGCGCGATGTGGCGCGGGAGTCGGGGTTCGTCGCGATCGGGCGCGAGGCGCTCGGTGTACGGCTCTTCACGCACGAGCGCCGTGCTGCGGGCGTGACGTTTTACGAGGTGCGCCTCGAAGAGCAGACCGGGCGGGATCGTGCGCTGACGCTTCTCTACTCCCTGCCGCAACCGGACGGCAGTCTGACGTGGTTTCACCATCCGCGCCGCGCCTTCACGTTGGACCGTACGCAGGCGGAGGCCCTGAATACCGCCAGCGCGCCTCTGGGCGCGAACGGGAGGCTTTCACGCTATCCCTTCGGTGCGGTTGCCGTAGCGGGCAAAGGCTGTGCCGTCGGACTCGATCCTGCGACGCCGCTGTTTTTCCGGATCGGTTGTCAGCCGCAGACCCGCGAGCTGTATCTGGCGTGCGACATCGGGTTCGCTCCGGAGAAACGCACGGCGGACTTCCGTTTCTGCGTTTTCGATTTCAAGGCGGCGGACGGGTTCCGCGGTGCGTTGGCGCGGTATTATGAACTCTATCCTGACGCCTTTGTGACGCGTATCCGCAAACAGGGAATCTGGATGCCGTTCGCGCCCATCAGTCAAGTGGAGGGGTGGCAGGACTTCGGCTTCCGTTTCAAGGAGGGGATTGATGAAACCGCTTGGGACGACGCGCACGACATTCTCACTTTCCGGTACACGGAACCGATGACCTGGTGGATGACCCTGAAGGGCGAGGGGCCGCGCACCCTCGCGCGCGGCAGGGAAGAGGCCAAGCGGCTGGCTGCGACGGGCAGCTCGGCCGCGCGGGCGTGGGAGAGCAGTGCTTTCGAGGATGAGCGTGGCCTGAGGCCCGGTCGGGTGCTGGACACGCCCTGGTGTAACGGCGTGGTGTGGAGCATCAACTCCGCGCCGGGCGTGCCGGGCGCGGTCACGGATTTCTCGAATAAATGGAACGCCGCCTATCTCGAAAGGACGTACGGTGCCTCGCGTAAGGCGGATTGCGACGGCGAGTACATCGATTCGGCCGAGGCATACGTCACCGAGGTGATGAATTTCCGGCGCGGGCATTTCGCGGCTGCGGAACGTCCGCTCTGCTATGCGCTCGGCTCACGTCGTGTGGGAGTGTTCAAGGGGATGATCGGATTCGAATATGTGCGGGCACTGGAACGGGAGATGCGCGCGCGCGGCCGCTACATGATGGCCAACAGCACGCCGATCAACTGGTTTTGGCTGGCCCCGTTGCTGGATGTGATGGGTGCCGAGACCGATTGGAACCGCAATGGCGTCTGGCGGCCGATGACCGACGAGGAATTACTCTACCGCCGCGCGCTGTGCAGGGGCAAGCCTTACTGCTTCCTGATGAACACCGACTTCTCCCGATTCTCATACGAGACCTCGGAGCGATTCATGAAACGTGCCCTGGCCTACGGCATGTTTCCCGGCTATTTCAGCGCCAACGCCTCAACCGGCCACTATTTCAAACGTCCTGAGTTGTACAACCGTGACCGTCCGTTATTCAAAAAATATGTTCCGCTCTGCCGTCTGGTCGCCGAAGCGGGTTGGGAGCCCGTGACCGGCGCGGTATCGGACACGCCCGACGTCATCGTGGAGCGTTTCGGCTGGCAGCCGGGGCTCTGTTATCTGACCGTCTACAATCTTACGGAGGCGCCACGGAAGGCGGTCATCGCGCTAACCACGCTCGCGCAACCGACCGTGTGTCGGGAGTTGGTGCGGGGAGGGGAGGTGGTCTGGAGCGAAAAGCGCGCGAGCTTTGATCTGGAGGCGGACGATGTGCGCGTGCTGGAGTTCAAGGGGCCGTATACGGGGGATGTGCTGAACGCCGATAGTGCGGTCGGCCGGGACGAGTGATGCGTCAGCCGGACAAAATGCGCGCGTCGCACGGGGTTCTGCCATGCGCAATATCTTTCGTCCATTTTCAGGCGTAAGTGCGGTCAAACACCCGGCCAGTACCGTCGCCGCGCACGGTGAGGCTGGAGAGAATTTCCAAGGGTCAAGGACGCTCGCCGTCGTAAGCAACAGCCGGAATTTCACTCGAGGGTGTCGTGAACGCGCGTACCGCGTGGACATACATCTTATAGGGAATCTTCTTGCTGCGCCGTTGTGCCCCCATGATGAGATAGAAGTTCTGTTTCTCGGCGATCGAGGGGACGTACGGGGTTGTGGCGCTCATCTGCATCTTCCCGTTCAGCCACCAGATAACCGTTCGTGTCTTCGGATCGTAACTCGCGCCAAAGACGTTGTGTGCGGTACGGTCGAGTTTCTCGCGCCGCACATTGTTCGGGTTCTGCAGGTGATGGTAATTCGGGTATTTGAATCCCCACCAGTTGTGAACTGTGCCCGTCAAACCGGGCCCGAAACCGGCTTCATCCACATCAAGCTCCATCCAGCGTTCCATACCTTCGGGATCGCCTTCATAAATCGGCATTTTGCCCAAGATCTTTTCAATCGGCATCAACCACAAGGCAGCGAAATGATCGGGGTTGTTGTCCGAAAGACTCACCTCGAATTCCACGTAAAACCCGTCTTTACCTGGAAGAAACGGGAGCTTCGCGTTTTTCACGTCGTCCCATTTGCGCGGACACGATACGAGGTCACCGCTGCTTTCTCCGGGACCGCGAGCTTCGATGCACAGGACACCGTTCGTCGTCGAATAGTAATCAAGCGGCACCATTTTGCTGTACCATTGACCGCTGAACCACTTTGCGGCCGTGGTGCCGCGATCCGGAGAAATGTCTTCGGATGTCGGTTTCTCGTTGATGATGCACTTCGTGAAACCGCCCGCTGCGGCCCCCACAGGCAGCCGGTTGGTTTTCACTGTCGCATCCGCCGCCAGAGCCGTGGACACGCAAGCTGTAAAAAACACCAATACGATCAGACGCTTTTTCATCCTCATCGCTTCTTTCCGGTCAAAGACCTCCGCACATGCGACCGGTCAGGGTAGCACGTGAAGTTTTGAAAACGGCCATTGGTGAAGTGCACACTCCTCGTGTGATGATCACGAACGGAGAAAACACGTCACACACGCACAGGAACGATCGCAAGCATAGCCAGAGTTACATGTTGCGGCAAGCCGGAAACGGCAACAACGGGGCGCCCGGATTATCGGGCGGGCGCACGTTGGCAGGGCGACCGGTTCAAGCACCGTTACACGGACGCCAAAACCGGCGGCGTCCTATGGCTGGAACATGTGCGCGAAGCCTAAGTGTTCTCGCAATCAATTGGTGAAAAAATACAATCGCGATCTCTCCGGAATTATGTCATACTCCTTAACGATATGGTGAACGTTACGGTTCTCAGTTGACCCTACGGCACGCCGGATCAGGCGTCCAGAAGTCTGGACTGTTTGAGCAAGCTGGTATGAACGACGACGCATTGATGAACGACGCGCCTGTTGACGTAATGGTGGCCACGTGGAGTGGCCACCATTACGGGAGCCGGAAAGATGAACATTAAACACATTGCTGTCGGGGTTTTCTTATCTGGGTTGGCCGTAGGTGCACTTGGCGGCGCGACGGAACGTGCCGCGTTCGAGGCTGCGTTCGTGAAGGAGCGCGCGCCTGAACCGGCACCTCCGTTGCGTATCGTGTTGCTGGCGGACAAGAAGGATCACGGTTCGGTCGGCAACGGGCTGCATGACTATCCGTTGTGGCAGGAGCGCTGGGCGTTGTTGCTCGGCGGGCGTGCCGCCTCCGATGCCGCTCAGGTCAATCTTCACGATCCGGCGATCGCGGACGCCGCATTGGAGGAGGGCGCGCCGGGGGTCTCGGTCGAGTGTGCGACGGGCTGGCCGACGGATCAGCAGTTCGCGACGGCGGATGCGATCGTGGCCTTCTGTTATCTGCCGTGGAACGACGCGCGTAAAAAGCAGGTGGGCGCGTACCTCGCTCGCGGCGGCGGGCTGGTTGTGATACACTCAGCCACGTGGACCCAGCCGAAGGCCGATCCGGCGGTGGCCGAATTGTTGGGCGTGGGCGGCTTCACGCACTATCGGCACGGCGTGATCAACGCGCGTGTCGTGGCCAAGGAGCATCCGGTTTGCCGTAACCTGCCGGATGTGTTGCGCTGGGATGATGAGATTTACTGGCCGCCGTTGTTTCCGGCGGCCCGCGAAGGGGTGACGGTACTGGCGGTTTCGGATGAAAACGACAAGGACACCGCCGCCCGCCAGCCGCAACCGGTCTTCTGGTGTTATGAGACCGGGCGGGGACGTGTTTTCGGCTGTGTGCCGGGGCATCGGACGGCCACGTTCGATGATCCTTGGTTCCGGCTTGTGGTGTTGCGTGGGATCGCTTGGGCAACCGGCGGTTCACACTTCAGGTTTGATAGACTCGCGCCGCGCGGTGCGCGGCTCGACTAATTGGTGACAGAGTAAACAAAGGAAGGACAGAGAGTCATGCAGAAGCTTGACAGACGGACGTTTCTTAAGGGAGCGGCTTGGGGTGCGGCGGTACTCGCTGCGCCGACGATCATTCCGGCGACAGCCTTCGGCGCCAACGAGCGGATCGCGCTCGGGTGCATCGGCGTGGGCGGCATGGGCACCGGCAACATGCGCAACTTCTTGGCTGCTGGCAACTGCCGCGTGGTGGCGGTCTGCGACGTGCAGCGCGACAGGCGCGAACGTGCTAAGAAAACGGTGGATGAGAAGTACGGTGACACCGGCTGCGCCATGTACAACGATTTCCGCGAGCTGCTGGCACGCAAAGACATCGACGCGGTGATGATTGCTGCGCAGGATCACTGGCACTCGTTGATCGCTACCGCTGCCGCCAACGCCGGTAAGGACATGTACTGCGAGAAACCGACCGGCGTGTGCGTGAACGACGGGTTCGCCATCCGTGCGGCGCTGCGCAAAAACAAGCGCGTGTTCCAGTCGGGCATGTGGCAGCGTTCGCTCGGCAACTTCAGGCAGGGCGCGGAACTGGCGTTGAACGGCTATCTCGGCAAGATCACCGAGGTTCAGGTGTCGGTGCCCGGAGTCAGTCATCAGCCTTCGTACAAGGGAACGTATGAGCCGCAGCCGGTACCGGACGGCTTCGACTGGGCCATGTGGCTCGGTCCCGCGCGTTTCAGCCCGTTCAACCGGGCGCGGGTCGCGTATCCCGATTGGTATCTGCACAATGACTATTGCGAGGGATGGACCACCAACTGGGGCGTGCATCATCTCGACATCGCGCATTGGGGTTGCCCGCAGCTCGGCAAAGGGGTGTTTGAGGTCGAGTGCAACGGTACCTACTACGTCAATCAAGGGTTCGGCGACAACATCGCGACTTGGAAGTCGACCTTTACTTACGAAAACGGTTTGAAGATGGTGTTCACGGATGCCACGCATCAGGCATGCGGCACGAAGTTCATCGGTGAGAACGGCTGGGTGTATGTCAACCGCGGCGACAAGATCGAGGCATCGGGCGAGTTGCTGCAGGTGCGGCCCAAGGCGGGCGACACGCGCCTGTTGCCGACTGACAGCATGTCCTTTGATGATGTCACCACGATCAAGACTAAGGATGGCGAGCGGGTCGGGTACAAGAATGTGAACCACGCCGAAGGGTTGCTGAACGGCATGCGCAGCCGCAATGAGCCGATCGCCGGCTTTGAAGCGACGCATGTGGCTTCGACGCTGGGCATGATCGCGGGCATCGCGGCGCGCTTGCAGCAGAAGCTCAAGTGGGACTGGAAGACGGAGCGGTTTATCGGCAACGACCTTGCCAACGCCATGTTGACGCGCCCGATGCACAACGGGTGGAAGCTGGAGGGGTGAGGGGAAGTTGATTAGTTCGTTAGTTCGTTAGTTCGTTAGTGCATTAGTGCATGAGTTTTTATCCACAGATGGGCACAGATTACGCAGGTTTTTTGGGGGCAGGGCTGGTCGCAAGTCGCAAGTCGCGGGTCGCGGGTCAACCTCTCCTGTTGCGGCCACGCAGTGGCCCGCAACCGTGAGAGTAAAAGCATTGCTCGGGTTTTGGGAACCGCCAAGGCGCCAAGAACGCCAAGGGGGCTCTGGTTTTCATGAAGTTTCATGGTTAGGAGATTGCTATGGATAAGAGATGGATTGTTTTTGTTGCGCTGGCGGTGGGAATCGTTAAGGCGGGAATGGCCGCTGAGTTATGGATCGGTGCGGCGGAGGCGGATATCACGCCGGATCAGCCGGTGGCGCTGACGGGGGGGCGCACCGGCCCGATCTCGCGCGGGGTGAACAGTCGGATCAGCGCGAATGTGTTGGTGATTGAGGCGCACGAGGGCGACCGGGCGACTGACGCCGCCATCTTGGTCGCGTGTGACGTGTGTTCGATCCGTGCCGGTATTCAGGCGCATTTCCGCGAGCTGGTCGCGCCGCGGCTGAAGGGCCTTGACATCAACAAGCTGATTCTGACCGCGACGCATACCCACAAAGGCCCCGCGCTGGATCAGGCGAATTACGATTCGTATGAAGGCGCGATGCAACCGGATGAATACGTGCCGTTTATGTTTGAACGGATGGCGGATGCGGTGGTGCGCGCTTGGGAATCGCGGCAACGCGGGCGCTTGGCGTGGGGACTGGGGTATGCGATGGTTGCGCAGAATCGCCGGGCGGTGTATGCGAACGGGTCGGCCGCGATGTACGGCAGAACCGACCGCGCGGAGTGCCGGGGGTTGGAAGGCTATTCGGATCATGCCGTGGACTCGCTGTTTTTCTTGGACGAGGCGGGAGCGATGAAAGCGATAGCGGTGACGGTGCCGTGTCCGGCGCAGACCGACGAGCGCGGTCCTTGCGGTCAGCGTATCAGCGCCGATTTTTGGCACGATGTGCGTCAGGGATTGAAAGCCAAACATGGCGAAAAGGTGGTTGTTTTAGGCTTTGTGGCACCGTCGGGCGACCAATCGCCGCACCTGATGGTGCGTCACGCCGCCGAGACGCGCATGGACAAGCTGCGCAAGCTGTCGCGTACGCAGGAGATGGGCAGGCGTATCGTCGCTGCGGTTGAGGACACCTGGGAGACGGTGAAGGTGGATATCCGTACCGACGTCCCCTTCGCCCATCGTGTGGAGCGCTTCGATCTGCCCGAGCTTAAATTGCCGGAGGCGGAGTATCTTAAGGCGAAGCGGGAGTACGACGTCCTGAACGCGAAGAAAGAATTGAAGGGGCCGGACTATTGGAACAAGCGCTGGAACGAACGGGTGGTCAAACGGTTTGAGGCGCAGCGCAACGGCCCCACGTTCTATCCGGTCGAGATGCATGTGTTGCGGCTGGGGGATGTCGCGTTCGCAACCAACCCGTTTGAGCTGTTCACCGATTATGGCATACAGATTCAGGGGCGCAGTCCGGCACAACAGACGGTGCTTGTGCAACTGGCCAGTTCAATCGCCCGCTCCTCTTATCTGGCGACACCGCGCGCGCTGGCGGGTGGCGGATACAGCGCGGTCCCGCAATCGTGCGAGGTGGGGCCGGAGGGCGGACAGATGCTGGTTGAGCGGACCGTCGATGTGATCCGCCAGCTTTTTGCTGAGTGACTAACGCGGGCAAAGTTCATTAGTTAATTAGTGCATTAGTGCATTAGTTTGCTACCATCCAAAACCTCCGTGTTCTCTGTGCCTCTGTGAGAGAAAACCCGAACCATGAAACACATGAAACTTCATGAAAATCAGGGACTCGCCTTAGCGTTCTTGGCGCCTTGGCGGTTCCAAAAAGCCGAGCCATACCCCCCAAAAACCTTAGTGCCCTTTGTGCCTTCGTGTGATAAACAACTTGTTTTTTATCGGTAAGACCTAAGCAAGGAGAAAAGATGACGAAACAGCGAGTTATAACTGCGGCCGTTGCGATGATGGCCGGTGCGGTTCTGGCCGCGCAGATGGAAGTCGGCGTGTGTGCGTATTCGTTTCGTAAGGTGACAGCCTTCGAGGCGATCGAAAAGGCAAAAGCGTGCGGTGCCGAGGTGATTGAGTTGTTCTTCTGGCAGAAATTGAGTCCGGAACATCCGAACGTGACGCTCAACCAGCATTTGTCGGACGCACACATCGCGGCGCTCAAAGCCAAACTGGATGCGGTCGGGATCAAGGCCGTCAACGCCTACGTCGCGGATTTCGGCAAGACGGAAGAGGAGACGCGTAAGCTCTTTACGTTCGCGCAGAAGTTGGGGCTCAGAGGATTGACTGGTGAGCCGCCGGTGGATGCGTTGGATCGTGTCGAGCGCATGGTGAAGGAGACCGGCGTGCAGCTTTGTTTCCATAATCACGCCAAAAACAAAGACAAGCCGGCGTATCGGAATTGGGACCCGGAGTACTTGATGGGATTGATGAAAGATCGCGATCCGCGTATGGGTTTTTCGGTGGATACTGGGCACATCTACCGTTCGGGCATGGATCCGGTCGCCTATCTGCGTGTGCTCGAAGGGCGCGTGCTGTCCATGCACCTCAAGGATGTGAAAGAGGCGGTCTATGGCAGCCCGGATGTGGTGTTCGGTCAGGGGGTTGGCGATATCCCGGCCGTGATGGCGGAGTTGAAGCGGCAGGATTTTACGGGCCATGTCGGCGTCGAGTTTGATATGATGTCCGGGCAGGTCGAACAAGATGTGAAGGCGTGCCTCGACGTGATCCGGAAACATCGTTAATCAAGAAAAAGGAGTGAATATGGCTATCAACAGAAGAGAGTTTCTCACACGCGCCTCGGTGGCGGCAGCGGCGATCAGCTTTCCGTCTTTGATCCCCGCCACGGCCTTTGGCGCCAACGATCGGATCGCGCTCGGGTGTATCGGCGTGGGCGATCGCGGCACGTTGAACATGCGTAACCTCATGGGCGTCGACACATGCCGGGTGGTGGCGGTGTGCGACGCGCAGCGCGCCCGCATGGAGAAAGCCAAGGGGTTCGTCGATCAGAAATACGGCGATCAGGGATGCGCCATGATCGGTGACTATCGCGATCTGATCGCGCGCAAGGACATCGACGTTGTCATGATCGCCGCGCAGGACCATTGGCATTCGCTGATTGCCACTGCGGCCGCCAACGCCGGCAAGGATATGTTCTGCGAGAAGCCGACGGGCGTGTGCGTCAACGATGGTTTCGCCATCCGTGCGGCGATCCGCAAGAACAAGCGCGTGTTCCAGTCGGGCATGTGGCAGCGCTCGCTGGGTAATTTCCGCCAGGGTGCGGAACTGGCGTTGAACGGCTACCTCGGGAAGATCACCGAAGTCCAGGTCGCGGTGGAGGGGCCGCACTTCCAGCCCAAGTACAAGGGGCCTTATGATCCGCAACCGGTGTCGGAGGGCTTTAACTGGGCGATGTGGCAGGGACCGGCGCGTTTCAGTCCGTTCAACCCCGGCCGCGTGGCCTATCCGGACTGGTACCTGCTCAACGACTATTGCGAGGGCTGGACCACGAACTGGGGCGTGCATCATCTTGATATCGCGCACTGGGGCGTGCCTGCACTTGGCACGGAGCCGTTCGAGATCGAGTGCAACGGCACCTACTATACGAACAAGGGCTTCGCGGACAATATCGAGACTTGGAAGGCGACGCTGACGTATGCGGGCGGATTGCGCATGATCTTCTCTGACGACAGGCAGCAAAAGCTCGGCACGACCTTCATCGGCGAGAAGGGCTGGGTCTACGTCAATCGCGGCGACCAGATTACCGCGTCTTCTGCGGACCTCCTGAAAATTCGCCCGAAAGACGGGGATACGCGCCTGTTGCCGGCGGATTGCAAGCTGGACGATGTCACGACCCTCAAGACCAAGGACGGGGAGCGCGTCGTCTATAAGAAGGTCGATCATTGGGGCGGGTTGCTGGATGCCGTGCGTAGCCGTAAGGAAGCGATCGCGGGTATCGACGCGACGCACGTGGCTTCGACGCTGGGCATGATCGCGGGCATCGCGGCGCGCTTGCAGCAGAAGCTCAAGTGGGACTGGAAGACAGAGCGGTTCGTGGGCAATGACCTTGCCAACGCCATGCTGACGCGCCCGATGCACAACGGGTGGAAGCTGGAGGGGTGAGGGGAAGTTGATTAGTTCGTTAGTTCGTTAGTGCATTAGTGCGTTAGTTTTTTATCCACAGATGGACACAGATTACGAAGGTTTTTTGGGGACAGGGCTGGCCGCAAGTCGCAAGTCGCGGGTCGCGGGTCAACCTCTCTTATTGCGGCCACGCAGTGGCCCGCAATCGTGAGAGTAAAAGCATTGCTCGGGTTTTGGGAACCGCCAAGGCGCCAAGAACGCCAAGGGGGCTCTGGTTTTCATGAAGTTTCATGGTTAGGAGATTGCTATGGACAAGAGATGGATTGTTTTTGTTGCGCTGGCGGCGGGAATCATTAAGGCGGGAGTTGCCGCTGAGTTGTGGATCGGCGCGGCGGAAGCCGACATCACGCCGGATCGTCCGGTCTCGTTGACCGGACAGTTCCATGTTCGCGTGGCCGATCCCAAGCAGGTTCTGAGCCGCTGCAAGGCGAATGTGCTGGCGATCGAAGCGCGCGAAAACGGTCAGGCGACTGATTGCGCGATGGTGATTGCCTGTGACGTGTGCAATGTGCCGCGAGACATTCAGCAGCGGCTGCGCGCGTATTTGGGAGATCGGCTGAAGGGGTTTGATACCGGGAAGCTGTTCCTGACCGCTACGCACACGCATACGGGACCTGCGCTTGATCAGGGATGGTACGATGATCTGGGCAACGCGATGCCGCCTGAAGAGTACGTCGCCTTTTTCTTCGACCGGGTGGCGGCCGCGGCGGCGAAAGCGTGGGAAGGGCGCGTGCGCGGATCGGTGGCGTGGGGGCTGGGGCACGCGGTGACCAGTCAGAACCGTAGATCGACGTACGCGGATGGCTCATCCGTGATGTATGGGACGACGGCTAAACCGGAGTTCCTTGGGCTCGAAGGCGGCGAAGACCATGCCGTTGATGTGGTCTTTTTCCTGAATGCCGACCGGCGGCCGCTGGCAACGATGATCGCGGTGGCGTGTCCGGCCCAAGTCGACGAGGGCTTGTCGCGGGTCCACGCGGATTTCTGGGGCGATGTGCGTGACGGGTTGCGTCAGCGGTTCGGCGAAGAGTTTGTCGTGCTGGGCCTCTGCGGTCCGGCTGGTGATCTTGTGCCGCGCCCCATGCTGCGCAAGCCTGCCGAAACGCGCATGGAACAGATGCGTAAATTGAGTCGGCGTCAGGAGGTGGCACGCAGGGTGATCGATGCGTACGAATCCACATGGGAGGTTGTGCAGAGTGATGTGCGCGCGGATGTTGTGTTTGCGCACCGCGTGGAGCGGTTTGATCTGCCCGTCAGGAAGATCACCGATCAAGAGTACGCGACCGCGAAGCAGCAACTCGCGGCGCTGGCTGCCAAAGAGAAACTTGTGGGCGGCGAGCCTGCGCGTAAAAATTGGTACAAGCGAACGGTGGAGCGTTACGATGGACAGTCGAAGGACGGGGCGAAGCGCTATGCTGTCGAACTGCACGCGATTCGATTGGGTGATCTCGCGATCGCCACCAACCCGTTTGAGTTGTATCTGGATTACGGGATGCGCATTCAGGCGCGCAGCCCGGCCGGCCAGACCATGTTGGTTCAGTTGGCCAGCCCGGTAGATGCATCGACCTACCTGCCTTCGGAGCGTGCCGTCAAAGGCGGCGGTTACAGCGCCGTGCCAGAGTCTAGTCTGGTCGGTCCCGAGGGTGGTCAGGTGCTGGTGGAGCGCACGCTGGAGGTTATCGGTGCGCTGTTCAAAAAGTAAGAAACGTGTTTTTGTGACGATCAAATAAAGGAGGCGTAATGAAACAGATGTGCAAGGGTGTTGCAGTGTTGGCGGTCTTGGCGGCGGGAGCCGTTCAGGCTGCGGAGTTGTGGGTCGGCGCGGCGGAGGTTTCGATCACACCGGATCGGCCGGTTTCGCTCGCGGGACAATTCCACCAGCGGATATCGAAAAAGGTCGAGAGTCCGTGTATGGCGATGATATTGGCGCTGGAGGCGCGTGAGGGGGACAAGTCGGTGGGTCAGGCGATCCTCGTGGCGCTAGACTTTGTGACGATTCCGTTCGAAATCCAGTGCGACCTGCGGGCGCGTCTGGGGGCAAGACTTGCGGGCTTTGACACCAACATGCTCTTTTTGGCGGCCACGCACACGCATACCGGACCGACGCTCAATCAAGACCGCTTCAACG
>JAPXSY010000025.1:0-41966 GCA_033812795.1 Kiritimatiellia bacterium
ACCTACGACTATTTCGGCTATTCGGTGGCGCTCTCCGGCGACACCGCCCTCGTCGGCGCGTACGGGGACGACGACAAGGGCGACAATTCCGGCAGCGCCTACGTCTTCACCCGTGATGGCACGAACTGGATCCAGCAGGCCAAGCTTACCGCCTCGGATGGCGCGAATTACAGCTATTTTGGTAGCGCGGTCGCGCTTTCAGATGATACCGCCCTCGTCGGCGCGTACATGGCTGTCAACGCCGCCGGCAGTGCCTACGTTTTCACCCGTGATGGCACGAACTGGCCCCAGCAGGCCAAGCTCACCGCCGCCGACGGCGCGGCCTACGACTATTTCGGCCGTTCGGTCGCGCTCTCCGGCGGCACCGCCCTCGTCGGCGCGGACGGGGACGACGACAAGGGGTACGATTCCGGCAGCGCCTACGTCTTCACCCGCGATGGCACAACGTGGACGCAACGGGCCAAGCTCATTGCGGACGACGGCGCGAAAAACGACTGTTTCGGCTGGTCGGTTGCGCTCTCGGACGACACCGCCCTCGTCGGCGCGTACCAGGACGACGGTCTGGACGCTTTAGGCGGCGCGGCTGCGGATCAGGGCAGCGCGTATGTTTTCACGCTGGTGGATGACATAACCGTCACGCTCGACTATCAATACGGCGGGATCACGAACACCCTCATCTTGCAGACCAGCGGCACCTATGCCTCGCTTCCCTCGGCCACGCGCCCGCTGCATACTTTTCTCGGCTGGTACCGGACGCCCACCGACACACTGGAGGACATCCAGAACGGGGTGGACAACCACATCTATCCCACCAACACGGTGAAGCGTGCCCTCGCCACGCTCTATGCCCGCTGGAGTCCGTTCACCGCTACGCGCACAACGCCCATCAGCATCAGAGTCACCGCGCTCGCGCCCTTTTACCCCGGCGACATCAGTCAGGCGTTCCCCGACGAGGTCGAGGCCTACGCCAGCGGCAACGCCGCCGCAGCCGCCTACAAGGTCTGGGAGCTGATCCTGCTCGGACTCAACCCCACCGATCCGGACGTCGTGCCCACAGCCATCCTCGCCTACATCACCTTCGACGGGAGCGGAAACGCGGTCGTGCACAAGATCCCCGCAGTAGGCATCCCCTCCGCGACCATCTACAAGCAATGGGGCAAGCAGAATCTGGCCGACCCCGTCTGGACCGACCTCGGCACCCAGGGGACGCCTTGCCCGCCAAGCCAACCCTACCGCTTCTTCAAGATCACCGGCGAATGAGAGAGCATTGGGAGGGGCAGAAAGTCGGAAGCGCGGGCGTCCCCGCCCGCAACAGGATGCTCATTAGTGTATGACGGCTTACACAAACGCAATAAAAACAAGTTGCTTCTCATCTTACCTTTCATGAAATTTCCGTTTTATGGTTTCATCCGAATCGGGATCGGGATCGCTATCGGGATCGGCTGTTTCACCACGGGACACATTCTTGGGTTTCACGGTTTCTGGTTTCAGGGTTTCAAGGTTTCTGGGTTTCAGGTTTCAAGGTTTCATCCAAATCGGGGTCGGTATCGCTATCGGTATCGGGATCGATCATTTAACCACGAACACACGGGATGGCACTGCTCGGGTTTTCATCCACAGATTTACACAGATTACGCAGATTTTTTGGGCATCGCTCGGGTTTTTTGGGAACGCCAGAGGGAATTCCTGATTTTCATGAAGTTTCATGTGTTTCAGGGTTTCATCCAAATCGGGGTCGGGGTCGGGATCGCTATCGGGATCGATTGTTTAACCAGAGGACACAAGAACACACGGAAAGTCATGGCTTTGTTTCATACCAAGCGTGCGGCATAAATTGTGGCCGGGGCAGTAAGGGGGCCGGGCGCGTATAGGGGTTCGCTGAAAAATATCCATTGCGCAGGAAGCGGAAAAGGGTGACACTGAATAACAGCGTTTCGTCCGGTCTTTCCCGATTGGCCGGGCGCGGCAGGATTCCGGACAGAGAAAGCGAGGAGGCTTCATGAAACATCATGTGATGGTGGTGTGCGGGTTGGCGGCGGCGGTGTGCGGTCAGGCGCGGGAGATCGGATTTATCGAGACCTTTAGCCTTGCGGCGAACCGTGAACAGGCGCTTCAGGAATTGGTTCCGGGTACGGATGAGTATTATTACTATCACGCGCTGCACGCGCAGAATACCGGTGCAACCGAGCGCTTTCGGGAGGTGATGGCCCGCTGGCAGCGGGAGCGTGACGGTGCGGTGACCGACAGCGGACGCGAGTTGCTGAACCGTCAGGCGCTGCTTGATTACGACAAGGAACCACAGCGGAGCCTCGACTATCTGAAGCGCGAGCTGGATCTGCATTTTACGCATGCCCGGAAAACCGGCGAGCGCACCAGCGGTGCGCCCTCGGTTTTCGACAACGCCCGAATCGCGCCCGAGGCTTTGCTGAAGCGTGCCCTAGCAGCGAAGCCGCGTAGCCTCGACCGGGTCGAGGACGCCGGATTGCCGTTCGCTGCTGCTGCCAAGCTCAACGATGAACAGCGACGCAGTCTGCTGGCCCGCCTGCGCCGTCCGGATTATCCCGGTCTGACGGCACTGATCGCGGCTGATCTGAAAGCCCGCGACAGCCGCGGATTCGGCTCTCTCCCGATTCATAGACTTCTGACGATCGAGCAACTGGATGAGCTGGTGAGGAAAGAGAACGGTTTACGCAATGCGACCGCTTTCGTGAACGCCTACCTCGCTAAACTCGCGCCAGAGGACGAAGTGGATCTCGACACCGACACGGCCGCGCGCGAAGCCTATTACGAGCGGGTTTGGAATGTTGTGAGGCAACTCGACCCCGTCCACAATTCGCTCAAGGCGAATGTGCTGTACAACCGGTTGCGCCACGACCAGCGTAAAGGTGTGTATGACCGCGACCGTTTTCTCGAGTACGTTAAATTGCCGCGTGATGTGCACTACCTGCGCCCCGAAATCCGCCAGCAGTTGCCGCGCGGTGATTATCTGGCGCGTCTGGGACAGGACTTCCGCCTGGTCTCGCTGCCGCCGATCGTCAACGAAGAACCGCTGGTGCGGAGGTACCTGCTGCGCTTCTTCCGCGAAGACGCTGATATTGAGGCGTACCGGCCCTTTCTCCGCGACGATTTTCTTAAACCGCTGTTTGCCGAGGCCAAGATCGTCCATGGCATCGGCGATCCGCAGCAATGGGTGAAACTGCTTACACCGGACGCCTACAAACGGCTCAAGGAACGGGTCGACATCGACTTTGCCGAAGAGAATCCCAACGAAATCGGCGCGGACGAGGCGGTGAAGCTCACGGCTTTTGTGAAAAACGTGCCGTCGCTGATCGTGAAGGTCTACGAGATCAACACCTTCAACTACTACCGCGAGACAGGCCGGCCTTTGGATCTGGCTCTCAATCTGGATGGCCTCGTCGCCTCCTTCTCGCGACGTGTGGAGGTTCCGGAACCCGCCGAGCGTCGTGTGGCGCGCGTGTTCGACCTGCCGGAACTCAAGGGCCGCGGCGCGTATGTGGTCGAGTTGATCGGCAACGGCAAGAGTAGCCGGGCCCTGGTGCAGAAGGGACGCTTGCGCGTGCTGCAGACCGTGACTGCCGCCGGACATGCGTTTACGGTGCTGGATGAGGCCGGCCGCCGCGTGGCCAATGCCTGCGGGTGGCTGGGAGGACGCGAATTCAAGGCCGGACCGGAGGGACGCATTCTCGTTCCCTTCTCCACCGCGCCGAAAAGCGAAAATCTTGTGATCCGTCAAGGCGACTTCGCCACTCTGGTACGCTTCGAACACCTTGCGGAACAATATGACCTCGCCGCCGGAATTTACGTGGACCGCGAATCATTGCTCCGCCGCGAGAAGGCGCAGATCGCCATACGTCCCGTGCTGCGCGTGAACGGCAGACCCGCAAGCCTCAAACTGTTGGAGGCGCCCGTGCTGACAGTCCGCTCAACCGACTTGCAGGGGATTGTGACCGAAAAGGAGTTCCCCGACGTGACGTTGCGCGAAGACGCCGAGACCGTGCAGGAAATCCTGGTTCCGGAAAACACGGTCGAACTCCGTATGACCCTGAAGGCGCAGATCCGCAACCTCAGCCTCAACCAAAAGCAGACATTGTCGGATGACGCGGTGTTCACGCTGAACGGGATCGAGCGTCAGCAGACGGTACAGGACCTGCATGCGGGCCGCACATCGGCCGGGTACTTCGTTGAACTGCGCGGTAAAAACGGCGAGCCGCTGGCGGGTGAGCCGCTCGCCTGTTTTTTCAAGCACCGTTGGTTCCGTGACGAACTCCCTGTCGAACTTCAGACCGACGCGCAGGGGCGCGCGCTTTTGGGTGCGTTGGACGGCATCGCGTCGTTCCGTATTCACACCGCTTCGAGAACAAAGCACACGTGGAAGCCCGAGCGGGGCGCGTGCGCCTATCCCGAGGCCCTTCACGGCAAGGCAGGCGAGACGTTGCGCGTACCGATCATTCAGGGCGCGGCGGATGCGGTCAGCGAGGCCTCGTTACTGGAGATGCGTAACGGGCAATTTGTGAAAGATTGGCGGGGCGCGCTGGCGGCGGCAAACGGTTTTCTGGAATTGCGCGGTCTGCCGGCAGGTGACTATTCGCTCATGCTCACGGCGGGGGGACGCGAAATCGCTGTTCGCTTGACGCAAGGTGACGAGCGCGACGACTTCGTGATCTCACCGCGCCGGGCGCTGGAGCGTCCGCGTCTTCAGCCGCTGCACGTGACCGGGGTCGCGTCTGGCGCGGAGAACGTGGAGATCACGCTCGCGAACGTGACGCCGTTCACGCGCATCCATCTCTTTGCCTCGCGTTATCTGCCGGCGTACGACGTTTTTGCGCGGCTCGGTTTTCCCGGGGGGGCGGGGCTGCTGCGGCAGTCATGGCAGTCGGTGCGCACCTTCTACGAGTCGGGGCGCGACATCGGCGACGAGTACCGGTATATCATCGAGCGTCAGCAGGCGGAAAAGTTTCCGGGCAACATGCTGGAGCGGCCCGGATTGCTGCTCAACCCGTGGGCTGTACGCGAGACCGAGGCGCAGGCTGAAAAACTGGAGGCAGGCCGCGCGTACGCGGGACAATCGGCCGCCATCATGCAAGCTGACGGGACTGCGCGGCACTCTCAGGCGGCGGTCGTCGAGCCGCCCGAGGGATACGCCGCGCTCGATTTCCTGAAGCAGCCGGCCGTGACGCTGTTGAATCTGGTTCCGGATTCGACGGGCAGGGTCACGGTCCCGCGCGCCGCACTCAAGGACTTGCCTTTCCTGCGCGTCATGGCGGTTGATCCGCTCTCCACGGTGTTGGTGTGTGCGGCGTTGGAGGACACGCCGGTCGCCTTACGCGAGTTGCGCCTTGTTGCGGGGCTGGATCCCCAAAAAAGCTATGCCGAACAAAAGCGGGTTACGGCAGTGGCTGCAAAAGAGAGCGTGACGATCGAGGATGTGACCACGGCGCGGTTCGAGCGGTACGATACGGTGGCGAAGGTGTACCGGCTCTTGGCCACACTCAATCCGGACGCGACCTTCGGCGAGTTCGCTTTCGTGGCCAACTGGCCGAAGTTGGAGTCCGGAGAACAGCGGCGGCTGTACTCCAAGTATGCCTGCCACGAACTCAATTTCTTTCTGTACCACAAAGATCCGAGGTTCTTCGAGGCGGTCGTGGCACCGTATCTAAAGAACAAGAAAGACAAGACGTTTTTGGACCGCTGGTTGCTGGGAGACGCGCTCGAAGCATTTTTGGAGCCGTGGCGGTTCGCACGGTTGAATGCGGTCGAACGGATTTTGCTGGGGCAACGTTTGCGAGGGCAGAGGGCGTCGGTGGCGCGCGACACGCGCGAACGGGCAGCGCTGCTTACGCCGGACATGGAGGCGTTCAACCGACGTTTCGATACGGCTGTGCAGAGCGGGGCGCTGGAGGCGGAAAAAGACGGCGCGTCTGGTACGGTGGAGGCGATTCGTAAAGAACAGGCGGACAAGCAAGCGGTCGGCTTCGGGAAGCAGGTCGGCGCACCTGCCGCTGCCGCGCTGGTCTCGTCTCCGGTGCCCTCCGCGCCGGAACCGATGCTGGAAGCGGCCGACGCGTTTAGGAAGGCTGAGCCGGATACGCGCCGGGCCGAGGCGAAGAAAAAGGAGGCTTCCGGCATGCCGCGTCAGCGGGCGTTGCCTGAGGCGTCGCCCCAAGGACGGGCTGTCGATGATCCCTTCGCACCGGCTGAGAAGGAGGAGGCTGAGTCGTTGTTCTTTGATGCGGGTGAGCAGGACCGTGCCGCTTCGCGCCGTTTCTTCCGAAAACTCGACAAGACGTGGGAGTTGGCTGAGAACAACTACTACCGCCTGCCGATCGAGCGTCAGGTCGCCGACCTTGTGAAGGTCAACGCTTTCTGGAACGACTATGCGGCGCACGACGGCAGAACACCCTTTCTTTCGGGAGCGCTGCCAGAGGCCACCTCGAATTTCACCGAGATGATGTTGGCGCTGGCCGTGATCAACGTGCCGTTTCAGGCAGCCGCGCATAACGAAAAGGTGGAGGGGCTCCAGTATGTGTTGCAGGCCGGGTCGCCGCTGCTGCTGTTCCATCGCGAGATCCGCGAGACGCCCCGTACCGGGGCGCCGGGCAACGTGCTGGTGGCCCAGCACTTTTTCCGGGCGGATGACCGCGGGCGCTTCGAGAACAACGATCGGTTCGACAAGTGGGTTACGGACGAGTTCCTGCCCGGGGTCATCTACGGGGCACAGGTGGTCATGACCAACCCCACCGGTAACCGCCAGAAGCTTCAGGTTCTGTTGCAGATTCCGGTGGGTGCGCTTCCGGTGGCCAACGGATTCTACACACGCGGTGCGTATGTGGTGCTGGAGCCCTACAGTACGCAGATGAAAGAGTATTTTTTCTCCTTCCCGTCCACGGGTACGTTTCCGCATTATCCGGTGACGTTCGCCAGCAACGATCAGGTGGTCGGCGGCACCGAACCCTTCCGCTTCAACGTCGTGTCCCGGCTCAGCAAGGCCGACACGACGTCGTGGGCGTGGATTTCGCAGAACGGCACCGGGGCCGAGGTGACCGCGTTTTTGAATGCGGCCAATCTGCACCGTGTTGAGTTGGAAGAGATCGCCTGGCGGATGAAAGAGCACGCCTTCTTCAAGTCGGTCACCGGGCTGCTGCGGGCGCGCCACATTTACCACGACACGCTTTGGTCTTATGGGATCCTGCACAACGAGCCGGAGGCGATCCGCGAATATCTGCGGCATACGCCTTTTGCCAACCGGTGCGGACTCTGGCTGGCTTCACCGCTGTTGACGCTCGATCCGGTCGAGCGCTTCGACTACCGGCATCTGGAGTATGCGCCGCTGGTGAACCCGCGCGCGCACCGGGTCGGTCCGAAACGCACCATCCGGAACGCCGCCTTCCGCGAGCAGTATCAGCGCCTGCTGAAGGTGTTGAGCTTCAAGCCGGAGTTGGACGCGTCCGACACGCTGGCCGTAACCGCGTATCTGGTGTTGCAGGACCGCGTGGCCGAGGCGCTCGACTGGTTCGGCCGGGTGGACCGCAAGGCTGTGCCGGAACAGCTTCAGTGCGACTATCTCGAAGCCTACCTCGCCTTCTACAAGGGCGACATCGAGCTTGCGCGCAACCTCGCCACGAAACATGCGGGCGAGGGGGCGGATCGTTGGCGCGACCGTTTCGCACTGATCCTGAAACAGATCGATGAGATCGCGGGCGGCACGGCCGATATGGCGGACACGGAGAGCCGCGACCCGGTTCAGGACGCGCTGGCGGCGACCGAGCCCATGCTGGAGCTGCATGTCGAGGCGGGCCGCATCCGGCTCGACACGCGCAACCTTACGGCTTGCACGCTGAACTTCTATCCCATGGACATCGAATTGCTCTTTTCGCGTAACCCGTTCCTTCAGGAGGGCACGGCGCAGTTCTCCCACATCCGGCCGGTACTCAGCCGCACGGTCGCGTTGCCTGCCGGACAGAACGGCCTGACCGTGGATTTGCCCCCGGAGTTCGCGGGCAAAAATGTGCTGGTCGAGGCATTGGCCGGCGGGGCGCGCAGAACTCAGGCCTATTACGCCAACACGCTGAAGGTGCGGAAGATCGAGAGCTACGGGCAGCTCGTGGTGACGCAGACCGCGACCGGCAAGCCGGTTCCGGGAGCGTACGTGAAAGTCTACGCGCGGCAACCGGGCGGCGAAGTGAAGTTTTTCAAGGACGGGTACACGGACCTGCGCGGCCGTTTTGATTACGTTTCGCTGAACACCCGGGAGGCGGAGACGGCCGAGCGGTTCGCGGTGCTGGTGCTCAGTGACGCTTTCGGCGCGATCGTGTTCGAGGCGCCGCCGCCGAAGCAGTGAACGTTGAAGGAAAAACATCTGTTTTGCGTTTTCTATGCCTTGACAGAACCGGATCAAGTTCTTACGTTAAGTGTATCCTTTATTTGGAGCCTGCCTTGATCACCGGCATGTGACCGTAAAGTAACTGAAGGGAGGGAACATGAAAGCGTTCCTGAATGGTTCGGTTGTTTTACTTTGTTTTGCTTTCGCTTTGCCGCGACGGGGTGACGCCGAACCGGTCTTGCTGTTCAGCGACACGTTCGATTACGTCACGTCCGGTTCCGTTTCAAATCCGAGCAGTTCCACATGGAAATCGTCAGAACTCTATTCGATGTACACAAACATCTACTCTGCCGGAGGGAGTGTCAAACTCGGCAAATCAAATGAGGGCGGTATTCTGACCACCACCAATCTGGCCGTGACGGCAGGTCTCCTGTCGGTTCAGGTTGACGCCTTGGGCTGGGATAGCGATGAGAAGGGGTTCATGGTTTCGGTCGGGAACATGACCACCAACCTGACCTGCACAAACGACAAGTCCGCCTCCACGCTGTTCGAGACGGTGTCCACAACATTCGAAGTTGAGACCGGAGTCATTTTTGTAACGTTCCAGACCGAAAACGGCAAGCGGATCTTTCTCGACAACATTCAGATCACCCATACGCCCGAAGGAGGACCGGTCCCGTTGGCGTTCTTTGTTTACCCCCATTCCGCCACGACCGTGCCCGCGCTCACGGAGATCGCGTTCACGATCACGGCCTTGGCCGACGGCGTTGCCACCAACGTGTCGTACGCTGGCGGACTGCCGGATGGGGCGCTCTACGACTTTATCGGCCAGCGGTTCGCTTGGACGCCGGAACTCAACCACACCGGCGAGTTCGCTCTGGTCTTCGCGGCAACGGATACTGCGGGGACGGTCCATCAGAAAACGGTTCCGGTTACGGTCACCCCTCTTCCCTTGCATGCGCCGACCGGCGTCACGGTTACGGAACTCACCTGTAAAACGGTCTCCCTCGCGTGGGATGCGGTTCCTGCGGCATCGCACGGTTACCGGGTCTCCGCCTGGTACGGGAGTACGGCACCCGACATGCTTTCCGTTGATGGGGAGACCTTCTTCGAAATCATGGACACGGGGCTGGTCGCCGCGCCAACGGGGTGGTTGTTCCAGGGCGTGACGGAAAAATACTCCACAGCGGATTTCGTGGAGTTGAAATTCAATGATACCGGCGACAGTGTGATAACCAAACGTTATCCCGCTCCGGTTTCCTCGCTCTCTTTCCGCCTCAAGGGGTATGCCACGAGTTCACTGTCCAACAGTCTTTTCACGGTGTACGGTTCATGTGGCGGCGACGATTGGACACTGCTCCGGCAGTACAGTTCGCTGGAGGATTCTGACGGAGATGACGAGAACAACCTCTTCACCAGCGCGGAGGGGGACCTCGATAAAACGGTGACCCTGCATGCGGCCGAAGGCTACCGGCAATTCCGTTTTGTGTATGGGCAGAAGGCGAGCGGCAACATCGGGTTGGCCAACGTGACTGCGGCGTACGCCGGGAGCGGAGCCCGTTTCGTGGACGGCTGGCAGGCAACTCCGGTCTCCGCCACGAATTTGCGGATCACCGGTTTGCCGCCCGCGCACGAAATCCTCATCCGTATCGAGGCGCTGGATGCCACGGAGAGCCGCGCGACCCAACTCCGCCTGTCTTCTCCCCCGTTCCTGCCCAAGACCCTCCTCATGATTCGGTGACGGAGTGTCCGGCTCCGTGCCGATGGCGCGTAGCGGTGGACGTCCCGCCGTACTGGCAGGGGCTGTCTGCGGCTCGCGGGGGCGCTCGTTCCTGCCGACTTGAGGCATCGGGTTTGGAATCAACGGCCTTGCGAGTCAATCGAGGGAGGAACCAAGACGCCGGTTTTTTTGCACTCCGCATACGTCATAATGCAATTGATGGAAACGGGTCGATTCCGCTATCCTGTTATGTCGGAGTTTATGGGTGCGAATCTGAAAAAGGGGAGGAAGCATGAACCGCAGGGATTTTCTGAAAACAACGGTTTACGCCGGAGCAGTTGCTATGGGCGCGCGCACGGCCTCCGCGCAGGCATCGCCTGCCGAGCGCGTGCGGGTGGCGGTGATGGGGACGGGCGGCCGCGGCGCGTCCCTGATGAAGACGGCCGCGGAACTGCCGAATGTCGAGATCGCGACGGTCTGTGATGTGGACGTGCGCGCGATGGACCGGGCTGCCGAGACGGTGAGCAAGAAAACCGGCAAGACTCCGAAGAAAGAGAAAGACCTGCGTCGGATTCTGGAGGACAAGGAGATTGACGGTGTGATCTGCGCCACGCCGGATCACTGGCACGCGCCGGCCGCGCTGATGACCATGCGGGCCGGCAAGGCAATCTATGTGGAGAAGCCCTGCTCCCACAATCCGCGCGAGGGTGAGATGCTGGTGGAGGCCTCGGTTCGGCACAACGCGGTTTTTCAGATGGGCAACCAGCGCCGCGCCTCAATGACCTATCGGCAAGTCATCCGCGAAATCCAAGGCGGACTCATCGGCGAGCCGCGTTTCGCGCGCTGCTGGTACACCACGCAACGCGGCCCGATCGGCAAAGGCAAGGCGGTGCCGGTGCCGGAGTGGCTGGATTGGGATTTATGGCAGGGGCCCGCGCCGCGCCGCCCGTTCCGCGATAACATCGTGCCGTACACGTGGCACTGGTTTTTCCACTGGGGCACTGGCGAGAGCGGCAACAATGCGACCCATTTCGTGGATGTCGCGCGCTGGACGTTGGGCGGACGGTTCCCGACGCGCGTCACCAGCGCGGGCGGGCGTCTCTTTTACGAGGGGGACGATTGGGAGTGGTATGACACGCAGACCGCGACGTTCGAGTATCCCAACCGCACGTTCATCACGTGGGAGGGACTCTCGGCGGTCAAAGCCCGTCCTTACGAGGGGATCGGTACCGGCTGCATGGTTTACGGTCTCAAGGGTGCGGTGCTGTTCGCGCCCAACAACACCTGCCGGCATTTTGATCCGGCGGGCAAGGTGGTGAAAAACTGGGACGCGCAATCTCTTGCGGGAGACGCGATGGACCGTGCGAATCCGATCGGCGGGCTCGATGCGGCCCATCTCGGAAACTGGGCCGACTGCATTCGTGCCCGGGACCGCGCGAAGGCCTATTCGCCTGCCGATGAGGCACACGCCAGTACGCTGATGACCCATCTGGCGAACATCGCCCAGCGTACCGGGGAGACGATCCGGACCGATCCCGCGACGGGTCGGCTGGCCCAAGGCTCGCCCGGCGCGGAACTGTGGGCGCGGGAATACGAGAAGGGGTGGGAAGCCAGCGTCTGATGCGCGGAGGGGAAAGGATGAGTCCGGTGATGCGGCACCTGTCGCGACGCATGTTTTCAGCACAGGCCCTGCTGGCCGCAGGAGGGTGGGCTGCAGGTGTCTGGCGGGCATCCGCCGATGCCAAGCGGCCACTCAAGGTCTACATCTTTGCGGACATGGAAGGTATCAGCGGCATCACCCACAGCGGGCAGACGCTTGCGGACGGTGCCGCGTACGGCGAGGGTTGCCGCCTGATGGAGGCGGACATCAACGCCTGCGTGGCGGGCTGTTTTGACGCAGGGGCGACGGAAGTCACGGTGCGCGACGGGCACGGCCGCGGCAACAACGTCGATCCCGCGCGGGTCGACCCGCGCGCGCGGCTGGTGCAGGGCCCCACGCCGGGGGTGCGCTTCGGGGGCTTCGAAGGCAGTGCGGCGCTGATTTTGCTGGGCTATCACGCGAAGGCGTTGACGCCCGAGGCGCTGCTGGCGCACTCGTATTCATCGCTCACGATTCAGGGCATGTGGCTGAACGGGCGCGAGGCGGGCGAGATCGGCGTGGATACGGCGATCGCGGCGGAGCATGGTGTGCCGGTGGTGATGGTTTCGGGGTGCGACAAGGCTGTGGCCGAGGCGCGGGAGTGGATTCCCGGCGTGGTGACAGTGCAGACGAAGCGCAGTACGGGTGTGCAGAGTGCCGTATGCCTGCCGCTGGAATCGGCACGGCGGATGATTCGGGAGAAGGCCGCCGAGGCGGTCCGCAGGCGGCAGGCGATCGCGCCGGTTGCGGTGGCGTATCCCGTCACACTACGCATGGACTTTCTGCCACAAGGATCGCTGCGCACATACGACCCGGCGTTCACGCCGACGTCGTCGCCGCGGCGGGTGGAACGGACGGGCGACTCTGTGGAGAAGCTGTTGCTCAACAAGAACTGAGGGGGAGAGGATGAGGAAGACGGTAAGGATTGCGGCGGCGTTTGTTCTGGCATGCGGCGCGGTGTACGCAGAGGTTACACAGGTGGGGATCATCGGGTTGGACACGTCACACACGATCGCGTTCACCAAAATGCTGAACGTCGAGAAAGGCGAACCGTTGTTTGAATCCTTCCGCGTGACCGCGGCATATACCTATGGCAGTCTGGACATCCCGTCCAGCACCAACCGGTATCCTGCCTACACCAAACAGATGGTGGAGATGGGGGTCGAAATCGTCGGCTCCATCGCCGAACTGCTGAAGCGTAGCGATGTGATTCTGCTGGAGACCAATGACGGCCGGCGTCACTACGAGCAGGCGCTGGAGGTGTTCAAGGCGGGTAAGCGGGTCTTCATCGATAAACCGATCGCCGCATCGCTCACGGATGCGGTGCGGATTTTCGACGCAGCCAAGCATTACGGCGTGCCGGTCTTCAGCTCGTCGGCCCTGCGGTACTCGACAAAGATTCAGAAGGCGCACGCCGGGGCGTTTGGCCGGATTTCCGGCGCGGACGCCTACACGCCCTGCGCGTTGGAGCCGACCCATCCGGATCTGTTCTGGTATGGCATCCATGCTGCGGAGCCGCTCTTCACGGTGATGGGCACGGGCTGCGAGAGTGTGGTGCGCGTGAGCCGGGAGAAGGTGGATTTCGTGGTGGGGGTGTGGAGCGACGGACGTGTGGGCACGCTGCGGGGGATCCGCGACAAGCCCGCGCCTTACGGGTGTGAGATCTTCGCCGAGAAGGGCGGGCGTCTCGCGTTGGGCGGCTATGAGGGGTACAAGCCCCTGCTGATCGAAATCCTCAAATTTTTCCAGACCGGCCGGGTGCCGGTCTCTCCGGACGAGACGCTGGAGATCTTCGCCTTTCTGGAGGCCGCGCACGAAAGTACGCGGCGGGGTGGCGTCCCGGTGAAGGTGGCAGAGGTTCTGGATCAGGCGCGCGCCGAAGCGGCGCGGAAAGGGATGAAGTGACCATGCAGCAAAACGGACTCGCCTTTGCGGATTACGCGGTGGTCGTCAGCTTCTTTGCGGTGATGATTTCAGTCGGGGTGTTCTTCGGCCGCAGTCAGAAGAACATGGCGCAGTTTTTCGGCGGCGGCAAGCAGGTGCCCTGGTGGCTGAGCGGCATTTCTTTCTACATGTGCAGCTTCAGCGCGCTGGCCTTTGTGATGTACTCCGCGCTGGCCTACAAGTTCGGCTGGCTGCCGATCACGATAAGCTGGTTGAGCGTGCCGGCTGTATTTATCGGGTGCCGGCTTTTCGCGGCGCGCTGGCGTCGCGCGGCTGAAACCAGTCCGCTGGAGTTCATCGAGCGGCGTTACGGCAACAGCATGCGTCAGGGGCTGATGTGGCTGGGGCTTCCGATGCGCGTGCTCGATGACGCGTTCAAGCTGCTGGCCATCGGCACGGTAGTCGGTGCGGGCATGGGCTTCCCCCTGCACGGCGCAATCATCGCCTCGGGGTTGATCATCCTTAGTTACACCTTCATGGGCGGTTTGTGGGCGACTCTGGTCGCGGACTTCATCCAGTTCTTCGTGCTGTTCACCGTGATCCTGGTCCTGCCGTTCCTCTGTCTGGACAAAGCAGGCGGTTGGTCGGGATTTGTCGAGAATGTGCCACCGGGGTTCTTCCGTTTGACGGCAGACAAGTACAACTGGACTTACATGCTGGTCTTTTTCCTGATGCTCTTCTTCAATCTTTCGACATCCTGGTCCATGGTGCAAAGATATTATTCCACGCGCAGCGAGAAAGACGCCCGCAAGGTCGGCTATTTCGTTTGCATACTGCTCTCCCTCGGTCCGCCGCTTTTCTTCATCCCGGCCATGGCGGCCCGTGTCTTCATGCCTGAAATACCCGCCGATCGCATGAACGAGGTGTACGCGTTGGTTTGCAAGAATGTTTTGCCAGCAGGGTTCATGGGCATGGTCATTGCGGCCATGTTCTCGGCAACCATGTCAACGCTCGCCGGCGACTACAACGCCGTGGCTTCTGTGGTGACCAATGATTTCTACAAGCGGATGATCGCCCCGAACGCCTCGCCCAAGCAGCACATGCTGGTCGCCCGTCTGGCGACGCTGCTGGTCGGGCTGGCGGTGATCGGGCTCACTTTCGTGATGCAGAACGCGCAAGGCGCAAACGACCTGTTCGATACAGCCAACAAGGTTTTCGGCATATTCCTGCCGCCGATCGCCATGCCGACCATGTTGGGACTGGTGACGCGCCGCATCACGCGCCGCGGGGGTATGGCCGGCCTATGGGGAGGTGTCATCGTCGGTCTGGTGACGTTTATCGCTGGCGCGCGTTGGCCGGTTCTTCGTGTTACCAGCGTGATCTTTTTCATCACCTGCTTCGCCACGCTTGCCGGACTGTTTTTGGGTTCCTTGCTGTTAAAGGATGACCCGGCGCACATGGAATCGCTGAACAGCTTTTTCGAGAAGGTCAACACGCCGAGCCCGGTGCTGGAGGGACCGCCTGCCCGTATCACGTTCTGGCCGCTGGTGGCGGGCGGACTGGCCGTTATCGGCACGGTGCTGATTGTCTCGTCGGCCGCCACGCGCCCGTTCGCCGAGATCCGGCTCTCGGTATTCGGTGGGATGGGCCTGCTGGTTGTGGCCGGGATCTTTTTCCGACTTTCGCGGGTGCGGTAAACGACGGCCGCGCGGTGCGGTGTCGGAACCATAGCTCACAAACCAACAAAGGAGGGGCGGGATGAGCATGAATCGCAGAGGGTTTTTGAAGAATGCGGCGTGGGCCGGAGGGGCGGTCGGCGTCGGCGCATGGTCGGGTTGTATGTCATCTTCTGGCATCAGCGCGCGCAAAGGCGGGTCGATGGCCGGTTTCCGGTGCGAGCCGATGGCCACGGTCCGTGTGGGTGTGATCGGTGTCGGACACCGCGGACCCGGCGCGGTGAGGCGGTTGTCGAGCATTCCGGGAGTTGAGATCCGCGCGATCGGCGATCTGTATGAAGATCGGGTCGCCAAGCAGGTCAAGGTGCTGACCGACAAGGGTCTGCCCGCGCCCAAGGGGTATTTCGGTTCGCAGGACGCGTGGCGCGGGATGTGCGAATCCAACGTGATCGACCTGATCTACATCACTACGCCTTGGCTCTGGCACGCGCCGATGGCGCTCTACGCGATGCGATGCGGCAAACATGCGGTCACTGAGGTTCCGGCGGCGATGACGGTGGAGCAGTGCTGGCAACTTGTGGATACGGCGGAGGAGACGCGCCGTCACTGCATGATACTGGAAAACTGCTGTTACGGCTTCAATGAGATGTTTGCGCTGATGCTGTGCCGCAAAGGCGTGCTGGGCGAGTTGGTGCACGGTGAGGCCGCCTATATCCACGATCTGCGCGCCAGCCATCTGCGGGAAGATCACGAGAACGGCTATCAGGGCCAGTGGCGCCTGAACTGGGCCAGGCAGTTTTCGGGCAACCCCTATCCCACGCACGGGCTCGGCCCCGTCTGCCAGTATATGGACATCAACCGCGGCGACAAGTTCGAGTATCTCACCTCGGTCAGCAGCGGTCAGTTCGGCATCTCGCGCGCGGCCGCCAAGAAGTACGGGTCGAACAGTCCGCAGGCCAAGGCGGTCTATCGGCAGGGCGACATGAACACCTCCATCATCAAGACGTATCGCGGCCGCACCATCATGGTGCAGCACGACACGACCAGCCCGCGGCCCTACAGCCGCCTCAATCTGATCTCCGGGACCAAGGGCATCCTTTCCGACTACCCGCTGCGCGTGGCGTTGGAGCCGGATCCGCACCGGTGGCTGGATGACAAGAAACTGGAGGAACTCAAGGCGAAATACACGCATCCGCTATGGGCGAAACAGGGCGAGTACGCCAAGAAAATGGGCGGGCACGGCGGGATGGACATGCTCATGGACATGCGCCTGATCCACTGCCTCCAGAACGGCCTGCCGCTCGACATCAGCGTCTACGACACAGCGCTCTGGAGTTCCGTGGTGGGGCTCAGCGTGGACTCGGTGGCCCGTGACGGAAGACCGGTCCGGGTACCGGACTTCACGCGCGGCGGATGGAAAACCGCCGACCCGCTGGAGATCGTTACGCTGTAACCCCGAAGCGGACAGGGGAGGGGCACGATGCGTGGCGAAAAAGGGGAAAAGCAGAGAGGAAGAGTACATGGGAATGAAGGTTGAAATCGCAAAGAGTACCGAAGAGATGGCGGTTGCGGCGGCGGCCTGTGCCGCAGAGGGGGTCCGCGGGGCGATCGCGCGGAGCGGCTGCGCCCGCATCATCGTCGCGACCGGCGCGAGCCAGTTCGATTTTCTGAAAGCGCTGGTTCGCGCGCCGGAAATCGACTGGACCCGGGTGACGGGGTTTCATCTGGACGAGTATGTCGGGCTGCCCATCACCCACCGCGCCAGTTTCCGAGCGTATTTGCGCGAACGGTTCATCGCCGCGTTGCCCGCGCCGCTCGCGGCGTTTCATGAGGTGGACGGCGAGAATCCGGATCCGGCCGCAGAGTGCCGCCGCTTGCAGAACCTGCTCGATGCCGCGCCAATCGATGTGGCCTGCGTGGGTATCGGCGAGAACGGGCATCTGGCGTTCAACGACCCGCCTGCGGATTTCGACGCGAAGGCGGCGTATTTGGTGGTGGATCTTGATGAGGCGTGCCGGCGCCAGCAGGTGGGCGAGGGCTGGTTCGCCTCGCTGGAGGAGGTGCCGAAACGGGCGATCTCGATGTCGATCCCGCAGATCCTGAAGAGCCGCCGGATCGTCTGTACCGTGCCGGACGCGCGCAAGGCTCCGGCGGTGCGGAACACGATCGAGGGACCGGTCTCGAACCTCTGCCCCGCCTCGATTCTGCAGACGCATGCGGACTGCACGGTGTTTCTCGATCCAAGTTCCGCGGGCGAGTTGCGGTCGGCAAAAGGAGTTGCGTCAGTCTGATGCGGACGTAATCCGCTCCCCTTTTTCCAATGCGGGGGCAGACGCTTGTTTTACCGGCGAGATGCCGCCTGGCTCTCGCTTTTGCGGTAAGCCAGAGGCGTGCAGCGTTCGAGGCGCACAAAGGCGTTGTTGAGATGCTGCGCGTGGCAGAAGCCGGTGCGGCGCGCAATCTCTTTCACGGGGAGGTCGGAGAAGGCCAGTAGCCGTTTGACCTCGAACATGCGCAGGCGCGTCAGGGTCGTGTAGACGGTCTGACCCAGCACACGCGTGAAGTGCTCCTCCAGCCGACGGGGCGGCAGGCCGGCTTGTGCGGCGGCCTCCGCAACGCCGATGCTGCGGTCGAGGTGCTCGCGGAAGAAATGGATCACGGCGCGGATGATCGGATCGGCGGTTGCGAAGCCATCGGTGCTGGCGCGCAGTTCCACCCCGCGGGGCGGGATCAGAACCGGTTCGGTCGGCGGGGTGCCGCCCCGCATCAGCCGGTCCAGCAAGGCAGACCCCTCATACCCGACGCGGACCCGGTCGTGGCGGACGCTGGAGAGCGGGATGCGGAGGTTCTCGCAAACCAGCGTGTCGTTGTCCACGCCGAGGATCGCCACATCCTCCGGAATCTTGTAACCCGCCTCCAGGCAGGCGTTCTCCACCTTGGCGGCGTCGTAATCGCAGTAGCAGAAGACGGCCAGCGGTTTCGGCAACCGGTGCAGTTCTTGCTTGAGCCAGCGGTTGAGAGACTGCCAATCGTCGTTCGCGCTACCGGGCCGGTGGGCCCAGACGAGCGGAAGAGGCGTATGGCCGGTGCGGGCTTCGAACCGTTCGGTAAACCCCGCGTGGCGCAGCATCTGCGGATGGCCGGTCCCCGTGGAGAAGTAAGCCGCTTGGGTATGTCCGCGTTCGGTCAGATGGTCGGCTGCCACCAGGCCGATCCGCCGGTGGTCGCCGCAGACCCGGGCCAGCGGGATATCCGGCCGGTAGGCACCGAAATCCACGCACGGCACGCGCTGCGAGCGGACATAGTCGATGATATCGTTGCGCTCGTTGATGAGGGTCAGGATGCCGTTTCCGGACCAACCCTTGGGCGGGACACAGCCGTCGCTAACGGTCAGATACCAGTTCTGTTCCGCAGCGTACCGGCCGATCCCGACGCGGTTGGGATGGTCGTACCACTCCATCAGAACAAGGACATGAAAATGGCGCATACCCTCAGTATAGGATAACCGGGCACGCTGTTCAATGCGCCGGTATCCGGCACCGGCACCAGACGCGTTGCCTCACAATTCATGACACCGAAAATGAATCGCGCCTACGACCACGCTGACTACGCAGATGAGAGATACATATCTCATTTCAGACGATAAAGACGAACCGCATACGGCAGGAATTTTTCTTCGATTGCCCCGTCTTTGAATGAGATCTGGCGGTTATCGTCGACGACTTCGGCCTTGCCGACACGCTTCACGTCCTGCGGTAACGGAATCCTCAGATGCCGCGCTTCGGGAAGCCCGTTCACGACGGAAACCCATATCCTGCCTGCATAGCGGAAGACCGCCCTATCGTAATGTAAATTGTTATCATATACTCGTTCTAGTGCTTGGCCAAGGCAATAGATAGGCGCAAGTCGCTCCACGCGGCGGTTCAGTGTGCCGAGCTTTGCGTAATCGGCCTCGGTCATCGAGCGTATTCCGTCTCGGTCAGCCAGGGAATACGTATAGCCGAAGTAGGCAAGACCCCGCACACCATGGTTGAGCGACATGTAGACCATGCCCTCCAGTTCCGCAATCGTCGGCGAACGCGTCCACGTACCCTCACCGCCGAACATTTGAAGCCACTGGAAGACACTCTGGTCGGGACGCGTGCAGTCCCGAACCTTCTCGGCATGCCAGATCACTTTCGCGATGCGCTCGTTCGGAATCGGATACGGATCTTCGGAGAGGATATCGCCGTTATCGCGATTGTTCCGCGCACCGTTGATGAAGTTGATCCACGTAAGGCGGTCCGGATCTGCCTCGTGATGGAGGTCGTTGAGCATTCTGTTGTGCGCAATCGCCGCGTCCAGCTCGTCCGACAAATGCCAGCAGAGAATGTTGTCGGCATTGCGATAGTTGACCACGGCCTTCAACCACGCATCCACGTCATCCACCCGATCAGGGCGATCGATGTGGAGATACGGGGTGATGGCGAGGCCCCGCTCGTCATACATCCGTGCGATATCTAGGAAATCCAAAGGGATCTGCGAAACCTGCGTATAAGGTATCCAGGCCGGAAAATATTTGCGGCAGGCAATTTCACTAAAAGCCCGGCGAGCGAGATCCGGAAAGTACCACGCATCCGTTAGAATCGCATTGAACCCCAACGCTTTCTGTTCCGCAATCGCATCATGACAACACCGAATGTAAGCATTTGTGTCGAAGCGATGGTTGCGGAGCGTCCCCCATCCCGGGAAGCCGCCCCAAGTGAAGATCGGGAAGAAGAACCTGCCGTTCTTGTAGATGTTGCGATCCTTGATCGTATAGATGTCACGCGGACGGCCAGCCATTGCCGGGAACTTCCAGAAATCGACCGGTGCCTTGGCGGTGACGGCCGCCCCCTTCGCGTCATGATACGAGGCCACGAGTTGATAGCAGCCATCGGCCAGTTCCGTGATCGGAATCTCGATCCGGTTCTGCATGAGAACCGGGGCGAAGGTCTTACGCATGACTTCGACGCCGTTTGTCGCTGTGACCGCCGCCACAAGTGAGGCTCCCGCGAGTTCGCACACATCACGCATCTCGACCAAGAAGACGGCCGCCTTTTCGTTTGATGGCCAGAGACGACGCAGCCCCTTGACGGACAACGGCGCACGCGCTGCGGCTGAGTCCGGGCGCGGACTCGGATACCACTTCGCGATACTCTGCGCTTTGCGGTCGACGGATTTCACGCAATAGCGCATCGCTGCGGAAACCTTGATCGTCCTCTCAAAACGGGTCAGGTTCTCCGGAAAGGCGTCCGCGCAGAAGACGCGGTCACCGTTCTCGTCCTCGACCGTAACCTGCGCAAGTCCCGTCGTGTTCTCGATCACAAACGAAAGGTCTGTCCAGGCGGGTCCGCAAAAGAGGTTATCAACGATTCCGCCCGTCGCACAGTAGCAGAGCGAGCCGGCATGGATATTCATGACGATATTCGTCGCGTCGGGGGGGACGACGAATGGTTCCGACTCGATGCGCTGCCACCCTGTGTAAGAGCCCGCCTGCTGCCATGTAAGGTTGACACCGCTGGCAGCAAACGGCACGAGCTTGCCGCCCGTCGATGGGGCCGCGTAATAAGACTGGCTGAAGCCCGCGCCAAGACCGGTGAGTCCTTTGTGCTCGGGGCCGAGCTTGACGGTGATGGCAATGCGGTTGGTTGTTCCGGGCGGTGCCACGCCGCGCGTATTGATCGAATGTCCGCAACCTTTCGCTGTCCAGAGGGCACAGTCTCCCTCGTAAGCATCGTTCGTGATCGCCATGATTTTCTCCGCGCCCGGACCGAAGACGTAGGTCTTGAAACCAAGTTCGTAATCGCCGTTCTTCACGTAGTTGACGACGGGGAGTTTCGGCTCGGACGATACCGTCACCTTGAACGGTGAGGCCGGCTCGCACGGCGCATCCGCCGCAGTCGCTGGCTTACCGAGATGACGGTCGACGAAATCGAGATAACGAACCCAGCCCGTGCGCGTTATAGAATGCGGCGTCGCGCTCTCGTAAAACCCGATGCGTCCATCACCTCTTTCGAAATCAGGATTCGGGTACGTTTTAATGCCAAGCCCGGGCAGTCCGTACGCCGTCTCCCAGAGTCTGGCAGCGCGTCGTATGGACAGAAAGGTTGCCTCGGCCTCCTTCCGGTTCTTCGACGTACATGGCACGACATACAGCAGCCGAGGCGCGATCAACTGGAGCAGCTTTTCATGAGCCGATGCGCCTAGAACAGCCACGCAAGCGATACGCTCATCATTGGCGGCGGCCCAAAGCACCGTCTTGGCAACAGAACCGACGCCGACCACCGCAATGCGCTGTGTGTCGAGATTCTTTTCATGCATCAAGACGTCGATCGCACGACGCACACCATCCGTATCAGGCGCAACACGAACTACAGCATATCCACGACGCAAGATCAAGTCCGCCGGAAACACCGCATTCGCATCATTACCGCAGAAAATAATAACCGGTGCAGGACACACAGTGGACGTTCGCTGTGGACGCGATATCTTCGTCACATCAATATCAGATGTCTCAATATCACCCGGACATGGTGAGGATATCACGTCACGCGTTGACGCTGTTCCGAAAAGATTCTGTTTGCACCACTGTATCGCCTTGTCGCGTCCACCGTGCTGCGGTTGTTCCCAGTAGTTGATGCGGATCGGCTCGTCATCAGTCGCCTGAGTCTGCGGTACGAGGCAAAGGACACACAGGGCGATTACAAAGCACTTCATGATATCCAGTCTCAATTGCCTATTGTGCGATATGTCTGATCTTGTATACATGGACGGCAAACGGCTCGAACTCCTCTTCGATCACGCTGTTCTGAAACGAAACCGTCCGGTTTTCGTCATCGACATCGGCGATGCCGGACTGCGGCAGGGACACGGGAAGCTTCACGCGCACGCGCTGCTTTGCCGTGTTGCCGTTCACGACGGACACCCAGAAGGATCTGTCGTACTTGATGACGGCGACGTCCGTCAGCTTTCTGTCGTCCGCCTGCCGCTCGATGACCTCGCCAAGGCAGTACATCTTTGCAAGGCGCGCGACGCGGCGGTTCATCGGTCCGAGCTTATCGTAGTCCTCCTGCGTGATGCTGCGGATGCCGTCGCGGTCCACCAGATCCGGCTTGTAGATGAAGTAGGCGATACCACGCACACCGCGGTTGAGTGTGATGTAGACCATCGACTTGAGTTCGGCGAATGTCGGCGAACGCGTCCAGTTGCCCTCACCGCCGAACATTTGCAGCCACAACCAGGGGGACTGCTCTGGACGACAGGTATCCATCAGGCGCTTAACGTGGAACCCGACCATCGTCACCGTGCTGTGGGGAATCGGATACGGATCGGTCGAGAGGATATCCGCATTGTCGCGATTGGCGGCAATGCCCTGGATGCAGTTTATCCACGTCAGGCGGTCCGGATCGACATCGTGGTGCAATTCGTTCAACATTCGGTTATGGTCGATCGCGCCGTCCAACTCGTCCGACAGGTGCCAGCAAAGGATGTTGTCCGCCTCGCGCCATTTCAGCACCGAACCAAGCCACGACTCGACGTCTTCGGCATTTTGCGGCTTGTCGATATGCAGATAGGGTATGATCGCGAGGTTGTGCTCAGCGTGGAGCGCAATCGACTCGTTGAAGTCGAACGGCAACTGCGCGATTTTGCGGTAGTCCTTCCACGCCGGGAAGTACTTTCGGCAGGTCTTGTCCGTGAGCGCACGCCGCGCGAGGTCGGGATAGTACTCTGCCCCCGTCAGGATCGTATTGAAACCAAGTTCCTTTTGTTCGGCGAGAATAGCATGATAGCAGCGGAAGAACGCATTCGTGTCGAAGCGGTGGTTCCGTAACACCCCCCACTCGGGTGCACCGCCCCAAGTGATGATCGGAAAGAAGAATTCGCCGTTCTTATAGATGTTGTTGTCTCTGCAGGTGAATATCGTCCTCGGCACGGTCTTTTTTGGCGGAATCTTCCAGAAGTCAACACCGTGCGTCTCGACCAGCGTCCTGCCGGAAGCGTCTACGAACTTCGCCTCGAAACGGTAACGTCCGTCGGCGCATCCCTTCAACGGGATCTCGATCGCCGCCTTCGTCCCGGTCGCCTTGACCTTACCCTGCCAGACGACCGATCCGGTAGAGTTCGAAACCGCACACGAAATCTCTACGAACGGCACCTTGCCATTCGTTTCGGCGATGATGCGGACCGTATCGGACATCCACAGATGCTTTTCGGCGACAAGCTCGATCGGTTTTTTTGTGGCAGCGGCCTGTAAGGCAAATGATGCCGCGAGATTATAGCCGATGCCGGTCAGACGGTTGAAGCTATCCGCTTCGTGGAACGTACCCGATACGAGCTGCGACCAGCTCGAGTATTCGCCCGCACACACATCAACTCCCGCAAGCTTTGCATCGCGTGCGACGTTGAACAGCCATTCGGAATTGAAGCCCTGCCGCTTCAGGGGGAAGATATCGAAGGGAATCTCCACCTCGATCTGATAACGGTCGTCATAGACCTGAACGCCGAAGCGGATACGTCCCGACGTGTTACCATAGACACAGCCGTTCACACCGAAGGCGAGCTGCATGAGATTGCCCGAATGGCCTGGGTCAACGAAGATCTCGAAATGGTCGACACCGAAAGGCCCCGCTTTGACATCCGTCGACTGCCGGTGCGTGAACGCCGCATCCTCGGTATAGCCGATCAGTCCGAGATAGAACGCGTCCTTTGTCACGAACAGCTTTGCCTCTGTTTTCTGGACGAGCGGTTTCTGGTTCGGCTGGATCGGCGTAAAGGGCGCAAGCGTCAGCGCCTTCGACCAGCAGTCGTCCGTCAGCATGCCGTCGACCAGTGACGGAATCGAATCGAGAACCGGCACAGCCACCGTTTCGACCGCCTGCACAACGCCCGCGACAGCCAATACGAGGACGAACAGGAACAGGAAAAGGCGCTTCATCTTACTTTTTATCCGTTGGGGCATTTACGCGATAGAGGGCTACGTCGTCGATGAGCCCGGTGCCTTTCGGTACATGGAAGACGCCGCACTGGATGTGCATGTAGCAATTACCGTAGATATTCGTCGGGATGATGATCGGCGCGGAGACAAGCCGTTGCCAGGCCGGCGTTCCGTCCTTCGGACAGCCGCCAAGCAGATGTCCGCCAAGGCGCGTCTCCTTGCCGCCCTTCTCCATCCGGAAGTTGGCTCCATAGCTCATGCCGAGCCCCTTCGGCGGTTTGCCCTTCCCGAGTTGGAAGTCCGTTTCCGGATTCGCCCGTATCGTCACGGTGTAAACATAGGTTCCGCCCGGAACATAGGCATGTTGACTGAGATAGGATCCGGCCTTCTCAACGAATAGCGCACGTTTCCCGGCCGACGCGGCATTGGTGATCGAAAACGACCAGCCCGTCGGATCGTTATTCTGCCAGCCGCAGTAATCGAAGTTGTCCCGGCCGATCTCGAACGAGCCATTCTTGAGATAATTCCGCGAGGTATCCGTCCCCAATGGCAGTTCCGCCGCCTGCGCCGCAATAGCTACCACCAAGGCAACCAATGTAATCATTGGTTTCTTCATCATCCCATCTCCCCCTTGATTTTATCTGTCGACAAAAAAAGATCACTTCAAGTACAGCGTAGTGCCTATCCAAGGCTTATACTCGTAGCAACCGATGTCGACATGCTCGCCGATTTTGCGGTCATGGCGTCCACCGAGATCCTTTGCTCCCGCGATCCACGCCAGTTCATCCGTACCGGCGTCCACACAAGGAGAGGACTGGCAAATCGGACGGTAGTCTTCGCCCAGTTTCAGGGCGGCACCGTAAACGACCTGATACGTCGAGCCCTCCGTTAAGGCATTCGACAAATCCGTGCTGGCCAGAATGCAACTCGTCAGCGTATGCGACCCTCCGCACCAGAAGCCGGCTGCGTTGCTGACGAGGTCTTTCGCAATCAGGCAATTCACGAAAACACTACCCGCGCCATCGCCCGATTGAAGGTTACACATCCCGCTTGAACTCACGTTCCCCACGACCGTACAGTTCTCCCAGCGGCTATTTTTGGGGATGGAGGCACCGCCGGGTTCATTTTTGCTGACGTTGCGCACAATGAGCGTGTTGCGGCAGGTCATCCCCGCAGGCGCGGTAAGCGCTCCTGCGATTGATGTTGGCGCTTTATTACCGATAAAGGCGCAATCCGTAATGAGCACATCGCTGCCATTTTGTATGTAAAGGCCGCCGCAATTACCCGAGCGGGCGACGTTTTCCGAGAAAACGCAATTCGACACGATTGTTCCGTTTCCGCGAATTGTTCCGCCGCCATAATAACCGGCACTGTTCGAAGAGACGAGGCAGTCATACCATTCGGACGTCACCTCGCCATAGATGCCACCCGCCTGCCAGCACGTCGTGTAGTTATTGGTAATCGAACAACGGCGGAAAACCTTCTTACCGCCACTGAACCAAACGCCGGTACCGGCACCGTAGTCCGTATTAATCTCACCGTTTTTTCGGTATTCCACACGATTGTCGGCAATAATACAGTCGATGAATGTCTGTTCGGATGTCTTCGCCTGAACGGTCGTACCGCCGTTAGTCGAGAAGCAATCGGTGAAGACGCAGTTCGTCACCGTTGCCGGCGCTGTCACCGCCAAACACGTCGCAAAACCCGCGACCGCATTGGAAACCGTGCAGTTCTCGATCCAAGCAGGTGCCCCGCTGACGGATAGTGCGCAGTTACCGGCCGCCTTGCTGCCGTTAAACGTGCAACGCACGATACGCCCTCCCGCGGCTCCTGTCCCATCGATCGTAATGCCAGCGCCAGAGCCTTCGGTTGCGACATTGTCAACGAACGTACAGTCGGAAATATCATAATCGCCGCCGCCGATATAAAGACCCGCCTGCGTACGCGCAAGGTTATGCTCGAAGGTACAGTTTTTCACTACGCCGGTCGCCGACAGACAGGCTGTACCGCTGGAATTGCCGACGGACGTGCAGTATTTGAACTTACAGTCAACTAAGGTTGCAGTGCCCGAACTCACAAACAGGGCGGAACAATTGCGATACGCAGGCTCGATCGACTTGCAGGCGACAAAGGTGCAGTTCGATATCTCGCACGTCCCCTGCGCGGAAATCGCACCGCCGTGGTACGCCTCGCGCATGACGCAATTCGTAAAGGTGCAATTGCGTACAGCGGCGAATTTGCCCAGAATCGCCGAACCGTCCTGGTTGCCCGGGTAGCGGGCGCAACAGTTACGAAACGTCAAATTCTCAACAACGATGTCGGCATTGTTCAGATAGAAGATCCGATGCTCAGTCAAAGGATAGCCCCCATCGATAATCGGCTCGGTTTCGCCATTCGGACCGATCGGCTCATGCAGCCCCCGAACAGTGATCTTCACGTCCGTATAAGCACTCTTCACCGACGCATAAGTACCCGGCAAAATGCAAACCGTGCATCCGGTCGTGACTTTGCGCCCCGAATCATTGTCGATGACATATGTCGGAGTCCGATACGGATTCTCGAGCGAACCGTCGCCGGTCTCATCGCTGCCGTACGGCGAGACGTAAATAACTGTTGATGAGGCGGAAGACGCAAACACACTGACCGCCAATAAACCGATAAGTAGACGTTTCACACTAATTTCTCCTGTTTACTCCCCACTCACTCATTGGGCGCGCACGGTCCGTTTAATGCAGGCGGATCATGAAGCCGGGGATGGTCCGGTACTCATAGCAGCCCATATCGACGACATCGTCAAGGATGCGATCCTGTCCAGCCAGATCCTTTGCCCCCAGCATCCAATCGTCGTTCACGCCGGCGTTACGCGCGGGGGACCGGCAGAAGAGCGAATAGTCGCCCTTCTCCGGTGAGACGAACCTCGGATCCGCCTCGTTGATATTGCCGCGGACCCCGTTTGGCAATTGCGTGCCGTCCTCGAGCGAATACGAGACTTGATCGATACCCTGCCCATAGAAATTATGCAGGAGGTTGTCCTGAGTTAGGTTCCGGTTGTCAGTGACGATGCAGTTGCGGATTCGGTTTTCGGTGCCGGTGTTGCGGTAGATCCCGACGCAACCCGAGTTACCCTCGGAATAGCAGCGATTGCCGGTGACCGTACAGTTATCGACTTCGTTGCTGTTGCTGTAGAGCGCGATTGCACAGCCGTAGCCGCAGGCGTTCGTGTTCACCGCGAAAAGACAGTTCCGGATCTCCGAGGCCTTGTGCGGCCAGAGGACACCGCGCTGGATATCCGTCCCGTCGGCGCCGCTCAGCAGGTTTGCGATGAACCGCGTATTGTGGAACTTGCCGCCGTCGGCGTTGTTGTAGACGTAAACGAGACTGTACCCGGTTGCCGTGTTGTTGGAGACCGTGCAGTCGTACAGCCGCGGCACCTGCGCCGCGATCATCGTTCCGTTGGCATCGGCCACGTTCCCCAACGTCGCCGACGTGGAGTCATTGCCGGTGAAGAGGCAGCCGGTGCAGAGGAAATCGCCGTTCCCGCGGAAAACCGAGCCAGCGGTGGCCGCGACATTGCCGATGAACGCGCAGTCGGTGAAGACGAAATAGCGCCAATAGTCAGAGGCGATCACCCCGCCCTTCGCGGACGCGGAATTGTTCCGGAAGACGCATTGCTCGAACCGGTTGGTGATCCAGCGCGAGTCCGGATACCCTGCCCAGCAGACCCCTCCGTTGGCGGAGCGGTTCCCGATGAATTCGCAGCGCTTCACCATCGAAATCTTGCCGGCGAGAATCCCTCCGGAAGTGGAGGTGTTGTTGGTGAAGACACAGTCGTTGCAGACGAAACCGTACCGGCTCATGCCGAGAGCACTGCCAGACGTGTACGTCCCGCTCCCCACGACACCGTAGGAGCCGGAATCGTTGTCCTTGAAGATGCAATGGGAGAACTGGGAGTAATCATTGCCGTGATGGACGAACGCCGCACCGCAGCCGGTGAGGCCGCCCATAGGATGCGGACCGCCGTAGTTGTTCTCGAAGACACAGTCCACGACCTTGTTCGCGCATTCCATAAAGAGTCCGCCCGCGCCCTCGTTCACATTCGTATTCGCGGAGAAGAGGCAGTTGGTGATCCAGGCGTACTGCGACGAAGTGGAGTTGCCGCCGTTGTTGCCAAAACGGACCGCCGCGCCGCAGTGGACCCAGTTGGCGTAACCGGTGTGCGTTTCGTGGCGCGCGTTCTTGAAGGTTAGATTGTCGAGCGTCACATGCGCCACCGAGGTATAAACGTGACGCCGGTCGACGACGAAGTTCGCGTCCAGCACCGCGCCCGCGCCCTGCCCCACGACCGCGACGCTCGCCTTCGGCGCCATTGTTCCGGAAATGACGTAGGTCCCTTCTGCGATGCGTACTTCCGAACCCGCCGCTGCCGCATTGACTGCGGACACCGGGTCTTCGTTTACCGCGACCTCGATGATCGGGCCGGTCGTGAAGGTGCCGTTCGTCACCAGGCTCTTCACCCCTGCGGGATTCATCACATAGGCGGAGTAATTGTAGGCGGTCGAGGGTTCCAAGCCTTTGATCATCGTATTGAAGCGCGTATCGAGGTCGTCCTTCCAGCTTTGCCAGACGAGTGTCGGCGCGGGAAGCTCTTCCGTCGATTTCGCACAGGCAAGATAGACATCGACTTCGTTGTTGCCGTCGCCGCAGGTATAAAGCGTGCCAAAGCCGTGGATCGCCATTCCGCTCGCGGCGATGTTGAACAATGCATTCGGCTCCGCACGAACCCAGGGCTCACTCGAAGAGACGAACGTCGTCGCGCCGACCGGATTGTCCAGACGCTCTCCGTAAAGGAAATCGGCGCTACCCGCAGTTTTCGGATAGAACTGACCGTTCACATTGTCCCAGAGCCCCGGCACGCCGTCTTTGAGGACTGGAATGAATTCGCGCTGCGCGGTGTCGCCCTCGTAGAACGAAAGCGAATGGATGCGCGTCTGGACGAGTCCGGTGGTATCCCGGTTGCTGGTATAATACGCGCCGAAGATTGCAAGGTTCCACGAGCTGGTGAAGCCGCAGTCGTCCGGCGCATCGGGATTGATGCAGGTGGCGACGCCATTCTGCGACACATAGATCCGGCTCAGATCGTTGCTGACGATACAACGGTTCTGGATATGATGAGCGTTCGTGTCGGCGCTGCCGGTGAAGATCTGGGTGCCGTAACGCCAGCCCGGCGTCTTCCAGTGGTTTTTGCCGCAATGCTGGTAAAGACCGAACGAATCCGGCGCGCAATGAGTCGAACGGTAACCGAAGACAAAACCTTCCGAATGTAACGGAGAGGGCATTCCGGTCATCTCAAGAACGAAACGCGAGTTCCCGTTCGCCCGATAGGTTGAGTCGATGACCTGCACACCAGTGGACTGGAGATAATCGACGCGCGAATCATAGCCGAGCGAGGCGTTCTCCTCTTCGAAGAGGAAGAAGCGAAGCGCGAAAACACTCACGCCCCAGTTCGGAGGAAGCATTGCGCCAAGCACATTGACGGTCGAAGGCACGGTCGCCCAGCGTCTGAGATCCGGCCATGCCGCAGGATCGCTGCCGCAATCCTCGGAACCGTACGCGCAGTAGAGGCCGAGGGTCTTTCCGTCTGCCGACGCACCGAATGTCAGATTGAACGAGGTGACGACTCCGTCGGTCTTCACTCCTTCGCATGTAATCGTGCGGGCCCACGTCTCCGATGCGAACAGCATGGCGACGAACACACCACAGAACACACTTTTCTGCATACAACCCTCCTTTTGTTGAAAATCAGTACGTGAGGCGGACGAGACCATGGGGAGGCCGGAACGCGGGCATTACAGTAATGGTCACGTTTACCATAATGATAAGGTGCTGCATTTCCCGTCGTGGGTCAACCTGCGGATAACGCAATCTCAAAGGCTGTGAGACTGTGAGGCTGTTAGGCTGTGAGGCTGTGAGACTGTGAGGCTGTGAGACTGTGGTTAAATGGTCGATTCCGATAGCGATACCGATAGCGATACCGATTTGGATGGAACCGTGAAACCCAGAAACCAGAAACCCTGAAACCCAGAAACCCTGAAACCCAGAAACCCTGAAACCAGAAACCCTGAAACCAGAAACCCAGAAACCAAAGAGCGTTGCTTTCAACGCTCTTTTTTAGGTTCATGGCAGGAATGCGCGAATCCGGTTGACCGGAATGAGAAAAGAAGGTTAACTTACGACCCGAAAGGAGCGTGCGATATGCAGCGATACGTGTGCAACGTGTGCGGTTACGTGTATGACCCTGAGGTGGGTGACCCATCGAACGGGATTGCGCCGGGAACTCCGTTTGAGGCTTTGCCGGAGGACTGGTGCTGTCCTGATTGCGGGGTAGGCAAAGACCAGTGTGAACCGGCGACGTGAGGCGCGGGCAGACTGAGGCCGGCAACAACGGTGAGGCGCCGGGTTTCCGTCGCCTCACCCCGTTTTATCGGGACGGGTTCATCCGAAGCGTCGCCGGGTCAGCCTCTCGTACGCTTCCACATATTTCTCGCGGGTGCGCGCCACCACATCGTCCGGCAGGACCGGCGCGGGCGGCTGGTGATTGAAGCGCACGCTCTCCAGCCAGTCGCGGACGAACTGCTTGTCCAGACTGGGCGGGTTGCTGCCGACCCGGTATTGGTCCTGCGGCCAGAACCGGCTCGAATCCGGCGTCAACACCTCGTCGGCTAACACGAGCTGGCCTTCACCCTCTTCGCCGAATTCGAATTTGGTGTCCGCGATGAGGATACCGTTCTGCGCCGCGTACTCTGCGGCTTTCGTGTAGCACCTGATCGAGGCGGCGGCCAGGCGTCCGGCCTTTTCCGCGCCCAGCGCGGCTTCCAGCTCTGCGGCCGAGACCGGCATATCGTGCGCACCCTGCTCGGCTTTGGTGCTGGGGGTGAAGAGAACCTTGTCGAGCTTCGAGCCGTTCCGGTACCCCTCGCGCAACGGTTGGCCGTTGACGGTGCGGTGCGTCTGATACTCTTTCCAGCCCGAGCCGGTGAGATACCCGCGCACGATACATTCGAACGGGATGATCGAAACCTTTCGAACCAGCATGGAGCGGCCGCGCAAATGCTCTTTCACCGCTTGCAGCGGTTCCGGATACGCGTCCACATCCGCAGTGATCAGGTGGTTGGCGGTCTCAGTCAGGAGGCTGAACCAAAAGACGCTCAGACCGTTCAGGATACGCCCCTTGTCCGGGATGCCGTTGGGCATCACGACATCAAAGGCGCTGATCCGGTCTGTGGCGACCAGCAACAGGCGGTCGCCCAGATCATACAGGTCACGCACTTTACCGCGTTTCGGCGGCGGCAGACCCGGAATCGAACTTTCGAGCAAAGCATGGTTTTGATCGTATCGCATAGACACCTGCTGGTTAAATGACGCACAGTTTAGCGTAAAAACCGGTTAAATCCAGTACTGGATTTGAAAAAGAATCCGGGTTCGCCCCGTTCGCGTTTTCGTGGGCGGATATGGATCAAGCGTTCAATCTTAAGATAAGGCAAGCCGGGATTTCCGACAGCTTCGCTTCGGCGGGAAGAAAACCGGGATTAACAGAATTTATCATTGAGGTCATAGACGAGGATGGGTTGTCGAAACACGCAACCTCAACGTGCAATGACTCGGATGCGCCCCGTTACCCTCGGCGTATGAAAAGCGAAAAAGCGAAAATCACGGACTTGACGCAGAGGGGGGGGTAAAGGTATGATATAAGTTTGTTGGCCTTGCTGGCCGTTAGGCATACGTTGCCGATAATAGATCACCTCAAAAACGGAGTACCCCGTGAATCTGAATAAAGTCCTATCTGAAGCCATCACGAAAGGCGCAACCAAAGTGATCCGTAAGCCGATCGCTGGAATCCGTCGGGACGTGGCCCAACTCAAGCGCGAAATCGCGGAACTGAAGCGGTTGATCCGGAACGCCGGACGGCGGCAGCCTTCTGTTGCCGCCGCACGGACCACCTCCGCCGCAAGCGAAGTGCCGGCCATGCGCCCCACAGCCAAGATGATCCGCGGTCTCCGGAAAAAACTCGGCGTTACGCAGGCGCAGTTCGCGAAACTGGCCGGGGTCTCCAGCCTCACGGTTTCGAAATGGGAGGCGGCGCCCGGACGCATCCGCATGCGCGGTCACACCCTTGCCGGGCTGGCCGCCGTTCGGGCCATGGGCAAGCGCGAGGCGAAAGCGGCGCTTTCTAAACTCGAATCCTGATATTCCGAAACCGACATGCGCGCGCGCTGGCGGGATGTGCCGGCGCGACGGACGCGCGGGAGAGGCGGGTATGCTGCGGTACACGGTGAAACGGGTGATGCCGACATCAGTGGCGTCAGTGGCTTTCGGGACAGCGGAGAAGGGCCGGATCGGGCATGTGCGTCCCGAATCCTCGGGCCACCGTCCCGAGACAGATTTCCGGGTGGTGCATGACGGCGAACGTCTGTACGTCCGCTTTGACGTGCGGGATCATTACGTGCGGTCGGTCCAGACCGCGTACCAGGCGCCGGTCTGCACGGACAGTTGCGTGGAGTTTTTTGTGCAGCCCCGTCCGGACAAGGGGTATTTCAATTTTGAGGTGAACGCAGGGGGCACGCTGCTGCTGTATTACATCTCAGATGCCGCGCGGGTGGAAGGCGGCTTCCGGACGTTTGTGAAAGTGCCGGAGGAGTGGGGGCGGCAGGTGGAGGTCCGCTCCTCCCTGCCGCGCGTGGTCGAGCCCGAGCGGGTGGGTCCGCTGACGTGGTGGGTGACGATCGGAATCCCGTTTGCGCTGTTTCGGGCCTTTGTGGGTGGGGTCTCGCTTTCCGGCGCGGTCTGGCGTGCCAACTTCTACAAATGCGGGGACAAGACCTCACACCCGCACTGGCTCTCTTGGTCTCCGGTCCCGGAACTCAATTTCCATCTGCCCGAGGCGTTCGGTGAACTGGCGCTGGAGTGACTCAGGCCGCAGGTCGGATCCACAGCCGTTTCAGGGCCGGCAACAGCAACGCATACACCTGCCGGGAGCAGAGCAGAACCGTCTGATTGATCTGCTGGCAGACGGTCCGGGTGTGTAGCGCCAGCGCCGTCGCGAGAGTATCGAAACTTGCGGTGGTGGTGCAGACCACCCAGAGGCCCACCCCCGCGAGGTTGAAGAGGTAAATCACGGCGTAGGAGAAGATCCGCCCATACTCTTGGATGTCCGGTTGCCGGGTCATCAGGCTTTGGAGCGTGAAGGTGATGTGAAAACACCAGGTGAACCCCACGAAAAAGAGCCAGAGCAGAGGGCAGGGCATGGGGTTCAGGAAAAGTCCGGCGAGCAGGCGCAGCAGGACCACCAGTATCGTGTAGAGGGGAAAGAAATAGGGCGCGAGCGTGATCAGCAGGTTGCTCCGGCTCAGACGCACGCTGCCGCCCCGTTCCGAGACCCGGAGATCGCTGACCCGTGCGCCGAACAGCGCGCCCCAGAACGCGTGGGTGAGTTCGTGCGCCACCACGTAGGCGCGGAAAGGCTGGGGCAGGAAGAACCACATGCCGAGCCAGAGGAAAAATCCGGCCAGCAGGGTGCGCGTCTCCGCCGACAACAGCACACCGGTGTCCGGGATGCTGCGCAGGGTATCGAGTAAAGCGAGCGTCACGGCCACGCATAGCGGCAGCAACAGCACACCGGCAATCAGTCTGAGCAGACGCAACATGCCGTCGCGATCCTACTTGGCATCTTCTGAATCAAACACAAACACCATTTCGCCGGGACGCACCCGCTTGTTCTGCCGCGCGACAGCTTCGACAAACTCCGGGTCGGTCTTGAAGCGTTGCTGCTTCTCTTTCAGCACCTTGATCTCGGCTTTCTTGTGGTCGATCCGGCGCAACAGCTCGTTGCGTTGCTGCTCCAGCCGTTTGAACTGCGCCATCTTCGGCGGGATGATGATCACCCCCGCCGCAAACACGCATAAAAATGCGGTGAAGAGCGTTGTCCGGGTTATGATTTTGAGCAGAATGTTCACGCGGTCAGCCCGTAGGTCGCAATCCGGTTGTTTGATTGTGAGTACTCAATCGCATATTCGCTTAAAAGTCAATCGCGAATTTTCCGTAATCGCCAAATTGTGCGATTCGACGGTTGACGCAAAAAAGGCGGTGCGGTACCGTATTTCCACCGTTGGGAATCGCTTTTGCAGGATAAAGTCGTGTAATAGGGCGGGAGAGAGCGCATGCGGACTTAACACGACGTTACCGGTAGGGGGGACGAGAGGTTTGGAAACCCATGACGAAGAAAAACGTCAAAAGATCGGTTGCGGCGCGAACGGGCAGCGATCACCGCGCGGGGATAGGTATGAAAAAACGGTTTGTGTACGGGGTGGGCGCATGGGTGTTGGCGGGAGCGGTTCTGGCCGGGCCGCGCGTACGCGTGGAAGAGGAACTGCGGCGGAATTTTGCCGTCACGGCGGCCGGAGCGGTGACGGAGGCGCATGTGACCGCACTGACGTTCACGCCACAGGAGACGAAACGTGTCCGGCTGGTGATCCGCAGCACTCAAGGGGGCGAGGCGGGGGTGGATGAACTGGAAGTGTTCGGTCCTGTGGGGACAAATAATCTTGCACTCGCGGCGCGGGGCGTGCGGGCGAGCGCCTCGTCCGTCATCAAAGGGTATGCGATCCACGCGACCGCGCATCTGAATGACGGACTGTACGGCAATGACCACAGTTGGATCGCGGGCGGTACCGGCGAAGAGTGGGTTGAGATTGAGCTGCCCGCACCGGTATCCGTGGCGCGCGTCGTATTCTCGCGCGACCGCACGGGCCGATACACCGACCGCCAGCCGCACGAGGTGGAAGTGAGGCTTTCGAAAGATGGTCGGGCGTGGGAAACGGTCTGCAAACATACCGGTTCCGCGCAGGTACTGCCGACGTTGATGTTGCCCGCATCCGCCTTGAGCGAACCGACATGGGACGGGGTCGTGACTTACGCCTTTTTGTGCGAGCGCGAAACGTGGGGTACGCTGGATGGCAAGGATGAGTTGTCGCCATTGCGCAACGACCGTCCGGCCGTGCCCGGCGCGGAACCGTATTGGGGCAAACTGGCGCGCCTGCCGCATGTCGCACGGAATCTGATGCAGTTTGACGGTCTCATCATGTGTCTCGCTGAACAAGGTCTGGATGTCACGGCCGAACGCAAAGAGGCAGAGACGCTCCGTGCCCGCCTGCAGGTTGAAGGCGAAACGGATGCGCTCTATCTGGCCGTCCGCCACGCCAAGCGCCGCCTCTTTTTCCGCGATCCGCGGCTGGCGCCGGTTGAGCGCGTGCTCTTTGCCAAGCGCCATCCGTTGCAGCCGTCGCACAACTACAGCGAGCATATGGATGGGAAGTTCACGTCGGGCGGCGGTATCTGCGTGCTCCATGTGCCGCGCGATGCGGCGGGACGCCTCGATCCCGCGCGGGCCGAGGTGGAGACGCTCTTCGACGGGAACGACGGCATCGTGAGGCATCCGGTATCGGATTTCGACGCGGGGACCGTCTTCTTCGTGTACCGGCCCGACAAGCCCGAGGTCAAAGGGTGGCATTCGTACTGGCACCTCTGGTCCGTCAACGCCGACGGCGGCGGTGCGCGCAAGCTCACGGAGGGACCCTTTCATGACTTCGATCCGGTTGCGTTGCCGGACGGCGATCTGGGGTTCATCACCACCCGATGCGCCGCGCGCTTTCTTTGCTGGCAGCCGCAAGCCTACGTGCTCTACCGTATGAACCGGCATGGCGGGGAAATGCAACGGCTCTCGTTCGCGAATCTAAGCGAGTGGGATCCCGTGATGATGCGTGACGGGCGGATCCTCTGGACCCGGTCCGAATATCAGGACAAAGGCGCCGATTTCGGGCACACGCTCTGGTCGATCCGTCCGGACGGCACCCATCCGGAGTTGGTTTTCGGCAACAACACGCCATATGGGTACGGTCACGCGCGCGAGGTGCCGGGCAGCGCGGAGATCGTCTGCACACTGATTTCACACGGCGACCATCAGGGCCCGATCGCGTTGCTGGATCGCTCCAAGGGGCTGTATGAAGTTGCCGCGATCACAAGCATCACGCCGGACACGCGGCCGCAATACCAGATGGGCCGTTCGCATCATCAGACTTTCCGTTTCCCGGAGCCGGTCTCACGCGACCATTTTCTAGTCAGCCACAGTCCGGGTCGGCGCTCGCACTGGGGGCTCTACCTCATCGACCGCTACGGCAACCGCGAGTTGCTCTACCTCGACCCGTTGATCAGCAGCAAAAAGCCCTCCCTGTTCCGTCCGCGTCCCCGGCCACCGGTGATGCCCCCCATGCGGGACGTGGAGCTGGCCGCGCAGGGGCTCGGGCAGTTCACGGTGCAGGATGTGTACGAGGGGCTCGGACCGACGGTTCCGCGGGGCCGGGTTAAATACATCCAGGTCTCGCAGGAGATGCCCGCGATGCTGGAGCAATTGAGCTGCGGGCAGTACCGCAACACGCACGGTCCGTTCCTGGATTTCTACGCGACGCCGGTGCACAAGGTCAAGGGTCCGTCACACGAGATCGTGACGCGCACACGCAACGCACTGGGGGCGCACGCTTTCCGTCAGGGCAGTGCGGTAACACGGGAGGACGGCACATTCCTTGTGACCGAGCGCGGCGGCTGGCCGAGTTTTGTGGCCAAGAGCGTGCTGGGCACGGTTCCGGTGCAGGCGGACGGCTCCGCCAACTTCACCGCGCCGGCCGGTAAGGTTCTTTACTTCCATCTGTTGGACGAGCACTTCAACGAGATCCAGCGCATGCGCAGTGTGCTGCAACTCCAGCCGGGCGAGCGGCGGAGTTGTGTCGGTTGCCACGAGGACCGGTTGCAGTTGCCGGCCATGCGGCAGACGACCGAGGCACTGGCGCAACCGGTACGGGCACTGGATCCGCCGGCGTGGGGTGGGGGACCGTTCGATTATGCGGCTGTGGTGCAGCCGGTGTTGGATCGACGCTGCGTATCCTGCCACGACGGTATGAAAAAAGGACGCCCCGATCTGCGCGGGACACCGGACGCGGATTTTGTCCCGACTTCTTATCGCACGCTGATCTCGGGCGGATGGGTTCATTATTTCGACTGGATTTGGGGTGCGCGGCACTTCAAGGCCGAGCCATTGACCTTCGGCACCCTACGCAGCCGTCTGTTCGACGCGCTGAAAAAAGAACAGCACCGAGAGGTCAGGCTCAGCGCGGAGGAACGGCGCACGCTGACGGCGTGGATCGACCTCAACTGCCCGCTGTGGCCTGACTACCGCTACCGTCCCGAACGTTCCGGCGCACCGCTCCAGGCTTCCGTCCGGTAGGGCACGAGGTTTTGAGTGAGAGGATGAAAAGGGAGAGCATGGAGATACGGTCCGTCAGAAGAAGAGATCGCGCTCGCCATTGGCGATCCGGTCATAATGCTCTTTGACGGTCGGGTAGAATTTCGGCAGGGTGGTCTCGATCTCGGCCAGTTCCCGCCGCAGCAACGGCTCGCACAACATGCGTGTGGCGGCACTGGCGAAATCGTCGAGCCACTCACGGAAGGTGAGCACCGCGTTGATCTTGCAGAACTTTCCTTCCTTGCCGGTCTTGAGCGCGTCCATGATGCAGCCGCCGGTGCGTCCGCAACGATACCCGGCGGTGCAGAAAGAGGTGATGATGCCTTCGCGAGCCAAGTGCGCGATCAGTTCTTCGAGGGTCCGTGTGTCCGAGAGCACAAATTGCTGGCGGTGCTTTTCCTGGTGGGTCTCGCTGGCGAAGTCGCTGTAACCTTTGATCGCGATGTTGCTGCTCGCGTCCATCTGGGTGATCCCGCAGCGCACGAACGCATCGCGCGATTCGGGCCGTTCGCGGCAGGTCACGATCATGCCGGTGTACGGCACGGAGAGACGCGTGATGATGAGGATACGGCGGAGGGTGGCGTCATCGATTCGATAGGGCGAGGTGGTCGGCAGATCCGTTCCGCTGGCGGGTTCCAGCCGCGGGAAGGAGATCGTATGCGGGCCGATACCGAACTGGCGTTCAAGGTCGCGCGCATGGCAGAGTGAGGCGAGCAGTTCGAACTTCCAGTCATAGAGCCCGTACAGCACACCCATGCCCACATCATCCACCCCCGCCTCCAGAGCGCGGTGGAAACAGGTGGTGCGCCAGTCGTAATCACCCTTCACCGTGTCGGCGGGGTGCAGGCGCGCGTATGTCGCGCGGTGGTACGTCTCCTGAAAGACCTGGAAAGTGCCGATGCCGACTTGCTTGAGCACACGCAGGTCCTCGATGGGCAGCGGTGCCGCATTGACATTCACGCGCCGGATGCCGACCGGCGTGCCTTGGGGCGACTTGACTTGGTGTGCGTAAACGGTGCGGATGGTTTCGGCGAAATACTCGGTCGAGGTGTCCGGGTGTTCGCCGTAGACGGCGATCAGGCGTTTGTGGCCGATCTTGCCTGCCAGCACGTCGACTTCCTGCCGAACCTCGTCCATGGTCAGCATGCGGCGCTTCTGATCCTCGTTACCGCAACGGAATCCGCAGTAGGCGCAACGGTTGACGCAGAGGTTGCTCATATAGAGCGGGGCGAACATCACGATGCGGTTGTCGTAGACCGCGTGTTTGATCGCCAAAGCCGTGGTCTCCATCTCGTCAAGCAGGGCGGGATCGGTGACCTGAATCAGGGATGCGGTCTCTTCGGGTAGCAGGGTTTCGATGGCGCGTGATTTCGCGAGGATTTCACGGACGCGGACCGGGTCGTTCGCGGGCGCGGCTGAGGCGGCGGCAAGAAGCCGCTCCAGTTCCGCCTCGTCAAGGTAGTGCCGGCCGCCCGGCAGATAGCGGTCGATCTGTTCCCGGATGATGAAACGTTTGCGGTAGTCGGCCGCATTGGCGAAACGACGCAACGGAGCGGATGTCAAGGTCTGTGCGGTCATGAGGCCTCCTCGGTTTGATTTCTGCGGGGCAGGGGAGGCACCGGACCGGGTTCGAAAAGCGGCCGCGCCAACAGGCCGTCGACCGGATATGCGGTTCCTCGGGTCAGAGTCAGGCTCCTCCACCTCAGAAAACGCATCTACGGTACACGTTCGAGCGGTCAAACGCAAGATTCAAACCCCAAATAAATTGAACGTCGCAAGTCAAAAAAAGAGGTGTCTCAAATCCGTGTTGGTAATGTGGGTGGTGTGGTGAAACAATCGATCTCGATAGCGATACCGATAGCGATACCGATTTGGATGGAACCGTGAAACACATGAAACTTCATGAAAATCAGGAATTCCCCCTGGCGTTCCAAAAAAACCGAGCGATGCCCAAAAAAATCTGCGTAATCTGTGTAAATCTGCGGATAAAAACCCGAGCAGTGCCATCCCGTGTGTTCGTGGTTAAATGATCGATCCCGATCCCGATAGCGACCCCGATAGCGATTTGGATGAAACCCAGAAACCCAGAAACCCAGAAACCCTGAAACCCAGAAACCAGAAACCCGAGAGAGTGTTCGTGGTTAAATAATCGATTCCGATAGCGATACCGACCCCGATACCGATTTGGATGAAACCCAGAAACCCAGAAACCCTGAAACCAGAAACCCAAGAGAGTGTTCGTGGTTAAATAATCGATTCCGATAGCGATACCGACCCCGATACCGATTTGGATGAAACCCAGAAACCCAGAAACCCTGAAACCCAAGAAAGTGTCCCGTGGTTAAATAATCGATTCCGATAGCGATACCGACCCCGATACCGATTTGGATGAAACCCAGAAACCAGAAACCAGAAACCAGAAACCCAAGAGAGTGTTCGTGGTTAAATGATCGATCCCGATAGCGATACCGACCCCGATACCGATTTGGATGAAACCCAGAAACCCTGAAACCCAAGAGAGTGTTCCGTGGTTAAATGATCGATCCCGATAGCGATCCCGATAGCGATACTGATTTGGATTGTTAATTCTGGCTTGTCTCGTTGTTAGAACTTGCCGCCGCGCTGGTCAAAGGAGTATGATGCGGACTCTGCACAACAATGTGGAAGAGAGAAAAACAGGGGGATTGATGAAACGTTGGACAAGGGTGATCGGCGTTTGGGCGGGCTGTGCGCTCGCGGTTATGGCGGGGAACCCCACGGCGGCGTATATCCAGCGCACCATGAAGGCGCTGGAAACGTCCACGGCCGAGGCTCCCGCGCATGTGCGGGTGCTGTTCTACGGTCAGTCCATTGTGGCGCAGGGGTGGACCAAGACCGTGCAGAACCAATTGCGGGAACGTTATCCCACCGTGCGATTCGAGTTCCAAAACGCCGCGATCGGCGGGTATGGATCGCAGGTGCTGATCCGCACTGCGGATCACGATCTGTACCCTTGGTATCCGGATCTGCTCTTTTTCCACGTGTACGGGCCGACCGACAAGTACGAGGAGATCGTCCGGCGCACACGCGAGCGCACGTCAGCGGAAATCGTGCTCTGGACCAGTCATCTCAACTCAAAGGAAAAGGCGGAGGAACTGATCGCCAAACCCGATGAGCGCACGCGTAAGATTCTCGAGGTGGCGGACACCTACCGTTGCCTCAAGATCGATCTGCGTAAGAAATGGTGCGAGCATTTGATCGCCCACAATCTGCCTTCAACCAACCTGCTGACCGACTCGGTGCACCTGAAGCCCGAAGGGTGCGATCTCTACGCCCGGTTCATCGCCGAGGAGTTGGTGCGCGCGCCGGAGTTGGGAGACAATCCGTCCGCCTCCGGCACGATCACGACTTTCGGCCGCAACGCGCCCGAGGTGACACGGGGCGCGGATGGCAGCCTGACCCTGCGTTTCACCGGTAACCGCGTGGTCGCGCTCTCTGACGGCACCGGCGCGGCCGGCGCCCGCGCCCGCGTCTTGCTGGACGGTCAGCCGATGGCGGGAAAGAAAGAGTTGTGGGCCATGACCCGGCCGAGCAGAGGCCCGGCGTGGATGCCGGCGATCAACAACATCGGTTTTGAACGCCCCCCGATCAAGGAGACGTGGACGCTTCAGGCGCTGCCGGATTCCGCGACCAATGCGAATCCGATGCACTTCACGCTTCGCGGCAGTGTGACGGGGCCGGATGGCGAGGGATGGAACACCAACCGTTTCGTGTCGCCATCCGGACGGGTCGTGATCGAGAAGGAAGACTGGGGCTGCATTTGGCAGTTCAAGTATTTCAAGAAAGCGATGCCCAAGGATTTCACGGTCACGTGGCAGGCCTATCCGCTGTTCGCCGAGACCTATGTGCCGCAACCGGCCGGGACGCGCACGCTGCTGATGCAGGGCTGCGACAACGGGCCGCACACTCTGACGCTGCAACCGGAGACGGAGGGGGCATTGGGCATCAGCGCGTTCGTGGTGCATGCGCCGCCCCGGAGCGCGTCTCAGTAACGGGCGAGGTGTTTTTCCATCAGTCGCTGCAGGCGCGTCTCCAGCCACGGGGTGACTTTCCAGAAATCCCGCAACGCCAGATATTCGGCGACCGCCACCGCCTGACCCGGTTTCACGCAGTACTCGGCCCGGATCAGGAGATTCCGGGCCGTGGCCTCGGCGGAGACGAACTCCACCACGCGGACGCGGAATCCGAGCACGCGCAGAATCTGTGCGCGGAACGTGTCGGTCAGGAGGTCGGCAGGTCGTTCACGCAGGATTCCGTGACGCATCATCGCCTGCATCGGGCCGCCCTCTTTGAGGGTTTTGTGCAACTCGTGCTGGCAGCACGGCGCGCAGAGCAGGTATCGGCACGTCCACTCGATGCCGCG
>JAPXSY010000026.1:0-1137 GCA_033812795.1 Kiritimatiellia bacterium
CGGAAGCGCTCTTGGCCGGCGACAACACACGCCGCGCTTCGATACCAAGATGCCGCCAACTCAAACACCCCCTGCGCCAAAGCATGGCCTCGGCTTCGACTGACAATCCTCGAAAACAGCAGAAGGATCGCGTCAGCACTCGTCCGCATCCTCCTCGTCCCAGGTTTCCGCGATCAACTCCAGCCCGCAACGCCGCTCCGGTCTGCGCTTGGTGTCCCCCGACACCTCGATAGCGAACCCTTGCGAACTGTCGTCATCATAGATGACCAGCAACCCTAAGCCGGATGCGTTCCGACGGATATAGGCCAGCGTGTTGTTGCGGGTTCTGGCGTTGACAGACCCGACAAACACATTGGGGCGCGGCTCGATAAACCAGCGCTTCAACAAGCCTCTGATCGCCGGCGGCGTATCGTTGGCGATAATGACCGTCATGCCCCCTCCAACAGTTTGCCGATATCGACAGGCATCCTCTTGAGCAGCTTGGTGTTCTCGATGAAAAACTTGAGGCGGGCGATCGTCTCCTCCTCGGCAGCTTCTGGGTTTAGGCTCACAGTCTCAAAAGCGGCAGGCAGCGTCGTCTCGGGTTTGTACATGTCGGCGATGTCGAACACAAAAGGCAACGTGGATGCCGTGTGGATAAAGCCTAACTGCGGCAGATAGCCCATCGAGCAGACCACGGCGGTCGTTAGCGCATACAACGCGGCGTTAGCCGCAGACACGGCACGGTTGATCGTGTCAGCAAGCTCCCAGTTGTTCGCATCGTAGTTGCGGCCTTTCCACGAGACCCCGTACTTCAGCCCCATCTCGGCGTAGAGCGCCTTGACGCGCCTACCTTCCATGCCGCGCAGTTCTTTCAGCGCCACGTCCCCCACGTCCACGTCCGGGAAGCGGCGCGCAAACATGCGGCGCGCCACCACATCGCGTCTTTTGGGCGACGATGCGATCTCGGCCTGCTTCCTGGCCCGCTCATTGTCGTGGGTGGGCGTGACGCCGAAGGCATAAAACCGCATACCCTCCGCGCCGACCCAACAGACCGGCGTGTTGGAGTCGGCGCAGGCTTTCATGGCGGCATGCGTGACCGTCGTGCCCGGCCCGAGCATCAGCACGCTCAGCGACGCCACCGGCAAACGCATGACC
>JAPXSY010000026.1:1147-10172 GCA_033812795.1 Kiritimatiellia bacterium
AGATAGAGCGGCGTCCAGCGCTCGCGCGCGGGCGTCAGGGTCTCGAGCGGCGGTTTCTCAAAGATCGGCATGAGGGCTCACTCCGTGTCTACGCAAATGCGTCGCGGGGCGAATTGACGCGCGTTGGTGTCAAAACACCGCGGACGATCCATGAGCGTGTCGGTGCCCTCCTCGAATGTCGCGGCAGTGCGCACGACACGTATCGGCGAACACCCTCCCGCCGCCTGACTGAGCGCGGCCACAGCGGACGCGCAGTCCGCATGCACACCCTCGAACACGCGCGCGGCGGGCACACACGCCTTACGCCCGAGCCAGATGCCCCAGACCGGATTCTCCACATGCCCCGCAAGCTCGCGGATCAGCCCTGCTTCTCCGGACACCACCGCGCCGCACCGCGTATCCTCCAGATATTCGCGCCAGGTCTGAACCGTAGTGCCCGTCCCGCCGGAGGCCTTGCGGCAAACCTTGAGACGGTCACACTGGTTGCGACGGGGATCATACCCGCCGCCGACGGTGTGATAGTCAGTCAAGCGGTTGCCCAGCCGGAAGGCATACACCTCAATCTCCAGCGCCTCATCCAAATGTTGGAGCCTTTCGGCGTCGGTGCGATCCACGCCGCTGGCGGCGCAGAGCAGCCCGATCACGCCGCTGCGGGTGGGATGCGCGAGCGTGGTCCGGCGGTCGAACTTGCTCGCGTACCCCCAGCTTTGCAGCGGCGCGTCGAAGTAGAGCGCGAGATAGAGACGCCCGCTCATGCCAGATTCTCCAGCAGCTTGTCGATCAGCGTATCCAGATTTTCGGGCGGCAATTCACTCTCCGCCTCCGTCTTGAGGCAATAAAGCTCCTTCAGTTTAGCCCAGTGCGTTTTAAGCGCCGCCTCAGAGGGTTTCACATAGCCATCCTTATCGGCCACCACCGGCTTCTCGAAGGCATTCACGAGCGAGATCGGCTGTCCGGTGCGCCTCACCCCGAGCACATAGGCCGGCGGATTAAACCCGAACATGCTGTTTTTACGCGCCTTCGGCACAGCCATGATCGCGGCGCGCAGGAAAGCCTTGACGACCTCTTTCCGCTCCTCTGCCGTAAAATGTTGCAGGTGATCCTTGTCATTGAGCAAGTCAAGATTGATGCCCACATACCGGTAGTAACAAGCCGAGTTAAACTCGATGGTTCCGATATGCCCCGCACCTGCATCCTCCGCGTCCTTTTTTGCGTCATCCACGGCGCTGAAAAAATCCAGTTCGTTAGATGCTGAGTGCGTCGAAAGCGCATGGCTAAAAAGCCCCGCTCCTTCCAGCGTGAGGGTATGGTCATCCGCGACCATGCGCCCGAAGATCGCAATATCCGCAGCGTCTTTGACCGCCGTAGCCAGCGCTTTTGTCGCTTTACTGATCGACTTGGCCAATTCTTTTTCTGCCTTGTCTTTTTCCTTTTTCTCACTGCTTTCGGCCGCAGCCAGAAGCTTATCGTCAAGATTGAGAGCCCATACGGCATCGACGACAGCAGCCAATTCTTCAGGGGAGAAAAAGAGCAGTGTTTTTACATTCCCTTTCTCCAAGCTATCGAGCTTGCCGACAGCATCAGCCGTCAACCTAGCCAAAGTCATGGCTTTTTTTTCGTCAGCACCTTTTGCGCCAAAGCATTCTTTCAGTGCAGTGACAACATAGCGTGTTCTTTGCCCCGCAAAGAAGTGTCCGGCTTGATCATCCTGCGCCGCCATCTCCCGTATCGCACGCTTCCAGCTTTGACTGGAGACGCGGGCGCGCGTCACGCCGCCGAACACGGCAGACTTGGGTGCGCCGAGATCATCGCGGTTGAGACAGGTCACAGGGAAGGAGTGCAGCATGTGGAGTTCGATCATGTTCATGGTTGATACCTTTCTTTGTTTGTTCAGTTTAGCGGTTGGAGCATCAGCAGGCCGAAGCCGAAGCCCTTGGCCGAACCGATGCCCGTGTTGAAACTCGTTGTGAAGCGTGAGCGGTCAGTGACGCGCAACACACCGGCGAAGTCGACGGCGACATGTTTACCACGGCGGCCGTCCTTGACAAACGACTCATCCACCGGCGCACCGATGTCGAGCAGATCATCGACGAGGGCAAATCCGCCCGTCGACGCTTTGCGTTTGATCCAGTCGCGCAACCGGGTCTCGTCGTAGATCGCCAACCGCCGCTTGTCGGCGGAACGGCGCATGGTCGGATTGGCCTTGAGTTGAAAGCGGTAGGTTTCATGTTCCAGAAAGCCGGGCGCGACCGACTTGGTCTGCCACGTCAAGACCGGCGTCGGGGCGGGTTTCAGCCCCGAGAGCAGTAACACCCGAAAGGCATTGCCGCGCGGATCGACCCGAAAGAGAAAATCGCGCACATCATCGGGACGGTCCGGAAACGCCTCCCAGATGGCGCAATGCCAAGCATAGCCATCGGTCAGGCGGGCGTTGAGCGCGAGGGGGGCAGGGATCATGGCTTGACTGAGATAGCTCATGGCTGTTCCTCCGTGTCCGCACCAGCGGCGTCTGTGTCGGCGTCGCCCGACCAATATGTCTGCGCCCATCTTACCTTGGTCGTGGGCTCCTCGGTTCGCTCCCATTTTTGGAGATCCCAGAAGAGCTGCTCGACATCCACCGGAACCCCCTTCGCCGCTGCCGCACGGATCACGCCGGAGAGATGACGGCTGATTTCTTCCGTCGTCTGGCAGGTCAAAAGCCGACGGAAACGAGCCTCGAAGGACGCCAGCGCCTTGTCACTCTTCTCGCCCGTCGAGCCCAAGGCCAGCTTACGGAGGGTCACGCCTAAGTTACCCACTCCCCTACCCGCGCGCGCCAGTCCGTCCGGCGCCAGCGTCGCGGCTGCGCCCGCGATCGTCAGCCAGACGATGCGCTGCTCGGGATCCGAGAGATTGCAGTATGGGGCGAGATAGGGCCAGGCGTAGTGCTCCGTGGCCTCGCTCAGTCCGCGGCGCAGCGCGGCGAGCATGCCGCGGTCTTCGCGTCCGGGTGATGCGGCGATCTTGATATCGTCTAGCAAGTTTTTGATGTCACTCATGTCTGTGTTCCTTTCTGTGTGAGATTATCGGACTTGCTCCGCGTTGCTGCGCCGAGGCCTAACGTTGACGGAGCGGATGCGGAGTCAATCGGCCTGATGCGTAGCAGTTTTTCGGAGAGTATGGCGTCGAGGTTCGGCTTGTCCTGCGGGTAGAGCGAGATCAGGCGTTTGCCGGCGTGCTGGTACATCTGCTGCTTGATGAGCATGCCGATCTTGTAGTCCAGCGTGTCCATCACTACAGTCTCGTTCGCGGCGATGTCGCGCAGATCGGCCAAAGCGGATTCGGACGCCGTGCCGTAGGCTTTAAGCGCCTTCACGGCGTATTGACGCACTTGTGGGTGCCTATCGCGTAAGGTGCGCGTCAGCGCAGCGACCGCGGCACCCGCGTCTGCAAGTCCCGCCAGCTTGCCGATCGCCGAGGCTACCAGCCGCCGCACCTCTGACGACGGCGTGTCCAGCAGGACGATCAACTCCGGCAGGACAGCGGGATCGGCACGGCGCCCCAGTTCGATCGCATGCGCGGCCAGCGTGCGTTCGGTTTCACGTTCCACTGCGATCCCTCACTTTCTTCCATGTTTGCAGGATTTTCAGTCCTTGGGCGTAAGCCTGTATCTGCCGTGGCGTTTCATGCGGGCATGTGCGGTCGTATGCGGCGTGGAGGGCGGAATCGATGATGGGCGTCCAAGTCAACGACAACACATGATCATCTTCAAGACAGTTTTGAAGCGCCAGCGCCTTGGCATCGAGATGACTCCAGAACAGACCGACGGCTTGCTGCCTATAAACAGCGGCGTCTCCGCTTTGCACGGAAGCAAAACGCTTAACCGCATCCTCAAGCACCCGTTTCGCGATATCGGCCCACTCAACACCTTTGCGATAACGTTCAAGCACCAATGTATCAAGCAATGACGACGAAATGATGCAGCTCCACTCACACATGTCGATCATCTTGGCTTGATCAACCGCGAGTCCTCCAATCCAAACGTCAAACTCCGGTGCTTTTGTTGTCCGCAAATGCTGAAGGTTGAAAGAGCCCACCGTCCCCGTCTTGGAATCCAACACCTGCAGCGAGAGAATGGAAGCAAGTTCACGCCATGCCGCTGCTTCCGGATTCACCGAAAGATAAGTCAGGCTTGTGCTCTTGCCCATCCGTTGCTTGCCTGTGTCATAAACCGTCCCGAACGGGTCACGTTGCTCCGGCAACTGTGGATACTGCAGTGCTTCACCAAGCACGATGGAAGGGGAGTCTTCAAAGAGACGGATGGCACGCGACACCGGCACTAAACGTCCCAGGAAACTGGACGTTTGTTTTTCTGCAATCTCCCGGCCCAGACGCGTTTCTTCCCAGCACGGTCTGCCGCGTTCCATGTTGGGCAGAGAATTGGTCTGTTTCTCGGTGATGAGATTCAAATGGACTGTTTCGATCATATTGCGCCCGCGCAACAGCGTGTGCGCCATGCCTTCTTCAACACAGGGCGAGCGTAGCACATACCGAGGCGTGGGAACATTGTCCCATACGGTTTCGCCAAAAGTCCCTCCACAGGAAAACATCTGATAGACCAAGAGGTTCAACGAGAGCAAAGCCTCTGCCTGCACGCGTCCGTCAGGGGTTGATCCGTGGTCAAATAACGTCGGGGTGTTCCCGCTTGCCAGAGACAGATCAAGCTTGTCAGCCAAAGAGTTTGGTTTGGTGTCCAGCCCGTCCACCTGCAAAAAGGCGTGTTCGCCGAAGAGGTTGAAGCGGTGCTGCCATTTGTCGAGGTAGGACAGGACGGCGGGGACGAGACGGGGTTTACATGCGAGCCAGTCCTCCTCATCCTTGGGGCCGTCGAGCGCGGCTTGGGCCACGCAGATCAAGAGGCGCATCAGCGCGATGCGCTGGCACGGGTCGGCGGCCAGATCGGCGATGTCCTCCCCTTTTGCAAACGCATCCCCGAGACTGACCCGAGCAGGTGTTCCGTCCTGCATGACTACCGGTATCCAAGGCTCCTTCACTAGATTCATATCACTCTCTCCTTTACCAATCGTTTTCCAAGTTATCAAAAAAAGTGTCTTCCGAGTAGAAGTCAGACGGCGCGGAAGCCCTCTCCTGAGTTTGGTCGCCACGCCAGATCCCGTACTCCGGCGAATAACGCAAAACGGTCGCGTTGTCGGCGAGGTCGCACAGGACGCCCCCGCCGCCGCAGACCAACACGACCGGCCTGTCGTAGAAGTGACGGTTGAGCCACGCCGTGTCTCTGCGGGCACGGCTTTGGTCGGAAAGCAGATAGGCCGCCACCGTGACCGTGCTGGCATGGAGTCGGCGTGTCGCCGCAAAATCCGGGCGGTTCGCGTCCAACTGCAACGCGCTGCCGCCGTCCGGCAGCCGTATGCGGGCGCGTCCATACCCCAGCTCTTCCGGTAGCTCGGACAACAGCAGCACGGACTGCGTGGGCAGGTCGCTATGGCGCGTGGCGGCGCGTTCGTCATCCTTATCACTGGTCGGGAATCCCAGATTCGTGTCTTGCGCGCTGTATGCCAGCTTGCGCAAACGCTCGCTCTTTTCCGACAACTCTTTTTTGAACGTGCCCATGACGCTCGCAGACGTCTCCTCCCGCTCGGCATACGTGGCTTCGATGATCGGACGGATATCGTTCGGGAGCGTGACCTCAGAGCGTGTGCGCCACACCTCGAGTGTCCGCATCAGCACATACGGAGCATAGACATAGGTGTTTTCTTTGCCAAGCGCCTCGCGCGTCTGTTCAGTCGTTTCACATGAAGACAGGTCTTGCGTGACGATGATGAGTTCGGGGGCGGAGCACGGGCGATCGCTAAGAGAGTGACGCCACAAGCGCCCCATGCGCTGCAGGAGCATGTCGGACGGCGCAAGTTCCGTGATCATCCGGTCGGCATCGATATCCACGCTCTGCTCGACAACCTGCGTGGCGATCAGCACGCAGCCCTTGGGCCGGTCGCCCTTCTTGCCCAATTTTTTCAGCCATTCGTTTTCGATCTCTTCGCGCCGGAACATGGGGAAGCGGGCATGCAGGATACCGACAGGGAAGGCTCCCTCGGGCATCGTGGCCTTGACCGCGCGATACCAGGCTTGGGCGCGCGCGACCGTGTTGGCGATGCAGACCACACACTCGCCGCGCTGTGCTGCGGCGACCGCTTCTTCGGCCAGGCGCAGATGATCCCAATGCTCCCTGCGAATGTGTATGGTTTGAGGCTCAGGCGCGGAAAGCGGCGCGTAAAACGGCTCTCCATCCGCCGGGCATCCGCTGATGAGCGGGTATGCCTCTGTACCGGCAAATCCGCTGAGCGCAGAGGCCAACTGGCTGCGGCGACGGCCTGTGAGAGTCGCCGACAGCACGATCACCGTGCAGCCGATCTGCAACAGGCGTTCGCAAAGTTCATCCAGCAGGGTTCCAGTATACATGTCATAGCTGTGTACCTCGTCAAGGACCACCACTTTGCCCGCAAGACCGAAGAGGCGCACAAAGCTGTGCTTCACATTGAGCACGCCGAGCAAGGCCTGATCGATGGTACCGACCGCATACGGATAGAGCAGCGCGCGCTTCGAAGGGTTGAACCAGGGGTGTACCGCGCGTTGGGGTTGCGCCTCTTCGTTGTCGTCATCTTCCGGACGCCAGCGGCACTCATACAGCCAGGCCATGCCGTGCGCGAGTTTCGGCATGACAGGATCATCGCTGATCTTTGCGAGGAAGTTGCGGACGCGCTCATGGATGCGGTCACTGGTGGTGCGTGTCGGGAGCGCAAAGTACAGGCCGCGGTGATGCCCGGCCTCAACCAGCTTATACGCCGCATAGAGCGCCGCTTCGGTCTTGCCGAGTCCCATCGGCGCTTCCATGACATAGAGGCCGGGCTGGGTGACACGGTCGATAAACTCCTGCTGAGCCGCATGCGGCGGAAATCCGAACACATCTTCGAAGGACAGCCCTTTGATGATATTCATCGGCGCGAAACCGCACTCCTTGACCGCATGACGCGCCGTCAGGACGGCATCTCCGTCCACAATCGGCAGACGGTCGGCGGGAAAGAACGTCTCATCGGAGCCGATCCAGTCCGCGACGCATGTCAGGCCGGCCAGCAACCATTCATTGGCTTCGGCAGCATCTTGCAGGGTGCCATCAAACTCCTCAGAGAGACGCGCGATCAGCTTTTGCCGCTCTTCTGACCATGCGGATCCGCCCAGTATTTCACACATGTCGGGAGGAAAGGGCGGTGTTTCCATCTTGCCGTGATGCGCCGCCGCTGCCAGCGCAACGGGTGAGTGACGCGTGACGGGCGTGTTCAGCCAGCGTTCGATCGCGGCGGCACTGATCGTGGCGTGAAGCTTGCAGAAAGAGCTTTGGTTACATAGTTCCGGCGCGTGTTCACGGACGACAGTATTGGCGAAATATTTCAATGCATAGCCCGGCGAGACTTTGCCGACATCATGCACACCGGTAGGCAACCCAGGACGAGGGGGCAAGAGCCGTTTGACGTACTCAGGTTTCAGCGCGGAGAGAGCTTCCGCAACACGCCCGACATGGATGCAGTGCTCCACCACCGTCGTGCCCGGCTTGCCGTCCGTTGTCGTCTTGGCCGCACATTTTTCAAACGGAATGGCGGAGATGGGCGGTTTGTTTTTATTTTTCGTAAGACGTGGCGGCATGGTCATGATTCCTGCAATTCAAAGCACCGTTGAGGGGTCTCCTGACGTATTCGGAAATCGTTGAGTCGCGGGTTGTGGAAAGACAGGTGAAATCAGCTCCTTCTCAACGCCACCAGCCGGGCTTGACCAGACGCAGCGTCTGCGGTTCACCGGTGATCTTCAGACCCGGGATCGTGATGAGTCCCTCAGAGTCGGCGCGAACCGTGCCCTCCCGTTCGCCGAACGACCAGCGGACTTCCGCTCCCGGCTTGACGGTGAAACGCTGTAAGCGTCGCAGCGTCACGTTTGCCGTCGCCTCCGTGGGCAGCGTGAACGAGGTTTTGCATATCTGGGGTGTCAGCAGAAACAGCGAAACCTCCACGCGACGCGGACGGTCGGCCAACGGTTTCCATCGGAAAAAAGCGTTGATCTGTCCAGATTTTTTGTCATCAAGCCGCGCGGGCCACGGCAGCGGATCGTTGGTCGAGGCGTCCGTAAAGACAGCGTACAGCTCATTTTTCCGCACGTTCAGCCAGTCAAAGGAGTGCACGAGGTCGTTCACCGCCAGAATCTTCCCGTCGTTGTTCGCATGTCCGAAGGGGCCCCAGTAGAAATAAAGCGGGTACTTGCGGAGATTCATCGCACTGACAAACGTCTCATGGTTGGTGGACCAAGTGTCGTTGGGGGCCGAGTAGTCGATACAGATCGGCGGGTCGGCGAGGCGTGTGCCCGCAGGTAACGGCGCGTACGGCGGAAACCCCATGCGGCTGGAGACGTGCTCGACGCGTGCGGGCACGTTCGCCTTGATCGCGGCGAAAATCTCGCCGTGGCGCATACCGATGCCGAGTGCGCCGCTGCCGCCCATTGAGTTACCGCACAGGTAGACCCGTTCCGGATCAACCGCATACTGCTCGATCACCCACTTCACCGTGTCGATCACACGCTTTTCCGTGGGGCCGATATCCGGTCCTTTGGTTCGCTGGATACCCCACCACCAGTCCCCCTTGTTGCCGCGGCAGTCGAGGTACAACGCGAAAAACTCTTCGGGAGCATGGTAGATGTCGTGGTTGCCGGGCGTGCGTGTGCAGGCCAGACAAGAGAAGGCGTCATGACCAGCCGAGTGCAGCACCACATAGAGCGGCGCACACTTGCGCTCCTGCTTGGGATGCAGTACGAGGAACGCGTCTTTTTGCGGTGCCGCATAACCCCACGCTGCCCGGACCTCATTCGTGAAAACCTCGAGCCTGCGCCCCATGTGAAGCGACTCCGCCATTTTTTCAGGCACCCACGTCTCGGCGCGGACGCCCATGAGCGTGAGTGATATCATCCCGACCACAAGACCCCTGTTCAT
>JAPXSY010000026.1:10182-41582 GCA_033812795.1 Kiritimatiellia bacterium
GTCCCCCCCCCCCCGCTACCGCATACCGGCACATGTTCCGCAGGCCCGGACTCCGTTTGTTCCATGTAATATCATATTCCCGTGTTTCCCGGAACGGTTTTCCGTCTGGCCGACAGGGAGGAAATGCGAAAGCCGGGTTCCCGGCGGTTGACAGGGAACATCGCATCGTTTACACTACTTCCGTTTTTTCCGCTTCGGGGGATTAGCTCAGTTGGTTAGAGCACTTGCTTGACATGCAAGGGGTCGGTGGTTCGAGTCCACTATCTCCCACCAGATTTCAGCCCCGTTTTTATTGGAAAAGCCCAATGAAAACGGGGTTTTTATTTTTTGCTTTTCGCCCCATCGACCTCACGAACACAAGGGGTTGAGGAGCGGTGCAGGGTAGTGTAAGATATAGAGAATCAATCAGGACATGAAAGGGAGACGATGCACAAGAAGACGATGACGTCCGGCGCGCTGGCGCTGGCGATGGTGCTGGCGGGGCATGCGTTCGCCTATGAGACGGTGATGATCCCGACGCTTTCCCCGCCGAACATCGTGGACGGCGACCTGTCTGATCCTTGCTGGAAGAAGGCCTACGCGAGCGCACCCTTTACGGCCATCAAGCCGGGCGACAAGATCACGGAGGAGACGCGCGCATACCTCTTCTGTACGGCTGACACGCTTTACATCGGCGCGAAGTGCTCGTTCACCGACTACGCGCTCCGGGAGAAGATCGTCAACGACAAGTCGAAGAGCGGCTTCGCGGGCGACTGCATCGAGCTGTTCCTCGACCCGGGTGACACGGGCAACTACGCGCACATCGCCATCAACGTTGCAGGCAACGTGACGAGCGTCGGCATGGTCGCTCCGTTCCGCTGCTCGGTGCAGCTCTACCAGACGTACTGGATGATGGAGGCCGAGATCCCGTTTGCGGCGATCAAGCTGGACGCGCAGAGCTATAACGCCAACTGGCGCATCAACGTCGCGCGCGGGAACTACAAGAAGGGCGAGTCGTCCAGTTGGTCAAAGCTCGAGAACGGTGTCTTCGGTGAACCCGCCTCATTCAACAGTGTAAACGGCATCGTCGCGGACCTCGTGGCGATCATGAAGGCGCAGAAAGACGCCGCGCGCAAGGACTTCGAGATCGTATTCGACCGCGTCGTCTATACCGACCAGGCGGACGTGAAGGCAACGCTCGACTTCCTCTACACGAAGTCTATCGCGGGCTTCACCACGAAGGCGACCATCGTTGATGCCACCGGCAAGACCGTCCTCGAGCACAATGCGCCGTTGACGGCGTTCCACGCTGATTTCGCGTTCCCACTCAAAGGTTTCGCGGACGGCAAGCATGTGGCGACGATCGCGATCGTCGATGCGGCGGGCAAGACCATCAAGTCGGGCGAGAAGACGTTCTACAAGGTTCCGCCGATGCGGGATTCCGACAACGTCGACCGTTATACGATCAGGAACCACTGCGTCTATCGCAACGGCCGGTTCTTCTTCCCGATCATCACGTGGAAGCTGACGTCGTCGGACTTCGCATCGCTTGAGCAATGGCGGTCGCAATCCGAAGCAGTGCTCAAGGAGATGGCGGAACACGGTTTTACGACGGGCATGACGACAGATTACAGCTTTCCCGAGGAGGATCTCGACGTCCGCCGCAAGACGAAGTCGATCGCCGCCTGGAATCAGAAGATCACGAAGTCACTGCACGATGCGGGTGTTACGTTCGAGGACCAGTGCAGGATGGCCAAGAAGTACGGCATCAACGTCATCGCCACTTCGCCTTATCGGCCGAAGTCGCCCTACGCGACGGATTGCTTCGTCGAACATGTCGCGCGCATCCGCAGGACGCCGAACGTGATGTTGTGGCATACGGCCGACGAGACGGATGGACAGGTCGAGTACAATACACTCCTGAACCGGCTCTACCACGAACTCGACCCGACGCGTCTGACGTGGCTGAACGTCATCAATGCCGTTTCGGCGAACAAGGATGCCGCCGACATCCTCTCGACCGATCCCTATCCGATTCCGAATGGACGTGTGACGGCGGTTGCGGCACACGCCGACCGTCTCGTCGCCAACACGAAGGGCCGTCCACAGGTCGGTCGCTGGCTCTGGATCCAGAACTTCGGAGGCGAGGGCGGCTGGACGCGTCCGCCGACGCCGGCCGAGGTGAAGTGCATGTCGATGCTGGCGATCAATCACGGCGTCAAGGGCCTCGCCTTCTTCACGTGGGCGCCGCTGTCGCAGCGCAACGGTGTCCGCCAGCATCCGGAGGGGATGAGCATGTTCAAAGCGTTCTCTCCGTTCCTGCAGAAGTGGACGCCAGCGCTCTGCCAGGGCGAAGTGAAGTTTCAGGGCCGACAGGGTGTCCTGGACGTGCTCGCGGTCGAGTTCGAGGGACGCAAGGTTCTCTCTGTCGTCAACATCGAGAACAATCCCGTCGCCGCCGCACCGGTCGAGATTCCGGGCTTTTGCGACAAGAAGATGACGCTCGAAGGCTACGGTATTTCCGTCGAGGAGCTGTGAGAAACGAAAATGAAGACAAGAATCAGACCTTTTTACTTCCTGCATCTTGCCTCTTCCTTCGCGTTCGTGCTTAGCGCGAACGCGCTGACCGTCACGCTCTCGGCCGATCCCGAGCTGCCTGCGCCCAATATCCTTACGAACGGATTCTTCCGTTTCGACGAGGGACTCAAGGGCTGGGCGAACAGCCACTCCAACGAGGTCTGTTGCATCGAGATGGAAGGGCGGGGATTGTCGTTCTTCACGAAGGACAAGAAATCCGTCTGGAGAAGCATACCGACCTCGGTGGTCAAACCGGGGCGCACCTACATCCTCTCGTGCGAGATCAAACCGTCGTCAAAGGTCAACACCCACACCTTCTCGAACGGCGGCAGCGGCCTCGGCTGCGGACTGACCTACTGGAGCGAGGACTGGAAGCGCGCGGTCAGTCTGTGCGCATATACCGACGGTCCCGACAGATGGTTTCGCACGTACTCGCAGCCGGTCACCATGCCCGACTGGATCATCCATGGCCAGATGACGGTCGGTCTCGCCTATTCCGGCGGTTCGGGTTACGTGGACAACATCGAACTCGTGGAGGCGTACTCGGAACTTACGATCTGCGCGGAGTCGCAGGCGGCGATCCGTCAGGTCAAGGTCGTGGACCACAACTTCCGGACGGTCTACGATTCGGGCGTGCTGAACAACGGCGCGAAGACGTGGACGCACCGCCTCCAGATCGAGGCGGCGTACAAGTACGCGGTCTTCGCGGTTGACGCGGTGGGCAACGTCTCGGTCGTGCATTATCCCGCAAAGAAGGCGCAGGAATAAACCGGCGGACGCCATGCGCGCGACTTTCTGCCGGAGGGCTGTGCCCGCGTGTTGAAGATCGGGTATGACGCGGGGGCGCCCCATGTTGCCGACTCGACATGAGGCGTACCGCAGAAGGCCGGTGACCGTCGTTTCGATGTCCTGATTTGGCGATAGTTGACGGCGAACAGGGTTGTTTGATATAAAAGTAAAGTAAAGTGTTTCGATAGAACCTATGCGAGCAAGCCGGATGAGTTGATGTTTGCAGAAAGGACTCAGGCTATGGGTATGACGACGATGAAGTTCGTAATGGGGGCGGCGTTGGCTACGTTCGTTTCGTTCTCACACGCCGCTACGACATATTACGTCAATGGCACGAGCGGAAACGACGCCAACGACGGTACTTCGGCTGCGCCGTTCAAGACGATCGGCAAGGCACTGACCGTCGCCATCGACAATGACCGCATCGAAGTCGCCCCGGCGACCTACAAGATCACTGCGTCGCTCCTCGTGGACAAGGCCGTCGAGATCGTCGGTACGGGCGCGGAAGCGAGCGACACCTATGTGCTTTCGGGTCGGGAGAATTCGTCCTTCAGCGGCCGTCCGCTTGTGGTGAGCAACGCGCTTGCGAAAGTGGCGAACATCAAGTTCCGCGGCGGCTACGGCCGATACTCGGACGGCATCTACCCCGCGAACTGCGCGTGGATTTATGCGGGTACGGTGACGAACTGTGTTTTTGCCGACTCGTGGCGCGTCAACAAGGGTTACGGCGGCGTTTATGCACAGACCGAGGATGCGTATGTCGTCGATTGCGAGATCTACGGCCACTTCAATGTGGACGGCGCTGGCAGTAATCAGGGCGGAATATTTTGTGCGGCAGGCCTGACGCTCCACAACGGTACGGCGCGCGGTTGCTATATTCACGACAACGTCTCGCGCCAAAACACGGGCGGCGTGTTGCTTTCGGGCGCCAATGCGAAGCTCCTCGACTCGAGCGTCATTGGAAATGTCGGATGCGGCTATGACCGCGTCAACGGCCTGACGCCCTGGCCGGGCTCTGGCGCGGGCGGTATCATGATCCGCAACGCGAATGCGGTTGTCTCGAACTGTGTCGTTTCGGCCAACATATCGGGCGAACGCATGACGACAGGCTCCGACAACCACTATCGGGCGGGCGGCATCTGGTTCGCCTCGGCGGGAAAGGTCTACAACACAGTCGTCATCGGCAATACGTCCGCGAGCGAGGGCGGCGGCGTGTGGGGCTCGGGCTATCTCTACAACTGTGTGATCGCCAACAACGTGGCGCAGTTCCGCACAGGCGGCGGAGTCTACGGCAAGGCGTTTCTCTACAACTGCACGGTGACAGGGAACGACTCGCTGCTCGATGGCGGTGTGGATGGCGTGACAGGCTCGGATGCGAACAACAAGGCAACGGTCGAGAACGGCATTGTCTGGGGCAACGGCACGCTTGATTCTGCGAACGTGACACTGACGGCGACGTATATGGAAGACCCGAAGTTCCTCGACGCGGCGGCGGGAGACTATCGCCTCGACATCGGTTCGCCCTGCATCGACACGGCAAGCGTCCCGTCGGTGATGCTACCGGAAACGGACGCCGCGGGCCGTCCGCGTGTGGCGAACGGCGCGCTCGACTACGGTGCGCTGGAGGCGGCGCCGAACTTCCGCGTCGTGGGTGATCCCGAGACCTTCGGCGTACCGGCGACACCCGCATTCGGTGAACATCCCGATACAACGGTTGGCGCGGTGAACGCCTCGGTTCCCTCGCCATATACGGATGCGACGGGTCTCACGAACGTTGTTTGCACGGGCTATACCTACGTGGCGCAGGACAACGCCAACAACGTAACGACAAACGAGGGTGCGGACACCGCGTATGCGGCCGCGTACGCACGCCTCGGCACCCTGACATGGCACCTTCTGGCGGAGTACAAGCAGACGGTAACGAATCGTGGCAACGGCGCGGGACTGGTGACGGGATCCGGGTTCGTCACGCGCGGCGCGACGTTCACGGCGACGGCTACCCCGGCGGCGGGCTACCGTTTCTGGCGCTGGGAAGGTGCCATCGGTGACAACGATCCGACCAGCCCCACGCTGACGCTTGTGTCCGATTTCGCGCGCACGGTCACGGCGGTTTTCAGCCGTGACTGGCATGTCGATGGCGTGACGGGCGATGATGGCAACCCCGGCACGTCTACAGCGCCGTTCAAGACAATCCATCAGGCGCTCGCGGTGGCGGATGACGGTGACACTGTTTACGTCGCGCCGGCCACCTATGGCTTTGACCCTGACCATCAGGCGCTTGTTATCACCAACGCCATTGCGCTGGTCGGTACGGGAGCCAACCGTACGGACGTCAAGGTGTCCTATAAAGCCAGCACAGAAAATTGGACGGGCTTCGGCGGCAAGCGTCTCCTCTACGTCGACAACAAAGATGCGAAGGTCCAGCACATCGACTTCGCCGGCCCGGACAACAAATACAACCGCTCGGGCAACATCGACGGCTCGACGGCTTATATCAACGCGGGTCTGCTAAGCGACTGCGTCTTTCGTGACGCGTTTGTCGACATAGCGGCGGGATGCGGCGTCTACCTCAACACGGAAGACGCGGTTGCCGAGGATTCGCTGTTCAGCGGCTTCGGCAGCGTGAACGGTTATGACAAAGGCGGTGTGGCGCTGACGATTGTGAACGGCCTTGCGCGGCGCTGCGAGATCATCAACAACAACGGTCGCCAGAACGGACCGGTCGGCTTGAGCGGCGCGAAGGCGCGTCTCTTCGACTCGATCATCACCAACAACCAGAGCTGCGCTGCCCACAAACATACGGAAACCACATGGGGTGGTCCTCGAAGCGGCGGTGGCGTGTGGATCCGCAATGCGGGCGCGGTGGTCTCGAACTGCGTCATCGCGGCGAACCGCACGAACCTTCCGCAAGGTGGCTTGAAAACCGTTTGCACGGGCGGCGGCATCGTGTTCGCGGCGGCGGGCTCGGTCTACAATACCGTCATTCGCGACAACTACGCTTATCTCGAAGGCGGTGGCGTGTACGGCGTCGGCAATCTCTATAACTGCCTGATCGCCGACAACGAGTCGGAGGCGGGACAGGGTGGAGCCGTCAGCGGCGCGGCAAGGCTCTACAACTGCACAGTCGTCGGCAACGATTCGCAACTCACGGACGGTACGGACGGCATCAGCGGTGACGCAACGCTCCTCAACTGCATCGTCTGGAACAACGGCGCGAAGAACTACGATACGGCGGCGATGACATATTCCTGCTCGAGTCCGAAGCCGACGGGCGAAGGCAATCGGGATAGCGATCCACAGTTCCGCAGCAGCCTGAGCCGCGGCCTTTACTGCATCGCCAGCGATTCGCCATGTGCAAAGGCGGGTGTGTGGCAGGACTGGATGCCGGGCCTCAAGTACCTGAACGGCGTCCCCATGCCGTCCGAACCGGGCGATGTCCCGATGGGTTGCTACGCGCCGTATCAGATCCGGGGGCTGATCATGGAGGTCCGGTAAGCGTCCTCGGGCAGCGTGATCCGGTGAATGCCGCGCAAATCACCATAGCTTCCGCGTCCATAACTCACCCTTCCCAGTACTGAAACAATATGCTACATTTTGCATGTAATTGGTTCAAATGGTAAGGGGTGGGTGGTTCGAGTCCACGATCTCCCGCCAGACCAGGATGTATTCGGAAAACCGGAGGAAGCAGGTTTTTTTTATTTTATGGGGCAGTGCGCCCGTTCCGGGCCTCCCGCGCGAAGCGCTACCCCTATCGGGGAATGGAGACAAACAATGAGTCAGAGAGTCCTGCTGTCGGCGAATGAAGCGGTGGCGTGGGCGGCCTGCAAAGCGGGGTGCGCTGTGGCGTCCGCTTATCCGGGCACGCCAAGTACGGAGATTCTGGAGAACGTCGCCAAATTCAAAGCGTCGATCTACTGCGAATGGGCGGTAAACGAGAAGGTCGGCATGGAGGTCGCGATCGGCGCGTCGATCTCCGGCGCGCGCGCGTTGACCGCGATGAAGCACGTCGGCCTGAACGTGGCGATGGATCCGCTCATGACCTACACGTATGTGGGGGCAAACGGCGGACTGGTGATCATCACGGCTGACGATCCCGGGATGCACAGTTCGCAGAACGAGCAGGACAATCGCACTCTGGTGCGCTTCGCGCGCGCCGTATTGTTCGAGCCTGCGGACAGCCAAGAGGCCTTCGACATGGTAATCGAGGCGTTCGAGGTCTCGGAGCGCTATCAGGTGCCGGTGTTCGTACGTCTGACCACGCGGACTTCGCACACCTCCACCGTGGTGGATGTGGGGGATGACTTCGCCCCCGGCCATCCGCCACGCAAACCGTATGTCAAAGATATCCGGCGCTACATCCCGGTACCGATGTTCGCGCGGCCGCAACGCCTGAAGGCGCAGGAGCGTACTGCGGTCCTGCGTGATCTGGCCTGCGCGTCGCCGTTCAACCGGATTGAGGCAGGCGACACGCGTTTCGGGATCATCACCTCCGGGGTGACCTACCAGTACGTGAAGGAGGTCTTCCCCGAATTCGCCGTGCTGAAACTGGGCTTTTCAAATCCGTTCCCAGCCGAACGGGTCCGGGAGTTCGCGGCAAGCGTGGAGCGCGTACTGGTGATCGAAGAGCTGGACCCGTTCATCGAGGAGCAGGTCCGGGCGTTGGGCATCCCGGTCGTGGGGCACACAACCGAGTTGAACATGTTCGAGATGAATCCGCTGCGGCTCATGACGCTGCGTAACGAATTGCTCGGCGACATCACGCTGCCGGAAGTCCGGCGGGCGGATGCCGGACTCCCCACGCGGCCGCCGGTTCTGTGCGCCGGGTGCAGCCACCGCGGGGTGTTTTACACGCTCGCCAAGCTGGGTGCGACTGTCACCGGCGACATCGGCTGTTACACGCTGGGCGCGTTCCCCCCGCTCAACGCCATGGACACCACGATCTGCATGGGCGCCTCCGTCGGCAACGCCTACGGCATGGAGAAAGCCGGCAAGGGCGGACGCCTCTGCGCGGTGATCGGTGACTCCACCTTTTTCCATTCCGGCATGACCGGTATCTTGAATGTGCTGTACAACGGCGGCAGGACCACGACGGTCGTGCTCGACAACCGGATCACCGGCATGACCGGGCATCAGGACAATCCGGGGTCGGGCAAGACCCTGTGCGGTGATCCCGCGCCGGTCACGGATATAGCGGAGGTTGCCAAGGCCATGGGGTTCCGGCGCGTTGTGAAGGTCGACGCATACGATCTCAAGACACTGGAAAAGGTGTTGGCGGAAGAGTTGGACGCGGATGAGCCTTCAGTGGTGGTGGCTGGCGGACCTTGCCGCATCGCGGCCAAGCTGATGAACGCCGGCACTTTCGAGGTGGATGCGGAGAAGTGCAAGGCTTGCGGCGCATGTTTCAAGCTGGGCTGCCCTGCGATTGAAAGGGGCGAAACGGTTGTTGAAGGAAAGCGTTACAAGGCGCGCATCGATCCGGTGCAGTGTTCTGGGTGTGACCTGTGCCCGCAGGTCTGCAAATTCGACGCGATCAAACGGGTGCGGTAGCCGGTCACATTCTTCTTCTTATGGGTAAAAAAAAGACATTCAAACCTAACGACGGACGATGTTTTGTTCCGAAGAGCAAGCGTAAGCCTCGTGATATCAAGAACAAGCTTTTCGAAGGCGATTGTCTGAAGATATTGCCGTTTTTCCCCGATGCCTGTGTAGACATGGTGCTGTGCGATCTGCCTTACGGGACAACTCAAAACAAATGGGACAGTCTTATCCCTTTGGATCCACTTTGGGAGCAGTACCGCAGGATTCTTAAGCCGAGAGGTGTCGTGGTTCTAACCGCGCAGGGGATTTTCACCGCCAGAGTTATTTTGAGCAACGAGGCATGGTTCAAATACAAAATCGTTTGGGAAAAATCCAAACCCACAAATTTCTTGAACGCTAAAAGGCAACCGCTCAGAAAGCATGAGGATGTGTGCGTTTTTTATGCTAGGCAACCCGTTTACAACCCACAGATGAATAGTGGAGAGCCGTATGATAAAGGTGTGCGGAAAAACCAATTGTCCGGTAGCTACGGTGATTTCCAACCGGCGCGTGTAAAGAGTAGTGGTGCGCGCTATCCTACAGATGTCGTCTATTTCAAAACAGCCGAGAGCGAGGGGCCGGTGTGGCATCCCACGCAGAAACCGGTTGAACTTGGACGGTATTTAATCCGGACGTTTACCGAGCCAAGGGCGCTGGTGCTTGACAACGCATTCGGGAGCGGGAGTTTTCTTGTTGCTGCTGCGTTGGAAGGGCGGAGTTATGTTGGTATTGAGCGCAATCAGGATGTTCATCTGTTCAAAAAGGTTCAAGTTGATTACGTGGGGGTCGCGCGCGGGCGAATCGAAAGAAGCTCTTGTACCCCCCCTGAAGGAGAAGAGCATGAGTGAGAACGTCACAAACGTTTCCTTAGTTGGCGTGGGCGGTCAGGGCATCCTGCTCACCAGCGACATCCTCGCCAAAACCGCGGTCCTCGCGGGTCTGGACGTCAAAAAGAGCGAAATCCACGGTATGGCGCAGCGCGGCGGCAGTGTGATCAGCCAGGTACGCTTCGGCGAAAAGGTGTATTCGCCGATTATCCCGGACGGTGCCAGCAACTTGCTGGTCGCGTTCGAGCGGCTGGAGGCGCTGCGCTGGCGGCATCTGCTCGCGCCGGACGGCAAAGTGCTGATCAACAGTCTGGACATGACGCCGATCACGGTTTCGAGCGGCCAGCAGGCTGCGGTGACGGATCTGGATGACCGTCTGCGCGCCGAATATCCGTCCGCGCTGTATGTTGACGCGCTGACGATCGCCAAGGAGATGGGCAACATGCGCACGATGAACATGGTGATCGCGGGTGCGCTCTCGGCCTTGTTGCCGTTCGAACCCGAAATCTGGAAACAGGCGATGCGCGAACGGATCCCGGGTGCGCTGATCGAACTGAACCTCCGCGCCTTTGATGCCGGCCGTCAGGCTATATCGGGGTGATGCGGTGTCCGCGCTCTCCAAACTGCTGCAGCGCACCCTCAACCTCCGTCGCAAAGAGACGGAACGGAAAGAACTTCCGCGTTCGGCCCGTGTCGGCGCATGGGGCGAGGAGCAAGCCGCCGCGTACCTTTCCGCGCGCGGGTACACGGTGCTGGGCCGCAATGTCCGGCCCAACCGCCGCGACGAACTGGATCTCGTCGTCCGCCAAGGCGATACCCTCGTGTTCGTGGAGGTCAAGACGCGCCACCGCGAAACGTTCGCCCGTCCGGCGCGGGCGGTGAATCCGGCGAAACGTCACGCGCTGAACCGCGCGGCCGTGGCCTATCTCCGGAAGGCGCGTTTTCCGGATCTGTATTACCGTTTCGATGTGATTGAGGTTCTGGGGCAGCCTGAAGAGGGTGAGCCGCTGATCCGCCATCTGGAAAACGCCTTTTCGTTCGAGCGGCGTTTCGTTTTTCCCGTGTGACGCGTGACGCCGCGCAGGGAAACGCCCCGTAACCCGGAGCCATCGTGATTACTGAAACCTATTACGACACGCACGCGCATTTCACCCTGACCGCCGCAGAGACCGTAGCCGTGCTCAGCCGGGCGCGCGAAGCCGGGGTCAGCCGTGTGGTGGCGGTGGGCGGCAACGCGAAACTGAACGCCGGCGCCCTTGCCGCAGCCCAAGCGTTTCCGGATGCGATCCGTCTGGCACTGGGGTTCGACCGCGATCAGGCCACCGAAGCCGAACCGGAGGTCTTTGTGGAGACACTGCGGCAACTCGCCGAAACGTATCCGTTCGCGGCAGTGGGCGAAACAGGACTGGACTTCCACTTTCATCCCGAAACCGCAGAGGCCCAGTGCGCACTCTTCGCGGCGCAATTGCGACTGGCCGACGTCTGGAAACGACCGGTCATCGTCCACACGCGCGAAGCCGACGACGCGACCCTGCGCGTGCTGGACGAGACGCCTTGGCACGGCCAGGGTCTGCGCGGGGTGATCCACTGTTTCACCGGCGACACACGGTTTGCCGCGCAGTTGCTCGACCGCCAGATGGCCCTCAGCTTCAGCGGGATCGTCACCTTCCGGCAGGCCGAAAGCGTACGCGCCAGCGCGGCCTTCGTGCCGGATGACCGGCTCCTGATCGAAACGGACTCGCCTTATCTGGCACCGGTGCCGATGCGCGGGCAACGCAACGAGCCCGCGTATGTGACCCATGTGGCCGCCTGTCTGGCGGCTGTGCGCAAGACCCGACCCGAACGGGTGGCGGAAATCACGACCCGTAATGCACGCGCCCTGTTTGGCTGACACACACCTTCCACATGCAACCGATCATCGTCTGGACATGCGTGCCGTATCGGCTGATCAGGCCAATAGAAGAAGACGAAGGGAAATGGGATGTCATGAAAAAACCTTTGTGTGTGACTAAATCGGGTTACGGGCTCCGCCCGCATTGGGATTGTATGGCAGATCGTCGCGCCGGACAGAGAGGCAGGAATGATATCGACCGAACTACCGCTTGTGGTATAATGCGGGCCATTGCTAAACGGAAAGGATTCGGCACGGTGGGGTTCGCAAAACAGGTTGGCATGTGGCTGGCGGGCATCAGTCTGGCTTCGGCCGTGACGGGCGCCGAGCCGACTTCGGCCACAAGCCAGCGCTTCGTCCGATACCGTTCCGGCTTTAACCGGGATGTGCTGAGTCTGCAAGTGTTGCTGGACCGTCGCAACTTGTCGTGCAACTGCGTGGACGGTATGTGGGGCAAACGAACGCAGATCGCCCTGATGACGTGGCAGACCTTGAACGGACTGCCGGCCACCGGTGTGCCGGACGCCGCAGTGCTGGAGGCTCTGGGCGGGGATGCGGATGTCCTGACCCGGCACACGGTGACAGAAGCGGACCGGGCCGCGATCGGGCCGGTTCCGGAATCCTGGGAGGAACGGGCGCGACTTCCCAGCATGACGTACGAGACGATTCAGGAGAAGGTGGCGGAGCAGGGCCACACCTCTCAGCGGGCACTGGCGCGTCTGAACCCGGAGGTCGCGTGGCCCAATCCGCCCGTCGGCACGGAGATCGTGCTGCCCGATTGCACTACGCGCGTCCCGTCCGTCAAAGCCGGTTCCGTGCGCATCGCGCTTAGCCGCATGGAGGTCACGGTGTTCGACGCGGCGGGCAAACTGATCGCACTCTTCCCCTGCTCGATCGCGCGGGAGAAGCGGCACCGCCCTGACGGTGAGCTGACGGTGAAAAATATCGCTCCCAATCCGAACTATCTGTATGACCCGCACCTGTTTGATCCGAAAGGTCCGAAGCGATCGAAGTTGGTGATCCCGCCGGGGCCCAACAACCCGGTAGGCCTCGCCTGGGTGGGCCTCTCGCTGCAGGGCTACGGCATTCACGGCACGCCGTTCCCCGAGCAGATCGGCCGGGCCGAATCCAAAGGCTGCTTCCGGTTGGCCAACTGGAATGCGGTCCGTTTCCTGAATTTGGTCGAGCCCGGCCTGCCGGTGGTGGTGGAAGAGTGAGCGACGAGCGAAACGACGAATGCGCGTGTCTGGAGCCGGTGCGGTTGCCCGTGGCCTTAACGATCGCGGGTAGCGATAGCGGCGGCAATGCGGGTATTCAGGCGGATCTGCGCGCCTTCCATGTTTTCGGCGTACACGGCTGCACGGTAATCGCGGCACTGACCGCACAGAATCCCTTCGGCGTGCGTGCCGTACTGACTGCCGATGCCGCATTTGTGGCAGAGCAGTTGGATACCGTGCTCGACGTGTACGGCATCACGGCGCTCAAAACCGGCATGCTCGCCTGCCCCGAGGTGATCGAGGCCGTGGCCGACTGTCTGGTGTGCCACAACCGGATCGCGAAGGTGATCGATCCCGTGATGGTCGCGACGAGCGGTGCGCGTCTGCTCGCGGAGGATGCGTTGGAGATGTTGACGTCGCGGCTGTTGCCTTTGGCCACCCTGCTGACGCCCAATTTGGCCGAGACCGAAGTACTGCTGGGTTCGGATCGGACGGTGCAGACGTTGGAGGCGATGCAGGAGGCGGCCCGCGAACTGGCGGATCGCTTCGGCTGTGCGGTGTTGGTCAAAGGAGGACATGCCGACTCGCCCTGCGCCGAAGATGTGCTGTATGACGGTGCGGCATTGCATCGTGTGACAACACCGCGACTGGTGTCGCCAGCGTCGACGCACGGAACCGGGTGCTCGCTCAGCGCGGCCATTGCGGCTTCGCTGGCGCTCGGGCGTCCGTTGGTCGAGGCGGTGACCGAGGGCAAGGCGTATGTGTATGAATCGATCCGCACCGGTGCGCAGGTCGGCGAGGTGGCAACGGTGCTGGGCACCCCCACGCGTCTGCCGTGTGATCGGGTGACGGTCGAAACGGTGTGAACGGAAACAGAGAAACATGACGCAACTCCAATCCGCAAAGGCGGGGACAGTCACCGAGGCGATGGCCCGGATTGCCGAGACAGAGGGTGTCACGCCCGAACAGGTGCGGGAGGCCGTGGCCTGCGGCAAAGCGGTGATCCCTCTCAATCCCGCGCATGCGGGAGTCCGTCCCGTAGGGGTCGGACGTCTCTTCTCCACCAAAGTCAACGCGAACCTAGGGCGTTCGCCGACCCGCTCGGGAAAGCACGATGAACTGGAGAAACTTCGCATCGCACTTGATGCCGGCGCCGACTTTGTGATGGATCTGAGCGTGGGACCGGACGTGAGTCTGATCCGGCAGGGCATGCTGGAGGCTTCGCCCGCGCCGCTCGGGACCGTACCGGTCTACGAGACCCTCTCCCGTCTCGAAGGTGACGTGCCGGACATGCGGCCCGAAATGCTGCTGGGGGTCATCCGCGAACAGGCCGAACAGGGTGTGGACTTCATGACGCTGCACGCGGGCCTGTTACTGCGCCATGTGGATCTGGCCATGCAGCGCATCATGGGTATCGTGAGCCGCGGCGGCGCGATCATGGCGGAGTGGATGCGGCGCAACGAGGCCGAGAACCCGCTGTACACGCACTGGGATGAAGTGCTCGACATTCTGGTGCGGCATGACGTGACGGTGTCGCTGGGCGACGGGTTGCGGCCCGGTTGTCTGGCGGATGCGAGTGATGCGGCGCAGTTCGGCGAATTGGACGTGCTCGGCGCACTCGTGACCCGCTGCCGCGCACGGGGTGTGCAGGTGATGGTCGAAGGTCCCGGGCATGTGCCATTCGACCAGATTCAAATGAATATGGAGCGCCAGCAGGCGGTCTGTGACGGTGCGCCGTTCTATGTGCTGGGACCGGTGGTGACGGATATCGCGCCGGGATATGACCATATCACCTCCAGCATCGGCGCTACGGCCGCCGCCTGTTACGGCGCCTCGCTGCTCTGTTATGTGACACCCGCGGAACATCTCGGACTTCCGGAGGCAGATGAGGTCCGTCAAGGGGTGATCGCACACCGCATCGCGGCGCATGCCGGCGATGTGGCGCGGGGCAGACCCGGCGCACGGAACCGTGACGATGCGATGTCCCGCGCGCGCGCGGCCTTCGACTGGGAGGGGCAGTTCACGTTGGCGCTCGATCCGGCCGGCGCCCGCGCCCGCTGGCTCAAAACGCGTTCCCCGCAGGACGGGGCCGCGGACGATCACTGCTCCATGTGCGGCAAAGTGTTCTGTGCGATCCGCACATCCAAACGCATCCGCGGCGAGTAGACGGCGAGCGCCAGTCCCAGGGCGAACAGTACGAGGCTGATCGCCTGACTAATGGAGAACGGCCCCACAGCGAGACGCGGGTCACCCCGCAGCATTTCGATCCCGAAACGCAACGTGGCGTAGGCCATCAGATAACAACCGGTGAGGAGTCCGCGCAGCGTGCGGCACCGTGGATAAAGGGTGAACAACACAACGAAGAGCAACGCGTTGGCCCCGGCCTCGATCAACTGCGTGGGGATCACCGGCAAGCTCGCCGTCGCGTGCTGCGAAATCAGCGGCGGCTTCGCGGAAACATGCTCCCACCAAGCGGGCGACCCTTGCGGAAAAGCCACTCCGAAGCGCGAGGTGGTTACCCTGCCGTAGCAGCAGCCGTGCAGAAAACAGCCGACCCGACCGAAAGCGTGGCCAAGCGGCACGACCGTCAGCACCAGATCGGTGATCGACAGCACATGTTGCCGGCGGATGCGCGCGTAGAGCAACAGGACCAGCGCTGCCGCGAGAAAGCCGCCGTAGAACATCAAACCGCCCTGATCCAAACGCAGGATCATCAGCGGCGCGTCCGCGAACTCCGCGTGCCAGTGCTCGAGCACATAAGCGGCGCGGGCTCCCAGCAACGCCGAGATCATCAGCCAAGTCAGCAGCGTGGTCAGCTGATCCGCGTCCTGCCCCGTCCGTTTGCAGAGCAGCACCGCCGTCCGCCAGCCAAACAGAAATCCGAGCGCCATACAAAGGCCGAACGCCCGGATGGTGACCGGCCCGAACTCCATGAGAATCGAATGCATGATTCGGTATCATAGGTTTTCTGTGGCCGTACCGCAATGCGAATGATATTCCGCTTGTTGCGGAGAGGCCGGGGATATGCTATACATGAGACATACACGCGGTCTCGAACCCCGTCGTGTTATGAGAGGTCCGTTTGAAGAGCACACCCGGTTGCGTCTGTTTGTTGTGTGTCATCCTGATCGGCGCGGTCTGCCGCGCTGATGACGAATCGCGTCCGGCCACAGCCGCGGCGGCCCTGGAGGAGAACCTGACCGCGGCCCAGATTCTATCGGCCTGCACCCAACTGATCCCCACGGATCGGCTGCTGCTCCAAGGCACGCTTACGGTACGCAAACTGCGCGGGATCAAACTCGCGGAAGAACCGTTCAAGCTGATGCTTGACTGGGGTGCCCGCCCGCCTTCCGCCGAGGTGCTGCTGCTGGATGCCACAGGCACCTCGCTGGTCGAACGCGCGGTGCTCACGCGACCCGCAGGCCGCCCCGCGCAGATCAGCCTGTTCCGCGGCCCCGAACAGCAGCCGGTGGACTCACCCTCCTATGCCGGACGAGTCCGCGGCACGGACATGACCTGGATGGACCTGACCCTTGATTTCCTCTGGTGGACAGATGTGCGCTTCGACGATGTCCCGCGCGGCCAAAGCCGCAACGGCCGGGACTGCGACATCCTGGTGACCGTGCCGCCCGCGCCGATCCCCGGGTGTTCAGCGGTGCGGGTCTGGGTCGACCGGCAGTTGCGCTGCCTGATGCAAGCCGAACAACTCGACCCGCAAGGAACGCCGGTGCGCAAAATGTGGGTGCAGCGCGTCAAAAAGATGGACGACCGCTGGATGGTCCGCGACATGGAGATCGAGACGTTGAACAGCGGGCATCGGACCCGCCTGTCGGTGATCGACGTTTCCTCACCATGAATCCGATTTTCTTCATGCTGAACGGGATTGTGCTGCTGACGCTCTTCGCGCTTTCGGCTTTTTTTTCGGGTAGTGAGACGGTGCTCTTCTCCCTCTCCCCCATCCATGTGCAGCGGATCCGCAACCGCAACGCCGAGGCCGCCGCCCGGTTGGAACGACTGCTTGCCAACCCGTCGCTGGTTCTCTCCACGCTGCTGGTCGGCAATACTCTGGTTAACTTCGCGATTGCGACGATCGGCTACCTCATGTTCTCCCGCCTGACTCCGCAATGGGGCGAGGTGATCGCCATCCCCGTGGTCACTATCGCGCTGCTGCTCTTTGGCGAAGTGACCCCCAAGCGCATCGCCGTGCTCCATGCCGAGCGGCTTGCGCCCCTATGCAGTCGACTTTTGCTCTTCTGGCTCTGGCTGCTGCGGCCGTTCAATCTGGTGCTGACCGCCGCATCGCGCGTGTTTAAGCACGCGTTGCGCCGTGAACGCCGCGCTCTTTCTAATAACGAACTGCTAACCGTGGTCGAGGTGGGTGAGGAACAGGGCGTGATCGATGCCGAGGAGGCGTCGATGGTGGACGGCATCCTCAGACTGTCGGAACTGATGGCCAGCGACGAAATGACCCCGCGCGTTGACATGGTGGGACTGGACTTGGACACGCCCGTCGCACAACAGGTCGAGACTGTCCGCAAAGCGCAGTTCCGCTATCTGCCCGTATATGTGCGGACACCGGACGCAATCGAAGGGTTTCTGGATGCCACCATGTTCCTGCTCGATCCCACGCACAATGCCCGTAAAGCCACAACCCCCGCCCTGTTCGTGCCGGAGAATGTGACGCTGGACGACCTGCTGGTGACTTTTCAGCGCAGCGGCAAGCACATCGCCTGCGTGTTGGACGAGTACGGCGGCACGGCGGGCCTGATCACGCGCGGCGATATTTTAGAACTCATCACCGTACCGGTAGCCCGCAACGGGGAGGAACGCACACCCGCGATCCGTAATCTGCAGGGCGACATCTGGTTGGTCGATGGCACCGTCAGTCTCGACGAACTCAATCACCGTCTCGACCTGCAACTGGAGGCAGACGATGCCGACCGCATCGCCGGATGGATCACCTTCCATGCCAAACGTCTGCCGCAGCCAGGCCAGGTCGTGGAGGCGCAGGGATGCCGCGTGACCGTGCGCCGACTGCGCAAACGCCGGATCGACGTGGTGCAGTTGGAGGTGTTGGAACGCCCGGAGGAGACACCGGAGGACCTGCAGGAAGACCTGCAGGAGGTCGATGACCTGCCGTATGACCATCCGGAGGAGGGGGAACTGCGATGATCCCCGAACTCCAGATTTTCCTGATCTTGTGCTGTTTCGCGGCCGTAGCCTTTTTTTCCGCTACCGAAGCGGGGGTGCTGTCGATCAGCCACGCACGGCTGATACATCTGGTGCGCGCGGGGATGAAGTCCGCCGTGTTGCTCAACGGATACCTTGCCGACATGCAACGTTTCATGGGGGCCGTCCTGGTCGGCACCAACCTGACCAACGTCATCCTTTCAACCCTCTCGGCCAGCCTCGCGCAGACCTGTCTGCCGAACAGCCGCACGCTCCAAAGCGTATGGGCCGTGACCATGGCCTGCATACTGCTTTTTTTCTGCGAATACCTGCCCAAGCTGTTCTTCACGACACGTCCCCTGCGCCGCACCCTAATGATCATCCGCCTCTTCTATTTCGTGGAGAAGGCCATCTCGCCACTCACCGCACTGGTCCTTTGGTTGACGAAGTGGTTGACGCCACAGAAAGCCGGCGCCCAAGGGCAGCGTTTTTTGATGACGCGCGAGTACATCCAGCATGTGGTCAGTGACGCACGCAACGGAGCGCGCATCAGCGCGTTCGAGCGCCTGATGATCAACCGCGTGCTAACGTTGCAGTCCATGAAAGCGGAGCAGGTGATGACCCCGTTGGCGCGGGTGACCAAAACCGTGGAGGACGCCCCGCTGGAAGAGTGTTACCGGCTGGTGCGCGAATCCGGTCATGTGCGGTTGCCGGTGTTCTCCGCAGACGGCTCGCGTTGCGTTGGGGTGCTGAATGTGCTGAGCCTCCTTGCGCAGGCGCCGGATCCGAAGCGTACCCTGGCACGCGACGGGATGCACCCCCCCTATTTTGTCCGCGCCGACGAGTGCGCCGACAATGTCTTGCCCCTGATGCGCGCATACCGGCAACCGATGGTGCTGGTACGTGCCACTCAGGACAATGCGGTGCTGGGGATCATCACCGAAGAAAACGTGCTCTCCGCGCTGACAGGCAGTCTGTAGGAGGCCGGATGAACCCAGGCCTATCCCCGTTTGTCTAAGGGCACGAAAGTTTTTGGGGACATGGGCGTCCCGCTCCGGCAATATCGTAATTTCATTTAAGCATGACAGCCATTCCCCGAAGCAGCATCACACGCAGGGTAAGAGATTTGTTATCCTCGCTCACACCGAACTGCCACTCGTCCGGTGCGACGGCATTGGCCTCGGCCAGCACGGATTCCGGAATGCTCACGCCACCATTGGCTCTGGCCAGGACATACGTCTTGTTCACGCGCTGGTGCCGCCTGATCGCCTCGACATCCGCCACCAGATGGCACGAGTCGTCAAGCGACAAGCTCCACGCCGTCGTGATCGGCACAAAATCCGCCGCATACCCCTCCGCCGGCATTTCCACGCGCAACGTTGAACCGTAACGCAAATGCATCGCGTCGCTTGCTATTTCCACACGCGGCGTCGTGCCTTGCAGAACAAGTTGATTCTCGTCCGACCCCCTGTCAGACCGCCCGAAATTGAACGACCCTGTCGGGCAGCGGAACGTGGCATTGGTAACGATCAGGCGGTTCCCCTTCCCGACGAAAGTGAACCCGGCGGACTGGAACGTCGAGCCGGATTCGACGCTGATCACATTGCCATTGCAATTCGTCAGAGACGCCGATCCCCCGTCATAGGCAGTGCCCCAGAAATGCCCCGTAGTGGTAAACGCCGCCTGTTGCGTCAGACGGAACGTGCAATTCGACGACTCACGGCTTTTCCAGTAGGTCACGGGACAGGACCAGGAAGCCCCTTCCAGCAGAATCGACGAATCCGACAGGCCCATGAACAAGGCATCGCCCCCCGCAATATCCACCTGGGCATCGCTGCCGATGACGGCGACCGAGAAATTCGTGACCGAAGCCCCAGAAGCCGCCTCGCCGATCCAGCGCGACCCTTTCAATGTCCCGTTCAAAACCCTCACGGAATGGTCGTTCCCCCTTATATACCAGCGCCCCGTCGTCATCTGCCCCCTTTCACCGATTTGGATATTGAAGGCACGACCGTTAGGATAGACCTCGCCGCATTGAAACGTCCCGTCATCATCCACCACGATTGTCGTGTTCGTAGCATTATTCAAATTCAGATTCATCCGCAGTGCAGCGGCATCAAAGGCGCCGCCATCCGTAATCCGGATCAAGGTATTGTGAAAGGTATTGCCCAGCGTGAAGTCACCCGCCCCGCCGTAGCTTTCAATGCGCGACCCCGCACCCGAGACCAATGTCGTGCCATCGCCGATACGCAAAGTCGAACCTGTCGCCGGCACGGAAAGTCGTCCACCCGACAGAACCTCCAGACAAGGCTCATCATTGCCGTGACCACTGTTCGAATCGTAGGTATTCACCGTCAGGCTGGCCTGATCCCGGATGATCAAATGGCATTTGAGCGTCGAAAAGTTAAGCAGTGTCCAACCGACATTCGTGACGTTGCACCCGTTTTCCAGTGTCACCGTGCACTCACTTCCCTGCCCCCAATTATGGTAAAGATGGAAATTCTTTCCGCTCAAATTCCATGTCCCGCCGCGCAAAGTATAGGACGCGCCCGTATAGTTGAGCGGTCTAAAATGGTCGCTCAGTGTAATCGTACGGGCAGGCGTCTGGGAAAAATCAAAAACCACATTCTTCGCACCGACCTCGACACCGGCGAACGTGACGTTTGCCGATGCCGTGTTCGTGACATCGGACGTCTGGAACTGAGCTTGATCCGTAGGGAGCACACCTCCCCAAGCCGCTGGTGATGCGATGTCGCCCGAACCATCCGCATTCGGGAAGGAGGTCGCAAACACCACAGTGCCGCAAACGGCCAACAGGGCCGCGATCAACGTCTTATTACACATCATAGCTTGACTCCTCTCATTACCATTCTTCGTTTAGTTCAAGACCTTAAAACGGACAAGACGGAAATTCTTCCGATCCTCCACGACAAGCCACTTGCCCTGGCGGGCCACCAGACCCGGTTCGATACCCTCCGGGAGCGCGGCACCTGCGGCGGAGATGGCCGCCTCGACCCCGGGAAACGTTTCCCGACACCCCGGAACACGCGGACACGGTCCCGGCGCTCTCTTTTCCCAATGGTCGCGGGGACTGGCCCCCGGCGGCAGAAACGGATGGAAGCAGTAGAGCCCGGCCTCCCCGCCAGCGACCAGCAGATTCGCTCCTTCCGGCACCATGTCAAGCGGCGGATAAATCCAAGCGTTGGCAACACGCAGGTTGTCATCGTCCGACGAAGCAAAGACGCCCGTCGCGTCTTCATCCAGATACAGCCAGCGCACCGTGCCGCCCATTGACAGAAAAACGTAGGGCGCGTTGACAGCCAAAGCCGTGAGCGGGCGGATGCCGCCCCGCCGCGTTCGAAACCGCGTTTCCCCCGGCTCTCGCACATAGAGTCCCTGCGATGTCGCCAGATAATCACGCACACCATCTGTCGCCCATCCGCGATGATGCGCTTCATGACCCACACGCATCGCGCGTGCACCCAGCAGGTTTTCGCCCAACGGCAACACGTCGGTTCCCATGTGGTAGAGCCGTCCCTTAAAACGGCGCAACAACCCATAACCGCGATTCGCGGGCCACCCGTTCCCCGTCACCTGCGAGCCATCCACGCGGAAACGGTACAGACGCACGTCGGGATAGTAACTGGACGCCACCAGGTCTTCCGTGCCCGGCAGAAACCCGAGCGCCACCAGTGCGCTGTCGCCCTTCCGCCTCGGAAAAGTGAACACGGTTCCGCATTCACGGCCGGCCGCGTCGTGAGCCACCAGCACATTGCGCCCACGATCCCAGCGGAAGAACTTCCCCTTCCCGGCGAACGGATGGTCCGCCAGTTCCGGACGAACGGCCGCCTGATCGAAATGGAGGCCGGGAACGTCAAAGGCCTTGTGCGCCGCAAAGCAGCCGGGACACTCCTCATCCACCGTCCACACCGCATCGGAGCCGAGCGCCCACAGCGTCCTGCCGTCCCACGCCAGATGCGCAGCCGGCACCCTCACGCCCAAGGACACGACCTCCCCGTCGACGAGCGCATAGAGCACCCCGTCGTCGCCCGTCAACAGAAGGCGGCCGCCCGGCCCTTCTGTCAGCGCCCGCACGCCCGTGAACGTCAACGGAGGGTCTCCCGGAACCGCAGACTGGCCCATGATGCCGTTGAACTGGAGCGTGGCCGCTAAGACGAATAGACCGGTGGCGAACATCATTTTTCCTCACGGAGTCAAGACGATGGCACCGAACTGGTCGGGGATTTTCAGGTTGAACGCGCCGAACGCGGAATAGGCCGGTTTGCCGGGATCCCAGTCGTTCACCGTACAGGCCCATCCGACACGCACACCGACCTTAGGCTCCGCAACCCGCATATCGCGCCACGGCACGGCGATCTCGTAGCGGATGCGGGATTTCCCGTTCGCACACAGCGCAATCGACGCATGGAACGGATGCGTCGAGAGATCCAGCGGGCCGCGCGGACAGATCGCGTTGTCAAAGGATACGTGGCGGTACGCATACGGGCCTTTTTCCGTCAGTCCCCAGGTGCACTCCGTCGCGGCCTCGTTCAACTTGTCCTGTAGCATGTTGCCCGTCTTTATCAGATGGTAGACGCCCGAAAAAGCCATCTGCACGGAGTCACGGCTCCACACGGTTTTGCTGGCTGGCGGCGGCACATACTGGTCGTCCACCACATCGAACAGGAACTTTAAGAAACGGTCATCCCAGCAGACGGACAGGGTCGCTGTGCAATCATCCGGTCCCTTGTAATACCGTTTGCCGTTCGTCAATTGCCGCGCGGGGTCAAAACGGCTGATCGGCACGTCCTTCCAGTCGTCGAAAATCCCGTCCACGGCCACCTTCGGACGATACGGCGCGAACAGGAAGTTCACGTTCTCCCCGCATTCCACGCGCGGACCCGCCTTCTGTTCAACGGCCACCTCGACCTCCTCGTTCATCAGCGCCGCGCCTACGAAATCGGCGGCCATAGGAACCTTCACGGACACCGTCTGTTCGGGCGACAAACGGTAAGGTGCCGACGCGCGACCGTCCGGATTCCCTTTCACGCGCACGCGCACCACGCCTTCGTTCGTCTCCGCCCGCAGATTGGCGAGCGTCACATCCACCGCCGCCCGTCCGTCGTCCATGCAGGCCGACGAGACGCCGGTGATTTCCACGCCCCTGGCACTGCGGGCCGCTTTCTGGCGCGCCTGGAAGGCCGCTGCAAGCTTCGCCCGTTCACCCATCGGATTCGTCCAGACATCCGGCGACACGCCCGTCACATACTGCGGCACATCCGTCAGCGTGAGCGACAGTTCGCCGTCCACAGTCTTCACCGTACGCGAATTTCCCATGCAGTCCACCACATCGACCACCGGAACCCCCGCGGGCAGTTTCACCGCGCGCGGCGTACCGCTCCAGTCCCACAGCGCAAGGATGATGCGTCCCGTGTTCGCCTTCCGGAAGACGTATCCCCAGGCCGTTTCGCCAAGGAACGGCACGTCGCCCAGCGTCTCGGAGTTGACCAGCAGATGCGTCAGAGCCGCATAGGCCGGATAAATGGGCTTAGGCGATGTCTTGTTGTGGAACCAGTCGTCTTTCCGGTCGACATCCTTGATGAGCGCCAGGTTATACGTGTAGCCAAACCCCGGCTCGAGGCGATAGTCGCTCGGCACGAAAGCCGAGAGCGCCTTGAACCCCTCGCCGAAGAGAATCAGCGACACGCGCAGAATGTGCCGCAACTGATCCCGTTCACGCGGCTCGAAGTCCTCGGTGGCATACCCGAACTCCGTGCTGTAGAAAGCAAGGTCGCGCCCGGCGTATTGCCTCACCAGCTGACGCGATGTGCGAATGGCATCGACGATGCCGTTCGGCTCAGCCGGATAGGTGTAGTAAGAGTGTTCCGTGATCACATCCAGCCAGCGAGCCAGGCCTGCCTTGAGGAATTCCAGTTGATGGTAGTCCTTGGCGGCATAGCCGAATCCCGGCCCTGCCACAAGCCCCTCCGGATCTTCGCTCTTGAGGGCTTTGTAGCCGACTTCGTACATGCGCACGATATCCTTGAGCGTGCGGCTGCCGTTGTCCGGCGCATAGTACTCCGCCGTGAACTCATAGACGCGCGGCACGGTCGGATACTGACGGCGGAAATTACGTGCGAAGGTCTTCACAAAGGCCTCCCAAGCCTTTTCGCCCGCAGGCGTCAGCGCCGGCGGGTGGCCGTCCGCATGCCCCTGCATCTTGAAATGCGTCGCCAACAAATCATTGCCCCAGGCCGTCGAGTGCGTGTAAAGGTTCCCGACGGCATACGGCAAGGGAATGCGGTCCGCTTCGGGATCGTCCGCATATTCTCCCGGACGATGCGCCTCCAGATGCCGCCACTGGGACGTTATGCCGAACGGCCCGATCTTAGGATTCGTCGGGCCGACCCGATCCACAGCCATGCGGCCCACGAGGTCAGGATCACCCGAATTGAAGAAACGCAGATACGAAACGTCCACGGGCTCGCGCTCTTCCGGCGCAGGAACCACGGCCCAGGTCAGTTGACCCGGCTGACGCGTCGCCCACGGCGTCGTCAGCAACGTCCCGTCCGAGAGTCTGGCACGCAGACGGTAGAAGCCGAGACGGCCGCCGGGCGCATCGGTCACGATCACTTCGTCCTGTCCGTTGGCATCAGGCTTCACGGGGCAATCGCGCCCCCAGAAGACCTTGCCGTCCTCGTTTTCGACCGTCAACTTCAGCGTGATGTCCTTCTGAAAGGCGGCAAGCCCCGAAACGTGAAAATAAAGCGACACCCGGTCTTTGGGATAAAAGATCGAGGCTGCGGGCTTGGACGTGTCGCCGGTCAGGACCGGAGCGCCGAAAGCCATTTCCATCAAGGCCAGTCCGCACGACACCAGCGTGATGCCCCGGACATTTCGGATGACGTTTTGCCTCCCCAATTCATATTCCTTAACGACGATCTCCTTGAGTAGACGGACAGGCCGGGACACTTCGATTCCCGTTACCGATACCCGTTATTATGCAGGGAAGGTGAAAACCGTCAATCCCATAAATCGGCATATTTCCAAGATCCCATGCCGTGCCTTGTCGTCACCTCCCCGTGATGAACCAAGCCGCGCTGCCGGCGGTGGGAAGCGCAACGGAAAGCGAGCGGCCGTTCGATTCCAAAGCACCCTCGCCGCCGACCGTCTCGACGGAAGAACCGAGTTCCACCGTGAAAACGATCGCCTCAGTCTGCGGTGCGTAGAGCGTGTTGGCGGCTATGAAAGCATGCCCCCCGCTCCCGCGTTCCCAGAGCGCGTAGGAAATCTGGCCCTGGCGTCCGCGGCGGACGAGCCGTGACCCCGGCTCGACCGTCATACCAAGCCATTTGAGAGCCGTTCCGTACGCCTCGCCCATACCCTCCCAGAGTTCCTTGTGCTCGGGCACGTCGATGAAGTGCATGTAGCCGGTCACATTGTTGACGAGCGCGACATAGACGTTGTTGCGGTATTCAAGCTGATGCGGCTCGCGGATGCCCTCCTGATAGGCATAGGTCTGCAACCACTCGATACCCGGCAGATGCGTGTCGTCCATACGCGACCGCAACGTCGAGGTGCCGATCTCGAAGGCGGAGAGCGACCCAAAGTTCGGCTTGCACGAATAGGTGTAGCAGTCGAGCGAATAGATGTCGGTCGCTCCGTCTTCCGCGAAATACTTCGTGCCGACCGTGCAGCCGGTGTGGTTCCAGTTGATGAAATGGAGCCGCGCGGGATCATAGTCCTTGATCGCACGGTAGCCCTTCGGGTAGTCCTCGAGCTTTACACCGAAGCTCTTTTCCCAGTTGGCGCCGATCTCGTCGAGATAATACCAGCCGAGGATGTCCTTCTTGAACTCGGCAAGTTCGTCGATATGACGTTTGCGGTAATCAACCACGGCCTTCATCATACCTTCTTCCTTGAGATTGCCGCACGCGGACCAGATGAGAAGCTTGAAGCCCGCATCGGTGAACTTCTTCGCGATGGTTCTGCGCATCTCCGACGAGTTGCGCGTGTCCCACAAGACGTAGAGCTCGTTCGGGATCATGACCGTGTTGAAATTGCGTTTCTTTAATTCCCCGATATGCCAGTCAGTCGGGATCTTGTCGTTGCGTCCGCCGCCCATCCATGCCGTGAAAATGATCGGAAAAAACGGCTGACCGTCGTGGTTGATCGTTTCGTTGAAGCGATTAATGCGAGTATAGTGCTTCTCATCGGCGAATTTGCGGAAGTGGCTTCTTCCCTCGCCGTTCGCCGCCTTGACGACCACTTCATAATAACCGTCAGCGAATGCACCGATTTCGATTTCCCCCTCATTTCCCGAAAGGGTCAGCGTCACGTGATCCACGTGACCGTCTTGAGCAAGCGGGACGCTTGCCCCTGTCACCTCCATCTCCACCGGAGCCTTCGCATTCCTCAGCCGAAACCGCGCTGTCTTCTCGGTCGTGTAGAAATCGTATTCCACGAATACCGCAGGCGGCTCTACCTTGCTGCCTCGCGGCAGCCCGGTCACGCGGAAGAAATCGGGCGCGGAATGGAAGCCGGCCCTGATGGCACTGAAATAAAGGGGCTTTACGCCGTCAAACTCGGTCACCGCGAAATTCATGCGCCAGACCTCGCCGCCAGGTTGCGTGAAGAGCGAAAGGGGTATCTCGAAGATACCGCGCCAGCCCTGCGCGGTCTCACTCGCGGCAAACGCCCATCCCTCGTTGATCTCAGCCTGCCCGTTACCGTTGTCCTGACACGCATACGCACCGTTGCGCCCACCCATGAAATGAAGTGCTCCGGCGCCGTTGGCCTGCGGCGAAACGAAAAGCTCGACGGCCTCGTTGCCGGTGACGAGCGGCCCGTGCGGCTTGCTCTTTACCGGAGGCTTTTTCCCGCTCGCCATCTCGAAGGCAACCTTCAGGACATCTCCATCCCGGTACGCTGCGGCTTGATAGCGCCCATCTACGTGTTTTCCATAATCGCCGTGGACGTAAAAGCGGTCGATCTTCACGGCCGCGGACCAGTCGCCACCGCGCGGCAGGGCGATCGTCTCGATCTTCGCCGGCGGCGGCGGAACCTGATTGCCTGCGAAAAGATCGGGAAAGGTCGCATCGACCGGCGAAGGCTTCCAGGGAAGCGCGGTCTTTCCCGCGTGCAACATGGGCGCGGCGAGATAGAGTTCGTTCCGGTTGTATTCAAGCGTCGCCGTCGCCTCCGCGACCGCACGGTCGAGATGCGCGGTGAAAATGAGTCGTTGCCACTCGGAACCGACCGTGAACGCCTTCTTGCCGGGCCTCATGCCCCTAAGGATGAGATTCATCTTCGCCTCACCCGTCACGGCCCGCGCATAGACCGAAAACGTATAGTCCGTGCCGCCCGCGAGGGGGCCCGGCCTCAGATATGTGCGGCCGACCTTGTTCACGTAGAGAACACGCGCGCCCTCCACCGGCGAGGCGACGTCATCGGCCATGCGGAAGAACTTTCCTTCATGTGTGCCCTGCTGGAAGGTCTGGAAACTGTGGCCACCGCCGGTGTTCCAAAACTCGGGCATACCGTTGTCATGATAGGAGAGTTTGAAGGACGAATTCCAGAGGACGTTTGGCTCTTCCGCGATCTGATTGCCCTCAAGCACCTCGACATCGTCAAGGTACGCGCGCCCTTTGACGAGGAGAAGCCCGACACCAACCGACTTGATGTCCTCCGGCGCAGAAAATGCCTTCTCGAAATATGTCCAGTCCTCGAGTTTCGTCGCTGTGTAGATATCGGTCTCGCCGACGTAGCTCATCCCCTCGGCATAATTGAAGAGCCGGATATTGATCTTTTCGGCATCCCCCTTCAGATAGCCGCGGATCGTGTAGACCGCGCCCGGCACGACCTTCACGAAATTACGGCAGAACGCCTGATTGCCGATGCCATTATGCGTGTACTCGAGCGCGTACCCCCCGGCATGGGCATCTCTGGTGACGCTCATCGTGCTGCCGCCCGGGCTCGCGCAATTTCCCCAGCCCGTGAGCCTGCCGCCCTCGAAATCTCCGTTCGTCAGCAGATTGCCGCCCGCGAGAGCACTTCCTACAGCCGCCATCACGGCCATCATCGCGCAGTATTTCATGTTGTGAACGCATCCTTAACGAAGCATGACGCTCAAGCCGGTTTTCATGTGCCGGAAATAGAGATGCCTGTCCTCATCCTGGATGAGCACGCCGCCCTTGACCCGGATGTTCTCGGGACGGAAGGAACCGCTGCGCGAACCGGTTACGTTGACGAGCTTCACCTTTTTCGTCTCGCCGGTATAGGCGCGGCCGTCGACTTCGATCTCCGCGTTATCCGCAATCGCCATCTTAGTCGAAACGGTGAGCGAAGCGATACCGTCCTCGTCGAGCACGAACCGCAGTTTCGCCTTGCCGTGGGTCAAAAGTTCGCCGCTCGCGTTCTCGTAACCATTAGTGAGAATGAGATAGGGCGTCTTGAGCGAACCGCCGGAACCGATCATCTCGAGCGTGCCGGTACCGTCGCGCCCGAGCCAGACACCCTGAACATCCGTATTGCCGGTGTTGGCCTTAATGACCTCGAGAGAGCATGGCTTCTCCTTGTCCGCGCACGCGATCGTGAGCGTACCGACGGCATCGTGGCTGGAGAACGGACACCATCCCGTGTTGATATCAGCAAACAAGAAATCGTCCGGCGCGGCGCCGCCGATCATCATCGGCGCGATGACCCGAGCCGTTCCGTTCGACATCACCCATTCGCCGCGCCCGCCCACAAAGCCGACGACCATCGTCTGGTTCCCGCCATACGTCGGATAATCCGGATCGCACTTGAGAAGCGTACCGCCGGTCTGCACGAAGCGCCCGTAACCGTCGCCCGCGCCGATCGACCAGTAACCCTGGGCATTCGTGATTGAGCCGGACGAAAGCTCGAGCGTGCCTACCGCCGGGGCCGGCACGGCCTTGTTGTTGTACCGGGCGTAGACGCCGTCACCGATGCGGAAGCCCGCAAGCCCCTTGCAACCATAACCGGTGTCGACAAACGGCGTACTGAGATAAAGATTTGCACCCGCGACCCGCACCAGCCCCGTCGGTGCCCAAGTCGCCGCATCGGCCGGCTGATGTGCCGCATTGTCCCCGCGGGCACGATTCAGCGCCTGATTATCCGTCGTACCGACCATAAGACCGTAGGTTTTCCCCAGCACGATAAGACCCGAGCGCAGATTGAGCTCGCCGTAGCCCGCATAGGCACCCACGGCTGTAGTCCGTCCGAGATTGCACTGCTCTGTCGAAGAGAACTCGGCGACGGCGATCCCTCCCGGTGTCCATTCACCAACCGTCATCAGATACGGCTCGACTCCCACCCCGAAACACGCCTGATCCGTAACCGTCAGTTCGACACGCTTCCCCGCATCGGACGGAATCAGCAGGAAATCGCTGTGAACGCCCGCTTTGCTTTGCACGACGCAGACCGCTTCGTCGTGGAATTCCATCTTGCCGGATCGTATCTCGAGCGCGACAGACGTATAACCCTCGGCGGACACATACGAATTCGAGAAGACACTCGTGCCGCTGAAGACCATCTCGCCGCCGGTCATCGAAAACGGTGCCGTGTGGTAGTGATTTCGATTCTGGGAGAACGCCAGCGAACCGTCATGGACGCGCACCTTCGCATTCTCCGGCACCTTGAACTGTCCGTAGCCGTCTGACGAGTGCCACGCGAAGGAGCCGCCGTTCGTGATCGTCAACGTCGCAGGTTGCTGCGCCGTGCCGCTCAGCGCGACATGGCCGTTCATCCGGAGATCCACCTTGCCGCCATCGACGGCGAACTCGGACTTCGTGATAAAAAGTCCTTGATCGGAGGACAACCCGTCACTCGTGGAGGCGAGGAAGTTGAACGCTCCGCCCGCGCCGATGATCGTCTTCGCGCCAAAGTTCTGCTTGTAGTAATACTTCGGCGAGGAACTCGTAAAATCGAAGAAACTGAGCGGGGAATGAATCGTGAAAACTGTCGATCCCTCGGCATTGCCGATCACCGTATTCGTCGCGCAGGTCGTCCCCGCCGCGTTCAACGTGATCGAATAATCGACGCCGCTATTCTCGATCGACGCAGGCGTCACCGCATCCGGCACCACCCCGCCCTCCCAGTTCGCCGCGTTATCCCACGCGCCGCTTGTCACCTCCGACTTCCAATTCACGCCGAAAACGGAACGCGCCACCGCTACGACTGCGGTGATCGCCCAGACTGCCTTACTGTATCTCATTTCACTGCTTCCTCTCATCACCGTCTTACAGGGGTCACTACCATCCCATAGGGCAGACCGGCAACCCATCGACTCCCATTGATTGGCACACATTTTGTAGGGAAGGCAAAAGGTCACCCCTAAAAAAACGAAAACGTTGGCCCCAAAGCCGTCCGCCTGTAACCTGCAGGCGCATGAAAAACAAAACCAAGCCGCATGACCGTGCAACCACGAAGCCGATAAAGACAGTATACACCGTACTGCGGCAGATCGTCCAGTGGATTCCTGAAGGACTTCCGGACTGGGGCAACGGGTCTGAATCTACAAAACATAAAACACATGAAACTTCATGAAATGTGCATCGCACATATGTCGGCATGATCGAACATGGCGAAAAAAATATCACGTTACGCAACATTGCCAAATTTGTAAAGGCGCTAAGGACACCGATCCACGAACTGTTGAATTTGGAGTAGTCATTGTGATGTCCTTCCGTTCTGGACTGTATTGTATTTCTTGGCGATCTTTCTCAAGGCCAGTATTTAACGGATTCGCAATCGATTCGTGACAGGGGTCATGCGGGTCGATCGCGTGTTTTGTGCGTAAGCAGTCGGGAGCGCGGGCGTCTTCCGCGCTACGCGCGGATTTAGGAGTTAGCCTGCCGCGCGGCTTCGCCGCGAAAAAACCTTGGAATAAGTTTAGGACATGATTAACATGATGTTGTTTAATCCTGAAAATCCTGTCATCCTGTCAATTTATAGGCAAGGAGTTTTTTCACTTCGACGTTCTGAGTTCGGCGTTGGGCGTTCGGCGTTCAAAGGACCAAAGGACAAAAGGTTTTCCCACGGGCACCTCAGCCGCCAGCCGTAACGTCCCCTCCCCGAACCTTTTTTGGTTCCGGTGTCATGAATTGTGAGGCAACGCGCGGTGGCGAATGAGAATGCGCTTATAAACCTTGACGCCATTTACGACTCCGGATGCGTTTAGGTCGTAAACGCCCGGTTTGCCAAAAATTGCCATATAGGCATCTCTGCACTCTTGGGACGTATATACCCGCGTCCTGCAGGCATTGTTCGGATCGTTGGACTCTGTCGTGCCCACAATCTCAAACTGGTCTGGGTTATATTTGTCGAGGAATGTGATGGGGACGCCCATCACCC